>DATJMA010000173.1:0-87104 GCA_035509055.1 Bryobacteraceae bacterium | reverse complement strand
GTCTTGATGATGCCGGCGCCCTCTTTGATGATGACGAGGCGATCTGCTGGCACGTCACCCACGGTTTCGACCGCGCCGCTCGGCCAGCGAACTTCCAGCCGGGCGGTGCGGTGCGGGCCGAATCCGAAGTGCAATCGCGTGTCGTTGGTCGAATAAAAACTCGACTGGCTCACGACTTCCTGCGCCTGCACTTTTTTTCCGTAGCGCACGATGACGCGAGCGCCGATCGCGCTGCGATTCGACTTCGTCCCGATCAACTTAATTTTCAGCCAGTGATCGCTTCCCTTCAGATCATTGCGCAGCAACGACGGCGGCTCATTCAGATTGACGATGGCAATGTCGAGATCGCCGTCGTTATCGAAATCGCCGAAGGCGCAGCCGCGGCTCGAATGAGGCGCGGCGATGGCAGGTCCGCCTTGATCGAGTAGTTCCTCGAATTTGACGGCTCCATTCCGCGCGCCTAAACTGCGAAACATCAGGCGCGGCGTTTTGTAAGGATATTCGGGCAGGATACGCCCCACTTCGGGATATACGCTGCCCGTCACGGCGAACAGGTCCGGCCATCCGTCGTTATCGAGGTCCACCATGCCGGCGCCCCAGGTCACAAACCGGGTCTCCACGCCGAGACCACTACGCACGGTCACATCGTCGAAAAGACCCTTGCCATTGTTGCGGTACAGCACGTCGGTGTCGTCGGCAAAATGGGTCTTGAACAGGTCGAGGCTGCCATCCAGGTCGAAATCGCCGACAGCCACGCCCATGCCTGCCTGTTCGATGCCGTCGTCGCTGAGAGCGGCGCCGCGGAGCAGTCCCTCTTCCGCAAATGTTCCGTCGTGACGATTGCGAAACAGCAGGCTGGGAGTGGAGTCGCAGGCCACGTAGAGGTCGGGCCAGCCGTCGTTGTCGAAGTCGGCGGCGACCGCGGTCATGGCATAGACGCCGGTGGTTTTTCCGATTCCGGAAGCCTGGCTGACGTCCTGGAAAGTGCCGTCGCCGTTGTTGCGATAAAGGCGAAGCCGGCCGGTTTTCAGCCCACGGGGGCCGCAATTCACGGGCACTCCCTTCCAGTTGCAGTCGACACCGGCGCCGGGTTTGGGAGCGGTTGTGAGGTCGAGGTCGAGGTAGGTGCCGACAAACAGATCCAGGCGCCCATCGCGATCGTAGTCGATGAAGGTGCAGCCGGAAGCCCACTCGGTGCGGCCGACGCCAAGGCCGCTGCGGGCAGTGACATCGGTAAACGTGCCGTCTCCGTTATTACGGTAAAGAACGCAATCGCCGTAGTAAGTGAGGAACAGGTCTTCGAAGCCGTCGTTGTTGTAGTCGCCGATGGTTACGGCGCTCGCCCATCCCGTGCGCGTAAGCCCGGCGCGGGCGGTGACGTCGATGAACGTGCCGTCGCGGTTGTTTTTGTAGAGGCGGTTGGTCGCTCCCTCGGGAGCTCCGGCCAGCCGCGTGCCGGAAAGCAGGAAAATGTCGAGCCAGCCGTCGTTGTCGTAATCGAAGAACGCAACTCCGCAGCCGACGGTTTCGACAATGTACTCCTTCTTGTCGACCCCTCCGTAAATCACCGGCGCGGTGAGGCCCGCCTGCGCCGCGACATCTGTGAACGACGCATGAAATGGCAGACCGGAAGGCTTTCCGCGGGGAAGGGGCCGCACCCCGCGAGAAGCGATTCCCTGGCCGAACAGGGGTGTGGCGAGCAGCGCAAGCAATTCGCGGCGGTCCATGAGTCGCAACTTCTTATTATCCACGGATGGTGCGGGGCCGGCATTTGTGAGGCATCTTCAAGTTAGCCGTTGGGCAGCGAGAGGCGCCGCCGACTCTTTTTCCGCTGGCGGGCACCATCACGGCATCGACCGCGACGTGCAGCGCGATGTTCCCCACGAGCGTTTCGGCGATTCTGGCTTCAGCCATTTGGTGATAATCTCGATAATCTCTCGGGAACTTGCCGCTCATGCGGTACTTTCGCGCCAGTCGCGCGATCGTCGCGCCCTCCTCCAGCTTCGGCCTGTGCGCGCTGAAAGCCGGCCGGATCGCGGCCGGCCGGTCCAAGTTGATCAGTTCGAAAAAGAGGAGTGTTTGCCATGCAGGCCGTTTCCGGGTCCGCTCGCGGGCGATTCTTGATTTCATTGGCGTGGCTGGCGCCGGCTGCCGTCCTCGGTTGCTCCGCCGGAAGCGTATACAAGGATGCCTGGATGGGCTGTGCGGCGTCGTGATCCTGCCCTGCGCCTTGGAAGTGACGCTACAACCGCTGACACCACCCGTCTCGGGTGGTCGTCAGGTTCAAGGTGGTCTCGCGCGTGCTTGTCGTGTACGCCCGCGGTCCAGAACGGAGCGATTGGCTGGCGTCCACTCTTCGTTAACGGATATTCCCCCTAACCAAATCCCCCTTCCCAAGTCTAACTACTGGTACACTGAGCTCAATGCGCGAACTGCTGCAGCGCCTGCGCGCCTTGTTCTACCGCGCGCAATTCGAACGGGATCTCGATGACGAGATGGCGCACCATCTCGCCATGCTCGCCGCCGAACGCGGCGCCGCGGCGCGCGGGCAATTCGGCAATCTTGCGTACCTTAAGGAGGAAAGCCGCTCCATGTGGCGATTCGCATTCCTGGAACAACTCGCGCAGGACCTTCGGTACGCTTTGCGCACCATGGCCGCCAACCCGGTCTTCACCGCGACGGCCGCTATCTCGCTGGCGCTCGGCATCGGCGCCAATACTGCCATCTACAGCTTCATGGACGCCATCCTCATGCGCTCGCTGCCGGTCTCTCATCCCGAGCAACTGGCCATCCTCAACTGGCACTCCAACGGAATGCCCGGCACGGCCCACAGCATCAACGGATCGATGCACCGATATCAAAAGACAGGCCGGGAGAGTCCCAATTTCCCCTACGCCTTCTTCGAGGCGCAAAGCTCCAATCCGCAATTCTTCTCGACCCTCTTCGCCTATACTTACGTCCAGAATTTCAACGTGATCGCCACCAACCAGGCCGAATCGCTCCCCGGCGGGTTCGTCTCCGGCGGTTACTTTGCGGGCCTCGGTGTGCCGCCCGCCGCCGGCCGCCTCATCGCACCCGAGGACGATCGCACCGGCGCCCCCGCCACGGCCGTCCTCTCCTATCGCTACTGGCAGCGCCGCTTCCAGGGCAATCCAGCCGTGGTCGGCCGCACCATCCAGATCAACAACGTGCCGTTCGTCGTCGTGGGTGTCGCTGCTCCGGGGTTCTTCGGTGTCGATGCCCAAACCAACCCCTCGCTTTTCCTCGCCATCCACTCCATGCCGGCGATCGCGGCCGATCCCGCTGCCGAGGAACACTCGCGCTTCTTCAACAAGAATTTCTGGTGGATCGAGATGATGGGCCGTCTTCGCCCGGGAGTCACTCTGGCGCAAGCCCAAGCTGCGCTCCACGAGCAATTCCGCGCCTTTTCGCTGGCCACCGCGGTCTCTCCAAAGGAAACGGCGGTTCTGCCCGATCTCGCTCTTGAACCTGGGGGCACGGGTCTCGACACGCTCCGCCGCGAGTATTCCCAGCCGCTGTACATCCTCATGACGATGGTCGCTCTCATCTTGGCGATCGCCTGCGCGAATCTCGCCAACCTGCTGCTGGCGCGCGCCGCCGCGCGGCGGCGGGAGATGGCGGTGCGGCTGAGTCTCGGCGCCGGCCGCTGGCGCATTGTCCGCCAGATGCTGACGGAAAGCGTGCTGCTCGCGGTATTGGGCGGTGCGCTGGGAGTTCTGGTGGGGCTTGCCGGCATCCGCTTCATTATCTGGCTCCTTGCCAACGGCCGGGCAGATTTCACCTTACGCGCCGAATTGAGCTGGCCGGTGCTGGCCTTCACTTTTGCGCTGGCGCTGGTTGCCGGAGTGCTCTTCGGGCTGGCGCCGGCCCTCGAAGCCACCAAAGTCGATTTCACTCCCGCGCTGAAAGAGAGCCGCACGATCGGTGTTTCCACCCCCGGTCATCGTTTCCGTCCGCGTCTCACCCACGCGCTCATCGTTTCGCAAATCGCCGTGTCGCTGCTGCTGGTGGTGGCCGCGGGGTTGTTCGTGCGCACGCTCACGAACCTTCATTCCATCGACGTGGGATTCAACCGCGAGAGCATCCTCCTGTTCAGTATCAACGGCCGCCAGGCGGGCTACAAAGACGACGCGCTGGCGCGCTTCTACTCCGGCCTGCTCGATCGCTTCCGCGAGATTCCGGGTGTCCGCGCCGCCACCGCATCGAACTTTCCGCTGGTGGCCCAATACGCTAATGACGAGGACATCACCATTCCCGGCCATCCACTGCCTGCCAGCGGCAACACCACGAATATTCTGAACGTAGACCCGGATTTCTTCGAAACCATGCAGATCCCCGTTCTGCTGGGGCGCAGTCTCCAGCCCGGCGATATGGCGTCTCCCATGGTGGCCGTGGTCAATCAGAAATTCGCAGCCGGTTTTTTCGATGGCGCCAATCCCGTAGGACGCCAGTTCGCTTTCGGGGATAAATCCGGCGCGCCTTTGCTCCAGATCGTGGGCGTTATCCGCAATGCCCACTACAACTCTCTCCAGGAACAGCCGGAGCCGGTGGTCTACCTCCCGTTCACCCACGAGGTCGAGGATCTGCGCGGCCTTTACTTCGAACTACGCACCGCGGGCGACCCGTACAGCGTCATGAGCTTCGTCCGCCGAATGGTCCACGAGGCCAGCCCCGCCGTCTCCATCACCGACGTCGGCACCGAAGCGCAGCGCATCGAACAAACCATTTCGCAGGAACGCACTTTCGCCAATCTTGGCACGTGCTTCGCACTGCTGGCGCTCCTGATCGCCTCCGTCGGGCTCTACGGCGCGATGGCGTATACGGTGGCGCGGCGAACGGGAGAAATCGGCATTCGCATGGCGCTGGGCGCGCAGCGTCCGCGCATTGTCTGGATGGTGCTGCGCGAAGTGCTCGCGCTCACCGCCGCCGGGCTCGCCATCGGATACGCGGCCGCGCGCTTCACTACCCACTACGTGGAATCGTTCCTTTTCGGCCTGAAGGCCAATGACCCGCTGGCGACCGCGGGCGGCGTGGCGATCCTGCTTGCCGCCGCACTGGCTGCGGGGTACCTGCCGGCATGGCGCGCCTCGCGCATCGACCCGGCTGTCGCCCTGCGCAACGAATAACCGGGAACGGCGAAATCGCGGTTGGGCCTTTTTGCAACCCCCAGCCCGATCGGAAACCAGTTCGTTCGCGCCTGGAAGCGGGGGCAGCCCAGCGCGAACAGCGCCAGTCCGGCGCTCCACCCGATGCCCGATCGTGAGGCCACCAGTTCCTCGCTTTGGAGACCTGGAAGCGCCGGAGCGAGCGATTCCATATCGATAGTACTGTGAATCGACGCGCTGTCAGAATCCCGTGGTATCTTAACCCTAAGCCTACGGCCCGTCCGTTAGGCATGCCGGGTATTGGGTGACCCAATTTTCAAGCCTACAGGAGAGAATCATGCCAAGTTCTGCCATGTGGAATAAGGCTGTTGCCGATGCCAAAAGGGTTCTGGGGAATTCCGCCAAGATTCCCACGAAAAGGGTGGATGACGTACTCAAAGATGCGGTGATCGCCCACAAAGCGTTCGATGGGCTCGACGTTCTCCGGGAGCAGATGAAGAAGAAGATCCTGGAGGTACAAACCGCGGACTCGAGGGTGGATAACGGACTGGGGCTGGCGGCTGACGAGATGGATGACGAGGACTTTGGCTTAGACTCCAAGAAGCCGGACGACAAGAAAAAGATCGATCAGGCGCACCAGATCTTTGCCAACTTTTTCAAGATAGCGCAGAAGAATTTCGAGGACGATGCTAAAAACCTCAGGGAACTCAATAAACACCTGATCGACATCGCATCCTACAAGCGATCGTGACGGTCGCCGCCGCTTGACGGTATGGCTGAGCCGCGACCGCGAGGGAGCGGTGCGTCCCGTCCGGAAAACGGATTTCATCTCTAGGAGTCTGCTCCCGCCGTGGTACGCATGCGCACTCATTTGGCCTCGCGCTCCCGGGAACCTGGGGTTTCCAACAGTGGCCCCCCGCTTGCACTTTCAGCGGGCAGGAGCCCAGATATGAGTACAGCAGCTATTGTCATTCTGATTGTTGCAATCGTGGTGATTGCAATTCTTGCGTGGATGCTGTTTCGGAAAGAGCGCACGAAAAAATTACGCTCGCAGTTCGGTCCTGAATATGACCGTACGATCAAGCAGTATGGGACGGCGGCGAAAGCGGAACGGGACCTCGAATTGCGGCAAAAACGCATGCAGAAGGTGAATATCCGGTCGCTAACGCCGGCGGAACGAGAACGATTTGCGGAGCGGTGGCAGGTGCTGCAGTCGCGGTTTGTGGACGACCCCGCGGGGACGATTCACGATGCCGACCTGCTAGTGACGGAAATCATGTCGGCGCGCGGCTATCCCACGATCGGTTTCGAAGGGCGGGCGGACGATCTATCGGTCGACCACCCGCTGGTGGTGACCCACTATCGCAAGGCGCACGAGATTGCGGGAAAGCACGAAAAAGGTGCGGCGACGACGGAAGAGTTGCGCCAGGCGGTGGTTTGCTACCGCGAGCTGTTCGAAGAGTTGCTGGAGCGGCATCTGGCGACGAGGAGGTAGAAAATGGAACGAGTCATGGTCGAACAACAGACTTCGGATGAAAGAGCGGTGCTGTTACCCCAGGAAACGGCCACTGAATTCCGGTCGCGATGGGACCGTATCCAGACAGGCTTTGTAGATGAACCGAGGACAGCCGTCCAACAGGCGGATGAACTGGTAACGGAAACCATCAACCGGCTTTCGGAAAGCTTTGCCACGGCACGCCAACAACTGGAAGGTCAGTGGGGTGGTGGCGAGAATGTCTCCACCGAGGATCTGCGGATCGCGCTGAAGAAATACCGCACATTCTTCGACAGGCTGCTGACAGTATAAGCCGCACCGGGCGCGCGCGGAGCTGGCGGTCCAGGCTGCCGGCTCCGTGCGAGGCTCGGGACAGGAATTATTTACTCGAGATCGATTTTCACCGCGCCGTGGATTGCCTGCGGGCCGGAATGCGCGGGGATCCCAGCTTAACCGCCCTTAAAATGCCGATGAGAACGACAGCGAATTCGCCCGTCTTCCCGGGCATTTTCGATGTCCGTGGAATTCTCCACGCGTTTAAATTAATGGCCCGCCTGCCACTGGAAAGGCTGCGCGCGGCGGGGCGGCTAAGGGCAGAAACTCGGTTAGTAACTCAAGGTTCCGGTGCGCGGCTCTTCCTCGGCGTTTGGCAGATACAGCGTCTTGCAATGCTCGCAGCGGTAAACTTCCGCATCCGCTCCAAATTTAGCCTTTACCTCGTCGCCGAAAAAATACCAGCGCTTCAGATGGCCGGCGCAAAGCTTGCCCTTGTCGTCTTTTTCGTTGCACGCGCGCATGCGCGGAGTGCGCCGCTTGACCTTGGTGCCGTCGCCCAGCGTGGCCACCAGCTCCGATACCGGAACCGGCTTGTCGGAAACCGCGTATTTCGGATTCGCCATAAGGAAGAATGACGAGTATATCAGGAAGCCCCGATTATTTGATCGGGAGAACAATCTGATAGGTGGCGACCGAGGTCGGCGAAGTCTTCCCGCCGACGGATACGGTGATCGGCTGATTGCCCGAGGAGAGCCCCGAGGGCACGGTCACATCCACCAGATAGAGGCCCACATACGGCGGATCGAGGCCGGCGAAGATGGGCGTGACGTTCTGTCCGCCGATGGAGACCGTCACCGGGGTAGTAGTCTGGGCCAGTTGGGAGAGAGAGCCGGATGGCGCCGGATCTCCGCTGGCCGGTTGGTTCGTGGTCGGTCCGAGTCCGTTGCAATAGAGCTGCAGGATCTCGCCGGCGGTGGCCGGGTTGGAGGTGGTGATCAGCGCGCCGGTGTTGTTGTCGAGCGCGTCCGCAATTAAGACGCTGCCGCTGGGGTACATGAAGAACGTCGGGGTATAGGTGCTCAGCGGCACGTTTAATACGTTGCTGAAAATAGCTGCCGTCCCCTGGTAGATTTCCTTCACGTTGACCGAGGGATAGCCCTCTAGTTCCCAAGGTACCCACACGTTAATTTTGCCGGTGGAGACGTACTCCACGTAGCCCGGAACGCTGATCGCGGGCAAACTGCCCGAGGCCGGAGCATCGAAACTCACCGTGACATAGTCCCAGACCAGCGGCAAACGCCCGCTGCTGTAAGTAACGTCCACCTTGTCGCCGTTGGTGGGATCGGCCAGGAAATTCGGATCGGCGAAATTGGAACCGGCCATCTGGATGTACGAGCCCGGTGCAATCGTGGCGCCGCCCGCGTTATTCTCGTATACCGAGGTCAGGCCCGGCACCGGAATGATGCTCACATAATCGGTGATATCGGCGCCGGAGGTGGATTCGGTGGCATCCACGGTGGAGGCATTCGTGCTTCCCACCGCGGTCGAGCCATTCACCAACTCCACCCAGGCGATGCCGTAATTGTTAGTGGTGCAAGTCAACGTCGACCCGGAACTGCTGGGCGTGCAATTCGATGGTTGGAAGGGGACTACGTTGCCGGTCGAACCTGCCTTGCCGGGAATGGCTTGCAGGTTCAGCGTGCCGGAGGGAGTGACGGTGTACACAATCGAGACGCCGGCGAGCGGCACACCGAATTGATCCAGGGCCTGCACCGGAAGGGGGCCCATATCCTGATTCACTGCCCCATAAGCGAAGGTCCCGTCATAGTTCTGCCAATCGCTCAAGTCGTAGAGCGGATTCACGAAGTCCACGTTTCCATCGCTCACCAGGAACTCGTAAGGCATCCGCAGCGCGATTGCCGGAGTCGAGGAGGTCAGCGTCACGGCGCCGCTATATTCGCCCGGCGCGGGAGCTGCGCCGTTCAGCGAGACGTTCAGGGTAGCCTTGGCGCCCGCCGCCAGGGTCAGGCTGGATTGATCGGTCTTTACGGTCGCGCCGGTGGCAGCGTCGGTGGCCGTGACCGCGACCGCCAGCGTCACCGATTGCGATCCGTTGTTCTGCACCGTCACCGGAATCGTTAGCGGCAATGTCGTTTTGCTGGATACGTACCCGAACGAGAGAGTGGATGGCACTGCGGTAACCGAAGCGGTCACCGCGGCGTTGGCATCCAACAACCCACCGCCGATTTGCTGCACGTCCACGGTGTTTCCGTTGTCGTCGGAAGTCACGGTTTGCGCCGCGTAATTCACCAGGGCCGACTTCACCTGGAGCGCAGTCCAGGTTGGATGGGCCTGTAGCACCATCGCCGCCGCGCCAGCTACCAGCGGCGCCGAGAAGCTGGTCCCGTTGGCTGCCGCGAATCCGTTGGTCGAAAAGAGGACACCGTTGGGGTCGTAACTCTCGCCCGCGGTGTACAGCCCGTTGGTAGCGCTCGGAGAGAGCGATTGGTAGCCGTCGAATCCTCCGGTTGCCACGATGTCCGGCTTGATGGTTCCGTCAATCGCCGGGCCCACAGAAGAGTAGCTGGCCAGCGTATTGACGCTCGAGGTGTTGGGCAAAGCTTCCTCGGCGCCGGCGGTGTCGATGGTGACGGTGGTGTTCGGGTTGGCATCGATATACGCCTTGAGATTCTGGCCGTCGGCGAGCGAGATCATCACGCCCGGTCCGTAGAGATCGCACGCGCCGCTGGGATTGGTGTAGCAGATCTGCCCGGGGGCCACCAGCGCGGTAGTGTCGGCCATGTAGAACACGATCCCGATTCCGCCGGCTGCCGAGACATTCTGCGCCTTGGTGTCGAAACTGCAGCCCGAACCCGTCGAGGGACTGCGCTGGACCAGCGCGTAGTCATCGGTAAGAGATCCCGCCGGCAGCGCGGAGCACGCCTGGCCGTTGTCCCCGAGCTTGGTCACATCGATCAAGACGCCGGAGTTCGCGCCCACCACCGAAGGATAGAATGCCGAATCTGAAATCGCGGCCGCGATTCCTTTGAGGTTCGCGGGAGCGCCCGAGCCATTCACCGTGACGCTCGGATTGAACACGTGCGAGTTGATGGTGGCGCCCACGGTGATCACCGAAGGAGCCGAGCCCGGAGATGTGATGGTGTTGTAGTAAGGATCGGTATAGGGATCGCTGCCGTAATTGCCCGCCGACACCACCACAACGGTGCCGTTTTCCGCCGCGGTCTCAAAAGCGTGCGCCAGGGGGTCGCACCATACGCCGGCCGCATTGCCGCACTGGACATCGTCCTTCGCGCCCGCCACCGCCGAAGTGCCGAACGAAGCGCTGATCACGTTCATGCCATCGCTGACGGCATCGTCCAACGCCTTGATGATGACGCTCTCCGGCGCGCCTTCGAAGCTCACGCCTTCGCTGCCGAAGATTTTGTAGCTGCCGAGATAAGCTCCGGGCGCCATGCCGCTAAAAGCCACGCTGCCGGCGGAATTCTGCACTGCGCCTGCCGACGCCGCGGTGCCGGAACCGTGGCCGTCGCGGTCGCGCGCCGAATAATCGTCGGGAATGGAAGTGGCTGCTGTCGCGGTGCCGGCGCTGGCGCACGCTCCCGTCTGCGAGGCTCCGCCGCAGTTACCGAAGGCCATCATGGAGATGTAGCTGCGCGCCACGATCACTTTGTTGTTGGTGTACAAGCCACAATCGCTTGGCGTACCGGGCACGGCGGCATTGCATTTAGGAAAGCCTGCCGGGGCGGTGAATCCCGTATCCTTGAAGGCGGGGTTGCTCACGTCGATGCCGCTGTCGATGATGCCGATCCGGATGCCGTGCCCGGCATTCGACTGGCCACCGATGGCCGCCTGCGCCCACGCGGCCGGCGCGTTGGCCAGCGTTGTTGCCTTATTCAGACTGGGCCGCACGCGGCGTTCCGGCATTACTCCGATTACACCGGAAACGCTTCGCAGTTCCGCGAGGCGGTCCGGTGTGGCCACCACGAACACCGCATTCATCACCATGGAAGCCGAGCCCACCACCTGGAAATTCCGCCCGGCGAGATCGCGCATCACCGATGCCTGCCGCGATTCCACCTGCTGGCGGTAGGCGATTGCGGCCTGGGTTTGCAGTTGGTCCTGCCGCGCGAAGTGCGCCGCCACCGGCTGGTCCGACAGGAAAAGCATGTAGCGATTGGGCACATAGGCGAGGCCCCCGCGCCGCGTATGCGAAATCCTGGGTTCTTTCGGTTTCTGCGTTTGGTGTTGCGGCTTATGCGTGGCCGGATGCTGCGCGAGCGCGGCCGATGCGCAGAAGATCGCTCCGAGAACGGCGCTCGAGAGCGCGCGATGAACCTTCCCTGATGGCATAATCATGGTTACGTCTCCAAAGTCTATCAGGTTGCGGAAACGGGAAAAAAGACTCACTATGGGGTATAAACTCCCCACCGCCAGGCGAGTTGCCGCCGCACCCAAAGTATTCTTCTTAATTTACGCCTCGGAGACTGGCAATTCCATCTCCACTTCCAGGCCGGGGCTCGCGTTGCGCGCGCGAATTCCGCCTTTGTGGAGCTCGATTGCCCGCCGGGCGATCGACAGGCCCAGACCGATTCCGCCGCTCGAGCTGTCGCGCGATTTCTCCACCCGGTAAAACGCGTCGAACAGCCGCGGCAAGGCTTCTTCCGGCACGCCCGGCCCGTGGTCCCTGACATCCACCACCGCCGTGCCGTTGCGCCGCCCCAGCGTGATTTCCACCGGCGTTTCAGGCGGCGCGTAGCGGATGGCATTGCGGATGACGTTCTCCACGGCGCGGCGCAGCAGCTCGGCGTCGCCCTCCACGGTTACCGGCGCGCTGGTGCGATAGGCAAGCTGGCAGCCGCGCGCGGACGCTTCGATCGAAGAATCGTCTACCAGTTGCTGCAACAGTTCGTCGAGGCGGACGTGATCGTGGCGCAACGAGCGCGGGTCGCCCTCCGCGCGCGTCACCTGAAGCAGTTGGTTCAAAAGCGTGTTCAGCCGGTCCGACTCCTTTTGAATGCGATTGAGGGCCGATTCCCGGTCTTCCCCGGAACGCGCCAGTTCCACCGCCACTCCCAGCCTGGCCAGCGGCGAGCGCAATTCGTGGGAGATATCGAGCAACAGCCGCCGTTCCGCCGCCAGCAGGGTTTCAATTCGTCCCGCCATGCGATCGAAGGTTTGCGACAGGCGCCCGAATTCATCCCGCCGCGTGGATCCGACGCGGGCGCTCAGATCGCCGCCGCCGAACCGTTCCACGGCTTTCTGGAGCGCGCGCATGGGGCTGGTCAGATGCAGCGCCAGCCAGTAGCACAGCAGCACCGCCGCCAACAGGAAGAACAAATGTTCCGGCGTAAGAAACGACGGCGCCAGCGAACTGCGCGGCACGATGAAGAAGAACCAATAATGCCCGTCGGCAGAAGCGCGTGCCAGCGTCGCCGTTCCTACCGGGATGAAGCGGAAGAGCGTCCAGCCGGGAGCGCCCAACCTTGCCCGCCGAACCAGGTTCGAGCGGTCCTCGCCGGTGAGCACATCGCGGCCCTTGTCGTCAGCCAGGATACCGGTGGCGTCGTAACTGTGGTGCAGGGTTTCGAGATAAGCTTCCAATTCCGGCCGGCCGCCGGTCTCATACGCGGTGCGCGCCTCTTCCAGTTGAAATCGCATGAGACGGGACCACGGCGCGCGCTCGTCGGCGTCGTTGGGATTCATGCTGAGCGCGGAAATGAATGCCGAGCCCACCAACGTGATGAGCATGGTGCATCCGAACCACACCAGAATTTTGGCGAACAGGGATTTCATTCCGCGGCGGGTTCTTCCGGCGAACGGGCGAACTGATAGCCCACACCGCGGATAGTTTTGATCAACGATTCGCCGTTCTCCAGTTTTTTGCGCAGGTGGCTGATGTGCATATCGAGCGAACGATCGAACGGCGTCGCTTTGCGGCTGTAGAAATTCTCCATGAGGGCGTCGCGCGAAAGCACGCGCCCGGCCGACCGCATCAGCAATTCCAGGATGTCGAACTCGAACGTGGTGAGTTCCACGGGTTTGCCGTTCGAGAACACCTCGCGCGTGCCGGGGTCGAGCAGCACCCCGTTGATTTCCACGCGCCCGGAAGGCGCCGCCGGCCGCGGTTCGTAGCGCCGCAGCACGGCCCGGATGCGCGCCGACAGTTCTTTGGGATTGAACGGCTTCGGCAGATAGTCGTCCGCGCCCAGTTCGAGGCCCACAATGCGATCGACATCCTCGCCACGCGCCGTCAGCATCATTACCGGCACACTCGATTGCTGGCGCAGGCGCCTGAGAATCTCGAACCCGTCGAGGCCAGGCAGCATGACGTCCAGCACCACCATATCGACGCCCGGTTCGAGGGCCTTTTCCAGCCCCTGATGGCCTTCGTGCGCGCAATCCACGGTGTATCCTTCCCTCCGCAGAAACTCGGTGAGCAGCGCGCAAAGCTCGGAATCGTCATCGACCAGGAGGATGTGCATCGGCCTGACTTCATTATCCGCCATCGGGCCATGGCCTCTGTAACTCTTCGTAAATTACTGAAAAACCGAAACCTTCCGCCGAAAATCGGGTTTCTACGGTCAGGTAGGCAACTTACCCATGAAACGCTTTTTAGCAACACTTACGGTACTCGGAACCATGGCCGCTTCCATGGCAATCGCGCAAACCGCGCCGGCGGCGCAGGCACCGGCGCGCCATTCACGGCGAGAAATGATGCAGGCGCTAGACCTGACTCCCGCGCAGAGGCAGCAAGCCAAGTCCATTTTCCAAAATACACACCAACAAGTGCAGCCCCTCGTCCAGCAACTGCGGCAGGACCGGCAATCGCTGGCAACGGCGATCCGGGCCGATGACACCACGCAAATCCAGCAACTCTCCACGGCGATGGGAACTCTCCGCGGCCAGGTGATCGCCGCGCGTTCGGCGGGCCGAGCGCAATTCCTGGCTCTCCTCACTCCCGACCAAAAGGCGAAAGCCGCGCAAATCGCTCCGAAAGGGGAGTAAAACGGTGTTTCACACAGAGGCACAGAGCACAGAGGAAAGCCAAAGCTCAATCTCTGCGTACTCTGCGCCCCTGGGTGGGACAAGATAGAGTTTCGCAAACTCGATCGGCTCCGGGCGGGACGAGTTTCTCCTCAATCTTCTGCATATCCTCCGCGCTTCCCTGAGAGCTGCTTTTCCTCACACAGCAGGAATCCGTGATCGACCTGCTAATGCTATCCTTCGGACAAGGCGGGACTGATGAAATCTCAGAGGGCGTTGTGCCTCACGGGCTGCGGATTACTTCTCATTACCGCCCTCTACGCGTTCCAGAAACCCTTCCGCCAATATCCCAGCATGGAAGGTTATGACGAGATCGCGCTTCCGCCCGACTACCAGGAAGCCAGCGAGTGGGTTTTCGCCCGCCTGATGTATCCCGAGCATCCCGAAGGGCTGTTCGGTCCGTACGGCCGCCGTGGCCGCTTCGGCGGCGGCTTCAACCTGGATTGGCGCGAAGGCTTCACCAGTTGGACTCAGGATTATCCCCGCGCCGATCGCCATTTCGCCGCCGCCGTCCGCCGCCTCACGCGTGTCAATGCGCGCTCCACCGAGCAGCCTTCCAACCCCGACGACCTCGACGATTTCTTCAATTGGCCCTGGCTCGCCGCCGGTGAAATGGGCGATTGGAAGCTCACCGATGCCCAGTGCAAAACCCTTCGCGAGTATCTCCTCCGCGGCGGCTTCCTGATGCTCGACGATTTTTGGGGCGCCGAGGAATACGGTCGCTTCGATGAAAGCATGAAAAGAGTTTTTCCCGACCGGCCGGTGGTCGATATCGAGGACGGAGACTCCATCTTCCACGTGGTCTACGATCTTAAAGATCGCTTCCAGATTCTGGGCACCTGGGCGATGCCGGGGTGGGGCCGCGGCGGGGGCGGCGGCATGTGGCAGCGCGCCGTCGGTACCAAGGCCCACTGGATGGGCATCTACGACGATCATCAGCGCGTGATGGTGGCCATCTCTTTCAATTCCGACATCGGCGATTCCTGGGAGTGGGCCGACGACCCGCGCTATCCGCAGGAAATGGCGGCTCTCGGCATTAGAATAGGTGTGAACGACGTGGTTTACGCGATGACCCACTGAGGAGGTGCGTTGTGGCGATTCGGGTTGGCCTTCTGGCGATGTTCTGCGCGGCCGGCGTGGCGCCGGCGGCGCAGTTTGACATGACCGCCTCGCAAGCCGGCGATCGGGTTATCCTCACCTTCCGTCCCATCCAAGCGGCCGATGCCATTACGGGGCGGCCTTATTCCGCGACACTGACCTCGGAGCGCACCCTGGCCGACGGGACGCGCATGATTCAGCCCGGCCGCCGCGTCTATCGCGATTCGCAGGGCCGGACCCGCACCGAAGAACTCCGGCCCATCGGTTATGCGGACCCTTTCCTTGTGGTGGAAATCGTCGATCCGGTTGCCGGATATTCTTATCTTCTCGACTCCCAAAATCGCGTGGCGCACCGCCTGGCCGTCAAGGTGAACTCCAAGCCAGCTGTCCGCGCGAAGGTGGTGTGCGCCACGGAATCTTCGGCCAACACCGGCACCATGAAGGACGGAAGCGCCATGACCACCGAACCGCTCGCCGCACAGATGGTTGAGGGCGTCTCTTTTTGCGGCTCGAAAACAACCTCGATCTATCCGCCGGATTCCATGTTCCACAATGACCGGCCGGTGACGGTGGTAAACGAGATGTGGACCGCTTGGGATGACGGCCTGCCGTTCTCTCTACACAAGAACAGTTGGCCAGGCGGCCAGAGTAGTGTTTCCTGGATCAAAGCTGTCAGTCTTTCGGAGCCTGATTCCGCGCTCTTTCGGCCGGGCCCGGAATATTCCGTAGTCGACGAGTCCGGGACATTTGCCATTTCCCTGCCGCGTTCGTCGCCGGTGCCAGGCGTCCGGCAGGTCACCGCTCTCACCGAGATGCCCTTTTCAGCCGAACAGGACTTCGAGCGCCGCCGCACGGACCCCGGCGGCGCCACCATGACGCAAGAGTTCAGCATGTTCTACTATCGCGACGGCAGGGGACGGACCGCGTCGGGACGGATGGCTGCCGATTCCTCCGGCAAGCAGGTCTTCCAGCCCACGAATCTCACGGACCCGGTCGCAGGCTATTCCTACAATTTTGACCACGAAGGCAAGATCGCGCACCGCCGAACTGTGCAAGTGAAGTTCAAGCCCGCGTCCGAAGCGACGCTGCCCGCCGCCGAGGCCACCAAGACTGACACCATGAAAAACGGGGTCGTGTCGGTGTTCGAATGGTTGGGCACGCAGACCATCGGAGGCTATGAAACCGTGGGCCGGCGCGATACTCTTCGCTACCCTCCGGGAACGATGGGCGGCAACGATCGCGCTTTTGTTACCTCGAACGAATTCTGGACTTCGCCCGTTCTCGGAATCGCGCTTCTGGCGAAGATGTCTCATCCCGAGGCCGGCGACTCAGTCGCCACCATCCGCAATTTGCATCTCGGTGAGCCGGACCCCGCCATGTTCCGCGTGCCCGATGGCTACCGGGTTGTAGATTACTAAGCCGGCTCTCCCTGGCTTATCGCCGGAAGCCGCCGTGGAATCCGCCCCAATATCCACCTCCGAATCCGATTCCGAATCCCACAAACGGACCCCAATAAGGATAGGGATAGCCCCAACCGTAGTAGGGATAGTAAGGATACGGATATCCCGCATATCCATACGCCGGCCGCGAAGCCACACGGGTCGTCATCTCCCCGCGGGTGTAGTCGCTCGGGCTGACATAGCGGAACGCGCCCGCCGCATCTCCGGTATGAATGGTCACCGCGTTCTCGGTCTGGAAGGTCAGCAGCGTCGCTGGAAAGATTTCGCTATTGTGCCCCTTGGTCGCCAGCACTCCGATGGTAGCTCCGGCAGCGGGCGCCGAACCATCCGCCGTCGCCGTGGTGATCGCGCCGCGCTCGTGCTCCCAGTAAGGCATCGGAGGCGACTGCCGGGACATCAATTCCGTGTGCACCGCGGCCTGTGAGCCGTCCGAAAGGACGATGCCCGTCACTTCGATGCCCAGCCGGTGCATGCCTTTGATCTTGTCCGCCTCGGCCACCCGGCCATATACCATTGCGCCGCGTGGCGCCAGCAGAATGCCGTTCACCACCACCGGCTGCGTCAAAGTACCCGAGAAAGTGTCGCCGACCGAATTCTTGTTATCGGCCAGCTTTTGATTGATCCGCATGGTGAAGAACGTGCCGGCCTTGAGGGTCAATTCGGCCGGTATGCCATAGGCCGGGCGTTGCGCCGCCGGCGGGCGGTTCGCGGAAGGCTGCGCCTGACCGTAAGCGTCGCGCGGAGCCGGCGGCGGGTACTGCTGCGCCGATTGGTCCTGCGCCGGATCTTGCGACGTGGAGTCGGTTGCCCGCCGCCAGCCGGAATTGGTTGTCGGAGCGTTCTGCTGATCCACCGGCGGTTGCTGCGCGAAAATCATGCCCGATGCGGCCAGAAGAAGTGCTGCGGAGTGAAAGGAAATTCGGATCATATTTTGCTTGCCTCAATCTGTTGCTGCCTACACACTACAGACGTATGACCGCAGTGCATGCGTTTCGCCATCCTGCCAAACGCTTGAAAATACGGGCGCCCCGAGGATGCTACCACTGGCCGGGAACCACCGGATTGGTGGATTTCAGCCACCGGAGGACGGCCGAACGGCAGGAAGCATGCCACAACCGTGCCTCCTCGTACCGGAAACGACAACCGCGCTCACAGATTCCTACCATCCCAAAAACCATTTCCATAGTTGATATAAGATTTAAATCTTTGACATAAGAGCGGAATAGTAGTAGGCTTTTTGCAGATGCCGAACGCCGAACTTCCCATGCCGACCGCCGCCGAGGCCGAGATCCTCGCCACGCTCTGGCGCCTCGGTCCCGCCACCGTTCGCGAAGTCCACGACGCCCAGAACAAGTCCTGCGACTACAACACCACCCTCACCCAGATGCGCCTCATGCTGGAAAAAGGACTTCTCAAACGCAGCGAGCGCTTTCGCTCCCACCTGTATGAGCCGGCAACTCCCAAGCGTGAGATGCAGGTGCGTCTTACCGGGGACCTTCTGAGGCGCGTCTTCGGAGGTTCGGCCGAAAGCCTCATACTCAGCGCCCTCGGCGCGCAGCCTACAACCCCGAGTGAGCGGGCCGAGATCCGCCGCATGCTCGACCAACTCGACGGGAAAAAGAAAAGGTCATGATGAGCCTGCTGGTTACCGCGCCATGGGTCGAACGCCTTGGCCTCACTCTGCTCCACAGCGTCTGGCAGGGCGCGATCGTCGCCGCGCTTTACGGCACGCTGCGAGCCGCCATAGCGCTCGCCTGGTCTCCCCGCAGCCGCTACCTGCTGGCCTCCATGGCTCTGGCCGCTATGGCCGCGGCATCGGCAACCACCTGGATGACCCTCGGCTTTTCCACGCCAAAGGCCGCTTCGGCCAGCTTTGCCGTGCCTCTCTCCGCGTCCCACGAAGCGCCGCCGCGAGCGAACGTTTTGCCCATCCCCGCTGGTCTTGCCCCGCACCCCCCGGCTGGCTTTCTTCCGTTGGTGGTACTGCTATGGCTGACCGGTGCGACGGTCTTCTCGCTCCGCCTGTTCGGCGGCTGGATCCTCGCCCACCGGCTGCGATCGCGCCCCGCACGCCCTGCCCCGGCACTCTGGCAGCGTGCTCTCCCTCGCCTCAAAGCGCGTATGTCTGTCTCGGCAAAGGTCCGTCTGGTTGTCTCCGGAGTGCTTCAGGCTCCGGCGGCCGCCGGCTGGTTTCGCCCCGTCATCTTCGTGCCGGCGGGCGTCTTTGCCGGCGTGCCCGCCGCGCAAATAGAGGCGCTTCTGCTCCACGAGCTGGCGCACATCCGCCGCCACGATTACATCGTCGAAGTCCTCCAGCATATGCTCGAAGCCGTACTGTTCTACCATCCCGCCGTGTGGTGGATCTCCGGCCACATGCGCGCCGAGCGCGAGCTCTGCTGCGACGATCTCGTTGTCACCGTCACCGGGGATGCCGTGCTCTACGCCCGCGCTCTCGCGGCATTCGATGCGGCACGCTCGGTGCAATCTCCCGCGGTTGCCTCGAATGGAGGATCGCTAACCGGGCGCATCGCCAGGCTCCTGGGCCAGGCTCCCCCGGCGACGCGTTCCAGCGGCTGGCCCGCCATCGCCTGCCTGGTCCTGGCCGCGGGCGCGTGGACCGTATTTGCGCAAACCGCCCTTCGTCCGGCCTTCGAAGTCGCCTCCGTCAAGCCGTCGTTTTCCAATGGAATCCAGAATGTTCGCGCACAGCCCGGCGGTCTGACCGCGGACGCCTCGCTCAAAATCATGCTGCAGTACGCTTACGGCGTGCAGGGGTATCAAATTGCCGGCGGCCCCGATTTCGTCCAGTCCGCGCGCTACCGGATCGACGCCAAGGCCGATGGCAATCCCCATCGCGATCAGATCTTCGCGATGCTCCGCACGCTCCTCGAGGATCGATTCCAGCTGAAGATCCACCACGAGACGAAGGAGTTGCCGGTATACGCGCTGGCAGCCGCCAAGGGCGGGCTGAAGCTTCCGGCGCCACGCCCGGGCGTCTGCGACGATTCGGCCACCGAAGCCGGCGCTGATTGGGCCGGAGGACGAATGGCCATGCCCGGCGAATTGCCCGCGCCGAACCCGCGATGCGGTTCGGCGGTCGTCAGCCTGGCACCCTCCGGCGCGCAACTGACTGGCGACAAAATCGCCATGCCCGAGCTCGTGCGTCTTCTTTCGCTCATCCTCGGCCACACCGTCATCGACCGCACGGCGTTCCACGGAATCTTCGATCTACGCGTGCAGTTTCTGCCCGACGAAACCACCGAATCCATGCCCCCGCCGCCGCCCGATTCCGGTATGACGGGCGCGTCAATCATCCAGGCCCTTCGCGACCGGCTCGGCCTCCAGCTCGAACCGGCCCGCGGCCCCGTCGACGTCGTCGTCATCGACCATGCCGAACGGCCAACTGCGAACTAAGTGCGTCGCGCCAGTCAATTCTCGATCGGCTTTTCGTCCACGTGGTCGACCACAATTACGGGAATAGATCGAGTCTGCTTTACGAGTTTCAGCCCCAGCTCCTTTTCCACCGCGCTGAAAACCGATATGCCCCCGCTCGGGTCGGCTGCCGAGTCCGTCCCTCCCGGCCCCGGGTTTGGGTTGTCGTTCGCGGCCTGCTGCAACATTCCTCGCGGCGTCCAACCAATCAGGAAATCCCAGCCGCCCTCCAGTCCCGTCCCGTCGACGATCGGGTGGTCAATGTAGGCGTTGGCCCACTGCGCCAGACTGTGCGACAGCTCACCCATCGAGGTATTTTTGCAGCCGAGCATAACCGCTACGGTCGGAGCCGGTTTGGGCGCGCTATTGTCCGGTTGGCATCCGGCTCGCTCCGACTCGTTTGCTTGCGTCATTTTCGGTTTACCGTTCGCCAGCGTCAAAGCGTACACCGTCACTTCGCGGTTTTCCGTATGGGTCTTCAGTTCGAAGCGATCCAGCAGCAGGCCGTATAACATTTCGAGGCCGACGCTGAGCGGCGGCGGCTTTGGCCGTCCTCCGGCCGCGTTGGGCGCGCCTTCGCCCGTGCCCGGCACTTTCGCGATAATGCTCCAGCGCGTGCTGTCGGCTGATTTCGGCAGGCCAACTACCATGTCGGCAGCGATATTGGGACTGATCTGGAGCGCCATGGAAATCAGGTTCCGCAGCGTCCCTCCGGCTTTCATCTGGCTGCCGCCGGTATACAGCAGACCCATCATCCGATCATCCGGATCGGCGGGCTTGATCGACGCCGCTTCGAATCGCGGCGGTGCTTCCGCCAATTCCGCCGCCACGCCGGGAGCGTTGGGCGTGGGTGTTCGATTCGCGCTCGCGATCGACAGGCTCGGCATCGGGACGTCTTTCCATTCGAGCTTCAATCCGAGTTGTTTCTCGACCGCATCGAAGATCGAAATGCCGTCGGCGCCTTTGGCCGCCAAAGCTCCGCGTGCGGTCCACTCGATGTCGAAATCGAACGATCCTTCCAGGTTGGTGGAATCGACGAGATCGTGGTCCAGATATCCGCCGGCCATCTGACGCAGGTTCTCGGCGATAGCCGCCGCTGTCAGGTCACGGCATTCCACCTCGATGTTCGGCATCGATGCAATGTCGGCCGGCGGTCCAGCGCCAGGGCCTTGCTTGGGCCGGCATCCGGGTTGGCCCGATCCGCTGGCGGACTTCAGTTTCGATCCACCTTTCGCCACGCTCAGCACATACCGGGGCACGGGGCGAGTTTCATGGGCCATCACCAGCTTGAAGCGGTCCGCCAGCAGGTTCTGGAGCATAAGGTTGGCGGTCGCCAGATTCGTGCCGTCCGGCACCTTGGCGATCACGTCGAAAAGGTCTGAACTCACCCAGCCCGGGCCGCCGGCGATGTTATCCTCCGAGATGCCGTAGGCTGCCGCGATCAGTTGCAGCATGGTGGCGTCCCGGTTGACGTACCGTCCCCCGCGCAATACGCCGCCGAAATTCTGCGCGAACCCGTGATCGGTGGTGCTGCGGTGAACGTCCGCGAGAACGAATTTCGGCTGCGGTTGCGCCAAGGCACAGGACAGGGCAATCGAGCCCAGCAGGGTAATCTTTTTCATACACCCCTTCCCGGCAAAAGCGCACGCGCGCCCGCGGGCGGTGTTTCCTTTGCCGTAGGATGTTAGACGCCGCTGGATACCGGAAAGTCACTCCATTTGAAGCGAATATCCCAGCCGAACCTACTCCATTACCACCACCACGTGCCCCTTTTTATGTCCCCCCTCCGCCAGGCGATGGCCTTCCGCGATGCGCGCCAGCGGATAGCACCTGTCGATCACGGTCCGCAAATTCCCTTCCTCGATCAGCCCTTTCAAAAACAACTGATCTTCGAGCGATCCATCCGCCACTCCGCCAATCACCTTCGCCGCGCCCCTCAGCGAAACCCACATTCCCCGTAACATCCCGCCGATCATGCCCAAGCCTCCGCCCGTTGCCCCCGCCCGCACATAAGGACCGCCGCGCTTCAGGCACCGCAAGGTGCGCGCGAATCCGCTGGCCCCGACCGTATCGAAAACCAAGTCATACACGCGGCCAGCTTTCGAAAAATCCTCCCTGGTATAATCCACCACCGCGTCCGCGCCGAGCGATTTCACCATCTCCAAATTGACGGTGCTGCACACCGCGGTCACCCGCGCTCCGAAATACTTCGCCAGTTGCACCGCAAATACTCCAACGCTCCCCGATGCCCCGTAAACCAGCACTTCCTGTCCCGCCGCGATCCTGGCTTTCCGCAGGAAGTGCAGGGCCGTGAATCCGCCGAACAGCACCGCCGCCGCTTCCTCGAATGTCATGTTGGCCGGCTTCGCCGCCAATCTGCCATCCTCCGGCACGCACACGTATTCGGCATGCGAGCCGAACCGGAATCCGGTCCCCCCGAACACGTCCTCGCCCACGCGAAATCGCGCCACCGCTTTTCCCACCGCTTCCACCGTCCCCGCGAATTCCATGCCCAGAATTCGCGTCTTCGGTTTCGCTAACCCCGTCATCAGCCGGATGAAGAACGGCTTCGCCCGCCGCAGCCGCCAATCCGCCGCGCACACCGTTGTCGCGCGCACGCGGACCAAAACTTCCCTGTCCTGTGGCACAGGCTTTTCCACGTCCTCGATCCGGACAACCTCCGGAGGGCCGTATCGGTCGTAAACCGCCGCTTTCATATCACGCACTGCCCCGTTATCGCCGCGCCGGCCGCCAGCGCGACATCCGCCACATCCACCATGCCGTCGTAATTTAAATCGTAAGTTGCCGGGTCGCCAAGCAGGTAGCCTGCAAGCTGCAATTCCGGAGTTCCTCCGGCGGTTGGATAACGCGTAAACGCGCCGCCGGGGCTGAGGCTGAAAAAGGGGTAGCCGTATTCTGCAACTCGGGCCTTAACGGCCCCTGTGGAAAGAGCGATAGCAGGCGCGGCCACGCACCAGGTACCAAACCTTGTTACTGCCGGAAGCTTTGGCAACGTGCGGCCATTCTAACACCGATCGCCAGAATCCGGTGCTTGTCGTCACTTATCCGTGCCGCATGAAACCGCAGTGGAAAGGGCTATTCCCAGACCCGCTTGGGAACGCCCGCGTCGCGATCTTTTACGCGGTCGTATAAGTAGAATGTCGACACCGTGCCCAGCGACTCGTTGTAGAAGCTCTGCTGTCCGAGTCCTTCTTTCAGGTCTTCCTCGAAGTTATGCAGCGCCTTCAACTCGTCCGCCAGCGCGGGCTTGTTCTTTTCGCTCGGAGTCCGGAAAAATTTCTGGTACCCGCCGTCAATCAGCACGCCGATCTCGTCGCCCATCAGGATGCCCGCGCGGCCAATCCTCACCTGCCCGGCTTCTTCCCAGATGTCGACCGCGCAATTGTCGCGGCTCACGCGCGTCTTGCCGTCCGGCCGCGGCGCGACCGTCAATCCGGCCCTTCGCAGATTTTCCAACCGCTCGCTAAATGTGGGATTCTTCGGGCGCTCTCGGCGAAAGAACATACGCCCATATTATAGCCCGGTCTTCTGCAGTAACTCTGCGTTGCGTGGGTCTCCGCGGAGGGGATCGAGCATGGGCTCTATCTTCAGGTTGCGCCCCCGCGTCGGGCGTCAGACCAGCGGCCACTTGCACGCCGCCCAGACGAGGGAACCATATGACGCGCCGCTGGTAAGCGCGTTCCAGCCATTGAAAGCCTCATTGCGGTCACCCAGCGTGGCGTAAATCGCCGCCATGTCGAGCGCATTCGCCGGCTCGCCGGTTTTGGGATGTTCCAGTTCCTTCCATTTGCGGCGCGCTTCCGTGCGTTTGCCCGTCGCGGCAAGCAGGATCGCGATGGTTCTCAGGTTGCCGAAATATATCGGATACCTGAAGTCGACGATGGCGTACGCGCGGGGTTAGCAAAGAAGAATCGGTTTCGCGCAAAGCCTGTCGCCGAAGCGGGCGCGCGACTCGGTCCGCGGCTCAAGCAGCGCGGTGAAGTTCCAGCGTTCTCCATTCGAAGCAATAGAAGCGGATTCGCTGCGCGCGCATCTGCGCCGTCAAGGGTAGATTTTAGTTTCTGGCGCCGAGGGGCCCCGGCGTTTCTGCCGGGAGACACCCGTCAGCGTTTCCTTTGCGGCTTGCGTGAAATCCAGATAGCCCGCCATACCGCACGCCCCGGGGTGTCAGCCGGCCACGCGAAAGATGGCTTCGATCCGGTCAGAACGATGGATGGAGCACGGACTGACCCGGGTGCCAGTTGCACGGAGTGAGGTCGCCGGTCTGGAGCGCGTCCAGGACTCGGAGGACTTCCTCGGGATTGCGGCCGACGGAAAGGTCGTTCACGGAGACGAAGCGGATGGTGCCGTGCGGATCCACGATGAAGGTTGCGCGCTGCGCGACGCCCTCTTTGGAGTCGAGGATGCCTAACATGCCGCAGAGATCGCGGCGAATGTCGGCCAGCATGGGGAATGGCAGACTCTTCAGATCGGGATGGTGCTGCCGCCAGGCGAGGTGGACGAATTCGGAATCGATGCTGCCGCCGAGCAACTGGGTGTCGCGGGCTTTGAATTCGAGGTCGAGCGCGCCGAAGGCCGCGATCTCGGTGGGGCAAACGAAAGTGAAATCCTTGGGCCAGAAAAAGAAGACCTTCCACTTACCGGGGAAATCGCCGTCGGTAATGGTCCTGAACGTTTTGCCCTTGTCGGTGCTTACGGTAGCGGTGAGAGAGAACGATGGGAATTGCTCGCCTACGCCTAGCATGGTTATTCCTTTACTATATTGAGGTGTCTTTATCCAGAATGTCCAGTATAGCGAAAAACCCGCTAAGTGGAGCGGAGGGCTTGCGCCGGATTGAGGCGGGAGGCGCGGAGTGCGGGAAGAAATGCCGCCAGGAGCGCGACCGCGACCAAGGTGGTGCAGGATACCGCGATCACCATTGGGTCGATGGGCTGGACGCCGAAGAGAAGCGACTTCATATAGCGGGCGAGGGCGAGGCTGAGCGCGGCGCCGGCGAGCACGCCGGGAAGCGCCAGGCGCAGGGCTTGCCGAACGATCAGCGTGCGCACCTCGGAAGGCGTAGCGCCGACGGCGAGGCGAATTCCGATTTCGATGCGCCGCCGATGAACGGCGAAGGCGATCAGGCCGTAGATGCCGGTGGCGGCGAGGAGCACCGAGGCGGCGGCGAAGGCGGTGAAGAGGGCGGTATCGAAATCGCTTCTGGCGGTGGAATGGCCGATGACCTCGCGCATCGTGCGGATGTTGGCGAGCGCGAGGCCTCCACTGGCGTCTTCGAGTGCATGCCGGATGGGAACCCGGAGCGAATCGGGCGGAGCGGCTGTCCGGATTGCCCATGTGAGCGGCAGGATGCCGTTGTCGGTTTTCGTCATTCCGTCGGGCGCCTGTGCCTGGGGGATATAGATGAGCGGATCGGGCTGGCGATTGAGCGCCACATCGTGCACGTCGCCGGCGATGCCGACGATTTCGCGGGGTGGCGCGTAGAAATCGGGGCCGAGATATTTGTCGATGGTGAGGCGCTCGCCGATGGGGTCGGCATCGGGCCAGAACTTCTTTGCCATGGCCTCGCTAATGACGGCGACGCTCGCGGACTGGGCGGTGTCGCGCTCGGTGAAGAATCGGCCACGGCGGATCGGAATGCGGAAGACGCGAGCGTAGCCGGGCGAGACGGGGCGCATGAGCGCGCCGCCGTGTACCACGCTATTGCCGAGAGGACGGCCCTCGATGATGAAGCTCGACCCGAACGCCGATTCCACCGGCAGCATCCAACTGGTAGCCACCGAATCCACGCCGGGCAGCTGCTTGACGCGCTCGGCGCCCCTTTCAGCTAGCGCGGAGACGGCCGCCGCGCCGGTGAATCGTGTGCCTTGAAGCGACATCTGCATGGTGAGGACGCCGTTAGGGTCGAAGCCGGGCGCGGTGTGGCGGAGCGCGGCGAAAGTGCGGAGCATGAGTCCGGCGCCGATAACGAGGAGCACGGAAAGCGATACCTGGAACACGACGACGATGGAACGGGTGCGGAGGGTGCCGGCGCTGGTTCGTTCGCAGAGGCTGGCGCGAGAGGTGCGCAGGGCCGGCAGGAGTCCGAAGAGGAGGGTGGCGCCGATGGAGAGCGCAGCGGTGAAGAGGAGGACGCGCGAGTTGAGAGTACGCGCGGAGAGTCTGGCCGCGAGGAGGCCGATGATCGAACCAGCGGCGGCGAGCGTCAGGCTTTCGGCCAGCATTTGGCGCACGAGTTGGGCGCGGCTGGCGCCGAGCGCGGTGCGGATGGCGATCTCCCGCTCGCGAGCGGCGCCGCGGGCGAGCAAAAGGTTCGCGACGTTGGAGCAGGCGATCAGGAGCACCAGGATGACGGTAGCGAACAGCACGAGCAGCGGTGTCCGGACGTCGCCGGCGGCGGTCTCGCGCAGCGGACGAGCTTCAAAACCGGCTTTGGGATTGATGAGCGGGAACAGCCGGCGATACTGCTCGTAGACCAGCCTCAAGGCGGCGTTGGCGCGCTCGATGGTGACGCCGGCGCGAAGGCGGGCGGCGACGCGGACGTAGTTGGCGGCGGAGGTGCTGTGGGGATCGGCCTGGAGGGGAAACCAGATTTGCGCTGGCGGGTCGGCCTGGAAGTGTGCGGAGACGATACCGGTTACGAGATAGGGTTGGTTGCCGAGCGAGATGGTGCGGCCGGGAAGGTGGGGATCGGAATGGAAGCGGCGCGTCCAGAGGGCGTGGCTGATGACGGCGACTCGTCCGCCTCCGGGAAGGTCTTCTTCGGCTGTGAAGGAGCGTCCGGATTCCATGCGCGCGCCGAAAAGACGGAAATATGGAGCGCTGACATGGATGGCGGCGACTTGCTCCGGCTGATCCGTGCCGGTGAGATTGGCGCCGGGGCCGCCGAAATCATAAGCGGCAACGCTGCTAAAGATAGCGGACTGTTTGGCGAGCAGGTTGACGGCGGGGATGGAGTGATTGGTGTCGGCGCCGTTGGGCGTGACGAACCAGATTTGCACCATGCGGTCGGGCGCTGGGTAGGGAAGGGGCGCGAGAAGCGACTGGTCAATTAAAGAGAAGATGGCGGTGTTCGCTCCGATGCCGAGCGCGAGGGTGGCGATGGCGGCGACGGTGAACGCGGGGGACCGGCGGAGGGAGCGGACGGTTTGGGCGAGCCACACTGACCGTGAGACGAAGTTTACCGCGAAGCGGTTGCAGCTAACCTCGCTGCCACACCAGTTTTCCACCAACTACCGTCGCTACGGGGCCGCCTTTGAAGGCGTGTTCGTGGAAGGGGGAATTTCGACTGCGTGACGGAGATTGGTTGACGTCGTAGGTCCAGTTGAGATCTGTACTGAAAACGGTGACGTCGCCGGGGGCTCCTGTGGCGAGCGTGCCGCGGCCAAGGCGTAGGACGGATTCGGGTCCCACGGTGAAGAGCTCGACCATGCGGGTAAGGGAAATCTTGCCGGTGTGGACCAGATGTTCGAGGGCCAGCCCGATGGCGGTTTCCAGTCCGATGATGCCGAAGGGACAGCGTTCGAATTCCTGCATTTTTTCGCTGCCGGGGTGGGGAGCGTGATCGGTGGCGATGGCGTCGATGGCGCCGGCGGCGAGGGAGTCGAGGATGGCTTCGCGGTCGCCGCAGGCGCGAAGGGGCGGCTTCATTTTGTAATTGCTGTCGTAGGCGTGGATGTCCACGTCGGCGAGCGCGAAGTGGTGGGGGGTGACTTCGCAGGACACGGGGAGCCCCTGGCGGCGGGCGTATTGCACCATGGCGACGGCGTTGCGCGTGGAGACATGAGCCACGTGGTAGCGCGCGCCGGTCAGTTGCGCGAGGACCAGATCGCGGGCAACCATGACGTCTTCGGCGGCGGCGGGGATGCCGCGAAGGCCCCATCGCACGGAAGCGGCTCCTTCGTGCATGTCGCCGCCGGCGCTGAGATTGAGGTCTTCGCAGTGCTGGATGAGGGGCAGGTCGTAAGACCTGGCGAACTCCATGGCGCGGCGCATGACGCGGGCATTCATGACGGGCAAGCCGTCGTCGGAGATGGCGACGGCGCCGGCATCTTTCATGCCGCCGATGGCGGCGAGTTCCTCTCCGGCGCTGCCCTTGGTGATGGCGCCGATGGGAAAAACGTTGACGATGGAACTGCGGCGGGCGCGTTCGACGATGTAGCTGGTGACGGTGACGCTGTCGTTCACCGGCTTGGTATTGGGCATGCAGCAGACCGAGGTGAATCCGCCGGCGGCAGCGGCGCGGGAGCCGCTCTCGATGTTCTCGGCGTGCTCGAAGCCGGGCTCGCGGAGGTGGACGTGCATGTCGATGAAGCCGGGGGCGACGATCAGGCCGGTGGCGTCGAGGACCTCAGCGTGGGGCGAAGAAAGATTCGGGGCAACGCCGGCCACGAGGCCGTCCACGATGAGGACGTCGGCGACGCGGTCGGTTTTTGATGCCGGGTCGATGACACGCCCGTTTTTGATGACGATCGACATGGGCTATCCAATTACCTTTTCGAGCACGGCCATGCGGACGGCAATGCCGTTTTCAACCTGGTTGAGGATGACAGAGCGGGTAAAGTCGGCCACTTCGGAAGAAAGCTCGCGGCCGCGGTTGATGGGGCCGGGATGCATGACGATGGCGTCGGGCCGGGCGAGATCGAGGTGTTCGAGACGAAGGCCGTAGAAACGGAAATATTCGCTCGCGGGGAATGACGCTTCGTGCTGGCGCTCGAGTTGGACACGGAGCATCATGATGACGTCGGCATCTTGGATGGCCTCGCGGATATCGGTAGTGAGGCGTACGCCCTCGGCTAGTTGCGCGAGCTCCACGGGAAGCAGAGAGGCAGGCCCGCAAAGGACGATATCGGCGCCGAATTTCGAGAGCAGAAATACGTTGGAACGGGCGACGCGGCTGTGCACGATGTCGCCGATAATGGCGACGCGCAATCCTTCGAGGTGATTGGTACGGTCGAGGATGGTGCGGGCGTCTAGAAGGGCTTGCGTGGGGTGTTCGTGGAGACCGTCGCCGGCGTTGATGATAGGGGCGCGGAGATGGCGCGCCAGGAAGTGGGGCGCGCCGGAGGCCGAGTGGCGCATCACGATAGCGTCGGGACGCATGGCGGCGAGTGTGTTCAGCGTATCGACGAGGGATTCGCCCTTGGAGACGCTCGAACCGGAGGCGGTGATGGAGACGGCGTCGGCGCCGAGGCGCTTGGCGGCAATTTCGAAGCTGGTGCGGGTGCGGGTCGAGGCCTCATAAAAGAGGTTGACGATCATCTTGCCGCGGAGCGTGTCCAGCTTTTTGACGGTTTGACTTTGGATGGGCTGAAAATCCTTGGCGCGCGCCAGGAGGGTCTCGATCTCGGCGCGGTTCAGCTCTTCGATCCCGAGCAATCCGGCATGCATGAGTAGATTTACGCCGCTCCCGCGTCGGCACGCTCGACGAGGAGGACTTTTTCCATGCCGTCGATTTCGTGGAACTTGACTTCGATGATTTCAATGTCGCTGGTTTGAACGGTGCGGCCGATGAAGCGGGCTTCGATCGGCAGCTCGCGGTGGCCGCGGTCTATGAGGACGAGGAGTTGGACGCGGGCGGGGCGGCCGTGGTCGAAGAGCGCATCGAGCGCGGCGCGAATGGTGCGGCCGGTATAAAGGACGTCGTCCATGAGGATGATGTCTTTGCCGGCGACGTCGAAGGGGATATTGGTGGAGCTGACGACGGGCTTGATATCGACGGTGGAGAGGTCGTCGCGGTAGAGGTTTATGTCGAGGATGCCGACTGGGATTTTGCGATTCTCGAGGGTTTCGATCTTGGCCGCGAGCCGCTCGGCGAGCGGGACGCCGCGGCGGCGGATGCCGATGAAAGCAAGGAGGTCGAGGTCCTTGGTCTTTTCGAGAATCTCATGAGCGAGCCGGACGAGGGTGCGGTCGATCTCGGAAGCGCTCATGAGTTGAGCTTTTTCGCGGGTTAGGGACATAAGGCTCCGAAGGACAGGGTAGCACGGGGACCGCGAGGCTGAGCGGGAGGGGCGTCCCGTTGCGCGGAAGCTCAACGGGCGGCGGAAAACCTCAAAAAGCGCTTCACACAGGGACCAGCGATCGCCATTGGAGTTCCAGTTCCGGAAGCCGGGTCCGAGCCGCGGGGCATGGTTTTCCGATTGGGCCTCGGTTGTTCCGCGGCGGGCGTCTTTCCCTGCGGGGACGCAAAGAAAAACGGAAGGAGGACGTGATATACTCCCTGCACACGAGGGAGGTTCGATGCGCACTTTCGTCCGTTTCGCGATGGTTTCGATGGCGGCGGCCGGGTTGTTTTATGGGCCGCTGGTTTCCGCTCCCGCGGAGGTCCCGCTCTACCAGAGGTTCCTGAGTCCGGCGTCGCCTCAGGAGGTGGTGGCGGCGAAGAAAGTGGACCGCGTGGCTTGGGTGGATTATGCGGAGGGCAAGCGGAACGCTTATACGGCGGCGGCTCCATCGTTCGCGCCGGTGCGGCTGACGAACTTCACCAAAGACGACGGCATCATGATGTCGGAAGTCAAAATCTCCGACGACGGGAGCACGGTGGTGTTCCTGCGCGGGGAGCAGCCGAATCGCGAGGGGTGGTCGCCCGATCCGACGGCCGATCCGAACGGACCCGAGCACGCGATCTGGGCGGCGCGCACGAACGCGCCGGGGAATGCCTGGCGCGTGGTGAATGCCACGAATCCCGCCGTGGCACCGGATGGCAGCTCGATTTTGTTCGTGAAGGACGGACAGATTTATCGCGCCAGGCTGACGCCGGTGAAGCTGGCGAACGAGACGGATCGCGGCGAGAAGCCATTCATCGAGATTTGGGGCGTGCAGAGCGATCCCCAGTGGTCGCCCGACGGAAAGAAGATCGCGTTCGTCAGCACGCGGACCGATCACAGCTTCGTGGCGGTGTATGACATGGCGACGCGGGCCGTGAAGTATATGTCACCGAGCGTGGATTTCGACACCATGCCGATGTGGATGGCGGACAGCAAGCATCTTATATTTGTGCGGCAACCCGGGCTGCCGTTCGGGCTGCAGACGCAGCAGGGCGGTGGTGGAATCGGGAATCCCAACGGTCCGGGCACGCAGGCTGCGGGAGCGGCGCGCGGCGGCAGAGGCGGCGGACGGGGAAACCCGGCGGCGGCTCCGGCCACCCCGGCGGTGACGAACAATTCACCGGGCCTGATGCGCGCGACGTTCAAGGGCGGCCACACGCTGGAAATTTACAAAGCCGACGCGACCACGGGTGAGGCGCAGGAGACCTGGCACAACGAACCGCACGATCCCCTGGTGACCAGCCTCTTTAACGCCCACCTGGCGGGCAATCGCATCGTTTTCCAGTTTTTTGCGGGCGGTGGGCGCGGCGGCAGAGGCGGGCGTGGCAGAGGCCCCGGTCCAGTGGTGGAAGCGCCGCCGGCTCCGACCGGTCCGGTGGACGAGTGGGACCGCTACTACGCTTTGGACGTGCTGGATGCGTCGGCGCGGCCGGTGCTGCTGACGACAACCGACGGGTTGATCGAAGACCGGACTTCGATTGCGCTTTCCGCGGACGAGAAGACGTTCTACTATTGCACCAACGCGAAAGACATCGAACTGCGGCACATCTGGGCGGTGCCGGTCGCGGGCGGCACGCCGGTCCAAATCACGACCGGCGACGGAGCGGAGACGTACCCCGCGCCGCTGGCCTCGGGGAAATATCTGGCGACGCTGAGCGCAAGCTGGAACATGCCGCAATCGCTGGGGATCTGGAAGATTCCGGCGGCAGGGCCGGTAAGCGCCGCCGATGCCCAGAAGATCGTCTTCCCGACGTCACGGCCGGGCTTCCCGGCGGACCTGCACGTGAAGCCGGAAATAGTGATTACAAAAGCTGCCGACGGGCTCGAGATCCACAATCAGCTGTTCCTGCCGAAGGATTTGAAGCCGGGCGAGCGAAGGCCGGCGATCGTGTTCGTGCACGGCGGCCCGGTGCGGCAGATGATGCCGGCGTACCACTATATGCAGTTCTATCACTGGGCATACGGGATCAATCAGTGGCTGGCGAACCAGGGATACGTGGTGATGTCGATCAATTACCGGCTGGGGATTGGGTACGGGCGGTCATTCCAGAGGGCGCAGAATACCGGCCAGAGCGGGAACGCCGAATACCAGGATGTGGTGGCGGGGGGCAAGTATCTGCAGTCGCGGCCGGATGTGGACCCGAACCGGATCGGAATCTGGGGGCTGTCGTACGGCGGGCTGCTGACGTCGCAGGCGCTGGCGCGGAACTCGGACATTTTCAAGGCGGGCGTGGACCTCGCGGGGGTGCACCTGTTCGGCAGCTCGCTGGACCCCGAATCGGTGTCGTATAAGAGCTCGACGATCGGTGCGATCGACGGGTGGAAGTCGCCGGTTTTGCTGATACAGGGAGACGACGATCGCAACGTGGCGTTCCAACAAATGACGGGGCTGATTCAGCTGCTGCGGCAGAGGGACGTGTACTATGAGCTCATCGTGTTCCCGGACGACGTTCACGAATCGCTGCTGCACGGCAGGTGGTTGTACACGCTGGGCCGGATGGACACGTTCCTGCACAAATTCCTGTGGGATAAGACGCTGACAGCGAGCAAGTAGCAGCAGTTCTCACAGAGGTGGAAGACAGGGCGTCGCCCCAAAGGGGTCACGCGAGGGCGAGGTTTGCCTGGGCGGCGACGTCCAGTTTCGCGAACTCTTCGCGGGCGAGTTTAGGGAAGGCGGCTGCCGCGATCATGGCGGCGTTGTCCGTTGAAAGGCCGGGAGTAGGGAAGAGAACCGGATAACGGAACGAAGCCAATTGCGTTGCACGACGGAGGCCGGAATTGCAGGCGACCCCGCCGGAGACGATGAGCGTGCGTGCGCCGATCGACTCGGCCGAGGCCGCCGCGCGAGTCAGGAGTTCGTGGATAACGGCATGTTGGAACGAAGCCAATAAATCGATCGTTCTTTGTGGCGTCGCTCGAAGCCATTGATCGCCAGAGGGTTGCGGGCATTCGCGGAGCAGGGCGCGCCGGCCCGCAATCTCTTCCGCCATGTCATGCGCCTCCACCCAACGGAGGACCGCGGTCTTTAACCCGCTGAAGCTGAAGTCGAGAGCATTCCCTTTCATTTTGGCGAACGTAAACCGAACAGCCATTGGATCGCCAAGGGGCGCGAGCCGGTCGATAATCGGACCGCCGGGATAGCCGAAGCCAAGCAGCTTGGCAACTTTATCGAACGCCTCGCCGGCGGCATCGTCACGCGTTTTGCCGAGCAGGCGGTATTGGAATCCCTCACGAACTTCGAACAGGTGGGTGTGCCCGCCGCTCACTACCAGCGCGAGGGTGGGATATTCCACCGGTGACCCAGCCTGCCGGGACTCCATAATGACGGCATGAATGTGGCCTTCGATGTGATTCACCGCGATCAGCGGCACGCCGGTAGCGAAACTCAGCGATTTCGCATAAGTCAGACCGACCAGCAGGGAGCCCACCAGACCGGGGCCGACCGTGGCGGCAATCGCGGCGAGATCCGTGAGTTGTGTCCGGGCGTTTTCCAGAGCTTGGCGGACCACCGGTGTGATGGCGCGGAGGTGCTCGCGCGATGCCAGTTCGGGGACGACGCCGCCGTATTTGCCGTGAGTCACCATCTGAGAAGCCACCACCGAGGAGAGCACCGTTTCGCCGTTCTCCACCACGGCGGCGGCGGTTTCATCACACGAAGATTCAATTGCGAGGATGCGCACTGCTTTCAGCGTAGCGTTTATTCTTCGATCAAGTATTCGAACGAGGCGTGGACCGGTCCGGGGCTGACGCGGGCGCTGAAGTTCAACAGCCCGGAAGCTTTCCAGACGCAGCGCTGGCCGGCCGCCTGGATGTCCAAGAGCAGTTCGCGTGCGGGATGGGATGCCGGAACCAGCCGGAGCGCGCCGGCGGCGCCGCTCAGGATGACGGTGAGTTCGTTGTTGAAATCGTGGGCGGCCGCGGCGGCAACGGCGCAGGCTCGCCTGGTGGTATGGAAGGATTCCATGGCGCGAGACTAGCGCAGGCTTCTTGCGGAGCTTGCGCTGGAAATTCGTATCAGATTGAATCTGAAAGAAAAAAAGCAACCCAAATGCTTGTGAACGCGTCATAGTACAATAGAGCGAATCCGGAGATTTATCCCCCATGAATTTGCATAAGACCGCGGTCTTGTCTGCGGTTGTTGCGCTCCCCTTATTTGCAAGCGACCCTCCTGCTATAGTCCGTCCTAAAGCCGGGCCAGTGGAAATCATGAAGCTCAGCGACGTGAAGCCTGGCATGAAGGCGACTGCCTGGACAGTTTTCCAGGGAACCGTGCCGGAACCGGTACCTGTAGAAATTGTCGGCCGCCTGAGAAATCAAAACGGACCCAATCAAGACATTATCGTCGGCAAGATGCTGGGCAAGGCCAAGATTACGAACGTGGCCGGCGGTATGAGCGGCAGCCCGGTGTACATCGACGGCAAACTTGTGGGCGCGGTGGCTTTGCGGATGAGCACGTTCTCTCCGGACGCCATCTGCGGCATCACTCCCATCGAGCTGATGCTGGAGATCAACGATCTCGATAAATCCCGTCCCGAAGATGCCCACACGCCGGACAAGACACGCGTGCGCAGCGCAGCGGTGTCGATCGGTCCCGACCTTTTGGGAGACCTGGCTTCGGCGCTGGAGACGCCACTGCCTTCGGCGATGATGGTACCGATCGAATCGCCGCTGATGCTGACCGGATTCTCCGACAGCGCGATGCGGGTCTTCGGCCCGATGTTCCAGCAGATGGGCGTTAATGCCGTACAAGGCGGCGCCGCCAACGATATCCATAGCAACAAGCCCGCGCCGGGATGGGAGCACTCGCTCAATCCCGGAGAAAGCATCGCCGGCGTGCTGGTGGATGGCGACATGGCGGTGACCGGGCTCGGCACCGTGACCTATAACGACGGCAAGCGCGTTCTGGGCTTCGGACACCCGTTCTTCAATCTGGGGCCGGTAGATATCCCGATGAGCAAGGGCGAAGTGATCATGACCCTCGCCTCGAGCTACCAGCCGAATAAGATGGCCAATGCCACGGAGATTGTGGGAGCGCTGCATCAGGATCGCTACACCGGCATCATGGGCGTGCTGGGCGCGGAGTCGAGCATGATTCCGGTGGCGGTAAAGGTGCGATCGCTCGACGACAAGGAGAAACTTACCGGCGAGAAGAGCTTCCACTTCAATGTATTCGTGCACCAGAAATGGACGCCATACCTGATGATGCTGACGCTCTACAATTCGCTCTCGCAATTGAACGCATTTGCCGACGAGGCGACGTACCGGCTCACCGGAAAGGTTGAGATGGCCGGCGCGCCCCCGATCTCGCTCTCCACCATGGCGGCCAACGGCGAGATGCCCACGCCGGCGCCGCTGCTGATGGCATCGTGGTGGGGCAATATGTTCAACCGGCTGTATCTGAACAACGTGAATACGCCGGACGTGAAGAGCGTCAACGTCACGGTGGACCTGCTGCCGGAGCGGCGCGTGGCCACTATCGACAGCGCCTGGGTATCGGACCCCGACGTGCGCGCCGGCGATACCGTCCCGGTGAAGGTCTTCCTGCGTCCGTATCGCGGCGAGCGCATCGAGCGCGATTTCACGGTCAAGATTCCCGATGGCCTGGCGCGCGGCGATCATCGGATCCTGCTGAGCGATGCCGACACGGTGAATCGCATGCAGAACATGGCGGGGTCGGTTAACCGCTATCTGGATCTGTCGCAGATCGTGTCGCTGTTCAACCAGGAGCGGTCGAACAACAAGCTCTACGTATCGCTGGTGGAATCGGAGCCCACGGCGTATGTTGACGATAAGACGCTACCGGATTTGCCGGCTTCGGTGCTCAACGTCATGGGGTCGGGAAAGGCGTCGAGCCGGTCGCTGGTGACTTCCCCGGAGACGGCTACCGAGCAGATGGCGCTGCCTTTCGACTATGTGGTGACTGGGAGTTACTCGCTGCGGATCCATGTGAAGTAGCGGCCAGTCTTTTTGCCAATGATGAAAATGAAAAAAGGAAAGTCAGGCGCATTTCTTGCGCTTGCGGCCGCTGCCTGCGCGGCGTTTGCCGGACAGACGCAGATCTGGACGCAAGGCGAGTATGCCGATTTCGAACGCGGTGTGATCAACAATCTGTCGATTCGCAGCGATGGATTGCTTTCGCTGGCGCCGCATTCGCATGAACTCTTCGATACCGGTGAGGCCTACCTGTGGGCTTTGGTGCGAGATTCCAAAGGCAATCTCTATGCTGCCGGCGGCACGGGAGCCAAACTCTACCGCATCCCGCCCGGCGGATCGGGCAAGATGGTGGCGGAAGTGGACGCGCTCGAAATTCACGCACTGGCGGTGGATTCCAAGGATCGCGTCTATTTCGGAACCTCGCCCGATGGCAAAGTGTATCGCCTGGGAGCGGGCGGAAAGCCCGAAGTCTTCTACGATCCGAAGGCGAAATACATCTGGGCGCTGGCGTTCGACCGCAAGGGCGATCTGTTGGTGGCCACCGGCGGCGTGCCCAACGGGCAGGGCGAGATCCACAAAGTCACGCCCGATGGCAAGGGGTCGGTTTTTTTCAAGACGGACGAAACGCACGTGCGCTCGATGACCATCGATGCGACGGATAACCTGATTGTCGGGACGGAGCCGGGCGGTCTGGTGATTCGGGTCTCGCCTGCCGGCGAAGGTTTCGTGCTGTACCAGATGCCGAAGAAAGAAGTGACCGCGGTCGCGGTGGCGCCAGGCGGAGCGGTTTACGCGGCGGCGGTGGGCTCGAAGCAGGGCGGGTCGCCGGTAGCGTTGCCGCCTGTCACCCCACTGCCGGCGCCGGCTTCGAGTGGGACCATCAGCGTCAACCTATCGGGAGGTGCTGCTCCGGCATCCACGCGGCCCTTGTCGCCGCCTCCGGGGTCAATGGGGACTGCGGGAGTGAACGGCGGCAGCGACGTGTTCTGCATCGAGCCGAACGGCAATCCGCGGCGCGTCTGGAGCCACGCGAGCGATGTGGTGTACGCGCTGGCGTTCGACGCCCAGGGACGCGTGCTCATCGGGACGGGAAACAAAGGCACCCTGTACCGCGTCGAATCGCCGACCCAATACACCGCGCTGCTGTCGCTGCCTCTGACCCAAATCACGGCTTTCCAGAGCGGAACGGGCGGTAAGCTGTACGCGGCGACAGGGAACACCGGCAAGGTTTTCGAGATCGGGCCCGAAGTGGAGCACGAAGGGTCGATCGAGAGCGACGTGTTCGACGCCCAACTGTACACCTTGTGGGGCCGGCTCAGCTTCGAGGCGCACCTGAACGGCGGCCGGATCGCGATCGCGACGCGCAGCGGCAACCTGGATCAGCCGCAGAAGAACTGGAGCCCGTGGTCGGACGCGATCATCTCGCCAAAAGGCGGGCGAATCACTTCGCCGGCGGCGCGGTTCGTACAGTGGAAGGCGACGCTCACGGCCGATGGCGCGGGCCATTCGCCGGAACTGGAATCGGTGGATGTGGCGTACCTGCCGAAGAACGTGGAGCCGCGGCTTGACGAGATCGAGATCACGCCGGTGAACTATCGTTTTCCGGCGCCGGTGTTGAATCTGACGGCGGCGCCTTCGGGCCCGGCACAAAATTTGACGCTGCCGCCGCTGGGACGGCATACGTCGCCGGCAGTGCTGCCGCTGGTGGAGGGGGCCACCACCACTCCGGCCATGCAATTCGCCAAGGGGTGGCTGGGCGCGCGCTGGGTGGCCTCGGATCCGAACGGCGACTCCCTGCTTTACACGGCCGAAATCAAGGGCGAGAACGAGACGGAATGGAAGCCGCTCAAAGAGAAGCTGACTGAGAAATATTTCTCCTGGGACGCTACGGCGTTCCCCGATGGCGATTACCGGCTGCGCGTGACGGCCAGCGACGCGCCGAGCAATCCGCCTTCGGAGGCGCTAACGGCTACGTTGATCAGCGCGCCGTTCACCATCGACAACACGCCGCCGAAGATTACCGGCCTCGCCGCCTCGCGCAATGGAGGGAAGCTCGAAGTGCGCTGGCATGCCGCGGACGCGCTCAGCAATCTGGATCGCGCCGAGTACTCGCTCGATGGCGGGGATTGGACGGTGGCCGAGCCCGTGACGAAGCTCTCGGATTCGCCGGCGCTGGATTACGAATTGAAGATGGATGCGGCGCCGGGGGAGCACACCATCGCAGTACGCGTGTGGGACGAAAACGAGAACCTGGCGGTGGACAAGGTAGTGGTAAAGTAAGCGGGATGCGAGCGACTTCGATCCCGGGTTTGGTCCTTTCCGTCGTGTGTTTGCCGCTGCTGGCGCTGCCGCAAGCGAAGCCGGACAGCCCGTGCCGGAATAGCACCGTGGAGGATTATTCCAAGGAACTGGCTCCCAAGGCGCGCGCGTTTTTGAGCGAGCTGCAGTCCGCCGTTCGCGGCGGCGACAAACAAAAGATCGCGGACATGGTGCTTTATCCGGCCACGGTGAACTTCGCAAACCGGCACCGCGCGGTGCGCGCCAGGGCGGCGCTGCTCAAGGACTACGACGCCATCTTCACCGCCAAGGTCAGATCCGCGATCGAGAAGCAGAGCCCGGAATGCCTGTTCGCGAACTACCAGGGCGTCATGATTGGCGATGGCGAAGTTTGGTTCGAAGCGCAGCCGGATGGAACGATGAAGATCAAAACCGTCAACGTCGATTAAGCTGGAACACGTATGAGAAAACCTGTTTTCCTCGCAGCCGCTGCTCTGGCGGTAGTGGCCGCGGCCCAGACCGCATCATCGAAGCTCGACATCATCAGGAACCGGCTCAGCGCCAACGATCTCAGAGCCGATATCTCGTTCCTGGCGTCGGACGCTCTCGAGGGGCGGGGAACGCCCTCGCGCGGTCTCGACGTTGCCGCCGAGTACATAGCCGCGCAGTTTCGCCGAGCAGGGCTCGAACCCGCTGGTGACGACGGCTATTTCCAGACCGCGAATTACGTGAACGTGAAGCCGAACGCGGAGGGGATGGAATTCGCGGTCGAAACCGGCGGCGCCACGGTGAAAGCGAAGGCCAACGGAATGGGTCTGATGCAAGCTGCTGCCGTGGATTTGACCGGCGCCGCCGTGGTCAAGGCGGCAGGCAGTGATGCCGCGGCTGTGACCGCGCTGACTCCCGACCAGGTACGCGGCAAAGTGCTGGTACTCGATTTTCCGCCTGGCACGAACCCCATGATGGTGAGGCGGCAGCTTCCGGGGCTGGCGGCACGATTGCAGCCGGCGCTGGTGGTGATCTTGCGGTCGGGTACGCAGCCCACCAACCGGACGACGGCATTGCGGGAAGTTATGGCAGCTTCCCCGCCGCCGGTTCTGGTGGTGTGGGACGAAGAAGTGCGCACGGCGCTCGGAGCGGGCAGGCCTGAACCAGTGAATGCCACAGTTTCTGTACACATTGCGGCGCCTGAGTCGACGGCCGTGAAGCTGCACAACGTGGTGGGACTGATGCGCGGGTCGGACCCGGCGCTACGCGATACTTATGTGCTGGTGACGGCGCACTACGACCACCTGGGAATCCGCGGCACCGGCGAGGGCGACCACATCTACAATGGCGCCAACGACGATGGCAGCGGCACGGCATCGGTGATTGAAGTGGCAAATGCGCTGGCGGCGCTGCCCACGCGGCCCAAACGCTCAATCGTGTTCATGACGTTCTTCGGCGAAGAACTCGGGCTGGTTGGGTCGCGGTATTATGGCGCGCACCCCATCTTTCCGCTGGCGAAGACGGTGGCCGATTTGAATCTCGAGCAACTGGGACGCACGGACGTCGATGGCGGGTCGAGCGTCGGGCTGGTGAATGTGACGGGATTCGACTTTTCGACCCTGACCGACGCGGTGGTGAAAGCCGGCAACGAAACGGGCTTGCAGGTGGTGAAGAACGCGGAACTGAACGAGCGCTACTTCGCGCAGAGCGACAACCAGGCAATGGCCGATGCCGGGGTTCCGGCCCACACGCTTTCGGTGGGCTACATGTTTCCCGATTACCATCAGGCGGGCGACGAGTGGACGAAGATCGATTACGACAATCTGGCGCTGGTGGACCGGACGGTCGCGGTGGCGGTGTACGAGGTTGCGGACAGCTCCGAAACGCCACAGTGGAAAGACCTGCCGCAGACCGAACGATATCGAAAAGCGCGCCAGGAATCGGGCAGCAAGAACTGACCGCTCGAGTTCGTCCAGGCGGTGGTGGAAATCGGCCAGATACCGTTCGTAATGTTCTGTAAAGTTGTTGACCATGAGGCGATTGCGAGGTTGGCGCGGCGATTGCAATATAAGCGGGCGGAGGTCGAAATGAAAAAAGGATTGCTGATTTTAGCCGCTGCCCTGATGACCATGGCGCCCATGAGCGCTTCGGCCGCCGTTCGTTTCTTTGTTGGCGGACCGGTGGCTTATGGTGGCTGGTACGCGCCGTTTTGGGGCCCTTATTGGGGACCGTATGGCGCTTACGGCTATTACCCGAATTCCGGGCAAGTGAAAATCGATACGAAGGTGAAGGATGCCCAGGTGTTTATCAATGGGGCTTTCGCGGGCACCACAAAAGACAACAAGACGATGCACCTGCGTCCCGGAGAGTATAACATCGAGATCCGCGAAAACGGCACCACGCCGTTCGCGCAGAAGGTCTATGTCGCCGCCGGTCAGACGCTGCATCTGCATCCTGAGCTTTAAGACACAAAGGACGTCAGTGGGGACGGCCGCGGCTCAGTCCATCGACTGGGCCGCGGCCTTTGTGTGTGTGCCGACCTCGCGGCGCGGGTACCAATGAGTTCGCCGCGCGCCGATTTTCCGCGGCCGTTCATGGTTCGATCACGCAGGCGCGTCTCGCCGCGATTCCTGGCGTCGAGCAGGCGGGCATCCCCAAGACGGAAAGCCGCGCCGACAGGTACTTCAGGACGCTCGCGGGGGTGATCGGAGCGATGGCGGGCGAGTTGGAGATTCGCGCCCGCTTTCCACCGCGACCGGTCGTATAGGCGACGCCGTCGCGCCTTCGATTTTCAACGGGAGCGCGATGAACAAAAACTCGCGCACTCCTGCCTGCGCCAGTTCTTCCAGGTTCAGGCACTCGATGATGTGAACGCCGCTTTCCACGAGCAAATGCACGTGGACCGGCATGGCGGGATCGGGCACTTTTTCGAATGCCACGGTGTCGGAGCCGGCGGCGAAAATGCCGCGGGAACTGAGCCACTCGGCGCCGGCGAGCGCCGGACCCGGACCATGCACCTGCGAAATGAACCTGCCGGGATCGCGGAAATAGCGTGCCCAGCCGGTGCGGAGGAGGACGATATCGCCCGGGCGGATCTCGATTCCGTTAGCTGCGGTGTCGAGGTGGGCCGGGGTGATTTCGAAATCCTCGGGTAGAGGACCGGTGCCCGCGATATCGAGGAGGACGCCGCGGCGGAGGATGGGCGGGACGGCATCGATGGCATGGCGCTGGAGCCCGGCGCCGTAGGATTGCAGGCCCGCCGCGGCTTCGCCGCCATGAAGTTGTCCGCCGCACGAGAAATGGCATAGCGCATCGATGTGAGTGCCGACGTGGCTGCCGAGCGAGATGGCGTCGGAGGCGGAACTGGCGCCGTTCGGTCCGAGATACTCGCCGTGCGACTTCACCAGGCTGTACAGAAACGGCGGGTGAGAGGGATGATGCGGCATCCCGATGAAATATGGCTGCGCGAGGTCGTAGACCCGGGCGCCGGCGAGTAAGTCGGTGAGTGGGACCATTAGAAATTCAAGTGCGCTCCGAATTCCATAATGCGAGGCGAAAACAACATATTACTGATGGTGCCGAATGCCGGGGCGGTGGAGTTGATGTTCTGGTCGCCCGACCAGAAGGTTGGGTGATTCGGCGCATTGAACGCCTCCATGCGCAAAATGAGATTTTCGCGCTCGGTAATCCTGACGTTTTTGGTGAGACTCATGTCGATATTGAACGCCCAGGGACCGGAAAAGAACCGGCGCTGGAGTTCGCCCAGCGTTCCGGGGCCGGGATTGGAGAAGATCTCACCGGAAAATGGCGCTACGCCGGGCGCGCCGACGCCGCTGCCGTCGGCGGGATTGATGGCCGAAGGCGGGATCTCCACCGGGCCGTTGCCGGTCATGCGGAAATGCACAATCTGCATGAGGGCGGACCCGCCGACGGTGGTATTGGCGCCGTTATAGTAGGAGCGCGCCGCCCGGTTCAGCGTCGCATACGAGGAGAGGATGGAAAACGGCGCGCCCGACTGCCAGACCATCACACTGCCGAACGTCCATCCCCCAATGGCGCGATTCAGCGCCTTATTGAGGTGGGCGCGATGGCCCTCTCCCAAGGGGATCTCGTAATAGCCGTTGGCCTTGATCATGTGATTGAGGTCGAAATCGGCGCGAGAGCGCTCGAGCTTGGGATTGTTGAAATCAAGAAACGCCTGGAAACGGGTCTGCAGATCGCCATCGCCATCGCTGAGCACTTTGGCGAAAGTGTAATTGGCTTCGAAACTCAGTCCCGAATGCATGCGATGACGCGCGGCGAGCTGGAGGGAATTGTAACTGGAGCTGGAATAGTTGGTGAGCATGTCCGCGCCCAAAGCGTACGGATTGGCGTAGACTGGAACGGCATTATTGGGGTTCAGGCCATTGGTCTGATAATAATCGGCGAGCTCGCCCGGCTGGCCGGTCTGAATATAGTAGATCACGTTGGGATCGCTCAGGTCGCCATGAGCGCTGAACTTAGTAAGTACCGAGAGCGGCTGGCTTCCGGGAACCAAGGCGCTATAAGCGGGATTGAATCCCCGCCCCGCGACCTCGGCCAGAAATCCGTTTTTCTGCGCCTTCAGAAAGTCGGCCAGGAAGCCGTTGTTCTCGATTTGCACCTGGTTGAAATCGAAAGCGCGATAGGCGCCGACGACGTGGTTGCCCACGTACCGGCCTTCGAAGACGGTATTGAGCCATTCGTGCTGGATGCCAACGGAATACTGCTGCACGTAGGGACGGTGCAGGTTGGGATCGATGGTGGTGAGCACATTGAACGGGTCGGTGGCGTATTCCTGCTGGACGGTAATGGGGACCTGGTACACGGGCGGCGCAATGGCCGGCAGAGTGGAAGAAACCCGCGCGGAAAGTCCGGTTGTGCTGGCCACGCCCTGTAAACCGGCGTTGCCTTCCAGCATGTTCTCGGCGGCGATGATCTCAGCGTCGTTGACATAGCTGACGGCGTAGCCGCCGCGGATGGCGGTTTTGCCGTTGCCGGAGGCGTCCCAGGCGAATCCGAAATTGGGCGCGAAGGCGTGCCATTCACGGTGATAAAAGGGGCGGCCCACGGAGCCGCCGGCAAAATTCAGTGTGGCGTTGGAGAGCAGCGTGGCGCCGGCGCCGGCCGTCATGTCGGGCAGCAGTTCGAGCGAGTGCACCTCGTCGACCACGCCGGGCATCTCATACCGCAGGCCCATCGTAAGAGTGAGCCTCGAGGCGACTTTCCAGTTGTCCTGCGCGTACACGGCGTATTCGTTTTGGATGAAATTGCGGACAAAATCGGCGCCCGGAACATAGCCGGAACTCCGGCTGGTGACGTTGAACGTCTGGCTGTAGCCATCCAGGAATCCGCCGAGCGTCGCCAGCAACGCGTTGGCGTTAGCCAGATCGTTGGCGGTAATGCCCGGCAGGTTCGCCGCGCTGAGCGTGTATGCCGCCTGGCCCGAGCCCATGGCGAGCGAATAAACAGGCAACACGCCGGCGGCGTCGAAGGAGTGTACGCGCACATCCTGCTGATGGTAGCCGAGCTGAATGTTGTGCCGCCCATGCTGCCACGCGGCATCGTCGCCCAGCGTGTAAGTATTGGTGGTGCGCCCTTGCGGCTGGAACTCGTTGACGGGATCGGAGAAATCCATGCCCGTGATGATGGCGCCGTCAAAATTCTGGTTATTGAAGAAATAGCCGTAGGAAAGATTGAACCCGGCGCGGATTTCGTTGGTCAGACGCGACGTGGGAGTGGTGCGCCAGGAAAACGCCAGGAAGTTGGTGTGGGTGGGGTTTGTGGCTTTGGGGACCGGGGAGTAATCGTTTTCGAGATCGGGACGGTCGAGATTGTAGCGGTTCCAGAGATAGGAAAGGGCGAGCGAATTGCGCGTGCTGATGTTGTAGTCGAGCTTGCCGGTGAGGTTATCGCGCGTGCCGTTGTCGCGCATATTGAAAAGATAGCCGCCGGTATTCAGACCGTCGCCGGCTAAGCTGTTATTAATCGCGCTGGGTGGCGGAATTTGCGCGATTTCGGCCTGCATCAGCGGATTGAGCGCGACGTTTTTCGCGTTGAGAAGATTCGCCTGCTCGATCGCGCCATCGGCATTGCGGTAGCGAAAAATGCCCTGCTCGGCGTCCGCGGTCAGGATGACGGTATTTTGCGGAATCTGCTGATGGGTGCGCAAGCCCTCGTAATTGAAATAGAAGAACAGCTTGTCTTTTTGAATCGGCCCGCCCAAGGAAACACCGAATTGATTCTGATTCAGATGTGAAAGCGGAAGCCCGGCCTGGTTGGCGAACCAGTTGTTCGACGAAAATGCGTTATTGCGGTTGTACCAGAGGGCCTCGCCGTGATAGGTGTTGCCGCCCGAAGGCGTCGAGAACGCGGTCTGGGTGGCTCCGCCGGACGCCGCCGAGTTCACGTTGGAACTGACGATAGTCACCTGGCGGACCTGGCCCATCAGCGGCATGTTGGGGCTGTAGTCCAGCGCGTTGTCGCGAATGTAGTTGTCCTGGATGTTGATGCCGTCGAGCGTGACATCGGAATAGGAGGTGCGCAGGCCGTTGATCACGGTGGGCGAGTTTCCGTTGGCGATCACACCGGGTTCGAGCTGGATCAGTTGCAGCGGATCGCGGTCGAAGATGGGGAGATTCTTGATCTGATCGACGGTTACGGTGTCGGCGATCTCGGCGTTGCTGAGTTCCACGCCCTGCACGTCGCCCTTTACGTCCACACTTTCGGTGACGGCGGCGACTTGCAGCTTGATCTGCGGAACGGTGGTTTCGCGCGCGGCATCCACCGTGAGATTGCGGAGGGTGAGTTTGAGGAAGCCGCCGGCTTCGGCGCTGAGATCATAATTGGCGGGGCGGACGCTATTGAAGTAATACTGGCCGTCGCGCGAGGTGGTGGTCGAGAGGAGCGGCTTCTGGCCGCCGGCGAGGTAAAGGTTCACCTGCGCATCCGGGACGGAGGCGCCTGAGGAATCGACCACAGTCCCCGTGACGCGGCCGGAAAACTGAGCGAGCAGAGGAAATACGCCAAGGACCAATAGCCCAACCACTAAGCGCATATCCTATTAAACTGCAAAAAGCGAATTTACGGGGTTACTTTTTGGCGGCAATTGGCCAAGGTTAATCGCCGATTCTTGCCGGCCGCTATGATATGGCTGTGCGCTGTTCCGATTCCGTTATTTTCGCCAACCTGGCGCTGGCACGCCGGCTGGAGGCTGCTGAAGCGCTGAACGCGCGCCAATGCACCGCGTCGCCGGAGGGCGCGGCGTTTTTGGAAATCGCCGGCGGCTGCGCCATCTTCGTGGGTGCCGAGTCGCCCCTGACGCAGGCCGTGGGGTTGGGGCTCAACGGTCCCGTGAGCGAGGGCGAGGTGGATACGCTGGAGGCGTTCTTTCGTGGCCGCCACTCCGGGATTTCGATCGATTTTTGCCCGCTCGCGGACCCCGGATTGCTTGAGATTCTGAGCCGCCGCGGTTATCGCGCGACGGAGTTTAACAATGTGCTGGTAAAACGCATCGTGGGCGAGCCGATTGTGATCGTGCCGCACGTCCGCCGGGCTCTGGCAGATGAGGACGACCTGTGGGCGCACACCGTGGGCCGCGGCTACTTCGAGCAAGGCGATCTCACCACCGCCGAAATGGACGTGGGGCGCGCGATTTTCGCCATGCCCGGCGCGCTCTGCTACCTCGCAGCCGGGGAAAGCGGGGAACCAGCCGGCGGCGGCGCACTGGCGGTGCGCGACGGCCTGGCCACACTGTTCGCCGACAGCACCATTGCGGCATTCCGGCGGCGGGGACTACACCGCGAACTGATTGCCGCGCGGCTGAACGAAGCCATCGCGCTGGGCTGCGACATGGCGATGGCGGCGACGCTGCCGGGCAGCACGTCGCAGCGCAATTACGAGCGTCTCGGGTTTGAAGTGGCGTACACCAAGGTCACATTGGCGGCCTAACCGGGTGTTGGTCTCCGGAGAAATATGAGAGTTTGCCATCCGATTCGCGCACGATAGTGTTCCGTGCGGATCGCAACCCTGGTGGTGACGTGTGTGGTCCCGCTCGCGCTTTGGATTCTCGTCAGCGCGTTGGACGATGTCTTTATCACCGCCGTGTTTTTCTGCACATGGCGGAAGCCGTTTCCGTGGCCCGAGGATCGCGCACTGGCTGCGGCCGCGGAGCGGCCGATCGCCATCCTGGTGCCGCTGTGGAGCGAGCAGCGCGTCATCGGCCGCATGCTGGAGCACAATCTGCGCGCCATCCGGTATTCCAACTACGACATTTTTGCCGGCGTGTATCCCAACGACGACAACACCCGCCGCGCGGTGGAGGCGGTGGCCGCCACTCACCCCCGTGTGCATCCCGTCATCGGCCCGCACGATGGCCCGACGTCAAAGGGCGATTGCCTGAATTGGTTGTATCGCGGAATGGAACGGCACGAGCAGGAGTGCGGCATCCGCTACGAAGTCATGATGACCCACGATGCGGAAGACCTGGCCGATCCCGATTCGCTGCGCCTGGTGAACTGGTTCTCGCGGGATTACGCCATGGTGCAGGTCCCGGTACTGGCGCTGGCCACTCCGATCGCGGAACTGACGCACGGATTGTACTGCGACGAATTCGCCGAATTCCAGACGAAGGACATTCCCGCGCGGCAGCGGCTGGGCGGATTCCTGCCCGCTAATGGCGTGGGCACCGGTTTTGCGCGCGCGGCGCTGGAACACCTGGCATCCACCCGCGGCGGGATGATCTTCGATCCGGCCTGCCTCACCGAAGATTATGAAAACGGATTCCGTCTGCATGCGCTCGGATACCGGCAGATTTTCCTGCCGGTGCGCTTGCGGGACGGGCGCCCGGTAGCCACGCGCGAGTACTTTCCGCGCGACTTCCGCGGTGCGGCCCGGCAGCGGAGCCGGTGGGTAGCGGGAATCGCCTTGCAGGGCTGGCAAAACCACGGATGGCGCGGGGCGTGGCCGCAGCCGTATTGGTTCTGGCGCGATCGCAAAGGACTGGTGGGCAACCTGCTAACGCCGCTCGCAAACCTGTTTTTCGTGGCGGGGCTGGGAAGTTTCGCCGCCCGCTGGAAATTCGCCGCCCTGGTGCCGTTATGGCTATCGCGCCTGTGCCTGGTGACCTACGCCGTCGCCATCGTTCAGGTGGGAGTGCGGGCTTGGGCGAGCGCGCGCATTTACGGATGGCGTTTCGCTGCCGCGACGCCGGTGCGCGTGGCCTGGAGCAACGTGGTGAACTTTGTGGCGACGGTGGCGGCGATCCGGCAGTTTGCCGCTGCGCGGCTGGCACGGCGGGCGATCGCATGGCGCAAAACCGAGCACGTTTATCCACGCCCTCGACTCGGCGAAGTGCTGGTAGCGATGCGCAGCGTGGCGATGGGCGAGGTGGAAACCGCCGCCGGCGCGCTCCCCAAGGGCGTGCGCCTCGGCGAATACCTGGTGCGATTGCGAAAACTCTCAGAAGAGAACTTGTACCGCGCGTTGAGCCTGCAATCGGGCATACCGGCCGGGTCTGTCGGGGTTGGCGAGGTGGACCGCCAGGCGACACGCGCGTTCCCGGCGGAAGTGTCGCGGCAGTGGAAAGTGCTTCCGTTGCATCTCGACGCGGGAGAACTGCATGTGGCGACGGCGGACCTGCCGTCGCCCAAACTGCGGCGGGAGCTGGCGCGGTTCTCGGCGATGGAGATCCGATATCGCCTGGTGAGTTCCGGCGAGTTTGCCCGGCTCGAACGGGAGTATTTGCCGCCGCGAGGATAGAGGCGGCCTCGCGCTCAGCGCTCTCGTTTGTCTGCGAACTCGACTACGCTCTTGTCCAACGGCAGTTCTCGCGTGCGATCTTCGCTATTCGAACGATAGCGGTCGATGACATAAGGCACGCCCTCACCCGCCAGCGGCTTCGCTGAAGTGGTGACTTCGAAGTGAAGGTGAGGCTCGTGGGCGTCGCCGGAAGCGCCGATGACCGCCAACACCTGTCCGCGCCGGACGCGGTCGCCGGCATTCACGTGGAGACTCCCCAATTGGAGGTGAAGGTAGTATGCATACTGCCCTCCGCCGAGATCCAGAACGATATAATTTCCCGCAATTGTCTCCAAGGTGATCGGCACGGCAGGGTGGAAGGCATCGCCGTGGCCGGGGATGTTATCGGGAAGTCCATCTCGGGCGACGACGACTACTCCGCCGGCTACGGCCAGCACTCGCCTCCCATAGCAAAAATAGGAGTGCACATTTTTGGCGTCGCCGGGATACGCCTCGCCGTTCCTTAGCAGTTTCCAGTCGATCGCGTAGCGTCTGGAATCCACCGCGCGGCCATCGAGAATGACGACCCCGCGGCGATGGTGATTATCGGGATCGTTGCCGGGCCCGTCGCTGGCAAGCCAGCCGGCTCCTTCGAGCGGCGGCCCAAGGACATGCAACGCCGTGTGATGCGCGCGGATGATCGCGCCTTCCAGCGAAGCTTCGCCTGCGGTCACGCGATGAATCAGACGTTCCGGAACGCGAACATCGCGGTCGAAGGACACTGACAGGTAGACGATAGTGGTTTGGCCGTCGCCGATCGTGAGCTTTTCCTTGGGGTCGGAGATTTTTTTCCCGCCCAAGGGCTGCAACATGGCTGCGAGCCGATCGCTTTCGAAGGTCGCGACCGGGTGCGAAGGTGCATCGGCGTCGAGCACGTCGATTCGCGAAACGGTCAGAGGAGTCGTCTGGAAATTCGTCAGGTGCAATTCATAAAGCAGGTAGGACTGGCCGCCGCTGGGGAACGCCGTAGGTTCGAATGGCACGCGCATCTCGAGTTGGAGGGGAAAACTTTGCGCGAAGTCAGAGAGACATACCGCGGCGAGGAGGATGATCGGGCGCACGCTCGTCATACGCGGACGGCAGCCGGAAAGTTCCTGGAGGCAATTTTTTTCAGTACGACGCCGCGCCGATCAGAATTAACCCGCCCGCATAGCCCGCGAGCATCAGAGCGATGAATTTGGCGGTACCCTCTCGGGCGTTGCGGAATTCGTGCCAGATGAGGAGTCCCCAGAGCGCCGCCACGAGGGTGGCGCCTTGTCCCAGCGCGTAGGAGATCGCCGGACCCGCCACGCTCGATGCCAAAACGTTAAAACTCAGGGCGATCATCCAGATGACTCCTCCCAGAATGCCGATGGCGTGGAGTTTCAGGCTGCCGCGGAAGTATGCGCCGTAGCTCACGCCGCCCATGCGCATGAAAATGGTGTTCCAGACGATGTTGCTCGCGAGCACGCCCGTGCCGAATGCCACCAGCGCGACGTAGGGCGTGAGCATTCCGGGAGCGATCGGAGCGGTGTTGAAGTTGGGTGAGATCGGCTTCATCAGGAGCGGATAGAAAAAGCCCATCAGGCACCCGGCGACGATGGAGTATATCAGGCCCTTCAAGCGATTCGTGCCCCCGCTGTGAGGCAGGCGGCTGTGTGCCACCGCGGAGAACACCATTGCGCAGACCACCAGCGCCACGCCGGCAAATAGCATCGCGGGATTGCCTTTGGGAGCGGCCAGGTAACTTTCGACGGTGCCGATGACGAGCGCGAGTCCAACGCCTACCGGGAACGCCACACTCATTCCGGCTGCGTCGATCCCCACCACCAGAAGGATATTCGAAAGGTTAAACAGCGCTCCACTTTCGAGCGCGGGCGCCAGCACATTCCATCCGCCGGAGGCGTGCAGATTGTCGCGCGCGCTCATGCCGGCGCTGCCGAAACTGCCGAGCGTGTGGGCGAAAATCAGTCCGAAGAGGAAGACTCCAATCGCGTAATCCCAATAGAAGAGCTCGAACGGCCAGCTTTCCTTGCCGGCGAGTTTCTGGGTGTTGGCCCACGAACCCCAGCCCAACATGGTCACCACGCAGAAGGCGATGGCGACGGGCAGACTTTGGACGGCGAACATGGCCCGGATTATAACGGATTGCACGATGACGGGCCACGACGCGAAAGGCGACCGCCGGCTAGCCGCCATCGCGTCGTGCCCCAAAAACCGTCAGTATCCGTATGGAGCCGGCGCTGGCGCGGGGGGAACCTGGCAATTCGGTTGGGGTACCCAGTTGCCGTAGGCGTCGTAGTAGCCGCCGTCGGGACTGCAAGCCGGAGCAGGGACCGGCGCAGCGTAGTATGGATTGTAATACGGATCCACGTAGCCGTAAGGGTATGCGTAACCGGGATAGACGCCCACGCCCAGCCCTAAGCCCCACCCGCCTCCCCGATAGTAACCACCACCGAAGCCGCGGTTGGCGAATCCACGGTTCACAGAGCCACGGCCTGCAAAGCCGCGCGCACCGCCGGAGAATCCGCGTGCCGGCGCGCCAAAAGAACGCCCGCCGAAGTGTTGTGCTCCGCCTCCACGAGAGAAGCCTCCACCACCGTGACCGCCGCGGGGGGCGGCGAACGCGGGAGCCGCGAGCATCAGGGTTCCGGCCAGCATGGTGATCATCAAACCTTTGAACCGTTTCATAAGACCCTCCAGTTTCCATTCCTGGAAGTGCAGGCGGGCTGCCACGCGTAACTGGCTGATTCTGTTCGGCGCGGCAATTTACGGGGATGGTTGTGCCACCACCACCGCGGTGGATTGCGGCCAATTCGGGTCTGGGGGCGGACTTGCCATGTTTTATTGGAACGCCGTGTAGGCCGATCGCGAGCTTTTGAAGGAGCTTTGCAAGGTTCTTTGTGCGTTTTGCTCCCAAGCACGTTGCGCATCAGGTCCGACAGATCCCGCAGAGCTTTCGCCCCATTGCCGTGATGCTCGTGCCATGCGTTACGGCCGGCGTTTTCGGTTCCCATTGCGCCTGGCTTTCCAGCGCGCGCCTCGTGTCATTGGTATACCGCACGTCGTTGGCGAACGGCCCGGCTGCGGTCTCGCTGGTCGGCCCCGTGCCCCGGCACAAGAACGCGCCGGGCAGAAAGTTCCGGCTCCGAGGTGCCCGTCGGACGCTCGCGGCAGTCTGAGCAGGCCGGCGAAGCGGAGACTGGCTCTGGCTGCGACCAACCCGATCGAGCAACAGCCGGCCGGAACAGACGATGAGAAAGATCGTGTTCCTTGGCTGAGCTGTGGCTTCGTACCTCGTCCCTTCGCACCGTGTGGTAGACTCTGGTATCCGAAATTGTAAACTCGTAGAAAGGGAGGAGCGCCAAGTTGAAGCTCGCTGCCGTTGACTACGTAATTTTAGCGGTTTATTTCGCATTTGTGATCGGCATCGGTTGGATGCTGCGCAAAAGGATGTCGACCAGTGGTGATTTCCTGCTCTCCGGGCGGTCGATCCCGGTCTGGATCACCAGCCTGGCGTTCATTGCGGCCAATTTGGGGGCGCAGGAACTGATCGGGATGGCCGCTTCCGGGGCCAAATACGGCATCATGACGGCCCACTTCTACTGGGTCGGCGCCATCCCCGCCATTGTTTTTATGGGCATTTTCATGATGCCCTTTTATTACGGCAGCAAAGCGCGCTCCGTGCCGGAATACCTGAAGCTGCGGTTCGACGAGAAGACGCGGGGTTTCAACGCGCTCACGTTCGCGGTAATGACCGTGTTTTCCTCGGGTATTTCAATGTACGCGCTCGGTCTGCTGCTGCACCTGGTGCTTGGGTGGGATTTCAACATGTCCGTTCTGGCATCGGCGGCCATTGTGTTGGCCTACACCTACCTCGGCGGCCTGACCAGCGCGATTTATAACGAAGTCTTGCAGTTCTTCCTGATCGTGGCCGGATTCGCGCCGCTGGCGATTCTATCGTGCCAGCGGGCGGGCGGTTGGGCCGGCATCGTGTCGCGCCTTCCGGCGAACATGACGCATTCCTGGCACTACATGGGAAGCGCCAGCGAAAATCCCATGGGCGTGGAAATATTCGGAATGGTGGCAGGGCTCGGGTTCGTGCTCAGCTTCGGCTACTGGTGTACGAACTTCCTGGTGGTGCAGCGCGCCATGGCGGCGGAAAACATGTCGGCCGCGCGACGCACTCCGCTCATCGGCGCCATCCCCAAAATGTTCCTGCCGTTCATCGTGATCCTGCCCGGTATCGCGGCGGTGGCGCTGGCCCAGATGACGGGCGCCGGCGGGGCTCATCTGTACGATCTGCCGACGAAGCTTGTGGACGGGGTAGTCAAGCCGGATTACGACCAGGTGCTCACCACGCTGATGTCGAAATTCTACCCGGCCGGGCTTCTCGGCGTCGGTCTTACCGGTTTGATGGCGTCGTTCATGTCGGGAATGGCCGGCAATGTGACGGCGTTCAACACGGTATTCACCTACGACATCTACCAGAGTTACATCAAGAAAGATGCTCCCGACAGTCATTATTTAATGGTGGGCAAGATGACCACCGTGGTGGGCGTGCTGCTTTCGATCGGCGCGGCGTACGTGGCAACCATGTACAACAACATCATGGACCTGCTGCAACTGGTCTTCGGATTCGTGAATGCGCCGCTGTTCGGAACGTTCCTGCTCGGTATGTTCTGGAAGCGCAGCACCGGTCACGGCGCGTTCTGGGGATTGCTGAGCGGTACGTCGGCGGCGTTTCTGACGTGGGCGACGACAGTGGCGGAAGGCAAGGGCGGAATCTTCGGCAACCTTCACACGTTCCCGTCCACCATGGCGCAGAATTTCTGGATCGCCATCATGGCCTTCGTCACCTGCATCGTGATCACCTCGCTGGTGAGTCTGATGACCACTCCACGGCCCGATCGCGAGATGGAAGGGCTGGTGTACGGATTGACCAATATCCGGCATGACGAGGGCGTCAGCTGGTATCAGCGCCCCGCCACGCTGGCGATTATCGTTTTACTGCTGGTGATTGCACTGAATTTTTGGTTCGCATAATATGCTCGATCTCAGAGTGCCTTCGGGCTTGTTTTTCCTGATTCTCGGCGCCATCGTGCTGGCGGTGGGCCTGCTGCAGCCGGAGTTGCGGGCGCCGTTGACGGACCTCAACGTCAACCTCTATTCGGGGCTGAGCATGGTCGCATTTGGCGGCTTTTTGCTGCTCTTGTCGCGGCGCGCGACGCGGAAGTAGCCGGCGATAGAGCTAAGAAAGCGCCGCTTCCTGGCGGCCGCGGCTCTTCCGCTATACGCCAGGGAGCGGTGCCTTGCCGCCCCACGTAAGCTTTTTGCTATACAATGTCTGGCGAGGGAGGATGCTGTCCTCCGGAGGGAGCAGGAAGCACCAGACAATGTCTGATCGTGGAGTGTTATTCCTTTTTAGTCTTCTGATGATTCTGGCGTCACTCGGGGCCGCAGTGTGGCTGCTAATGACCGGCCAGGCGGGAACCGTGGACGGTCTGTTCCTGTTTTTGACTGCGTTATTAAGTGCGGCGGTCTTTGGACTTTATGTGAAATTCGTAATCGGACGAGCCATGGAGGCACAGAAGAAGGCCAGTGCTCCGGCGCCCGCGGCGGCGCAAGCCGCCGCTGCTGCCAAGACACAGAAAGCCCAGGCGACACCCGTCGCCTGAAGTCCCGTTCGAAAAATACGTCGCCATGGCGCCGAGTTTGGTATAGACTGATTTCCAGCGAATTTCGCTGGGGAATTCTTATTTACGCCCCGAATTCTTATTCGCAGGCGGGAGAAATGAATCACCGCGATGGCAGGCCGGCTGTGCTGGTTGTCGAAGACGATCCGGCAGTTCTGCGTCTCATGGAGCTGGTGCTGGCCAGTGGCGGGTTCGACACCGTGGCCGTAGGCAAAGCTGCCGATGGCCTGGCGCAGGTCCGCCAGCGGCAGGGACGGTTCGATCTGGCGATTCTCGATATCGTCATGCCGGGTGTCAGCGGTCTCGATCTTGCCGGCGATCTCGATCGTGAATTCCCCAATCTGAAGATCCTCTACATCTCCGGGTTTGTCGGCAGCCTTGCCGCCCAGGCGCTGGTCCACCGTACGCCCGATCGGGTTCTGCTGAAGCCTTTTAGCGATCAGGAATTGCTCGAACGGGTGCGGAAGCTGATCGGCGTGCCGCTGCCGGAAGCCCAGACCAGCCGTGGCGGCACGTTGGGATAGCGATATGTCGTTCAGTATCGTGCTGGTAGACGACCATCAAGTGCTACGCGACGCGATCAAGGAGATCCTGGTCCGCCACTCCGACTTCCAGGTGGTGGGCGAGGCGGGCTCCGGCCCCGAAGCGGTCGACCTGTGCCGCCGGATTTCGCCGGATCTGGTCGTGATGGATATCGGACTACCGGGAATGAACGGCATCGAAGCGACCGGAGAGCTGGCCCGCCACTGCCCGCACGCGCGCGTGCTCATGCTTTCGATGTACGACGACCAGGACTCCGTGATGGCCGCCGTGCGCTCGGGTGCGCGCGGATTCGTTCTCAAGAAGGCGTGCGCCACGGAACTCGTGGACGCCATGCGGACGGTGGCGAAGGGAGGCACGTATTTCGGCGCGCAGGTTTCCGACAAACTGCTCTCCGGGGTGCAGAGCGGCAACCTCCGGCCGCAGCCCCGTCCGGGACGCGAGGCGCTCTCGCCGCGCGAGCGGCAGGTGCTGCGACTCACCGCGGACGGCAAGAGCAATAAGGAAGTCGCGACGCTGTTGCACCTCGAAGTACACACGGTGCGCAGCTACCGCAAGAGCCTGATGGCCAAGTTAGGGGCCAGCAACGTCGCTCAGTTGATTCAGGTGGCCAACGCCACTGGATTGCTCGACAATATCAGGAGCGGCCATTCCGAGGGAGTATAAAGAGCTATCCGGAATGGTGTCGACCGCGATTGCGCGCCACCGCAGCCCTCACTGTGAAAACCAACTCGGCGGAAGTTCTCGAAAATAGCGGCGCCGTGGCTGGTATTCCAACGTTCCGAATCGCGCCCATCGCTTCGACCCCCATCCACCTCGAGAAGCGCGGATCAAGACGCCCCGCGGCACAACTGTTGGATAGTAGTGGCTTGCTATCCAGCGTTCACATTGCAATCACTCGATCCCCCTACCTATAAGGGGACTATGAGAATTGCGCGCTGCCTCTTACCGTTCTTAATAGCCTTACCAGCCGTGCAGGCCGCGGCCGACACGGTTACCGATCTTCTACCGCCGGATAGTCAGGTGGTATTCGGGATCCGCGTGCACAACCTGGCCCTTTCCTCGATCGCCCAGTCCTTTGCCGCGCAGGCGCATGCCGCCGCGGCTGGATGGTTGAAGGCAGTTCCATTGAATGGCGTCGATTTTCTGCGCGACATCGATGAAGTGCTCATTGCCAGCTCCGGCAAGGGGCAAACCCCGCCCGTCCTCATCGTAGTAACCGGCCACTTCGATACGGCGCAACTTGCCGGCGGGGCCAAACGGTATTATCGCGACGTGCCGTTGTTGACCGGGGATGACGATAACTCTTGTGTGGCGCTGCTTGACCGCGGTATGGCACTGCTGGGCGATTCGAACCTGGTGCACGCGGCCATCGACCAGCGCGGCGGCAAAAGCCGGATCGGCTCCACGCTCAACGATCGCATTACCTCCCTGCGGCAACGCTATGACATCTGGGGTCTCGGTGAACGGCCGGAAGGCTTTGGAGCGCCGGTGCCGGAAGCGAAAATTGTGCAGTCCATCGATCGATTTCAGTTCGGCATACAACTCTCGAGCGGTCTGGAACTCGCTGCTGAAGTTCACGCGCGGTCGGCCGGAGATGCGGAGAAACTGAACTCGGCACTCCGCATGATCGCGGCGCTGGTGAAAGGGCAGACGACCGCCGGCGGGTCTAAGTTCGATCTCCAGGCGGATGGCGGATCTTTGCGGCTAAACCTCTTTATCCCGGAAGCCGAACTGAAGAAGACCATCGAGGCCCAGGCGGCGGCGCTCTCGCCGGTAACCGTGGGAGCAAAGACCACCGCGAAGGCCCGTGAAACCGCGAGCGCGCCCGCATACTTGCGGGCGGCTTCCGCAAAACCGGCGGCGGCGCCCGCCGGTTCCGCCGCCACGGCCAAGCCCGCCGCCCCGAAATCGTCGGCGGAGCAGGACACCGTGGTGTTCACTCTTCCCGGCAAGAAATAGACGCGCCCTATACTGGAAGGCGTGGTGCGTGATGTCTTGGTGTTTCTGTTCTGCGCCGCTGCCTGGGCGCAGGACACGCACGTAATTCTGCTCGGCACGGGAACTCCCAATCCCGATCCGCAACGCATGGGGCCGGCCGTCGCCGTGGTATCGGCGGGCAAGGTTTACCTGGTGGATTGCGGTCCCGGCGTGGTCCGGCGCGCGGCCGAAGCCGGTATCGGTATGGAGCAACTGACGCGCGTTTTCGTCACCCACCTCCATTCCGACCATACCGTCGGATACCCCGACCTGATCCTTACGCCGCCGAATTCCGGCCGCACCGAACCTCTGGAGGCGTTCGGTCCGCCCGGATTGCGCGCCATGACCGCACACGTCCTGGCGGCATGGAAAGAAGATCTCGACATCCGCCTGCATGGCGGACAGCCGGTCACGCCGCGCGGTTTCCAGGTGGAAGCGCACGATGTGAAACCCGGCGAGGTCTATCGCGACTCCGCCGTTCGCATCGTGGCGTTCGCGGTGAATCACGGCGCGTGGAAGCACGCCTACGGCTATCGCCTGGAAGCGCCCGACAAAACCATTGTGATTTCCGGCGATACCACCTACAGCACCAACCTGATTGCCTCCGCCAAGGGCTGCGACATTCTGATCCACGAGGTGTATTCGGCGAAGGGCCTGAAAAATCGCACGGCCGATTGGCAGCGCTACCATGCGGCTTTCCATACGTCAGGGCCGGATCTCGGCAAGATAGCAGCCGCGGTACATCCGCGGAAGCTGGTTTTGTACCACGTGCTGCCGATGGGAGAGTCGCCGGAGGAGGTGGTAGGCGAAATCCGGCGGAACTTCGATGGGGAAATTGTATATGGCAAGGATCTGGACGTGATTTACTGAGCGCGGCTCCGGACTTCCGTTTCGATGCAGGACGGCTGGCGTTTCAGAGTGAAACGTGATCCACGCCGAAACACAGAACCCGCACGGCATTTTGAAGCATATAAGAGATTTAGCTCTGTTTACCTGTGGCACTAGGGCTGCATTCCTAAGGTCGTCGGGAAAATAACCCGAGATCCTAAAGAAATCCGAAAAAAGGACGAACTACGATGCGGGCCACGAGTGTGTGTATGCAGAGAAAACAGAGGATCACCGAGGAGGTGCGCGATCGGATCGTGCTCGAACATCTGCCGCTGGTGAAGGCAATCGCCATCCGGGTACACGAAAATCTTCCCGTGCATGTCGATCTCGACGATCTGACCCATGCCGGCGTCCTGGGCCTTTTCGATGCGGTCACGAAATACGACGCGCGCAAGAATGTGGCGTTCCATGCCTATGCCAAACACCGTATCAAGGGAGCGATTCTCGACAGCCTGCGCCAACTCGATTGGGCCTCGCGCGATCTGCGCAAGCGGCAAAAGCAGGTCGAATCGGTTACCCATGCACTGTCCGCCAGACTTGGCCGCACACCGCTCGATGGCGAGGTGGCCGAAGAAATGGGCCTCAGCCCGGACCGCTGGCACAAGATCCAGATGGAACTGCGCACGATCGGCACGGTTTCCGCGAGCGCACACTCCGATCCCGAACTCGAACGCCCGATCGATTTTCCGGCCGCCGAAGACTCACAGCCCGACCGCATGTGCGGACACCGGCAGCTTCAGGTCACCCTGGCCCGTGCCATGCAAACCCTTCCCGCGCGGTATCAGAGGGTGGTGTTCCTGTACTACACCAGCCAGATGACTATGAAAGAGATCGGAGAAGTGATGGGCGTGAACGAAAGCCGCGTCTCGCAAATCCACAAAATCGCACTGAAGAAGATGGCGACGGCGCTCGAATCGGAGGGCATCCACTCGGCGGAAGCCTTCTGAGCACTATTGGCTGGCGTGGACTTCGGGAAGCGAGAACAGATAAGCGGTCAGGTTCGCCATATCTTTTGAGGAAAGGGAGTACGGCGGCATCATGGACCCCGGAGACAACGCGTCGGGATTGACAAAATGTTCTTCCACCCAATTACGGCTGCGCCGCTGCGACAACCCGTTCAACACCGGTCCGACCTTCATCCCATACCCATTCACCATGTGGCAGGAGCCGCACTGGTTGGCCTGGTAGACCAGCGCGCCGGCAGTCGCGAAATCGGGAGCGTTGCCGAGAGCGCTGGCATTGGCGGGAGTGAGTTTGAGCAAAAACGCGGCGAGCGAGTTCAGCGGCGCATCGCCGAGCTGAATCGGCGGCATGGCGGTGCCGGGGCGCATGGCCGACGGACGTTTGAAATGTTGGATCATCCAGGCGGCGTCCTTATGGATGGTATTTCGGGTAAGGTCCGGCCCGAGTTTGGTAGAGCCGTCGCCCACGGCATGACAGCTTTCGCAATGTTCCTGGCGGAAATAAGCGATGCCGGCCATCTCCTGCGGCGTGAGTTGGAGCCAGTCGGTGGGCGCGGAATAATCGATTTCGGCTGCCTCCTGCGTTTTGGGAGTGGTGACAACGGCCCTCGCCGTCAGACCTCCCCAGCCGATGGCCGCCAGCACGACCACCCCGATGGCGAACGTCCGCCGGGTGACTTTCGCCAGTTGTCCGCGATCGAGAAATGGCACGAGAATCAACGTCAGGACCGCCAGCCCCGGCAGAACTACGCTGCCCACAACCTCCAGCGGACCGGGAAACAGCTTCAGCGTCTGGAACAGGAACAGAAAATACCACTCCGGCCGCGGAACGTACGAAGTGTCGGTGGGGTCGGCCAACTGTTCGAGCGGCACGCGCGCCACCAGCGCCAGCGTGTACAGGATGGCGAATGCGGCGAAGATCGCCACGGTATCCTTGTAAACCTGGGCGGGGAAGAACTTTTCGCGCGGGCGGAGTTCGTCGCCGGGCGCCGGCGCCACCCCGTGCTTGCGCACCAGGAAGACGTGCAGCGCGATCAGCAGAAGGGTGGCGGGTGGCAACAGCAGGACGTGCATTCCATAGAAGCGCGCGAAGGTCACCACCCCCACCGCCCCGCCGCCTCCCAACAGGCGCGTCAGATACGGCCCCACGACGGGCGCCGATCCCGCGATCCGCGTGGTGACTACCGTGCCCCAGTAAGCCCGGTTATCCCAGGGCAGCAGGTATCCTGTAAGTCCATATGCCAGGGTCACCAGCAGAAGCACCACCCCGACCATCCATGTGGCCTCGCGCGGCTTCTTGTATGCGCCCCATAGAAACACCTGCACCATGTGAAGCACCACCACCACGATCATCATGCTGGCGCCCCAGTGGTGCAGCCCGCGTATGAGACGTCCGCCGGTCAGTTCGGTGAGGATGTAGCGCAGGCTGTTGTACGCGTCGCCGGGGGTGGGCGCGTAGTTGAAGGCGAGCAAAACACCCGTGAACGCCTGCACCAGGAACAGGAAGACCGCCACGCTGCCGAAAATCTGGTGCCAGCCGCTCGATGCCGGAATCTCTTCGTAAAGGAATTGCCGCACCGCGGTCTGCACGCCGGTGCGATGGTCGAGCCATTCGCTGATGCGGTCCCAGCGGCGTTTCACGCCTGCCGCTCCGGAGCGATCAGGCGCCCGATCATGAGTTTCCTGCCTTCGATCTTGGTTTCATAGCGATCGAGCGGCCGCGGTGCGGGCCCGGCCATCACTTTGCCGTCGATCGAAAAGAACGAATTGTGGCAGGGGCAGATGAATTCGGTCTTCGTGTCGTCCCAATGATAGGCGCACCCCAGGTGCGTGCACTGCGGGCCGAAGGCGGTAATGGAATTGTCGGCGTGCTTCACCACCCAGGCGGTGGTCTTTTCGCTAGTGACTTTCCAGCCGTCCGTGCGATTGTGCCGGAACGTCATCTCAGTGGGCGAATCTGTGGAAAGGCTGGTGACGTCTCCGATTTCGATCCATTCGTCGGCCTGCCGGATCTTCGGCGGAAGCAGGAGGTAGATCGCGGCCGGTATGCCGAGAGCCGCGGCGATCAGCGCGCCGATCCCGTAGATGGCGCCGACGTAGAAATTCCGGCGGGTGATGCCGTTGGACGCGATGGGGCCATCCATGTTGTTCATGGTAGATCGGCGGAGCTGGTGAGGTTGTCTCCCTAGTGTACAAAGTTTGCAAAACTTTGGCCCTATTTTGCAAATTCGGGGCTGGCGGAAGTGGCGGGTTCCGGCTCATCGTTGGCGCGCAGGATGCCGGTCTGATCCATGTAAAAAGACTTCCTGCCCGATGCGCCGTATGCTACCGGCGACGCGCCGATGGCGTAAGTATCGGTGGTGGCGTGGAGAGTGAACTTGTACCCTCCGACAGTGCCTCCGGCCAAAGATCCACTGATCAGCCCTGCGGCCGCCGCGGTAGACGGGCCGGTCTCGGGCGGGCCGAGTTCGCGGAGGGTTTGAGCGTAATGGCCATTTTGCGATTGGTACATCACCTCGGCGGTCTGAATCGTCTGGACGGCCTTGGATGCGGCCATCTCGCGGGCGAACATCTGCGCTTTGTTGTACGCCGGCACGGACACGGTGATGATGATCAGAATGATAGCGATCACGATCAGCAATTCAATGAGCGAGAACCCGCGCCGCATGGCGCCTCCTGCCTCAATGACGCGGGAGGGCGGCGCGGTGTGGAGCTATTGCAAGCGCTCATGGATGGCCATCGTCTGGTCGGAATAGAAGGCCCGGCTGGCAGCGGTGTTGGCGAGCGGGGTTGCCGATATCCTGTAACCCGTGGTCGTTCCGGCCATGTTTATCCGGTAGCACACTTCGGTGACGCGGGTTGGTTTGTGGCCGATCCACGGCGCGAGTTCCTCGAGGGCGGTCGCGTGGCGGCCTTTTTCCGAATCGTATTCCGCTTGAGCAGTATGGATGGCGCGGATTGTAGGGACGACGCGAATTTCAGGTGAGACCCCTGGGGAAACGATCCGGTGCGGAATCAGGGCAAGCGAGAGAAAAATCGCCGCGGCGATGGTACCGGCCGCATAAAGCCGCTATTTCGATTCGGGATCCTGCGCGGTGGCGGGTTCGGGGCCGTAGTGCTCGTGAACCGTCATGGTCTGATCGGAATAGAACGTACGGCTGCCCCCGGTATTGAAAACTTCCGGCATCGCCTGCACGATATATCCCGAGGGGGTGCCCGTCACGGTGAAGATATAGCTCTGTTTCTTGCCGCTTGCCAGGCTGCTGTCGATGAGATCGGCCGCGGATGCGTTGGCGTTACCGCTGGCCGGCGGGCCCAGTTCGGCGAGCGATGTGGCGTAGCGGTTGAACTGGGAATAATACTGCGTCTGGGCGGTATGGATGGTGCGGATCGCCGCGATAGCCGCCACCTCCTGCGTGTACATGCGCGCGCGCGTCAAACGCGGCAGCGCGATGGTGATGATAATCAGGATGATCGCGATGACGATCAGCAATTCAATCAGGGAGAACCCTCGGCGCCTTTTCAGGTTCCACATAGAAGTCACTTCCTATATTATGACGCTTCCCGGGAGAGCGCCGTGCAAGGATATTTCGAGGCTTGAGTGGCTCGGATGGGCCGGACGTTCATCGGCGGTTCGAGCTTCAGCTCCGCCCGTTATCGGCCAGCACGCCGCCTGTCACCAGTTCCAGAAATCCCTGTGCGGCGCGATTTAACTGCTTGCGGCGGCGATGTACGATGCCGACAGGCCGCACCAGTTCCGGCGCGCGCAGCGGCACCGCTACCAACCGCCCCTGCTCGATTTCCGCCTGCATGGTGCGTGCGGGAAGAATGCTCACGCCGCGGCCCAGCGCTACCGCTTCCTTGATCATCTGAATGTTGTCGAAGTGCATCACCAGGTTCACCGTGACGCCTTCGGTGCGGAAGAATCGCTCCAGTTCTTTGCGGATCGAGAGGTCTTCGTCGAAGCCGACAAAATCCTGGCCATTGAGGTCGGCGGGATAGACTTCTTCTCGCCCAGCCAGCTCGTGCGAAGGCGGCGCCGCCAGCTGCATCTCCTCATTGCGCCAGTGCAGCGCGGCAATTTCGCGGCTGGATTCCGGATAGCTCACCAGCCCGAGGTCGGCCGTGCCTCCGCGCACCGCGTCGTAGATGCGGTCGGGGCGCATGTATTCCACCTGCAGGCGCGCCTCGGGATAGCGCGCGGCGAATTCCTCCTGCAGGCGGCCCATCTCCGAGAGTCCGATCGAGTAAATCGAAGCCACCCGGGCGGAACTTTCTACTTCGCTTTTCATTTGCTCCAGCGCCAAGTCGAACTGCTCTTTGCGCTGAAGCACATCGCGGCAGAACTCGGCGTAAAGCTTGCCCGGACCCGTCAGTTCCAGAGGCCGAACGGTACGATCCAACAGGTCCACACCGAGACGCCGTTCCACCTCCTGCACGTGCTGGGTAGCAGCGGATTGACTTACTCCACAATGGGCAGCTGCCCTACTGATGCTGCCATTTGCTGCTATCTCTTTGAAAAGCTGGAGTTCTGAAAAGTTCACAGGGGGCATCATAGCATAAGGTGAGCTAATTTTACAAAGTGTAATCTTTCCGGTTGCCTAATAGTATGGCAGGTGGTACACTGACCCTCAAGGCAACCACCATTTCTTGAGACCCCGGCCCGATTACCCTCCGAGGCCGACCCAGTCTCCACGTAAAAAGCCATGTCCGACATCACTGCCAGCACCACTCTACCTCCCGCTCAAGGTCTATACGACCCCCGGAACGAGCACGATGCCTGCGGAATTGGGTTCGTTGCGCACATCAAAGGGCGCAAGTCGCACGACATCATCGTCAAGGGGATCGAAGTTCTCATCAACCTGACCCACCGCGGCGCCTGCGGCTGCGATCCGGAGACCGGAGATGGCGCCGGCATTCTGATCCAGATCCCGCATAAGTTCTTCGCCCGGGAGTGCGTGCGCCTGGGTTTCACGCTGCCGCCGGCGGGGGAGTACGGCGTGGGCATGACGTTCCTGCCAGTTGAAAAGCAGCATCGCCTGCACTGCGAGGGCGTGGTCGAACGCATCGTCCGCGAGGAAGGGCTTACCGTTCTTGGCTGGCGCGATACGCCAATCGACGCCTCGACCATCGGACGTGTGGCGCGCGGATCGCAGCCGTATATCCAACAGATCTTCGTCGGGCGCGCGCGCGGCATGAACGAAGATCAACTGGAGCGCAAGCTGTACGTGGCGCGCAAGCGCATCGAAGCCGAGCTGCCCGACGCGTATATCCCGTCGATGTCGTGCCGCACCATCGTTTATAAAGGATTGCTGCTGGCGCCGCAGATCGCCAGATTTTATCCGGAGCTGAGCGATCCCGAACTGGTGAGCGGGCTGTGCCTGGTACACCAGCGCTTCTCCACGAACACCTTTCCCACCTGGCCGCTGGCGCATCCCTACCGCTACATCGCCCACAACGGCGAGATCAATACCGTGCGCGGCAATGTGAACTGGATGTACGCGCGGCAATCGGTGCTGGCATCGCCGCTTTTCGGGAATGACATCGCCAAGCTGTTTCCGATCATTCAGCCGGCAGGCAGCGACTCGGCGTCCTTCGATAACGCGCTTGAGCTGCTGGTGATGGCCGGCCGTTCTCTGCCGCACGCCATGGCGATGCTGATTCCCGAAGCGTGGGCCAAGAACGAGCACATGAACCCGCAGAAGCGCGCGTTCTACGAATATCATGCCTCGTTGATGGAGCCTTGGGACGGTCCGGCGGCGATCGCGTTTACCGACGGCCGGTCGATCGGCGCAACGCTGGATCGCAATGGCCTGCGCCCGGCGCGCTATTTCGTGACGCAAGACGACCTGGTGATCATGGCTTCGGAATCGGGCGTGCTGCCGGTAGAGCCGGACCAGGTGGTGCGCAAGGGGCGGCTTCAGCCCGGCAAGATGCTGCTGGTGGATACCCTCGAGGGCCGCATCATCGCCGACCGCGAGATCAAGCGCGCGCTTTACGGACGGAATCCCTACCAGCTTTGGCTGAAAGAAAACCAGATCAACCTGGAGCAACTGAACGATCCGCCGCGGCAGCACGGCACCGATCAGGAGACCCTGGTTCTGCGGCAGCGCGCCTTCGGGTATACCGCCGAAGATCTGAAAATGATCCTCGCGCCGATGGGCGAAAAGGGCGAAGAGCCGGTGGGATCCATGGGAATCGATACCCCGCTCGCCTGCCTTTCCGACCACCCGCAGCCGCTGTTCCACTATTTCAAACAACTTTTCGCGCAGGTGACCAATCCGCCCATCGACCCGATTCGCGAAGACATGGTGATGTCGCTCACCAGCTATATCGGCACCGAGCGCAACATTCTCGACGAGACGCCGATGCATTGCCACACGCTCAAGCTGGAGCAGCCCATCCTCACCAATCGCGATCTCGAAAAGCTGCGCCGCGTCTCGCAAGGCGATTTTCTGGCCACCACGCTGCCCATGCTTTTCCCGGCCGACGAAGGCGCCAAGGGCCTGGAGCGCGCGCTCGGCCAGTTGTGCCGGCGCGCCTCGCTCGCCATCCAATCGGGGTACACGCTGCTGATCCTCTCCGACCGCGGTCTCGATCCCGACTATGCCCCGATTCCCAGCCTGCTGGCGCTGGCCGCGGTACACAATCACCTGGTGCGCGAAAAGAGCCGCACGCAGGTGGCGCTGGTCATCGAATCGGGCGAGCCGCGCGAGGTGATGCACTTCGCACTGCTCATCGGTTACGGGGCGAGCGCGGTGAACCCGTACCTGGCGCTGGAAACGGTCGCCACAGGAGCGGGGCAGAACAAAGACTCAGCGGCTAAGGCCGTGGCCAATTTCATCAAAGCTGTCAACAAGGGCCTGCTGAAGACCTTCTCGAAAATGGGAATTTCCACCCTGCAAAGCTATCGCGGCGCGCAGGTGTTTGAGGCCATCGGTTTGAGCAGGAGCGTCGTCGAAAAGTATTTCACCGGGACGGCATCGCGGATTGAAGGGGTGGGGCTCGATGTTCTGGCGGAGGAAGCGCTGCGCAAGCACGCACATGCCTTCCAGCCGGTGACGGAATCGCAGCCGGAATTGAGCCTCGGCGGGAACTATCAATTCCGCGCCCACGGCGAATACCATTTATACAATCCGCAGACCATTTCCAAGCTCCAGCACTCGGTGCAACAGCGGAGCTTTCAGACGTTCCAGGAATACACCGATCTGATCGACAAGCAGACGCGGCAACTCTGCACGCTGCGCGGGCTGCTGGAAATTAAAAAGTCTGAAAATCCCGTGCCGCTCGATGAAGTCGAACCGGCCAGTGAAATCGTGAAGCGATTCGCCACGGGCGCGATGAGCTTCGGATCCATCTCGCAGGAGGCGCACGAAACGCTGGCCATCGCGATGAACCGCATCGGAGGGCGCTCGAATACCGGCGAGGGCGGGGAAGACGAGGCGCGATTCGGCACCGAAAAGCGCAGCTCGGTGAAGCAGGTGGCGTCGGCGCGATTTGGCGTCACGGCCAATTACCTGGTGAACGCCGACGAGTTGCAGATCAAGATGGCGCAGGGCGCCAAGCCCGGCGAAGGCGGACAGCTTCCCGGCCATAAAGTGGATAAGAACATCGCGCGCGTGCGCCACTCCACTCCCGGGGTGGGACTGATTTCGCCGCCGCCGCATCACGATATTTACTCCATCGAGGACCTGGCGCAGCTCATTTACGATCTCAAAAATGTGAATCCGCAAGCGCGAATTTCGGTGAAGCTGGTGGCCGAAGTCGGCGTGGGCACGGTCGCCGCGGGCGTGGCGAAAGCGCATGCCGACGTAATCCTGATTTCGGGCGATAGCGGCGGCACCGGCGCATCGCCGCTCAGCTCCATCCAGCATGCCGGTATTCCGTGGGAGTTGGGGCTGGCGGAGGCGCACCAGGTGCTGGTGATGAACGATCTGCGCGGGCGCGTCCGCCTGCAAACCGATGGCAAGCTGCAAACCGGGCGGGACGTGGTGATCGCCGCGCTGCTGGGCGCCGAGGAATTCGGATTTGCTACCGCGCCGCTGGTAGCCATGGGGTGCATCATGATGCGCAAGTGCCATCTGAACACCTGCCCCGTGGGGATCGCGACGCAGGACCCGGTGCTGCGCGCCAAGTTCACCGGCACGCCGGAGAACGTCATCAACTTCTTCTTTTTCCTGGCCGAGCAGGTGCGCCGCTACATGGCGCAGATGGGTTTCCGCGCCTTCGACGAGATGGTGGGCCGGAGCCACATGCTGGAATGCCGTCCGGCTGTCGACCACTGGAAGGCCCGAGGCATCGATTTTTCGGCCATTCTGTACAACCCGCCCGTGCCCAGCCGCGTGGCGCGGCGTTGCGTGGAGAAGCAGAATCACGGGCTGGAAGAGGCGCTCGATTACACACTCATCGAGCAGGCCCGCGAAGCTCTCGAGCAGCGGCGGCGGGTGGAGATCGTGCTGCCGATTCGCAACGTGCATCGCACCGTGGGCGCCATGCTCTCGGGCGAGATCGCGCGGCGCTACGGGTCGGCAGGCTTGTCGGCGGATACAATCCGGTGCCGCTTCGACGGGTCGGCCGGCCAGAGTTTCGGGGCGTTTCTGGCGAGCGGGGTGACGCTGGAGCTGGAGGGCGACGCCAACGACTACGTCGGTAAAGGACTTTCCGGCGGTCGCCTGATTGTCTATCCGCCCAAGAGTTCGACGTTCCTGCCGGAGGAAAACATTCTCATCGGCAACGTGGCGCTGTATGGCGCCACGGGCGGCGAAGCCTACTTCAATGGAGTCGCCGGCGAGCGCTTCGCGGTGCGCAATTCGGGCGCGACCGCGGTAGTGGAAGGCACCGGCGACCACGGCTGCGAATACATGACGCGCGGCACGGTGGTGGTGCTGGGCAAGGTGGGACGCAATTTCGCCGCCGGGATGAGCGGAGGATTCGCTTACGTTCTCGACGACCGGGGCGATTTCGCCGAGAAGCGCTGCAATTCGGCATCGGTCGACCTTCTACCGCTGGGCGAAGACGAAGAGACGGTGCGGGCACTCATCGAAAAGCACGTCGCTGTTACTGGCAGTCCCCGCGGCCAATGGGTGCTGGAGAATTGGGCGCAGATGCAGTCGAAATTCATCAAGATCTATCCGCGCGATCTGCGCGCGCTGATGGAAGCCCCCGCGAAGGAGGTCGTCCATGCCTGATACCGCTTTCCTGACCGAGCCCCGCGAGACGGCGCCGCGCCGTCCGGTGGCCGACCGCGTCCGCGACTGGTTCGAAATCTATCTGCCGTTTCCCGAACAGAAGCTGCGCACGCAGGCTTCCCGCTGCATGGATTGCGGCGTGCCGTTCTGCCACAACGGCTGCCCGCTCACCAACCTCATCCCCGATTGGAACGATCTGGTGGCCCGCGGGCGCTGGCGCGAGGCCGTGCGGCAGCTTCATGCGACCAATAATTTCCCGGAATTCACCGGCCGCATCTGCCCGGCGCCGTGCGAGGCGGCATGCGTGCTTGGTATCAACACGCCGGCAGTGACCATCAAGCAGATCGAGCGCACCATCATCGATCGCGCGTTTGCCGAGGGATTTATCGCCCCGGAGCCGGCAGCTGTCAAAACGGGCAAGCGTGTGGCGGTCATAGGGTCTGGACCGGCCGGCCTGGCCGCCGCGCAGCAACTGGCGCGCGCGGGCCACGACGTCACGGTATTCGAAAAGGCCGATCGCATCGGCGGGCTGCTGCGCTACGGCATCCCCAATTTCAAAATGGAAAAGCACCTCATCGACCGCCGCCTCGAACAGATGCGCGCCGAGGGAGTGCGTTTCCAGCCCAACTCTCATGTGGGCGTGAACGTCGCGGTAGAAGATCTGCGCCGCGAGCATCACGCGCTCCTGCTCGCGGGGGGCGCCGAGCATCCGCGCGACCTGCGCGTGCCGGGGCGCGAGCTGAACGGCATCCACTTCGCCATGGACTTTCTGCCGCAGCAGAACCGCCGCAATGAGGGGGACCATGTGCCCGCGGAAGGCGCGATTCTGGCCACGGGCAAGCGCGTGGTGATCATCGGCGGCGGCGATACCGGCGCCGATTGCCTGGGCACCTGCCATCGCCAGGGCGCGCTCTCGGTAACACAGTTCGAATTGCTGCCGAAACCGCCCGGCGAGCGGTCGCCCGCGACGCCGTGGCCGCTGTGGCCGATGCAACTGCGCACCGAAGGGGCGCACGAGGAAGGCGGCGAGCGCGATTGGAGCGTTTCGACCGTGCGATTCACGGGCGATGAAGACGGCAACGTGCGGCAACTGCACGCCGTGCGCGTGGATGCCAAACTGCAAGCCATTTCCGGCACGGAATTCACGGTGGATGCCAGCCTGGTGCTGCTGGCGATGGGATTCCTCGGTCCTCTCCGCAACGGCATGCTGGAGCAATTGGGCGTCGAACTCGATAAGCGCGGCAATGTCGCGACGGGCGAGAATTACATGTCGTCGGTGCCGGGAGTTTTCTCGGCGGGCGATATGCGGCGCGGTCAATCGCTGGTGGTGTGGGCGATCGCGGAAGGGCGCAAGGCAGCGGCGGCGATCGATAAATATTTGATGGCGGATTGAAGAAGCGACTCGGAGAAGGCGGCTGCCCGGTTGCAGATGAGCACTCTTAGCCGCCGGCGAACGGGCCGCTGTCGGGCGCGTCAACTGAAACCCAATTGACTGCCGGCCGCCCCCGCAGGGAAAGCAGGTGCCGGGATCGCTGGCACGTAACCCAGGGCAAAGCTTGGGTCTCGCCGGACTGGCGCCGCTCCCAACATATGGCCGAAACCGTCGCGCCATGCGTCTCACGGCTGTGGAATTGGTGGAGTCGTTCCTTTAACGAAAAAAGTGGGGGCGCTTGCGGCCCCATTTGGAGGTGAGTCATCGGGGCGATGCCGGACTATCATCGAGAGCCGGGGACGGCTGTCACCCTCGCCGCAAAAATACCGCCTGCGCATCCCGGCGCGCCCTGCTTTCGTCACGATTGGCCGGTTTGGGGACAGCTTTGTGCGAGTGGCCGATACGGTTGAAAGCCGCAGCGACGTCGCACAACCATGTTCATTCGCGTCCGGGAGTGACAAGAGGTGGCGCCTCGACTGACTCATGGGACTCGGGAAGTACGCGGCGCCTTCCCAGCAGGGCGCCGCGTTGTGGAACGATGGGTCCGCTCGAGAGGACTCCGGATGACAGCCCGTGTGAGGATTGTTACCAGCCTGTTCGTATCGCTGTTCGCCGCGAATCCCGAGCCGGGTAAGTTCGTATTGCCTACCGGCCGCGCATCCCGAACCGCTCGCGGATCGCCTTGCGTACGTTTTCGGAGAGAACCATCGGGCTGGCCGCACTTTGTAGCGCCGTCGCCAGGCGCTCTCTGCCGGAGTCGCCCCGCGCTGGGGTCGCCAGATACGCGTGAAAATTGCCGCTGGCATCAACCGCTAAGCCGGTGATCTCGCCGCTCGCATTGATGGAACATCCGAAGATCAGATACAACTTGGACCCGGTAGGAAGGAGCGTATTGAGGTCGGTCATCACGCCGTTCTGCAGGAAGAACGCGTGTGGATTGAAGTTGGCGTCGAATGACCCTCCCACCACATCGCCGGCGTCGTTAATGCCGATGGCGAGGCTATTCACGTCCCCCGGAAGGGTGCCAATGTCGCTCATACCTTTCTCCGGGGACCACAGGAAACCGTGAAAGTTGGCGTCGCCTTTCAAGTCGGAATTGCCCACTACTTGACCGTGATTGTTCAGGTTGACCGCTTCAATTCCATTTCCGTGTCCCGTCCCGCCGAGGTTCCCGAGGTCGACCGGTACGCCGTCTTCCCAGAGTATGGCATGCAGAGGCTGGAGATAGGTCTGAGAGATCGGGTTGAAGGCAGCGCAGTCGCCCGATGTGCCGACTACCTGGCCCTTTTCGTTGATTGCCATGGCTGTGCCATCTGTGTCGCCGGAATAAGTGGGGAGTTGGTGGGACTGGCCGTTTATCCAGACAACGGGCTTGAACTGAAACTTTTGGGGAGCCGGGCAGTTGGGGTCCGCTGTGTCAGTCTCCTCCGTCCCCGCCACCTCGCCACGATTGTTGATCTTGTTGGCCACGCCGTTGTTTCCCGACGTCGAGAGGGGAGTCATCACCCCGTATGCCCACAGGAACGGAACGCACGTCTGACCTGAGGCCGTGAGCCCAAGTGCCGCGAAACCGCAGAAGTCTTCCCCGGCCGGGTCCATGGTTTGAGTTCCCGTTTCACCCACGATCTGGCCCGATTGGTTGATGCCAATCGCCTGGCTATTGATTCCCTTGAGCCCAGGTGTGGAGATATCCAGCTGCTCTCCTGCGTACCAAACCACGGCGTGCAGCGTGTTGTCCGGGAAGGTAGACGAGCCACCGACCAAACCCTGGTTGGCGACGATGTATGGCTGGCCGTTCGGGCCCACGGCGCCAAGGTCGGTGAGTGTGAAGCGGGGTTGCGCCTGCATCAGTGCGGCCAGCAAGCTGCCCGCGGCAATAGAAGTCAGAAGCTTTTTCATTTGTTTCCTCCATTCAGGGAAGCGATTTCGCTTTCATCGCCGTGCCCTGGTTCACCGGTGCAGGCGCAAGCGAACGGCGAAACCGGCCATGGCTTCGTATTTTTTTTCCACCTGCCGTAAAATGGATTCCGAATCGGTCCATGAGGAATCGTCACTGTGCGATCAAGATCTGCTGGCATCACGGAGTTACTGAGAGCCTGGAGCGGCGGCGACCAGGGTGCCCTGGAGCGGCTCTCGGAGCAGGTCTACCACGAATTACACCGGATGGCGCGCCGGTACATGAAGAATGAACGCCAAGGGAACACGTTACAGACCACGGCTCTGGTCCATGAAGTCTATCTCCGCCTGGTAGACGTGACGAAAGTCGAATGGCAGGAACGCGCGCAGTTCTTTGCCATGGCAGCGCAGATGATGCGGCGGATCCTGGTGGACGCAGCTCGCAAACGGGGCTCGGACAAGCGCGGCGGCATGGCGCCCAAAGTGAATTTTGAGGAAACGGCGCTCATGTCCCCCACTCCGGACCGCTCCATCCTGGCGCTGGACGAGGCCCTCACCGCTTTCTCGCAATTGGCGCCGCGCCAGGCCAAGGTGGTCGAGCTGCGTTATTTCGGCGGGCTGACCGAGGAGGAAATCGTCGGCGCTCTGAAGATCTCGCCGCGCACCGTCCGGCGCGACTGGGATCTTGCCAAATCCTGGCTATCACGGGAGCTAGGCTGTAAAATAGATTCACCTACAGCGCATGACCCCGGACCGCTTCCAGGAAATTGAAGAGCTATACCACGCGGCTCGCGAGGGAACTGCCGAGCAGCGCGCGGCACTTCTAGCGCAGGCGGCGCCCGAATTGCGCCGCGAAATCGAGTCGCTTCTCGCGCAGCGCAGCGGGGTCGAATTCCTGGATCGACCGGCCATCCAGAACGCCCCCCAACTGCTGGAGGATTCAACTCTCACCGGCTTGGCTGTGGGCGCGAACCTGGGGCCATACCGTATCGAAAGCAAGCTCGGCGAAGGCGGCATGGGCGCCGTTTACCGGGCCACCGATACCAGGCTTAACCGGGACGTTGCCATCAAAGTCCTCCCGGGGTCCTTCGCCGCCGACGCCGGCCGCATGGCCCGCTTCAGGCGGGAGGCGCGAGTGCTGGCGTCGCTCAATCACACCAACATCGCGGCCATTTACGATATCGAGGAAGGCGCCATCGTCATGGAATTGGTCGAGGGCACCGACCTCAAAGGGCCCGTCTCCGTCGACACCGCGATCGCATATGCCCGCCAGATGGCCGCCGGTCTGGAGGCCGCGCACGAACGCGGCATCATTCACCGTGATCTCAAACCGGCCAACATCAAGGTCACCCACGACGGCGTCGTGAAGTTGCTCGATTTCGGATTGGCCACAGCCGCCGAACCGGAGGAGGCAGCATACCCGGCCGTCAGCCCGACGGTATCGCCCACACGGTCGCTCTCCATGACGCAAACTGGCATGATCATGGGCACTGCAGCCTATATGGCGCCCGAACAAGCCCGCGGCGACAAGGTGGACAAGAGGGCCGACATCTGGGCTTTCGGCGTGGTGTTGTATGAGATGCTCACGGGCGGAAGGCTGTTCGCCGGGGCAACCACTTCGGATACCCTGGCGGCGGTCTTGAAGACGGAACCCGATTTGTCCAAAATCCCGGTGCAGCTGCGGCCCGTGGTGGAGCGCTGCCTGCGCAAGGATCCGCGACAGCGGTGGCGCGATATCGGGGATGTTCGCATCGCTCTGGAAGAAGTTCTGACGGACGTGCCGGATCTGCCCGCTCCAGCGCCGCGCCGAAGCGTACTTCCTTGGGCTCTTGCAGGAGCGGGCGTTATCGTGGGAGCCCTGGCGCTGTGGGCGCCATGGCGCCGGCCGGTGGAGCAGCCCCTGACACGCCTGAGCGTGGATCTGGGACCGGATGCGATGAAGGGCCCGAATCTCACTGCTGCTATTTCGCCGGACGGCCGCCGGCTGGTCTTTCCGGCGCGTAGCCCCAATGGCAAACAGCAGCTTGTCACGCGCCTGCTGGAACAGGCCCAGACGACCGTGCTGCCGGGCACCGAAGAGGGCAGCGATCCGTTTTTTTCTCCCGACAGCCAGTGGGTGGGTTTCTTCGCGGATGGCAAACTCAAGAAAATCTCCGTCCAGGGCGGGGCGCCGATCACTCTCTGCGATACGCAGCGCGATTCCGGCGCCAGTTGGGGGGAAGACGGAACGATTACCGCAGCCCTCAGCCTGTTATCGCCCCTCAGTCGTGTGCCGGCCGCCGGTGGGAATCCGCAACGCCTGACGAGCCTGGATAAAGGCGACCTTACCCATGGATGGCCGCAAGTCCTGCCAGGAGGTCTGGCTGCCATTTTCACGGTCTCTCCCCGCGGATCGGGGATGGAGGATGCCAGCATCGAAGCTATGTCGCTGAGCAGCGGCGTGACCAGGACGCTGGTAAAGGAGGCTTACTTCGGCCGGTATCTGCCGGCGAGTAGAGGCCGCGGCTACCTGGTCTACCTGCATCAAGGCGTGCTCTTCGGCGTGGCCTTTGATCCCGGCCGGCTGGAGCTGCAAAGTGCGCCCGTGCCGCTGCTGGAGGATGTGGCGGCAAACCCCACCGACGGTGGCGGCCAGTTTGACTTTTCGATGGCGCCGTCCGGGCACGGGACGCTGGTCTATTCGGCCGGCAAACAGACGGGACAGACGTGGCCGGTAGTGTGGCTCGATAGTTCCGGGAAGACGTCGCCTCTGATCGCTACTCCAGGCTTATATGGCGAACCGCGGTTTTCTCCGGACGGGCGGCGGCTTGCAGTATCGATGAGCACGAGCAGCGGCACCAATATTTTTTCCTATGACCTGCAGCGCGAAACCATGACTCAGCTCACCTTCGGGGGGCACGCGGATGTACCGGTCTGGACTCCCGACGGGAAGCACCTGGTTATCACGTCGGGAAGCGATTACGAGATCTGGTGGATGCGCGCCGACGGCTCGGGCCAGCCGCATCGGATCTTCGAGTCTAAGAACACCATCGTTCCGTGGTCCTTCTCTCCCGACGGCCGGCGCCTGGCCTACCGCGAATCGCACTCCGAAACCGGTATCGACATCATGACGCTGCCGCTGGACCTAAGCGATCCCGACCACCCCAAGGCCGGCAGCCCCGAGCCGTTCCTGCAATCGCCTTCCGAGAAGCTCGTGCCGATGTTTTCGCCGGACGGACGGTGGATCGCGTACCGGTCCAATGAATCCGGGAGATTCGAGATCTACGTACAGCCTTTCCCGGCCGGGCGGGGCGGCAAGTGGCAGGTCTCAACCGGAGGCGGGCTGTACGGAATCTGGTCCGACAACGGCCGGGAGCTGTTCTACGAAACACCGGACTACCGCATCATGGTAGTGGATTACAAAGTGACCGGCGATTCGTTCGTGCCGGGGAAGCCGCGGCTGTGGTCTGAGAAGCAGCTCTCTTATCCCGGTAATTCCAACCTGGCGCTGGCGCCGGACGGCAAGCGCTTCGCGGTGTTCCCTATGCCGGAGGCGGATGGGCTCGAAAAAGGAACGGTGCATGTCACCTTTCTGTTCAACTTCCTCGACGAGCTGCGGCGCCGGATTCCGGCCGGCCGGTGACGTGTCCATAGAGACCCCCCGGGCCACACTCCGGACAGAAAGGGTTCGAACGGTGGTTGGCGCCGATGGTCCGGCACTATTCGCCCCCGCATCGCGGTCTCGATGGATAGCGAGACGTTAGAGAGTATCCCGATTTATCGGCAAGCCAAGGCCGCATCCAGTAGACGATGTCTCTTCCTTGGAACGTGGCGTTTACCGGGCAGCTCGAACTTGGTTCGATTCCTGTGATGAGGCACAGGAATCCAGCGAGCCTTGCGCCGCCCAATCGTGGCACGGGCCGGCGTCCGTGATTCTCAACCAGATCCGGTCCATGGACCGGAAACGGCTCATCAAAAAGCTCGGCAGCCTGGATGCCGCGACGATGCGGAGGCGCTCTTGATCAGCGTGGGGTTGTTAAACCTGTAGAGACGGAACCGGCTACCACCAAGATTGGCTGCCCTAAGTTCGGCGAAGGGTCGGACTCCCCTTGACAATCTTGGGGAGTCCGTTCATACTTCCCATAGATCGTCATGGGAAAAGCCGCTCAGCCCGCACTCCTGCAAGGTACGCTCGATTTGCTCATCCTGCACGCCCTCCAGCGGGGCGCCATGCACGGATATGCCATCGCGCAAATCATCCACCTGCTCTCCGATGAAGTCCTCAAGGTAGAAGAAGGATCGCTCTATCCGGCACTCTGGCGCCTGGAACTGGATGGCGCCATCAGCGCGAAATCCGGCCTCTCCGAGAATAACCGGAAGGCCAAGTTCTACCAGCTCACCAAACGCGGCGAGAAGCTCCTGGTGGAGCAGGAAGCCACCTGGGAGCGGCTTTCAGCCGCAGTCTCGCGCGTGCTTGCGGGGTAATGCGCCATGTTCCGATTCCTCCAAAAACTTCGCCGGCGCCGGGCCATGTACCAGTCCATCCAGGACGAACTGGCGTTTCACCGCGAGATGGCCGCGAGCCACAATAATCCTATACCGCTGGGCAACACCGCGGTGATCGCCGAACATGGCTATGGCCTGTGGCGTTTCAATTTCCTGGAAAATCTCTGGCGCGACCTGGTATACGCGGCGCGCGGACTGCGGCGCAGCCCGCTGCTGGTGCTCGCGGCGCTGCTGTCGCTCGGGTTGGGAGTGGGCGTGAATGCCACCATGTTTTCGCTGGGTATGGAATTGCTGTTCAGCCAGCCCTCGGTCCACGACGCGGGATCGGTGGTAGCGATCCGGTTCGCGGGAAACAGCCATTCGCCGCACCAGGTGCTGGACTTTTTGGCTTCCAGCGGATTGATGGCGGATGTGGTGGGCGAGAACGAGGAAGTCATCTCCAATTACAACGACGGAACCGAGACACGGCCGGTCTTCAGCGTCTTCACCACCAAGAACTACTTCACCGCCCTCGGAATCCCCATGCTGCACGGCAGAGGCATCGCGCCCGACGATCCCGAAGAGGTCGCGGTGCTCAGCTATTCCTTCTGGCGGCAACATCTCGGCGGCGACCCGGCGGTTGTGGGCCGCGCGCTCAACCTCGACGGCCGCATGTGCACGGTGGTCGGAATCCTGCCGCAGCACCATCGCACCTTGATCGGTTTCGGATACTCGCCGGAGATTTACATGCCGCGGTACATGGATTCCACCATCCTGGCGATCTACGGGCGGTTGAAGCCAGGTATGTCGATTCCGGCCGCGCGCGCCGGCCTGATTGCCGTGGCGAAACGCATGGATCAGGCCTTGCCCGTGGATTACAAGTACGAAAACGGATTGGAAGTTTCGCCGGTGGCCGGGTACGCGCGGCTGAAATACCAATCGGACACGCTGGCGGTCGCCCTGTTTTTCGCGCTGCTGCTGGTGGTCACCGGTTTGGTGCTGTTGATCGCCTGCGTGAACGTGGCGAGCCTGCTGCTGGCGCGCGCATCGGCGCGGCGGCGCGAGATTGCCATCCGCATTGCCATCGGGGCGAGCCGGGGGCGCCTGCTCCAGCAGTTGCTGGCCGACAGCCTGCTGCTTTCGCTCCTCGGCGCGTGTGCCGGACTAGCGCTGGCCGAGATTTCCGCCGAGGCGTTGGCCCGCATTCACCTGCCGGTGCCCATTCCGATCCGCCTGCAAATCGCGCCCGACTGGCGACTCGCCGTTTATGGCGCGTTTCTGGCGGCCGTTTCGATGCTGGCCTGCGGATTGCTCCCCGCCTGGCAGTCGATGAAGGAATCCATCGCGCACAATCTCAATCGCGAGAAGAAAATGCGCTTGCGCCGGGCGCTGGTGGGCGTGCAAGTGGCCATTTCGGTGGTGGTGCTGACCACTGGGTTCCTCTTCCTGCGGAACCTGCTGCACGCGAGCGCGCTCAGTCCCGGGTTCGACGTCACGCACACCATTCGCGCCAACGTAAATCTCCCGTCGTCGGGATACGCCGACAGACGCGAGAAGTACGCCTATATCGACCGTGTAGTGAGCTCGCTTGCCGCCTTGCCTGGTATCGAGAGCGCTGCCGCGGCGCGTGTGATGCCATTCAACGGCGGAACGCACTTCCTGGTGGACCTCAAATTTCCCGACAACGGGCAGACGCAGCGCGCGCGTTTCGATTGGAACGCGGTGACGCCCGGATTCTTCCAGACCTTGAGCATTCCGATGCTGCAAGGCCGCTCGTTCGCCGCGGCCGATCGCGGCCAGCACGCCGTGGTGGTCAACAGCGAATTCGCCAGGCAATTTCTGGGCGGCCGGCAACCGCTCGGCACGGTCTTTCTGTGGGGCGCCGACGGCAAAACGCCGTATCGTATCGTGGGCGTCGCCGCGGTAACCAAAACGTTGACGATCGGCGAGGCGCCGAAGCCGCAGCTTTACGAGGCGCTGGTGGACATCGCCAACGATCGCCGCGAGATCGAATTTGTGATGCGGTCGGCGATTCCGCCGGGACTCCAACTCGAGCCAGTGCGGCGAACCCTGCATAACATCGAACCGATGGCCGGGGCGGAAGTGCACACGGTGTACTCGAGCATCGGGCTGGCGTTCCTGCCGAGCCAGGTGGGCGCGCTGCTGATGGGCTCGACCGGCGTTCTGGGATTGCTGCTGGCCTCGATCGGGCTCTATGGCGTGATGGCATTCTCGGTGGCTCGGCGCACGCGGGAAATCGGCGTTCGGGTGGCGATCGGCGCCAGCCGCTCCGACATCGTACGCCTTCTACTGGGCGATTCGGCGCGGATGACGCTCGGCGGCATCGCGGCAGGCTTGCTGTTCGCGGTCCTGGTCACGAAGCCGCTCGCCATGTTCCTGGTGCCGGGTCTGAAGCCTGGCGATCCGCTGAATTTCCTGGTAGTGGCGCTGGCGATGTTCGCCACCGCGCTGGCGGCGACCTTCGGCCCGATACTGCGCGCTCTGAAGATCGACCCCAACACCGCGCTGCGCGAAGAATAGCCCCCCAGATGTCCTGCTCGCCGGGTAGCACCCATGAAGGTGTGGGTATCGGATACGATATCTCAGATGAGGTGGCGGCCCTTTCAAACCTGCGATCTGGCGGAATGCCTTCCCATGGACCGGCTTTCCATGGGACACGAACTTCTGGGACGGAAACAGGCATTTGCCGCCTGGGAAACATTGACCCGATCGCCGGCTTTTATTGGCGCTTTGGTTGAGGCCGACCGTCCCGTGGCCGGCAGCCGCATCGTGGGTTTCGGGTGCACGGCGTTCGTCACCGACGATTTCGCGCTGCGAGAGTTGGCCGATCCGCGCCCCGGCCTGAACGCGCGCATCCTGGCGGGGGTTTCCAAGGGCCCGGCGGTAACACTGACGCGCGACCAGATCGCTCGCGGCAATCGTTCGAGCGGCCTCTTCGCGGTGATCCTGATGAGCGTCTTGAGGGACGGAGATCTGCGCGAGACAGAGATCGATGAAGCCCTGAGCACTTTGCTTGCGGCGGCCTTGCATTGCCACACCGGATTTCGCTTGCGCATGCTTCTGCGGGAGGCGGTAGGCGCCGCCAATATCCAGCATGTGCTGTGGCAGAAAGTGTTCCGGCTGGCAAGCAACTACGAGGAATTCCATCGGCGTAATCCCGGCAGCGACTGGAGCCAGGAGCGGATGCTGTTCAACCTCGACGCGGCCTCTGCCAGGGCCGTAGCGGGTACTTTTTACCATTCCATTTTCCAGTGCCGGGAACCGGTGCTCGAGCTGCGCAAGGTGGAGCAGGATCTGCTTACCGCGGCGCTCGGCGGTCTTACCGACGACGAACTGGTCCGCACCCTCGATTTAAAAATGAGCACGGTGAAAAAACGGTGGGTATCCATTCTCAACCGTGTGAGCCTGCGGGGGCCGGAAATCCTGCCGGATGACAGCCATAGCGGCGATAGTCGCGGGCGCCAGCGGCGGCATCATTTGCTGGCTTACCTGCGCCAACATCCGGAGGAACTCCGTCCCTGGGCGCGCCCGAAGTCCAGCCGCCATCGACGCGTTACCACGATGCCGTTACGTAACCTCGCGTGAAGCCGGCGGGAAACGAAACCTGCACCGTAGTAGTGGATTGCGCCATAGTCCCCGCAAGCGCCGGCGCCTGGACACTGAAGTCCGTGCCGCTATCGGAAAAGAACTGAAGCGTGGGCGTGGTTCCAGGAGGAATGTTGGTGGCGTTGAGTACCACCGCAACGGACGCCGAGGCATTGATGGTCACATCCGGGACGGTGAAACTGGCGGTGGGATTGGCGGGCACATTCACTCCTCCCACGCTCACCACGGTCAGAACTCCCGGCTGCGTCGTCGGAAGGTAAAGATTGGGCGTGGAGGAAATGGTATATGGGGTGGTCAGACTGAGGCTGTTCGGATAACTCGCGGTTTCGATGCGGATTTGGGCGGCGGAAATGCCGCCGGTGCCGCCGACCGCCGGGGCAATCAGACGGACTGCTCCTCCGGAACCAGCCCCCGCCGAGACACCAAAGGACGTTCCCGCCGCACCGCCATTCGCTTCAATGGCGCCGTCGAGGGTGATCGAGACGGAACTCGCGATCAGGATCGCACCCCCACCGCCTCCGCCGCCCGGCCCAATGACTTGTGCCGAGGATTGGTTGGCGCCGCCGCCGCCAGACCCGCCGACCAACGGCACGAGATAGAAATTCGTCCCGGCAAATGTCCCCGCCGTGTTGACCGCGCCGCCGCCCGGTCCGCTCCCCGGTTGCGCCGGGAGTACGGGACTCGAGGAAGCCCTCCCTCCGACGCCGCCCGGGTACCCTCCGGCTCCGCCGTAGGCTGGAATGCGGGTTTCCTCCGATTCGGAATAGCCGGCGCCATTTTGCCCGTTCAAGTTCAGCGTGCCGTTGATAGTAACGGGGCCCGATGCCAGCCAATAGATCGGACCGGTGAGATTCTGTCCCGACAGCACCACGGTTACGCCGGACGCAATATTGATGCTGGTGAAGTTGAAAATATTGTTGCCGGAGGGATTGAGCGGCGGATTGAAGCTGGAGGGAATAAACACGACGGTGCCCGGAGTGGTCAGATTGAGGGCTCCGTCCGACCCGCTGGAAGTGCTGTTAAAGCTGGGCTGCCCCGCAACCGGCACGGCCATCCAACTCGTCATCGAAAAACATAAGGCCCAAAAGGTCCGTATCGTCATGGCTTGACCTCTTTCTGTTTGATTGCGATTCCGCGCTCGGAGCGGAGAGCCGCCACCCGCTTTGCAAGCGCCGCCAATGCCGCATCGCAGGCGGGCCATGCCTTGGGACGAGCGAAGGCAGCGGCGACGGGCGTTACGGGAGCGGTGAATGTCGGCGGGTACGCGGGGTGACTTTTCGGATCCAGCGGGTCAGTCCCCGCCAGAATCTCCTCCAGGTCGGAATAGCCGTCGCCGTCGGTATCGGCCGAGAGCGGATTAGTTCCGCGTAAGATCTCCTCCAGGTCCGGGACGCCATCGCCATCGGTATCGGCTTTTCGCGGATCGGTCCCCAGACAGAATTCTTCCAGGTTCGTCAGACCGTCATGGTCGTCATCCTCGTCCGGGCGGGCGCTCATGCGGTCGCCGCGAAGCGCCATCTCCACCCAATCCGGCAACCCGTCGCCATCGATATCGAGGAGCGCGGTGGGCGGAACTCTCATGCCGCCCTGGGTGTTATCGACGCTGAACGTAAGGCTCTGGCTGAATGGCGGGGGCGCGGTCTGCGGATTGCTGATCTGCGGTTGCCGGTTGTATACCGAGAACGAAATACCCGACGACAACATCGGCGGCGCGGTTTGCGGATTGCTGATCTGGGGCTGCTGATTATAGACCGAGAACGAAATACTGGACGACAACATGGGCGGAGCGGTTTGCGGATTGCTGATTACCGGCAGCTGATTGTATACCGACAAGGATCGCCCGAAGAAAAGGAGCGGAAAACTGTTCGGCAGCAAATGGGGATAGCTGAGAGGATTCAACGGATCGGTTCCGAACTTGACTTCATCTCCGTCGGCGAAGCCGTCGCCGTCGCTATCGTTGTTCAGCGGGTCGGTGCCGAGAGCGATTTCCTGCGCGTTGGTCAGACCGTCGAGATCGGGATCGGCCGTCGCACTGGTGCCGGGGACCACCAGCGTGTTCCCCCGGACGGCAACCGGAGAAGAAGTAATCCCTCCGCTGGTGGCCGTGAGCACGAAATGTCCGAAAGCGGACGCGCCCACGCCGACCGCGAGCGTGGCGGAGTTGCCCGAAGGAGCGACGGCGGCGGAAGTAATGGACAGAGGCGACGGAAGCGGCCCGTAAAATGAGAAGCTGGCGCCCGTGAGATTGAAACCGGTCACGGTGAGCGCCGGGATGGTGGTCCCGGCTAGCGTCGCGATGGGGCTGATCGCAGTGATTACGGGCGCTGCCACCACCGTGGCGCTGCCGGACCAGGAAGCGGTCACTCCATTGACGGTCACGCTTACCGGGCCGCTGACTCCGTTTCCGGGCACCATCACGGTAAGCGATGTGGCCGACGCGGAGACCACGGTGGCGGCGATGCCGCCGATGGTCACGGTATCGCCCGCTGCGGCCGGGCTGAAGTTTTGTCCCAGGATGGTGACGAGTGATCCGGCGCCCATGGTGGCCGGAGTAACATTGAGCACCGCGAGCGAACCGGGCGTTACCACCGATTGGCTGATTTGCAGAATGTTGCCAACGGGATCGTAACTGTACTCCGTGAGGTTTCCCGAAGGGTCGAGCACACGATAGAGTTGGCCGTTGTCGTCGTTATAGCACTGGATGGTGGTAGAACTCTGCGCGGCGAGAAGCGACGGCAGTACCGCGCACAGAAACACACGAACCAGCGGCTTCAGCGCCATCTGCTCACTGCCCTCCGTCGAACTTAGGCCCGCCGGGGGCCTGGCAGGAAGGCTGCGGGTTACATCCTCCACCACCACCGCCGCCGTCGGATATCCCGCCATCCAATTGGTTGCTGGAACACGACGGGTTCGGATCGGGCGCCGGAGGCGGAGGGTCGGGGTCGGGGTCGCAGGGGGTCAAGCCGCCCGTGGAGATGCAACTTTCACAGGATCCGGCGGTCGGGCCGTTTGGCACGGATCCCTCCGCCAATAATGCCACGATATCCATGAGGCAGGAAGCGCAATCCACCGTGCTCGACCATACGTTATACCAGTCGATGCACGATCCACCCCCGCCCCCGCCCGGCGTTGGCGGCGCTTTCGGCCCCACCGGTTGAAGCCCCATGGGATCGTTATGAATAACCGGGCTGTTGCCGGCATAGACATAGGCGCGGCCGCCGCGGAATAGCGAGATCGGGTCTTCGCTGATGAACCGCCCGACGCTGGAATCGAGGCAGCGCGCGCGCAGGTAATAGAGGGAGCCGGTCAACGGCACTCTGCCTGTAAATTGGAATGGGTACGTACCGCTCCCGGTCGTCCTGCCATACGGATCGTACGAGAAATTAGAGACCGGCTTGCCGTTTTGGTCCACGGTAGCAGAGGTGCTGTTACGGGCGTCCGCCAGGCCGTACTCCACCTGTCCATTGGCATGGACCACCGCGTGATGCTCGTCCAGTTTCCGGCCGGCCAGGACTGTGAGGTTGTCCCCATTGCTCCTGGCGACATAGGCGAGGTTTTCGTGATCGATGAGGAACTGCTGCGTAAGGTTCAGGCTGGGGCCGGAGTCCGCTTGCGAGACCAGGTTGTTCTGAAAGTCGTAGAGGAATACCGTCTTCTGGCCGCTTGGCGCGGAGACCGATTGCAGGCGACTGCGCGTGTCCCAGGCGTAATTCGTGACGCCGCCGGCATTGGTCGCCGAAGTGAGATTGCCCTCGGCGTCATAGGTATAAGTGTTGGGGCCGCTCTGTGCCAGGCGCCCGGCGCTGTCAAAAGAGTTGGCCGCCGCTTGCGGCGAGGTGAATGAGGACGTAAAGGCGCTGGGTCCGTTGCCGGCGTCATAAGCGATTGCCGAGGAGCCCTGCACCCCTGCGCCCGAGTGTGCCACCGAGAGCAGCTTTCCCGTGCCGTCGTATGAGAACCCGGATGCCACTCCATTGTTGCGCGTCAGCGAGCTGACCTGATTGCGGCTGTTGTACGTGAGCGTTACCCCGGCCTGCGGCAGAGTCTCGGACAGCACGTTGCCCACTGCGTCATATGTGTAGGAAACCGCCGCTTGCCCGGCGACCTGCCGGGACGCCACGCGACCGGAGGAGTCATACGCGTAGGCAATGGTGCCGGATGGGCTGGAGCTGGTGATGAGGTGGCCGGCCGGGTCGTAAGTGTAACTGTAAGTTCCGCTGGTGGAGTCCACCACTTGCAGGAGGCGTCCGTTGGCATCGTAGGAACCGGAGCTGGTGCTGCCATCCTGATAGCTGGCGCCTGCCAGGCGGTTGAGCAGATCGTAAGTGTAGGTGCTGGTTTGCCCGCGCCGGTCGGTAAAGCCAACCAGATTTCCGTTGAAATCGTGTGCGCGCGAATCCTGCTTTCCCAGCGGATCGGTGACGGCGGAGAGGCGCTTCATCGGGTCGTAAGCGTAGGAGGTCACCCGCCCGCTTTCATCGGTAGCGCTGAGGCGGTCGCCCACCGCGTCGTACGTGTAAAGCGTGGCATTGCCGCGCGGGTCGGTCAGCTTGACCACGCGATCGAGCGCGTCATAGGTGGTCGTGTACACCCGGCCCAAGGCGTCGATGATCTTTACCTGGCGGGAGACGGGGTCCGAGGTAAAACTGATGGTGTTGCCGAGCGGATTGGTGGCCGTGCTCAGGTTCCCGAAAGAGTCGTAAGTGTAAGTAGTGGTCTGGCCGAGCGCGTCTACGGTCCGGGTCAGTTGACCATATGTGTTGTAAGTATTCGTAATCGTGTGGTGATTCGCGTCGGTGACGGTCAGAATATGGCCATTCGAGTCGTAGGTGTAAGTGGTGACTCCGCCTTTCGGGTCGGTTACCGATGTGACATTGTTGTAGACAGGCTCATAGGTAACTGATGTGGTGTTGCCCAGCGCGTCCGTCTTGCTCAGTGTGTTTCCGTTGGAATCATAGGTGAAAGATTGATCGCCCACGGAGCCCAAGCCACAGGAGGGGCAGGCAGCCGGGCCGGTCGAGGCGGTGATCAGATTGTTGTGCTGGGGATCGTGAACGAATACGCGCGTCTGGCCCGTGGGATCGGTCACGCCCAACAGGAGCCCGGTGGGATCCCAGCGGTAGGTAGTGGTATTGCCTAGCGGATCGGTAATTGCCGTGCTCATCACGGGGCTTGTCGGCGCCAGCGGATTGAGCAGCGCGTACGCGAAATGGATCACTCCGCCATCGGCCTGCACCTGTTGAATGACTCGCCCGTTGGAGTCGTAAGTATCTTGCGCCATCACCACGCCACGGGCGTCGGTAATCGTCATGAGCTGGTTTTGGGAATTGTAGGTGTAGGTGGTCACGCCGCCGGCGGCGTCCGTCACGGAGGCCAGCGTCCCCTGCGAGTTGTACGCATACGTGACGACGCGGCCGATCGGGTCGGTAATCGAGATGATTCGGTCCGAACCGTCGTAAGTGAGGGTGAGGGACCTGCCGACCGGATCGGTCACCTTCGTAATCTGGTCGGGGCTCGACGGATTTCCGTGGGTCATCGAGACGGTATTTCCATTGGGGTCCGAGATGGAAATGAGGTAAGCGATGAGCCCGCCGGAGGCCGGCGACTGGAACTGCATGGTGGTGCCGTTCTTCAGCCGGACGTTGTAGACTTCGAGCGAAGGGCTCGAGATCACCACGCCGCGCAGCGCCGGATTGGTGGTATTGATTAAGGTCCCGTTGGCTTGCAGGCTGAAGAGATACTGATTGCCATTGGGCATGACAAGGGTGATCATGCCTTGGCCCTTTACATACCCCTCGGTGCCAAGCTGGTATCCGTAGTTATAGCCGCTGCCGATACCGAACGGCCCCGCATTCGTCGACATACTGCGGTAGATGCGCCTGATCCGCACGGCGCCACGCCGGCCGTGAAGGGTGATATCGGTAGCCGCAACAATCTGCACGCCCGAGGATAGATCCACGGGATCGCCGCCTGTGGGACCGCCGGGCCCGTCGGGATCGCCCCCGCCGCCCCCGCCGCCCATGCAACAGCCTGGACAGCCGGGGTATGGCGCCGGTGCGGGAGGAGGAGCCGGCGGCATGGGACCGTGCCAGTCGAAATGAACCAGTCCGTAAAGGTGTCCCGAATGGGCGGGATCGGAATCGGGAACGATTTGCGTGCCGTTGCCCGAGACGGCGCCCGTGCCGTAAGGCACCATCTGGCCGTGCGTGGGATCGAGGGTCATCAGCGCCATATCGGTGCCAGGCGGGGTGTTCAAGGTATTCGGGAACGAGACGGCCACGGGCTGGCTGGCCACCGTATTCGCCGGCTGAAACGCGACGATGAAGGCCCGGATCATGGTGGGGACGTTCGGTTTGTTGTCGGGCAGGCGATCTACCGGAACCTGGACGGCTGCCAGCGGGAACGGGTTCGGTCTTGTGCCGTCCGGCAGCGTGAAAGTAGTGCCGGCGTAGACCGTCAGGGAGAGTCCGGGAATGGTGGCGAACGCGTAAGTCTGATTGACCGATGCATCTTGCGTGACTTCGAAAGTCTCGGCGGTGTCGATACGCGGCAGATGCACCAGCACGGCTGATGCGGTCACTTGCCCGGATGCCAGGGTGAACACCAGATTGACGGCTGCATACTGCCCCGGCGGCGCCGTGGCGGTAGTACCGTTAAAGCCGATCAACTGCGGTCCCGTGCAGGCCTGCGGAAGATTCGTCAGCACGAAATTGCCGGCGGTATCGGAGACAGTGGAGAACCCGGTGCAGCCCGTGGTATTTCCATTTCCATCGAGACCGAGAGTGGTAATCGTGACGCCTGCCAGCGGCGTCTGGAGCGGGTCCGCAACCACTGTGCGGCCTAGCAGGGTGGTAGTCGGCGCGACCACGGCAAGAGATACCGGGGCGGTTGGTGAAACCAACATGCCCTCAATGGTGGCCGAGGCCGAAATCGACAAGTTGGATGACGCCAGGGGCTGGTTCGCGGGAGCGGTCAATGTCAACACGGAGAACTGCCCCGCGGTAATTCCGGCGGGCTGGAACGCGGCGGTGACGCCCGGAGGCACACCGGAAACCGAAAGCTGCGCCAGTTGGTTGAACCCATTGTTACCGGCGAGGGTCACGGCGTAGGAAACGCTCTGGCCTTGAATTAACTTGGCCGTTGACGGTGTGGCGGAGACCGTGAAGGTGTTGGGCGGAGTTACCGTGAAAGCGCTGGAAGAGGTTGCGGTTCCCTGGGCGCCCATCAGCTGAATGGGGCCCGTCGCGGCGCCCGCGGGGACCACGAACACCAGGGCGGTCGCGGAGACGCTGACCGCCGGAGGATTCACAGTGCCGCCGCCCACTTGCGGCACCGCGATTTGGGTGGTGGAGGCGAGGTTCAGACCGCTCACGGTGACCGGCGTGCCAGGCGGTCCGGATGTGGGCGTAATGCCGGTGATGGTGAAGCTGCTGGTGGCACACCCCAACCCAAGGGCGTCGTCGATCACGAACTGTACGTCGGTCACGTTCACGACGTGATCGCCATTCAGGTCGTTGGCCGGGGAGGTGGCGCCGAGGGCTTGCGCGATTTCGGACTGGATATCGGCGACGCCCGGTGTGCCGGTGCCGACGATGTTGCAGGGCGTTGTGGGAATCGGCTCCACGGCCCGTGCGGCGGACTGCCAAACGATCAAGAGGAAGAAGAAATGGACCAAACCCTTATCGAGCGCCAAATGGAAGCTCCCAGCCGGTAGGGTTATATTAGATTCCAACCCTCCAGACGGGCAATACCCTAATAGGGTAGATTTCCACGGACGGCGGCGCGAAAGTTATAGAGTTTCGCATCTGTTTATGTATGCCATGCTCCGCTGTAAGGTTTGCCCAAATTCACCTTTTTTAAATTGACGGAAACAGTGAGAGGAACTTCCTGATTGGCGAAGATCGCATCTTACACACACCAGTACATTCGTGTCCTAAGCGCGATCTCATCAACCAGGAAGATAGATATGTCCAAGGCCCTATCCACAACAGGCTATTGTGTCTGGTGGGTTGGTCGATTTTGGTCCTCACTGTAGCGCCCGCACCGGCTCAGATTGCAGCGAGAAGCCAGACGCCAGTTTGAAATTCGGCATCCGGGGCCAACTCCAGGCCGACCCAAGACAATCGCCGCCGGCGGGAAGTGAAAGGCGACAACGCTGGTTGCGAGGATTCTCGGTGGTGGCGCGGCTGAGCACGCAGGAGGATTGAGCGCGTGGGCTTTTCGGGCAAGGCGGCGAGCATTGTCCGGCGTTGGGGTGATATAGTGGATGAACGGAGCTGCTCGCGTGGTCAAGCGGGAGTAACTCAGTGGTAGAGTCACAGCCTTCCAAGCTGTTGGTCGCGGGTTCGATCCCCGTCTCCCGCTCCATTAAATCAATAGCTTACCGCCAAGCCTGAAAACTCAAATACCGCAGAATA
>DATJMA010000172.1:0-144422 GCA_035509055.1 Bryobacteraceae bacterium | reverse complement strand
AGCGACCAACCAAGGTCGCGGAGTGCTTGCTCGCGGGTCAGGAACGGGACAAATAGAGCGGGACTTCCGACGGCGGTCATCCTGCCATCGAGCACATCGAAAACAGGAAGATCCTCCCACTCGTGGTTCTGCTCCCGTGTTGGCGCAGCTACCTCATCGACGCACGCCGAAGACTTGCAGTCGCGCGGCTCGCTCTCCCTCCTAAACGGCATCGTGGCGGAAAAGACTGCGGTAGCAACAGCGAGAATTCGCTTCATGTTTTTGATTTTACCGCATCAGGTAAAATCCTGAGCCCTGTGCCCGATTTGGTCCGCCAAAGCCGCCAGGGGCGCAAATCGTCGTCGCTATCTTACCAATCGTAGCATCAATAATTTGCCTGTTTTCAGTATGATCCCCGTATTCGAGTCCCGCCCGGCTCACCAGAAGCAGGCTCTGGGTTCGGCGGTCTCTGTACACTCCAACGATTACGCCATGAGTCGATCCTGACCACTCACTTGACTTATTTAATCGTCAAGGCCGGCATCTGTCGCGCCCCCCCCATTTCGATCCTCACCCGGCACAACAAGCATGAACCGCCGATCTTTGCCCGATAGCGGCTTTCCATCGCGTGCGGTCACCAAATACACCGGCTTGTCCGTAACGGCATCCAGTTCGGCACAGGCGAAGACGGCTCGGTATCGGTCCTTGGCTTCTACCGGCATAGTCCGTCTCCCGTTCTGCATGGCATTACCCACGATTGTCAGGCAATCCTGCCTGCACAGCCCGCTTTCAGCTGTTCGATTGGACTACCCGATCACGGAGCGATCACCTGCGCGGCGGTATAATTTCGGTCTCTGCCGCGAACACTTCAGGAGAACCAAAATGAATCGACGCACCTTTATCGGTCACGCGCCCGTGTGGGCCATGGCCGCCGGCTCGCAAATCGGGTCCACGCAGGCTCAGCCAAGAGGCGCCACCACTTACGGATCGGGCCATTTCGGCGAGTGGATCGAAGATGAGTTCGGGCTGCCGGCGTTCCGCTACACCTGCGACCAGACCAAAGATCCGAAAGCCGTCACCAGCGTTACCGCCGGCGGGATTCTCTCACCAACCGAGCACATTCACCAGGTGGGCAACGATCGTATTTGCGCCATCGTCTCCAACTATGGCCATGTGCGGGTGCGCCAAGACGAGGGCGCGCCAAAATTCCTGAACGATTACGACCCCAGCGCCAGCCAGTTCGCCGGCGGCATCGGATACCTCGTTGGGCCGGAGGAATCGCTCCATACCCTGTATTCAGGCGGGTCGAATTTCGAGCGCACCTTCGGCATCGGGTACTTTCGCAAGACCGTCACCGGCAAGCGTTATCAGGTGGACCAGGTGATCGCCGCGCCGTTCGGCGACGATCCGGTATTGTTGTCGCAGACGACCATCGTCAACACCGGTGCCGAGCGCGCCAACTTGCGCTGGGTCGAATATTGGGGCTGCCAGCAGTACCAATTCTCCTTCCGCTCGTTCATCGAAGCGTTCGGAGGCGCCAATGCGGTGGCGCTTCGGCGCCAGATGGGACGCCGCTTCACCCACACATTTCAGACTGCCGGAGGCGGCGCGGGTCTGATCGGGAACAAACACTTCCCGGGCCGGACCAAAGAAGAAGAGGCGACCTGGGAGCGCTTGAAAGCCGCTCTGACGGCCCACCCCAACGCCTTCCTGGGCGCGGTGCCGGAGCCTGCTCACGGCACTTGGTACGACGATCTGAATCCGCCGGCGACATTCCTGGTTTCGCTGGACGGAAAAGCCGACGGTTTCAGCGCCAACTCCAAGGCGTTCTTCGGCTCGGGTGGCGCGGCTCAGCCGGCAGGTCTGGCAGCACCGCTCGATGGGCGGCTCGACAGCCCCGAAAGCGCGGGATTGCTGGTCGAGCGCGCCATTTCCCTGGCTCCCGGCGAGAAGAAAACCATCTCTTTTCTATATGGCTATCTGCCCGCGGGTTTCGACGCGGACGATCTGGCGGCGCGGTACCGCGGGCGCGCCGCGTCATTGGTGCGCGATTCCGCCGAGGAGTGGAAGAAGCGCGGATTGCGGTTCTCCGTGGCGGGAGAGCCCTGGATCGCGCGCGAGACGGCGTGGAATCACTATTATCTGCGCAGCAGCCTGACTTACGACGACTACTTCCAGGAGCACATTCTTTCCCAGGGCGGGATCTACCAATACTTCATGGGATTTCAGGGAGCGGCGCGCGATCCGTTGCAGCACGCGCTGCCGTTCATCTTCAGCGAGCCGCAAATCATGAAGAGCGTCCTGCGCTACACGCTCAAAGAAGTGCGCGCCGATGGCTCGATTCCATACGCCATCGTCGGCCACGGAGTGGTAGCGCCGCTAACCACCGATCATTCGAGTGACATGCCGTTGTGGCTGTTGTGGGCGGCCAGCGAATACGTGCTGGCCACGCGCGACGCAGAGTTTCTGAATGAAGCGATTCCCGCGCGGGTGGGAAGCGAGGCGGGACAGACCGAGACCGTGGCCAACCTGCTGGCACGCTGCTACCGGCACCTGGTTCACGATGTGGGGACCGGCCAGCACGGCCTGATGCGCATGCTCAACGACGATTGGAACGACGCGCTGGTGGCGTTTTGGTCGCAGAAAGCCATGAACGAGTGCGTCGAGCAAGGCGAGAGCGTATTGAACTCGGCAATGGCAGCGTGGGTTTTCGGTTGTTACGGCCAGTTGCTGCGTTTTGCCGGCGCCGCTGCGGATCGCGTCGCAGAAGTAGACGCCAGCACGGCCCAACATCGAAAGGCCGTAGCCGATCAATGGACTGGGCAATGGCTGCGGCGCGCATGGCTGGGGCCGACACTGGGGTGGGTTGGCGAGAAGACGATGTGGCTCGAGCCGCAGCCGTGGGCGATGCTCGTCTCCAGCTTCGACGCGGAGCGGACCAGCGTGCTGGTGCGGGCGATCGACGAGAATCTGCGGCAGGGCTCGGTCGCGGGCGCGGTGCAAATGGGCCCGGGTCCCGATGGGCAGGCCGCTATGGGCGTCGAGCCGGGGACGTCGGTAAACGGCGGCGTCTGGCCGTCTCTCAATCAGACGCTGATCTGGGCGCTGGCGCGGGTCAATCCCCAAATGGCGTGGGACGAATGGAAGCGGAACTCATTCGCCCGCCACGCCGAAACCTACCCCGACATCTGGTACGCCGTGTGGAGCGGCAGCGATACCTATAATTCCGCGCGCAGCAAGTCTCCGGGAGCGACGGTGAATTCCGGTTTTCTCCACTACACCGATTTTCCAGTGCTGAACCTGCATTCTCATGCCTGCCCGCTGTATTCGGCGGCGAAACTGTTGGAGATGGAGTTCACGGCGCGGGGGTTCAGCCTGAATCTGCGGCTGCCGGTGGAAGCGTTTCGATTTGAGTCGCCGCTGGCCGGCGCGATTAAGCAGGGGCGCGCGAAGTACGAGGGGTGGTATGAACCTGCGCGCGCGGGTAAATGGACGGTCAGATTGTCGCTGGACGTGAAGGAAGCCGCGCTTTTGTCGCACTGCGAGGTCAACGGCAAGAAGGCGCGCATTTCCGCGGGTCCGGACGGTAGCGTGGAGATCGAAGGGACGGGCGGACCAGGAAAGCCTTTGCGTTGGAAGATTGCATGAGCCCGATGTGGTCTTCCGCGTGCTTGGTTTCCTTGGACGATGTTTTCGACCGATCCTACGGAATCGGCCGCCGAAGCAGGCTTGCGCTATGTGCGGTGGGGCGGACCCTGTATCCGGCGTATCCGCCGCGGCAAAGGGTTCCGCTATCTCGATCCCTCCGGAAAGCCGCTCCGCGATCCCAAACAACTGGCTCGCATCCGCTCCCTGGCGATTCCACCCGCGTGGAAGGAAGTCGCGATTTGCCCCTCGGCTAATGGCCACCTCCAGGCCGTTGGAATCGACGCCCGCGGACGCCGCCAATACCGCTATCACACGCGGTATCGCGCCGTCCGCGATCAGGCGAAGTTCAGCCGCATGATCGCGTTCGGGACGGTCCTGGCCATCATCCGGCGGCGCGTGGAGAAAGACCTCAGGCGCCCGGGATTGACCAGGGAAAAGGTGCTGGCGACCGTCGTCCGCCTGCTCGAAACCAGCTTCATTCGTATCGGCAACGGCGAGTATGCGCGAGAGAACGACTCGTTCGGCCTCACCACGCTCAAGAACCGCCATGTGAGCGTGGCCGGCGCTACCCTCCACTTCCACTTTCGCGGCAAGAGTGCGCAGCAGCACGATATCGAACTCACCGACCGCCGCCTCGCCAAGATTGTCCGCCGCTGCCAGGAGTTGCCCGGCTACGAACTGTTCGAATATATGGGCGAAGATGGAAAAGTCTGCACGGTGGAATCCGCGGACGTCAACCGGTACCTGCGCGAGGCTGCCGGCGGCGAATTCACCGCGAAGGATTTCCGCACCTGGGCGGGCACACTTCTCGCCTTGCGGGCACTGGCAGCGGCTGGGCCATCCCGTACAGAACGCCAGGGCAGGAAAGTCGTGGTGGGCGCAATCCAAACGGTAGCCGCGGAGCTCGGAAATCGACCCGCCACCTGCCGCAAGTATTATGTCCACCCGGCCATCCTCGAAGCTTACACGGATGGCTCGCTGTTTCCCATTCTCAAGCAGGGCGAGCAGCAGAATGCCGCCTATGCCGGGCTCGGCCTGCGGCCCGACGAGTATGCCGCCATGGTCATCATTGCGGCCCATCAGGAAAAACTGGCGCGCTCCGCCTCTGCCAGAGCGGCTTAGGTATTGGCTTTGGACAGATCGCGTTTTGCCTGTTTTCGCGTTCTCTCCGGTGCCGCGCCCTTCCTGGGAGGGGGGAGATCCACGCCGGCGCGCCGGGCCTGGGACAAGCCGATGGCGATGGCCTGCCTGGTGGAGCGTGCCCCGTGCTTGCCTTCGCGGATGTGATCCATTTCCTCTTTTACGAATTCGCCGGCTTGCGTGGAAGGCGCCTTACCTTCCTGCTTATCCTTTTGCGCCCGTCGAATGGTCTCCTTTTCAGGCATCGCAGCAGCTTTATTTCGTGACTTGCGGCCGGATGTCCTCCGCCAGTTTCAAGTGCTCCCGCAGGGTAGGCAAAGTTTTCGCGGCAAAAGCTTTCACGGCAGGATCGTTCCCGGAATCGGCCTCGCGTTGAAACTCCGATACGTCTTCCTCATGATCCTTCACCATATCCTCCATGTAGTCGCGATCGAAGGCGGCTCCGTTGAGCTGCGACAGCTTGTCCAAGGTGCTCTTCTGTTTGGCGTCCACGGTGGTGGGAAGCGTCACACTCTTTTGGGAAGCGACCTGCTTCAATTCATCGTTGATCTTGGTGTGATCCTTCACCATGCGCTGGCCAAAATCCTTTACTTTCTGATTGGCTGCATGCTGTTCGGCAATCCGCCCCATTTCGACTTCGGCCATGCCTCCCTCTGCCGCCTTGGTCATGAACTCGGTGTCGGACCGTCTCAGACGGTTGGCGTTCGACTGGGCCATGGCTGTTCCCACGGATAGGGCTCCGATGGCGATTCCCGCCAGGAGTGTTCGTTGCAGGTTCATGTAGTTGACCTCCGGTGTGGAGCGAGCAGACCGCATGCCCTTGTTAGGCAAGAAACTCATCCGGGGCGATTTGAGAGCTTTTTCCGCCGAAGAAGAAGGGTTCATTTGAGTCCATTTGAGGCGCCAGGGAAGCGGCAGGCGGCGCCGGGCAGGTCGACCGCTTATGCTGAGCGGTGAAGGAGTAGGCCGGCCTGGCGCAACTCGTCCCGCTGGGGGAGACGCTCTACTCCTGACAAAATGGAGCTCATCAATAGGGTGGCTTTTGGCTTCCGCAACTTCGAAAACTAGCGAATGCGGGTCGGGGTGTTAGGTTTGTAGGAGGTTTTGAGATTTCGGGGTCTGCCCCCGGTTTTGGCGTAGAGCCGGAATTTGGTCGGGGCGAGTGGATTCGAACCACCGACCTCCTGGTCCCGAACCAGGCGCTCTAGCCAGGCTGAGCCACGCCCCGAACAACATCAGTATACCATCTGTTGCACCTTCGAACGCCTCTCGCGTACCATCGGAATCGTGAACGCAAGCGAAAAACTGCGCGCGCTGCCGGCCGTCCACGAGGTTCTCGATCGGCTCGCAAACCGTGCCGGCGCGTTTCCGCACGCGCTCGTCGTCGCCGAAATCCGCGCGGCGGTCGATGAGATACGCGCGGAAATTCTCGGCGGCCGCAGCGATGGAATCCCCGCCGAAGAGCGCGTGGCCAGCCGTCTCGCGGCGCTGGCGCGGCCCTCGCTGCGGCGCGTCATCAACGCCACCGGCGTGGTGCTGCACACCAACCTGGGACGCGCGCCGCTCGCGGCATGGCAGCCTCTTACGGGATACTCCAACCTGGAATACGATCTCGCGGCCGGACGGCGCGGCAAACGCGACACCCACACCGCGGACCTGTTCACGCGCTTATTGGGAACCGCCGCAATCGCGGTCAACAATAATGCGGCAGCCATTTTTCTGTCGTTGAACGAGCTCGCTTCCGGCGGCGAGGTGGTGGTGTCGCGCGGCGAACTCATCGAGATCGGCGACGGCTTTCGCATTCCCGAGATCATGGCGCGCTCGGGCGCCACGCTCTGCGAGGTCGGCACCACCAACCGTACACATATCGACGACTACCGCGCCGCCATCAACGGCCGGACCCGCCTGCTGCTGCGCGTGCATCCCAGCAATTTCCGCATGACCGGTTTCACAGCCCGCGTGGAATTGCGCGAGCTGGCGGCACTCGGACGCGAGCGCGGCCTGCCGGTTTATGAGGATCTGGGCAGCGGCTGTCTGGTCGACCTGCGCCCGTTCGGAATCGACGAGCCGCTGGTTCGAGAGAGTCTCGGCGCCGGCGCGGACCTGGTCTCGTTCAGCGGCGATAAGCTGCTCGGCGGACCGCAAGCTGGAATTCTCGCGGGCAAGCCGGAGATAGTCGCGCGCCTGCGGCGCAATCCGCTGTTCCGCGCGCTACGGCTCGACAAGCTCATCTACCAATCGCTCGAAAATACCCTGCGCAGTCTGCTCTGCGAACGCTGGGACGCCGTGCCAGCTCTGGCGATGATCCGGCAGCCGGCCGACGAAATTCGCGCGCGCGCCCAGAAGTTGATCTTCGCCGTGCCTGGAATTCGCGCCGAAGTAGTCCCTGGAAACTCGGTGATCGGCGGCGGCGCCACGCCCGAACAATCGATTCCCACGTGGCTGATCGCAATCTCACTCGACGATTTGGCGGGTGCCGAGGCGCGTCTGCGGGCGGGCGATCCGCCGGTGATTGCGCGCATCGAAGACGATCGCCTGCGACTGGATTTGCGAACCGTGTTGCCGGAAGAGGAAGCGCAATTAGCAAGCGCGCTGCAAGCGATCGCCTAGTTGGCCCGTTCCTGGTACGTGCCTTCGGACGTATTGATGCGAATCTTTTCGCCTTCGGTGATGAACGGCGGCACCTGCACCACCAGCCCCGTCTCCATCTTGGCGGGCTTGGTAACATTGGAAACGCTGGCGCCCTTGAGCCCGGGCTCGGTTTCCACCACGGTCAGATCCACCGTCGCCGGCAGTTCCACACCGATCGCCTTACCTTCGTAAAACTCCACCGTCACGTGAAGCTGCGGAATCAGATACTGCACGGCGTCGCCCAGCAGGTCCTTCATGAGGTGCATTTGTTCGAACGTCTCGATGTTCATGAAGTAGTAGTACTCGCCATCGTCGTACAGATACTCCATTTCCTGCTCTTCGAGCATGGCTTTCTCCACGCGGTCTTCCGAGGAGAAGCGGTGCTCGATCATGGTACCCGAACGCAGATTGCGCATGCGCACCTGAACGAAGCCGCGCAGGTTCCCGGGCGTGCGGTGCGTCATGGAGAAGACCGAATACAGATCGTTGTTGAACTTGACGATCATCCCCGGACGCAGTTGTGTTGCAGTGATCATGAAACTCCTTAGCTGTTGACTTGACCCTACTGGTTTCGAAACCTTCAGTATAGCAGCAGGCGCTCCATCTCCGTCGCCAGCCGCTCGGTCTGCGGCAGGATGGCGGCCTCGAGCTGCGGATGGTAGCCGACCCACGTATCGAGCGCGCCCACGCGCCCCACGGGAGCATCCAGGTTCGCGAACAGTTCATCGGCAATGCGCGCGGCGATTTCCGCCCCGTATCCCCACGAAAGGCAATCTTCGTGCGCCACCAGCACGCGGCTGGTCTTCCCGACCGATGCCGCAATCGCCTCCCAATCGTAAGGCGCGAGGCTGCGCAGGTCGATGATCTCGATACTCACCTGCGCCATACGCCGCTCCACCTGGGTCGCCGCCAGCAGCGATTTCTGCACCAGGGCTCCATAGGTGACGACGGTGAGATTCTGGCCTGGTCTTACCACCCGGGCGCGCCCGAACGGAATCGTGAAATCCTCGCCGGGATGGGGCGAGCGATTGTAAGGTTCGCGGTACAGCCGTTTGTGCTCGAGGAACAACACCGGATCGTCGGAACGTAGCGCCGTGCGCATCAGCCCGCAGGCATCCAGCGCATTCGATGGGAAAAGCACGCGCAGACCGGGGATATGCGTGAACTCCACTTCGCCGCACTGGCTATGATAGATGGCGCCGCCGTTGAGATATCCGCCGATGGGCACGCGGATGACCGCGGGGCTGGCGAATGCGCCGTTGGAGCGCCAGCGCATGGTCGCGAGCTCGTCGCGAATCTGCATCATCGCCGGCCAGATATAATCCATGAACTGAATTTCGGCGACGGGCTTGAGCCCGCGCACCGCCATGCCGATGGCGCGGCCCACAATCGAAGCTTCGGCCAGCGGAGTGTTGAAACTTCTTTCGGCGCCGAACTCGCGCTGCAATCCCCCGGTCACCTTGAACACGCCGCCTTTGCCCTTCACCTCTTTCAGGTTTTCCTCGCGGGTGCAATCGGCCACATCCTCGCCAAACACCAGAATGTTGGGATTGCGGCGCATCTCCTCGCGCAAAGCGGCGTTGATCAGGTCCACCATGGTCATCGGCTCGCCGCGGAATTTGGGCTCGGAAGCGAAGTCCGGCGATGTGGGATCCACGGTTTCGGAATACAGGTGGCGCATCGCCGTATCGGCCGCCGGCGGCACATCGTGCAGGGCGCGGTGCGTGGCATCGTGCACTTCCTGGTCGATCTCATGGGTGATGAGTTGGAGCCGCTGGCGGTCCAGTATTCCCTGCTCGACGAGCCATTGCGGAAAGCGGATCACCGGGTCGCGCTCGGCTTCCGCCTCGCGCTCGGCTTTCGTCTTGTAAAGCCGCTCATCGTCCGAAAGCGAGTGCGAATAAAGCCGCACAACTTGGGCGTGGACCAGCGCCGGCCCGCGGCCTCCGCGGCACCAGGCGGCCGCTTCCTCGATGGCGCGATAAGACGCCAGAAAATCCGTGCCGTCCACCTCCATCCGGAGCAGGCCGGGAAAACCGGCGGCTAGTTTCGCCACGTTGCCGCCGGCGGTCTGACACTCGATGGGGACGGAAATCGCGTAGCCGTTGTCCTCGATCAGAAACAGCACCGGCAACTGTCGCAGGCAAGCCACGTTCAACGATTCCCAGAATTCGCCTTCGCTGGTGGCGCCATCCCCGCCGGTGACCATGGTGATTTCGTCGGCGGCGGCGCGGCCATAGCGCGAGGCCTCTGCGCATCCCACGGCCTGATTGAACTGCGTGCCCGTGGGCGAGGAAGAACTTACAATGTGGAGTTGCCGATGCCCCCAATGCGAAGGCATTTGCCGGCCGCCGGAAGACGGATCGTCGGCCGCGCCCACCGCCTGCTGCAACATCTCGTGCAGTGTCACGCCCAGAGTGAGGCACAGCGCGCGATCCCGGTAATAGGGGAAAAGCCAGTCGATTCCCGGCCGCAGAATCATGCCGGCGGCAACCTGCACGGCCTCGTGCCCGGCGGCGCTGATCTGAAAATAGATGCGATTCTGGCGTTTGAGCGCTACCTCGCGATCGTCCAGACGGCGCGAGGTGTGCATCAGGCGGAAGGCGCGAACAAGCTGCTCAGGTTCCAGCCCCTCGAAACGGGTGGTAGCGGAGGCTGGTGCGCTGGTAGACGAAATGGTCGAGATGCGGGAGTCCCCCCACATCCAGTTTACGCTCTGATCACCACTTCGCGTAAGCGGTCTTTTGTGAGGAAGAACTTCACCGAATCCGACTTGGTGAAGAGCCGTTCCAGGCTGCGATTATTGAACAACTGCATGGGGCGCCGCGTGCCTTGCTGCAGGACCTGGAGGTTCTTCACGTCCTGGATGCGAAACGCGTAGCTGGGCACAGCTTCCAGCTTGTCGTCGGCGTGGAAGAAGGCCAGCATGTAACTGCCCGGGCGCACCACTTTGTGCAGCCTTTCGACCACCGCGGTGAGCAATGCCGGCGCCAGATATTCCAGCACATCCCAGATAAGTACGCCGTCGAAGTGCCCTTCGGGATAATCCAGCGCCTGGCGCAGAAAGTAGTCGATCAAGCCCGGATTCGACTGATCCGCCATCCCGTCGGCGCTGGAGGTCTCTTTCAGGATCTGCAGGAAGTTCTCGGAATAGAGCCGATGCCCCAGGTCGGTGATAAAGCTGACGTTCTGCTGGGTCGCGCCGCCCAAGTCGAGCAACGTGAGCCCGGAAAGGCCGTGAATATGGGTGAAGAATTCCTCCAGGCCCCGGCTGGAGCGCGTCATCACGCCATTTTGCGCGGCAATCGTGCGGGAGGGAGAGGCGACGCGGCCAGTGCCGTCGTCGCCCTTCTTCCCGTTGCGTGACCCGGAAAACCACATCGGGACCCCCAACAGCTATCGCCGGTTCTCCGCGACAGGCGCAGGCGTTGGTGCCGAAGTCTGGTTGGCGGCCGGCGCCGCGGCAGAGGCGGCTTGCTTCGGCGCCTTCACCGGCTCCGGCTTGATGATGTCGATGCTGCCCTTGAAATAGGCGCCGTCTTCGATCACGATGCGGGCGGTGCGGATGTCGCCCAGAAGCTTGGCGTCTTTACGGATCTCCAGGCGGTCGAAGGCCTCCACGTTTCCCTGGATCGTGCCCAGCACCAGAACTTCGCGGGCTTTGATGCTCGCCTGTATGGTGCCGTGCGGCCCGATGGTCAGCTTGTGCTCGGAAGCTTCCAAAGTCCCTTCCACCGTACCATCCACGTACAGATCTTCTTTGCTGTAGATCTGGCCAACCACTTTGACTGACTTTCCAATTGAATTGCCGCTGCTCGCGGGCTCGAATCTCGATACGGGGGTGCTCGACACGGATGTGATCTCCTTTTTCACTTCCAGGGGAGTTGCCACCGGAGCGGGCGCACTGGCCGCGACCGGCGGTGCGCTTGGTGTTACCGGCGGATTGAAGGGTTTCGGCGGTTCTTCGTCCCGGCGCTTATTCCACATACCGCCCTCCTCGGATTATGATTACGTTACGCATATTACTGCTCTCTAGTCTAAGGGGCATCCGTACAAATCGCAACGTCTATCTGTTACGGTTTTCCGGCCGGCCTCCTGGCCCGGGTTTCGATCACAATGGGCGTCCCCCGGAAACCGAATTGCCGCCGGATTCGATTGGCCAGATGCCGTTCGTGGGAAAAGTGAAGCGGCCCTCCGCGGTCCACAAACACCGCAAAAGCGGGCGGCCGGATGGAGTGCTGAGTAATGTAAAAAATCTTACGTTCCTCGAATTTGAGTTGCTCTACGAAACGATTTAATTCGCCGGTGGGAATCCGCCGCGACGCCGACTCATAGCACTCGCGAATTAATGGAAATAGCGACTCCACGCCCGCGCCGCTGCGCGCCGAAAGAAACACCACCGGCGCATAGTCCAGGAATTTGAATGAATCGTGGATATCCTGCTCGAATTGGCGTTTCTTACTGCCTTTCGGCCCCTTCACCTGGTCCCACTTGTTCACGCAAACGATGAGCGCGCGACCGCCCTCGTGGGCATACCCCCCGATCGTGGTATCGAGCCCCACCACGCCTTCCGTGGCGTCGAGCAGCAGCAAAACCACGTGCGCCATGCGGATGTGGCGCCGCGCCATCACCACGCTCAGCTTTTCGGCCATGTCGCGCGTCTTTCCCTTGCGCCGGATGCCGGCCGTATCGACGAAAATGTACTCCACGCCGTTGCGATGAACCTTCTCATCCACGGCGTCGCGAGTGGTGCCGGCGATGGGAGAGACGATGGCGCGTTCCTGGCCGGTGAGCGTGTTCAAGAGAGTCGATTTGCCCACGTTCGGGCGGCCGATAATCGCCACTTTGATTACTTCGGCGGCCGTTTCGGGCCCGGGCTCGGCTGCCGATTGGGTCTTCGGAAATTCTGCCGTCGCATGGTCCAGCAGGGCATCCACCCCGGTGCCATGTTCGGCGGAAACCGGAAAAATGTCGGCGATGCCCAGGCTGTAAAATTCGTGCGCCAGGCTTTCGCGTTCGCTGGTATCGATCTTATTGACCGCCAGCGAGACCGGCTTTCCGAGCTTGATCAGCATGCGCGCCAGGTCGCGGTCGGACCCGGTGATTTCGGCGCGCCCGTCCACCAGGAAGATGATGTGAGCCGCCTTGCGCAACGCCACTTCCGCCTGGCGGAGAATCTGCGCCGGAATGTGCTCCTGTTCCTCGACTACGATGCCGCCGGTGTCGACTAACTCGAACGGGCGTCCGTCGTGTTCGGCCTGTCCGTGGATGCGGTCGCGCGTGATGCCGGGTTCGTCGCCCACAATCGAGCGGCGCTGGCCGGTAATGCGATTGAACAATGTGGACTTTCCAACGTTGGGCCGGCCCACAATGACCACTGTGGGAATGGCATTGAGCATGGAATTATTCATGATGCCACAACCCGGCAAAAGACGCTTTGGAGGCGGCTCACCAGGCGGCTGCGATTGACGCGTTTTTCCTTGCTGTAAGCGTCATCCACCGCGGCGTGAAGGCCGCTGAAGAGGAAAACCGCGGTGAAACGGCAATCCTCCAGCTTCCAAGCCCCGGCATCGGCGCCGCGGCGCAATAAATCGGCCAGATGGTCGATGACGATGTTATCCACGAGGCCTTCACGCGTCGGAGGCCGCGAGCCGAAGAAGAGGATATCGTGCAAGGCGATGGAATCGAGGTAGCTGGCCACTCCGGAAGCGGCCCACGCCGCCAGTTTTCCGTTCCAGTCCGCCGGCGGCGCGGCGTCCACCGCGCGGCGGACCTTCGCCAGATGTTCTCCGGCGAAACGTTGTTCGAGCGCCGCGAGCACGTCCTCCTTCGAGGAGAAGTAAAGATAAAACGTCCCTTTCGCGACCTTGGCGCCGGACGTAATCTGCTCGATGGTGGTGGCGGCAATGCCGTGCTTGAGAAACAGGCGCTCGGCGGACTTCATCAATTGCGCCCGCCGCTCTTCAGGTGGTCTGGTCCGCATGGCGGCTCTTTTCGCTCAACTCCGGAAATAGCATTGTCCATAACCCTACCACCGCGAGCGTTCCCAATCCACCCAGGAGCGCCGCCGGAACGGTACCGAACAGGGCGGCGGCCGCGCCCGATTCGAACTCGCCCAACTCCGCCGATGCGCCGATAAAGATCCAGTTGATGGCGCTCACGCGCCCGCGCATGGCGTCCGGCGTGGCCGTCTGCACCAACGTGTGGCGAATGACCATGCTCACCATGTCGAAGCCGCCGGCCCCCGCGAGAGCCGCGAGCGACAGCCAGAAACTGGTGGACAGCGCGAAAACCGCCGTCGCCACGCCAAATCCCGCGACGCAAGCCAGCATCGACCGCGCCGCTCCCTGCCCGGCTGAACGGCGCGACAAAAGCAGACCGACCGCCGCCGCTCCGATGCCCGGGGCGCAGCGCAGGCAACCGAGCCCCACCGGTCCGACAGCCAGAATGTCGCGGGCGTAAATCGGAAGCAGGGCGGTGACGCCGCCTAGAAGGACGGCGAAAAGGTCGAGCGAAAGCAAGGCCAGCAGCAACCGGTTGGCGCCGACATATCGGACGCCGGCGAGCAGGCCTTCATCAGCGGCCGGTTCGGCGCGTCCGGCCGCGGGCAGGCGCCATGCCTGCGTCAGGCCGAACAGGTATAACGCCGCCGCGGCCGCAAAAACCATGCGGCCGGCGAAGGCGTAGAGCAATCCGCCGAGCGCCGGTCCGGCGATGGCGCAGATCTGGAATGCCGAAGTCGAAGCCGCCACGGCGCGCGGGAACTCTTCCGCGCTGACGATTGCCGGGAGGATCGCGGACATCGCCGGCGATCCGAAGGCCCGCGCCGTCCCCAACAGGAACAGCAGCAGATAGACCGGTAGCGCCGAAGGCGGCGCCGGAATCGTCCACAGAGCAAACGCCGCCACGCATGCCGCCTGCGCCGCGGCCGACCATGCGATCAGATTTCGGCGCTCCCATCGGTCCGCGGCGTGGCCGGCCAGGAGCGCGGTGGCGGCGTTCGGGAGAAACTGCGCCAGCCCGGCGTACGCCAGGCTCATGGGGCTGTGGGTGAGCGAGTAAAGATGCCAGCCGATGGCGACATTCAGCATCTGCGACGCCAGCTCGCCGGCGGAATGAAGCGCCAGGAACGGGGTGAGGGGACGGGCCATACGAAGTCAGAATATCGCACTGACCGCCAGTCAGTCAATAATGACCGCCGGTCAGTCATACAAAGATCCCGCAGTCGGCGCGCGGCGATTCGGTGTCGATAGGAACATCCGCACCGGTTCAAGCCATTTGATGTTCCGGCATCCGATCGGCAGGATTACAGCCCCAAAGCGCATCCGGCCAAGCTTTGGGCGTTCGCGACTTTGTGCCATCGATCACGCAGCTTGAGGGATCACGCGTGAGCGCGCGAATATCGGCAAATTCCCACGCAACGCGCCAGGACGCGCCGGGAAACCCGCGCGATCCAAACGGTGGAACGATGGCGTATTTTAAACCGGAATTTCGCCTGCGGCGATAGCCTTGGCCTTCCCGGGTTGCGAACGGTTCGAAATGCCGATCACCCTATCTTCCGACTTGAGATAAGCGTTCGGGTCGTGATGGAGCGCCCCGTCGGGCAGCCATTCCCAAAGCGAACCCAGGTCTTTACGAACCTGATCGGAATAGAAGGTGGGCAGCTCCGTGGTTTCCTGCTCATAGAAGGGCAACAGCTGTTCGTCGGTGTCCAGGCGGCGCCGAACATCCTCGTGGTAGCGGCAACGGCCCCAACCCTCCGACGAGATGGCGCGCACCACGTTCATCCATCGCGAAGTCACGCCCTGTGTAGCCCACAACCGTTTTAGAATCGCAGTCGGGCTGAAGGAATACCGGCTGAGGCTGATGACATGCTCGTAGAAGCGCTGCCATGTGTAGTTCCTGGGCCGGACGTTCATTGCCTGATTGTTATTCAGGAAATGAAACGGGAAGGGGACCACGCGGCCGTCCCGCTGATAACTGAGATTGACAGCGGCTGCGCGGCCGAACGCGGTAAGCAGCGAATACGCCGGAAACGCCCCGGGCGTCATATCAAGAAAGCGCTTGGTGAGTTCAAAAGGCTCGGCTTCTTCGTCGCAATCGAGCCCGAAGACAAAGTTGGTTTGGACATAGGGGATATATCGCAGGATCTGGTTGACATGCTCGGAAACCTGCCGGACCTTCGCAATTCCCTGGTTGCCGCCCGTCTTGGACTTACCGCCCATGTCGTACCACGACTCGATTCCGGGCAGCACCGCTCTGAAATTATTCTTCTTGAGGCGCTTCAGGTGGGGCTCGGATAGCAGCGCCAAGCTGCTCTCGGCAAGAAAGTCCATGCTGCCCGGCGGCGCGGACTCTTCGATTATGTCCATGATGGCATCGAACCTGACGCCGAAGTTGGGATCGTGCCAGGCGACCATGGGTTGCTTAAACTTGGTGGCCAGAAACCGCAGGTCGTCACGAATGCCGTCGGCGTCCATGGGCTGATAGGGCACTACGGCGTCGATGCAAAAGGCGCAGGTGTACGGACAGCCCAGGCTGCTGAGCATGGGCACCATTTTGAGTATGGGAGCTTTCTTGAGGGTGGCTTCGATGAACGGCCAGCGTTCGCGGACCCCAGGAAGGGAGTGGGGCTGCGTTTTGGAGGCCATCTGCAATCCCTCCGGCCGGTGCTGCGAACAGTCCCGTAGGATGTCGCGGAGAACTTCCCGATCGGTGAAACCGCAAACGTAGTCGAAATATTTGGCGGCGTCCTCGGGATAGCAGCGGCCGTGCGAGCCTCCGAGAACGGTGATAGCGCCCCGCGAGCGGAACAGATTGCTCAGGGCGTAGGCGGTATGGGCAGCTTCGGTGAACGCTGCAATGAAAACTATGTCGATCCCGGCCGGCAGTTCGGAAAGCAAATCCTCGAAGCCGGTGTAGCAAATGAGAGTGACATCGTGACCCTCCTGGCGGCACCAGACACCCAGCACCTGCGGCATGATGCTGGCCAGATTGGCGTTCATCACCCTCGCGTAGAGTGCTCGCGTAGGCCCCCGAGAAACGATGTCCAGGATCCCGACGCGCAGCTTTTTCATTTCTTCTTCATGATGATTTCATGCCCTCCCCATGGCCGGTGAGCAAAGGAGTGATAACAGGCAGCAAGGCCGGACAGGGTTTCATTTAGCATTCCCGAGTATACACTGGACAGGGGCCTGTCCTCCGACAAAGTGCGGTAAATATGATCCTGTTCGGGTGCCGGCCACCGATCCGCAGTGTCCGTGGGCCGAAGAATGGATCGCGGCGACTCGGTGGCCGAAGAACGCGGCGCCCTAAAATCGCCAATTCCATTATGGCGGCTACCGGCACCTACCCATCGATCTGCCCTCTAGCGCACCCTCTCCACCCTCTTGATCTCCATATTGCCGTCCAACAGCCGCAACTCGATCGGCAAGCCTCCCACGGGTGGCGCGACCCGCCGCACCAGCAGCGCCAGTGTGGAAATCACCGCCGGCTGATTCCATAAGTCGTCCTGCACCACGAAGGAAATCACCGTGCCTTCGCCTTTCAGCAAGGCCACGGTGGCGCCCCGGTCCGTGAAATATCCCTCCGTGCGCAGCGCGCCGGCGAGAGCTTTCGCGTCAGCCTCGGTGGCGTCGCCGAAGTAATATATCCAATCCTTCGTGCCCACCTTCAGTTTGCCGACGTTCACCTTCCGGCGAATGATCCGGTGCGCGTCCACCAGGTGCACCTGGATGGGAAAGCCGCCCACCGAGGTGGCGATGCGCCGTCCCAGTTCGGTGAAATTCGAGACCACGCGCGGATGGTTCCACGCGCCATCGTCCACCACGAACGACACTACCGTGGGACCGCCGCCCATCCACAGCAGCACGCTGGTTCCGCGGCCATTGAAGAATCCCGTGCCCTGAAGGGCCTTGCCGAGAGCCAGCGCGTCTTCCTTGGTGGCGCGGCGGTAGTAGTAGATTTCGTCGTTCCCGATCGCCACCCGGGGTTCACGGGTGGAGTGCAGCATGATCACGCCGGCCACAATGGTAGCCACAAGCGCGGCTCCCAAACCGAAGCCGGCCCATTGCCCGGCGAATCTGCTCATGGTTTAATTATTTCGCCGCGCCGCGTCCTCCCGCTGATTGCGCGGACGCCCCGTTGGCCCTGGCCCTCAGCGCGCCCCACTTTGCCATCACGGTACCGTATTCCTCCCGCGCTTTGTTGCAGGCCGTGAGTTCCATCGCGGTGGGCGCCATCTCCGCGGCCTGCATGGGCATCACCGCGGCGATCAACTGGTTGGCGATGTTGCTCAGGTTCGCGGCAACCGCGGGTTCGGCGCCAAATCCAAAGCCGCCGCGCCCGCCACGTCCGCGCCCGCCCGCCGGCGCCACCGGTTCGGGCGGCGCCAGTTCTTCGAGTTGTTTGAGCAGCGCATCGTTGGCGGCCGATTTCGGCCGCGCCTGGATCTTCTCCACAAGCGCCCGCGCATCTTTGTAAGCTGCCTGCGCGATGCGGGCATTGTCCTCCAATTGCGCGCTCACGGTGAAAATCTGCTCCACCTCGGGAGTGAGCTTGACGCGAGGATCCATCTTTACGGTGATGGGCTGCGCCACGCTCTTGCCGTCTACCGTGAGGCGCACGCTGTACATGCCGGGGGCGACCCAGGGTGAGTTCACACCAGGATAGGTTCGATGCGGAACCGCGCCGTTGGCGCCCCCGCCGCCGCGCCCTCCGCCGCCGCCGGCGATGGGATCGTAATGCAGATCCCAACTGAAACGATGCATGCCCGCGGAAGTCTTGAGCGGTTGCTGCGGCGCCGGCCAATAGAGCGGCAAATTGCAATCCGCCGCCGTCGGCGTCTGCTGGCAGATCTTGTTGTACGCCGCGGGATCCGTTGCCGGATCCGGCGTCATCACCGGATCGCTGCTGCTGTAGGTGCGAATCACCTTGCCCGGCCCGCTCAGAATCTCGAGCTTCACCGGACCGTTCGCCGCCCCGGGCAGGTAGTAATCGATGACAGCGCCGGGCGGCGGGTTTTCGCCCGCCAGCACCTCCGGCGGCCAGGGCGTGGGATCGTTCGTGCCAAAACGAATGCGGATGGCCGGCGCCGGCTTGAACAAAAATGCGCCCTTCGCCGCCGCCGCCTCTGCCGCCTGCCGCAGCGGCGTGACGTCGTCGAGAATCCAGAAACCGCGTCCGTGCGTGCCCGCCACCAGGTCGGAGCACAGGCAAGTCGCATCGTCTTTCACTTCGATATCGCGCACCGAAATCGCCGGCATATCCAGCCGCAGCGAATGCCAGTTGTCGCCATCGTCGAACGACACCCAAACCTGGGTGTCGGTCGCGGCATAGAGCAACCCCTTCTTGCGCGGATCCTCGCGGATGGAATTGGCGACCGCGCCCGCGGCAATGCCGTTGTCGATCTCGGTCCAGGTCTTGCCGCCATCGTGCGTGCGCCAGAAGTGGGGATTCAGATCGTCGAGGCGAAGCGTGTTCGCGGCAGCATAGGCGGTCCGGGTGTCGAAGTGGCCGGCGTCCATGTTGAAGATGCGCGTCCACGGTTTGATCTGCGGGGGTGTGACGTTGGTCCATTTCGCGCCGCCATCGGTGGTCACTTGAATCAGGCCGTCGCCCGTGCCCGCCCACAGGACATTGACGTCGAGCGGCGATGGCGCCAGCGCCGTTACCGATCCCACAGCGGTGGGCGCCAGGTTCGTTCCGTACTTGCCGGCATTGCGCGGCACCTCCCACTTGTCGCCGCGCGTGAGATCGCCGCTGATGGCCGTCCAGCTATGGCCGCCATTGCTGGTCTTCCAGACTCCGGCAGTGCCGTAAAACAGGATATTGGGATCTTTCGGCGACCAAATCAGAGGCTGTGTCCGCACGGTTCGCGCCGGCGGTTCCTTGGTTGCCTGCTCGCCGCCGTTTCCTCGCCCACCGCCGCGTCCGGCGCCGCCCGGCCCGACATTCATTTTCTGCGCCGTGGCGCGATTGTAGAGCGACACCTTGCCGCCGTACACCAGGTCGGGATTCTTGGGGTCGGGAGCGGCTTCGCCGTACTCCTCGATTCCCACGGGGTGCCAGTCGTGGAACGTGATTTCGCCGTCCATGCCCCGGCTTTCCACGCAGGCCGAGCCGGAATCCTGCTGCCCGCTGCATAGGCGGTAAGGGAATGCGTTGTCGGCGGTCACGTGATACACCGCCGCGGTCGGCTGGGTGTACCAGTTGCTCCACGACTCGCCGCGATTGGCGGATACCACTGCGCCTTGATCGCTCACCAGCAGGATGATGTTGGCATTCGAGGGGTTGACCCAGCTCTTCTGATAGTCGTCTCCGCCGGGCGCGCCGCGCACCGCCGACCACGTCTGGCCGCCGTCTTCCGTGCGCCAGAAGACCGTGGAGCAGCTATAAACCACGTTGGGACTCCATGGGTCCACCGTGATGGTGGGCAAATCGCCGCCACCGATTCGCGCCAGCGGGCGCGCGTCGGGCGGATGGCGCTGCGAGCCGGTTTCCACGATCCGTGGATCGTCGGCGGCGAGGAACCAGTTCTCGCCGCCATCGGTGGATTTGTAGAAGCCGATCGCGCCGCCGCCGCGCCCACCGCGTCCGCCGCCGCCACCGCCTCCATTCGTCGCCACCATGGCATACAGAATCCGCGAATTGCTGGGCGCAACCGCCAGGTTGGCCTCCATCACAGCCGGCAGCCCGAGCGTCAGTTTGCGCCAGTTGTTGCCGCCATCGGTGGATTTGTAAATGCCCCCATCGGTGCCGCCGTAGGCGCCGTTCTCGTAAAAACCCTGCTGCTGCTGCCACATGGCGGCGTAGACGATGCTCGGATCGCTGGGATCGATATGGACGTCGTTCCCGCTGGTGTATTCGTCGTGGTAGAGAACCTTGTCGAAATGTTCGCCGCCGTCGGTGGACCGGAAGATGCCGCGTTCCGGATTGGGACCGTAGGGATGGCCTAGCGCCGCCACGAACAGCCGGTCGGGATTTTTAGGATCGACATCGATCGTGGCGATCATTTGCGAGTCGCGCAGTCCGAGGTGCGTCCATGTCTTGCCCGCGTCAGTGGACTTGTACATGCCATCGCCCACGGAAAGATCCGGGCGGATGATTCCGGCGCCGGTGCCAACGTAGATGATGTCGGGATTGGACGGGGCGACGGCGATCGCGCCGATCGATCCGGTCGATTCGCGGTCGAACAGAGGCGCCCAGGTGGAGCCATAATCGGTCGAACGCCACACACCACCGTTATCGAATCCGATATAAAAGACGTTGGGCTGGCTCGCCACCCCGGCGAGCGCGCGCGCACGTCCGGCGCGTGGCGGTCCGATGGACCTCCAGTGCATTTCCGCATAAAGCTTGGAATCGAGCGATTGCGCCGGCGCGAGGGCGGCCAGCGCGAAACCCAGCAAAACACAACGGCGAAACGTCAAGTTAAGATTTCTCCTGATTCCAACGAGTTTATAACGATTCCGTGCGTTCGACCACTGATTTGCTTCGCCCCGGGTGCGCCATAGAAATGGAGCGCCTGTCCAGATCCCGTCGGAAATGCAACGAAACCCGAGCGTACACAGTACGCCAGACGGCTCTGCCGGTTGTTTTCGCACCCTCGCGCCGCCGCGACACCGTGGCTCGAAAACGCCCGGAATCCTGGCCCTGAATACCCGCCGCTCAAATCGGGTCGCGAGATTTCCACTGCTATTTCGCGCACCCGTTCGCTCCCGGCGCCAGTCCCCGGGGACCGGTTTGCGCCTATTTCACAGCCATCACCGGCGCGTTCGAGTCCTGGCCGGAGATTGTCAGCACCACCTTCTGATTGCCTGTAGGGGTCCCGGTAGGAACCACGAAACTGGCCTGATACAGACCCACGGACTCCGGGGTCAATCCAACGTAGCTGATGTTGGTGGCCTCCACGCCGCCCACCGTGATGGTGTAGGGCCCGGTGACTGGAGAAAGCCCCGCCGGCGAGGCCGCTCCGGTAGTCAATTTCCCGGAAGCGTTGACCGCACCGCCGCCGAGAAACCAGAGCACCACTGTATCTCCCACGTGCGCCGGTTTGGCCGAAGTAATCACGTTGTAATTCAGGTCGGTGACCACGGCCAGATTATTGCCGTATACGATGATCTCGGGCGAGACCGCCGGAACCATCACCGAGACGGCGTTACTGTTGGTGCCGTTCGTCACCATCACGGTGGCGAGTCCGGGCTTGATGTCTTCCGGCATCTGCGCGTCAATCTGACCGGGTTGGACGTTGAACAGAGGCGCCTTTTCTCCGTTCACGAAGAGCGTCGTGGTGAGCAGCGTCGTGGGCAGAGGAACGTTGGTGGCCTGGCTTAATTTCGACGCGAGATCGCTGCCGAAAAGCGCGAAGACGGTTCCGGCGGGCGTCGCTCCGGGAAGGAACGCCGCGTTATTGGTCAACGCCTCGCCGGGGTTGACGAAGGCCGCCCGCCCCGTGCCGGAAAAAATCAGTTGCGGCGACGTCATCACGAGTTGGAAATCGTTCGGATAACCATAGGTATCCACACCGAAGACCGCCAGACTGCCGGCATACGCATTGTTTGCCTGATCGGTGAGGCTGATGCTGCCAACGCAGGTGGACGATACGGTGTACGTTCCCGCAGCCTGAACGGGCGTGCTGGCGCTGTTGGAAACCAGGGTCCACGTGCCGCTGACGGCGCCCTGCCCGTCGAACTGCAAAATACCGCCGAGATCGGCCAGGCCGGTGTTCGCCGCCCCGGAAAGCGAATTTCCCGTCCCGCTGAACGGCCAGGAACCCGAGAGCGTGCTCACCGCGCACTCGGCCGGCTGCACCGAGCCGCTGCCATTAAGCGCATAGGTGGCATCGGTGCCCACCATGGTGAAGGATTTTGCCTGCAAGGTGGTGGTGTTGAAGTTGTAGGCCACCAGGTTGAAGGTTGCGGTATCCCCTGAGGCGATGTTGATGGACCCGAGACACGTGGATTGCAGGGAGTAAGTTCCCGAATCAGTGAGTGGCGCGCCGAAAAGCTGGCTGCCGTTGACGGAACTCGCGGTCAAATTGAATGTCACGTGGCCCGCTCCGTCGAATGTGGCCGTGCCGTTCGCCAGTTGTATTTTGGTGGCCGCTCCGGAAGGCGCCAGCCGGCCGGCCAGCGTCATGTAATAGGTCCCGTTCAACGTCGAAGCGGCGCACGAAGTGACGATAGTGGGCTGCATCGCCGAGGCCGTGCCGTCGAATATCACGGCCGGTGACGAAGCAATCAGTCCAAAATTCGGAGACGCCGAGGAGAAGCTGAAACTGAACGTGTATTTGTTGTTCGAAGTATCGGTCATGACGGCGGATGCCAGGCACCCCTCGCCGACCGTATAAGTGCCGCCGGCGCTGACCGTCGTGCTGGTCAGATTGGATACTTGCGTCCAGGTGCCGGTAACGTTCCCCATTCCGTCGAACTGGAGCATGCCGGCCACGTCGAGTGTGCTGTTGGCCACTGCTCCAGTCAACCCGCTGCCGGTGGCATTGAACTCGTGCGCGCCGCTGATGGTGGAGGGACACGTGGCGGGCTGCATCGTCCCGGTGCCGTTGTATGCATAGGATGAATCGGAACCGATCACCGCGAACCCGCTGGCGACCGTCGCCGAACCCGGCTGGGTATATGCCTCCAGACTGAATGTGGCTGTCCCACCGATAGTAATGGTCATGGCGCCGATGCAGTTGGCTTGCAGACTATACGTTCCGTTCCAGGTGATGGGCGTCCCGAAATTCTGCGTCGTCGTGACGGTGTTCGCGGTCAGACTGACGGTAACCTTGCTCAGACCGTTGAAATTCGCTGTTCCGACACCCTGGAAGATTTGCGTTACGGCTCCGGCGGAGGTCAGTTGCCGGCCGCTTAAAAGAACCTCGTAGGCGCCGCTCAGCGTGGCGGAATTGCAGGTTCCACCTCCGATGGCTGGCTGTCCGAAGGCTGACAGCAATGGCATGACAAGAAGCGGGAGTGTCAGGAAAATCGATCGTTTTGTCATTGGCAGGACCGTGAACTCAGAGTCATTTTATGCGAACCGGCTCGCGATAGCCCGGTGGCGGCAAGGCGCCATCGTGCCTATCCGCACAAACACTTAGAGCGCCTGAGAGTTTCGGATGCCGGCCAAAATGGGTACTGCCCGGCGGGATCTGCTATGGGCGGCTGCGGTCCTGATCCGCCGCGGCGGTATTGCCGGACCGCGGCGCCGGCAGCGGCTTTTTCTTGTGGCATGGCGTAGGAGGTGAAGGCCACCACTGGTATTTCGCGGAACCTCGGCTCCCGGCGGAGGCGGCGCGTCAACTCGAGACCGTCTATCCCGGCAGTTGCACATCCATCAGGATCAAGCTCGGGCCGCAGGTCTCGAGGATCCGCAGCGCCTCCACCGCGATTTCCTCCCGATCGTGCATTGCGGCCCGCCGCAGATCGGAGTTCTCCGCCAAACTGGCATTGTTGGCTGCTCTTCGGATGGCGATTTCTTCTCCCTGCCGGACGCCCTGTGCCCGCAGATTGCTGTTCTCGCGAGAGAGGTTGTGCAATCTGGTTCGGTGTTCTTCTGCGCGCTGCATTTCCCGGACACCTCCTGTCATCGCGGCAGCGCGCGCCGCCCTTCCGGTCGCTCATGGCGGCGATTGGCCCGGTGCTGCACGAGTAAATCATCGACAGGCTCCGGCAATCGCATGAAGCGCGAGAGAAAAGCCAGTAAGTCGATTTCGCTAAAAGCTCGTGCGCGCACTCGTGGAGTTGCCTGTCGAATTCGACACGGTCGCCTGAAACGAAGCGATCTGGCTGGTGTCGCCCACTACCGGGAATACCGCTTTTAATTCGAACGTCCCGCCGTCCGAATTCTGGAAATACGCCGCGAAATCGCTGGCGCCGTTGGCCTGAACCGCCGCGCCGATAGCATTGCCGAGGGCGTCGAAAAACGTGAAAGAGAGAGCGCCCGCGGTGCGCGTGTTATCGAACCCCGTCAGGTCTACCTCGACTGAGTTGGCCGATCGCACACCCTGCGCGGCGGTCACCCCCACGACCGCCGGCAGGATGGTGATCGATTGCTGCGCCGTGTTGCTGCCCAACTGCACCGTCACGGTGAGCACTCCGGCGGTGGTGCCGGTCTCGAATGGAATGCTGTTCGCGCTTCCGAAGACGCCCTGCTTTTGGCCGATGTAGACGTTGAACGCAGTGGATTGGCCGCCCGTGACAAACGCGATACCGGTATCGGCACCGCCCGGGATCGATGTTTCCGGAACGAACGACAGCGTCACAGTCCCCGCTGCCTGAGTTTGTGCGGGCGCGCTCAGGCCTACCGCAATCGTCCCCTGCTGTGCGCTATCGGGTTCTGCCAGGGCGATGGCGATCGAGGGCGTTGGCAGCGGCGGGATCACGCCCGTCCCGGAAAGCGCGAAGTTCTGTCCTCCAATAGCGAGCGTGCCCGTGTACGCCGCCGCCGTGGTGGGACTGAATTGAAGCTCCAGCGCGGCGCTGGCGGATGGCTGGACAGTGGCGGCTGCCGCTGGTTGGCTCGCCAGTGAAAATCCAGCCCCGGAAACCGACAGGGGGGGAACCGGCAATGCCGCCGAAGTCTGATTCAACAGCACCACTTCCACGGTCGGGCTCTGCCCCACCGGAACGGAGCCAAAATTCACGGGTCCCGCCGACAAGAACTGCGTTCCCGTCCCAGTCACCCATTCGCCGGTGAGTTCCACCGGGACGGTCGCCAAAAGGGTGATCGCCATTCCGACCGAGTTCAGTGCGCCGCTGTAGACTCCCGGTCCGGCCGCCTGAAAGATGAGGGTGAAACCGGTGGATTGCTGCGGCGCCAGCGACACCGGAAGCGCCGGTGCGCTCGCGGGAGGAACAGAGAATCCATTGCCGGTCACTGTCAGCAGATTGAGCATGACCGGTTGGGTGGAAATGTTGGTGATTTGAAAGGCTGCTGTTACCGAGGCGCCCGGCGCTACGCTGCCGAAATCATAGGTGCTCGCCACCGGCTGCACGATGCTGCCGTTCACCGCGTAAAGCTGAAATTGTCCCAGCGCGGGCCAAGCGCCGGCAGCCAGTAACGCGCCCAGCACCGTCACCTTCATGGCTTGCCCACGGATAGGGACGGACTCCCGATCGTAACCCCGGTCGAAGTTGCGGCAGCCGCCGCAGCCGTAAGAGAACCGGAGTTGCCCGATTTGCCCGCCACCAGCGCTCCCGCGGCCGCCGCACCGCCTGCCAGCGCGCCTACCACCACCCACTTGAGCGGACCGTGCATCCACGACGATCCACCCCTGGCGGACTTTCCCGGCGCGGCCCCGTTTTTCGGCCCGGCTATATATTGAAACGAAACCATTCCCGCCCGCGCCTGCTCTTTCGACGCCACAATCCGGATGGCAACCCGTCCGGGCGTCCGGTTCGTGACCATGGTGTGGAGGTTGGCGCGCCCGCGGACGTCGGTAACGGTCACGTCTGTGCGTAATCCGTTCCCGAACGTGCCGCCCGGACCCTCGTCCGGCAGGTGGAAGCTGACCGACGCACCCTCGACGGGTCTCCCGGTCTCATCGGTAACTTCCACTATCAGAGGACGCGCAATGCGGGAACCGGCCGCGTTCACGGCTCCTTCCCCCTCGATCACCTGGATGTGCAGCACTGCAATCTGGGCGAAAGACAAGTGCGCAAGTGCCGCCAGCAGGGCGGCCGTGGGCGGAAACCATTTCACTGCGCCGGGATAGTAGCCTGGTCAGTCCGACTTTCTCACCAAAACCACGGTGACGTTATCGGGACCGCCCGCGGCTTTGGCCGCCGCTATCAGTTGACTGCAGCTCTCTTCCAGCGCCCCCATCCGTCCGCGCTCCAGGATCTGCTCCATTTGGCCCAGTTCCAGCACGCCGTGCAAGCCATCGCTGCACATCAGCACCAGAGCGCCCGATTCGAGGCGGATGCAATAGTAGTTCACGGTAAGCGGCGCGCTGGCGCCGATGGCCATGGTGAGAACATGGCGCATGGGATGATTGCGGAGGCTCTCTTCATCCAACCCGAGCGGGCGGCCGACTTCGTTCACCCAGGTCTGGTCGTCGGTAATTACCCGCAAGCCGCCGTCATCCAGCACATACGCGCGGCTGTCCCCCACGCTGGCGATGGAAAAACCGTCGTTGAGATCGAGCGCCGCCACCAGCGTGGTGCCCATCCCCTCCAGCCCCGGATCGCTGTGCGCCGCGGCCAAAACCCGCTTGTTGGCCTCTTCCACCGCGGTAAGCAGCACTTGCGAATCCAGTTGCGGCGCCAGATGCACGATCTCGGCAACGGTATCCACTGCCAGACGGGACGCCTTTTCCCCCGCTTTGGCGCCGCCCATTCCGTCGGCGAGCACGTACAATCCGCTTTCCGGTTCAATCAGGCAGTAATCTTCATTATTGCTTCGGACACATCCTTTGTCCGACATCGCGAAGGCTTCCAACATTCCTTGCGGCTCCCTTCCACAAACGGCTGTCTGCCAATCACCTTCCCGTCGCCGACACGTTACCGCAATAGTACTTCGTACAGCATAGCGTAGAATAGAGACTTTCAGCATGCTTTGGCGCCACCTTCGGTTAACACTCGAAATGATTAAGTTCGAGCACTCGGTGTTCGCGCTTCCCTTCGCTCTTACGGGTGCGCTGCTGGCGTTCCGGCAAAGCGGATTCGGCACCCCTGGGATCGCGCGGCAACTGCTCTGGATCGTGGTGGCGATGGTGGCCGCGCGTTCCGCGGCCATGGCGTTCAACCGCGTCATCGACGCCGAAATCGACGCGCGCAACCCGCGCACCAAAATGCGCGCCATTCCCGCCGGTTTGCTGTCGCTGCAATTCGTGTGGTGCTTCGGAGTGGCGGCTTCGCTTCTCTTGTTCTTCGCTGCGTACCAGCTCAATCCCTTGTGCCTGCGCCTCGCGCCGCTGGCGTTAGCCATTGTCTTCTTTTATTCCTACACGAAGCGTTTCACTACCTTTTCGCATTTGGTACTGGGACTTTGCCTGGGTATCGCACCGGCCGCCGCCTGGATCGCGGTACGCGGCTCGCTGGACCCGCGCATTCTGCTGCTCACCGCCGCGGTGATGTTCTGGACTTCGGGGTTCGACGTCATCTATTCCTGCCAGGATTACGATTTCGACCGGGAAGAAGGGCTGTGGAGCGTGCCCCGCGTCGCCGGCATCGCCGGCGCCCTGAGGATCGCGAAGCTCCTGCATCTCCTGATGGTGATCTGCCTGCTGGCACTGGTTTATACACTGCACGTGGGCGCTCTCGCACTGGCCGGCGTGGGGACCATCGTCATGCTGCTCATTTACGAACATAGCCTGGTGAAACCGAACGACTTGTCGCGTGTAAATGCGGCTTTCTTCACCATGAACGGCTATGTCAGCGTGTTATTCTTTTTATTCTGGGCCGCAGATATTTTCCTTCTCAAACCGAGTGCCTGAATCATGCCAGCCGCCATCGCTGATCTTCGCTTAGCTCCCCTAGCCCGAAAAGTGGAAACCGGCGAACGCCTGACATTCGAGGACGCGGTGCTGCTGTACCGCACCAGCGATATTCTCACCGTCGGATACCTGGCCAACCTGGTGCGCGAGCGCCTGCACGGCAACAAGACCTACTTCAACGTCAACCGCCATATCAATCCCACCGATGTGTGCGTGGCCAGTTGCCGCCTCTGCGCTTTCGGCAAACGAGTCCGCGATCCCAAAGCCTATACCATGTCGCTCGAGGAAGTCTGGCATCGCGCCGGCGAGGGATGGAGCGAAGCCGTCACGGAGTTCCACATCGTCGGCGGTTTGCATCCGGAACTGACGCTGGACTGGTATTGCGAAATGCTGCGCGGGCTCAAGCAGCGCTTCCCGCAGGTGCATCTCAAAGCGTTCACGATGGTGGAAATCGCCTATCTCGCGCGGCGCACCAGAATCCCGGTTCGCGAGACCCTCGAGCGATTGCGCGACGCCGGTATGGATTCCATGCCCGGCGGCGGAGCCGAGATTTTCAGCGAGCGCGTCCGGCGGATCATCTGCGACCACAAAATCGATGGCAACGAGTGGCTGGAAACCGCGCGCCAGGCTCATCAACTGGGCCTGAAATCGAATTGCACCATGCTCTACGGCCACATTGAAAACGCGGAAGACCGTGCCGATCACCTGGTGAAGCTTCGCGCGTTGCAAGATGAGACCGGCGGCCTGGTTACCTTCATCCCGCTGGCCTTCCATCCCGACAACACGCCCTTGCAGCACATCCCGAAGACGACCGGGTTCGACGACATCCGCAACATCGCAGTAGGCCGGCTGGTGCTCGACAACATCCCGCACGTCAAGGCTTATTGGGTGATGATGACCCCGCGCATCGCCCAAATCGCCCTGCGATTCGGCGCCGACGATATCGACGGCACGATTGTGGAAGAACGCATCTACCACGATGCCGGCGCCACCACGGTGCAGGGATTGCGGCGGGCCGAACTGTTGCAACTGATCCGCAAAGCCGGGCGCGAACCCATCGAACGCGACACACTGTACCGGCCGGTGCAGCGCGCTGAAGCGACCTTCACGGTCCTGGTCTAGTGGACCCGGCTGCCCGGGAAAGCCGGGACGCCCGGCGCGTCAGAGCGAATGAAACGCCAAACCCGCGGCAATCTTCGCTCACTATCCGAAGACGGGTCGCGGCCGTCAAAGCAACCAGAGCCCATGAGAGCCTGCATTGCCCTCGGCGTCCTGGTCCTCGTTTCCGCGCCCTCGCTGCGCGCCCAACTGGCCTTCGAAGTCGCATCCGTGAAGCGCGCTGACGAGGGTCCCAACGGAGTGAACGGCGGGTGCCATGGAACCGATACGGTTTACACCGCCGGCGAAAAAGACGGCGCCCCGCCGCTCGGCCGGTGCGTCATCACCAATGCCCGCCTCGCGCACCTGGTCCGCATCGCGTGGGGGTTGGATACGATGCAGTTGATCCAAAGCGGTCCGGACTGGATCCAACGCGGCGCGGAACGATTCAATGTGGTGGCCAAGGCCGAAGATCCCTCGAAAACCACCGAGGGGCAACTCCTCGTCATGCTTCAGAATCTGCTGATCGAGCGATTTCAGATGAAGTTTCATCGCGAGCCGGTGGAGGCGAATGGATTTGCCCTCACGGTCGACAAGAAGGGCGCCCGGCTGGAGCCGTCGAAGAGCCAGGACAGCGACTGGACGTTCGGAAAACAGGGCAAACCCCAGCCCGGCGTGCCGGTATCATTCAAAGCGACGCGCTGCACCATGGCGACCCTCGTCCAACTCCTCTCCACGTTCGGCCAGAAGGGTCCCGGCGTGGATAAAACGGGCCTCGACGGCGTGTACGATTTCACTCTTTCCTGGGACGACGATGCCGGACCCACGCTGCCGGTCGCTCTGCGCGAGCAGTTGGGGCTGCGCATGGAGCCTCAAAAGGTGCAAATTTCGAACTTCATCATCGATTCCGCCGAGCGCCCCTCGGCGAATTGAAGTCACTGGTGTAAACCGAAACGCTATCTCCTTAAACGTAAGTGACTTCCATCTCCGAAATACCCTTGACGCCGGGATCGCGTCCTAATATAATTTCGACGGGAATGCTGTAAGCTCCGGTCGACCCCGTAGTCACACCGGGCGGCCTCTTTGGGGGAGGGATGCGAAAAGTTCTGAATTGCTGCGCCCTGGCTGTATCGGCGGCATGCGTGGCCTACTCACAGTCCGCCCCGAGTTTTTCCACGCCCGCCGCGCAGCGCGCTTTCCTCAATCAATACTGCGCGTATTGCCACAACGACCAGCTCAAGCGCGGCAGTATGACGCTTACCGCGCTCGACCTCGAGCACATCGATAAAAGCGCCGAACTCGCGGAAAAAGCCATCCGGAAAATCCGCGTGGGGCTCATGCCGCCGCCGGGCATGCCGCGTCCCAAGGCGGAAATCACGAAGGCCTTCGCCGCGTCTCTGGAATCGGAACTCGACCGCCTCGCTGCCGCCAACCCGAATCCAGGCCGTCCCGCCCTGCATCGCCTCAATCGCACCGAGTACGCCAATTCAGTGCGCGATCTTCTCGACGTGCAGGTGGATGTCTCCGCGCTGTTGCCGCCGGACGACATGAGCCACGGCTTCGACAACATGGCCGATGTCCTGACCGTATCGCCGACGCTCATGGAAGGATACATTCGCGCCGCCAGCCGCATCAGCCGCGAGGCGGTGGGCGATCCCGGCGCGCTGCCGCTCACCACCACCTACCAGATTCCTCGCGTGGAATCGCAGAATCGCCACATCGATGGCACTCCGTTCGGCACGCGCGGCGGCATGTCCGTGATCCACAATTTTCCGGCCGACGGCGACTATGTCTTCAAAATCGGCTATTACTATTCGCCCACGGGCCCGCTCTTCGGCGTGAATCAGGGCAAGGGCCAGAAGGTGGAGATCGCGGTGAATGGGGAGCGCGTGGCGCTCATCGACGTGAATCCCGCGCTCACTCTGGCGAAAGACGGCGTTAAGACTCCGCCCATCCATGTCAAAGCCGGCGACCAGCGCGTTTCGGCATCGTTCCTCATTCAAGCCGATGGCCCCATCGAAGACGAATTCTCCATGGTGGAGCAGACCCTGGTGGATGTCAGCGCCGGCGCCGTGCCGGGCATCACGACGCTTACCCACCTGCACGAACTTTCGATCATCGGCCCCACCAACGTCACCGGCGTCTCCGATACGCCAAGCCGCCTGAAGATCTTTTCCTGCCGGCCAAACACGGGCAGCGATGAGATTCCCTGCGCCAAACGGATTATCGCGACCCTCGCCAGGCAGGCGTATCGCCGGCCGGTGACCGATCGCGATCTGGAAGACCTCCTCAATTTCTATCAGACCGGCCGCAACCAGGGCAGCTTCGATTCCGGAATCCGCACCGCGGTCCAGGCGATCCTGGCGAGTCCCGAATTCGTGTTCCGCTTCGAGCAGGTGCCGGCCAACGCCGCGCCTGGCACGAACGTGCGCGTCAGCGACCTGGAACTGGCCTCGCGCCTCTCCTATTTCTTATGGAGCAGTGCGCCGGACAATGAGCTGATTACGGTGGCTTCTCAGGGCAAGCTGAAAGATCCCGCCATGCTGCGGAAGCAAGTGCGGCGCATGCTGGCCGATCCGAAATCGGACTCGCTTTCCACCAAGTTCGCGGACGAATGGCTGCACTTGCAGAATCTGAACGACGCCAACCCCGATCTCTACCTTTTCCCGAATTACGACAAGACGCTGGCGCAAGCCATGAAGCGCGAGAGCGAGTTGCTCTTCGACAGCGTCATGCGCGAAGACCGCAACGTGCTCGACCTGCTAACCGCCGATTACACCTTCGTCAACGAGCGGCTCGCCAAGCATTACGGCATTCCCGACGTGATGGGCGAGCGCTTCCGCCGGGTCGCGGTGACGGACGACAACCGCAAGGGACTGCTCGGCGACGCCGGCATTCTGATGCTCACTTCCACGGCCATCCGCACTTCCCCCGTGCAGCGCGGCAAGTGGGTGATGGAAGTGCTGCTCGGCACGCCGCCTCCGCCGGCTCCGCCCAACGTTCCCGCCCTGCCGGAGAATTCCGAGGGCCGCACGGGCCACGTGGCCAAACCGCTTTCGGTGCGGGAGCGCATGGAGGAGCATCGCGCCAATCCCACCTGCGCCTCCTGCCACAAGCTGATGGACCCGATCGGGTTCGCGCTGGAGAATTTCGATGCCGTGGGCGTGTGGCGCACGAACGATAGCGGATTTCCGATCGACGCCAACGGCCAGATGTTCGACGGCACCAAGCTGAATGGACCGGCCAGCCTGCGCCAAGCCGTGCTCAACCACTCCGACGCCTTCCTGAGTACGTTCACGGAGAATCTTCTGGCGTACGGCCTCGGCCGCGTCATCGACTACCGCGACATGCCCGTGGTGCGGGCCATCGATCGCGAGGCCGATAAAGACGACCACAAATTTTCAGATTACATTCTGGGTATCGTAAACAGCCCGCCCTTCCTGATGCGACGAACGGAAGATCCCGGGCCGGCAAAAACGGAAATGGCGGCGGGTGGCGAGCCGCAGCACCAAGAGGGGAACATACGATGAATTTCGTGACGAAGAAGCACATTTCGCGCCGCGCCGTGTTGCGCGGCGCCGGTGCGGCGCTGGCCCTGCCGCTGCTCGATTCCATGGTTCCGGCGCAGACGCCCATCCGGAAAACGGTGGCGTCCTCTTCCCCCACGCGCCTGGCCTGTATCGAAATGGTGCACGGCGCCGCCGGCAGCACCGGCGAGGGGACGAACAAACATTACTGGTCGCCGGAGAAAACCGGCAAGGATTTCGAGTTCACCCAGACGCTCCAGCCGCTCGAACCCTACCGCGATTACGTCACCATCGTGAGCGACACCGACCTGCATCCCGCCACGGCATACAGCGCGTCGGAAGAGGGCGCCGATCATTTCCGTTCCAGCGCCGTCTATCTCACCGCGGCGCACCCCAAGATGACGGAAGGGTCGGACTACTACGTGGGGCCGTCCATCGACCAGATTTACGCGCAGAAGTTCGGGCAGGAGACGCCGCTGCCATCCATCCAGCTCTGCATCGAGATGGTGGACGCTTCCGGCGCCTGCGACTACGGCTATGCCTGCGTGTACGCCGACACCATCAGCTGGGCCGACGCCACCACGCCGCTGCCCATGACGCTCGATCCGCGCATGGTCTTCGAGAACCTGTTCGGAGAAGGGGGAACGGCGGCCGAACGCGCGCGGCGGCAGCAGGTGAATCGCAGCATCCTCGACTGGATTTCGCACGATGTGGCCCGCTTGCAGAAAACCCTCGGCCCGAGCGACCGCAACCGCCTCGATTCCTACCTCGACAACGTGCGCGAGATCGAGCGCCGCATCCAGCGCATCGAGAAATACAATTCGAGCGGCGAGACGCGCCAGTTGCCCGCCGCGCCGCTGGGCGTGCCCGATTCCTACGAGGAGCACGTGAAGCTCATGTTCGACCTTCAGGTGCTGGCGTTCATGACCGACACCACGCGGATTTCGGCCTTCAAGATGAGCCGCGACGTAAGCGGCCGCGTGTTCCCCGAAAGCGGCGTGAAGACTCCGTTCCATCCATGCTCGCACCACGGCGAAAACCCCACCAAGCTGTCGGAATTCGCCAAACTCAACAAGTATCACGTGAGCCTGCTGCCCTACTTCTTCGAAAAGCTGAAGAACACGCCCGATGGCGACAGCAATCTGCTGGAACACTCCATGATCCTATACGGCAGCCCGATGGGCGACGGCAACGTGCACAACCACAAGCGCGTGCCGCTGGTGCTGGTGGGCCACGCCAACGGCAAACTCGCGGGCAATCTGCACGTGCGCTGCGCCGATGGCACCCCGATGGCGAACATGCTGCTGGCCATGCTCCAGAAACTGGGGGTGGAGACCGACAGCTTCGGCGACAGCACGCAGGCTCTGGCCATATGAGACGAATCGCGATTCTGGCCTCCGCTTTGGCGGCGATTCTTCCCGCGGCGACTCCCGATGTGAGGGTGGCCGATGCCGCCATGAACGGCGACCGCGCGGCTGTCCGCTCGCTCCTGGCAGACAAGGCTCCCGTCAGCGAGGCGCAGGGCGATGGGATGACCGCGCTGCACTGGGCCGCCTTTCGCGACGATCTGGACCTCACCAAACTGCTGGTTGCCGCGGGGGCGGACGTAAGAGCCGCGACGCGCGATGGCAACATCACGCCGCTGATCCTCGCCTGCACCAACGGCGACGCCGCGATTATCGGCGAGTTGCTGAAAGCCGGCGCCGACCCCAACGCCTCCAACCTGAACGGGACCACCGCTCTCATGACAGCGGCCGCCTCGGGCAGCGTCGACGCGGTCAAGGTCCTCCTCGATCATGGCGCCGACGTGAAGGCCAAGGAAAACGCGCACGGGCAAACGGCCTTGATGTTCGCCGCGGCGCTCGATCGCACCGCGGTGGTGAAACTGCTGATCGACCACGGTTCGGAAATCGACGCCGTCACGCCCGCCAAGACCGTGGAGCGCGTGCGCTTCGATCAGGACGGCAATATTGTGAATACCCCCGCTGGTGGGGGACGGGGAGCCCGTGGCGGCAGAGGCGGCGGGCGCGGTGCGCTTTCCGCGCAGGAGGCCGACAAGGCCGATGAAGCCGCCGATGCCGCCGCGGCGGCCGATGCCCATAAAAAGGCCCTCGAAACCACGCAGGGGGAACTGGACGCGCTCAGCCACGCCCTCGGATTCCAAGCCGCCGAGATGCGGCTGGCCAAGCCGCGCGCGGCGGCGGGCGACGTCGCGGCGCGTGCCCCGCGCCGTGTGGGCCCGGAATTCACCGGCGGTATGACGGCCCTGCTCTACGCCGCGCGCGAAGGCCACATGGATAGCGTCCGCGCGCTGGTGGAAGGCGGCGCCAACCTCAACGTGCAGAGCGGCGACAAATTCACGCCGCTGCTCGAAGCCATCACCAACGCGCATTTCGATGTGGCGATGTACCTCATCGATCACGGCGCCAATCCGAACCTCGCGGCGGTCTCCGGCATGACGCCGCTCTTCGCCGTGGTCGATAGCCAGTGGGCGCCACATGTGTGGTTCCCACAGCCGGCCACGGACCAGGAGAAAACCTCGTACCTCCAATTGATGAAAGCGCTGCTTGATAAGGGCGCTAACGTCAACGCCGTCACCAGCGAGCGCATCTGGTTCCGCTCCTTCACCAACGATTACACGTGGGTCGATACCTCCGGCGCCACCGCGTTCTGGCGCGCCGCGCAATCGAGCGACACCAACGCCATGAAACTGCTGGTGGAGCACGGCGCCGACCCGAAGCTCGCCACGAAAGCCGGCGACACGCCGCTGCACGCCGCCGCAGGCATCGGCTGGGCCGCCAACTGGAGCGTCAACGCGCCCCTGCCGCTGGTGGATGCGGTGAAATATTGCGTCGAACTCGGCAACGACGTGAACGCCGTCGATAATCGCGGGTATACGCCTCTTCACGGCGCGGCTTACCTGGGAAACAACGACATGGTCAATTACCTGGTGAGCAAGGGCGCCAAGGTGGATGCGCGCAGCAAGACCGGCGATTCGCCCGCCGACATGGCCAACGGACCGACGCGCTTCGGCCAGCCGCACCCCGATACTTTGGCGCTGCTCGAAAAGCTGGGCTCGCACAATTCGCACAATTGCCGCTCGGACCAGTGCGTGGTGGAAGCCGGCAAATCGATTTATTCCGGTTTGGTATTCGACCTGACACCGGCGCAGCTGGCGGAAAAGGCCAATATGGACCTGCTGGCGACATCGCTCGGTTTTAAGGAATCGGAATACCTGCCCGACGTACCGCCCGTGGGCCGGGGCGGCCGCGGCGGGAAGTAGCTGTGCGTCTCGCGGTCGGATTATTGCCAGCCGCGCTTTTCGCTCAGCCTTATCTTTCCACGCTCCCGCGCAATCCCGCCGCGCCCGCCGACAACCCGGTCGAACGCCTGCGGGGTAAGACTCTCGCGCCGGATCTGGCGAGCTTTCTGCGCCAGCTCGACATCCCTGTCGATTCGCAAGCCCTGGTCTTTTCGAAAACCAGCTTCCAGGCGCCGAAGATCGGCCCGCGCAATCCCCGCGCCATCTATTTCAATGACGAGGTCGCGGCCGGATGGGTGCCCGGCGGCGACGGCATGGAAGTCGCGGCGTCCGACCCGAATCAGGGCACGGTCTTCTACACGTTCCGCGATGGCGTGTTGACCCGGCGCGAAGAATGCTACCACTGCCACGACGGCGCGTCCACGATGGGGGTGCCTGGTATGTTCATCGGCTCGGTCTTCCCCGACCGCACGGGCACGCCCGCCCGCGCCGGCGCCATCATCACCGACCACCGCACGCCGTTTGCCGACCGCTGGGGCGGTTGGTATGTCACTGCCGCCAGCGGGGAGCAGCGCGACCGCGCCAACGCGGTCGCGCTCGACCCGGCGGAGCCGCTCGTGCTGGCCGCCGAAGGCCGCCAGAACCTGCGCACCCTGACGCGCGAGTTCGACGTGTCGCGATATCTCGCTCCCACCAGCGACATCGTAGCGTTGATGACTTTCGAACACCAGACGCAGATGGCGAACCTGCTCACGCGCCTCGCCTGGGACGCCCGCCTGGGACGCCCGCTGGACGCCGACCTGAAGACCACCGCGGATTACATGCTGTTCGTGGACGAAGCGCCAATGGCCGAGCCGATTCAGGGCGTTTCGACGTTCACGCAAAGCTTTCCGCAGCGTGGCCCGCGCGACCGCCATGGCCGCAGCCTGCGCGACTTCGATCTGCAAACGCGCCTGTTTCGCTATCCGCTGAGCTATATGATCTACAGCCGGCAATTCGACGATCTGCCGGAGACGGTGAAAGGTCCGCTGTACCGGCGCCTCTACGAGTCGCTCGCGGCCGCCGGACGGCGCGACATTATCGACATCGTCCGCGACACGAAATCTTCGCTGCCGGCATATTGGCGCGAGCCGGTGGAGTAGTATGATAGGCCAATGCGCCTAGTTGCCGCACTCTCCGTACTGAGCCTTGGTTTGGCCGCTCAACAGGCCCCGGCCCCATCCCCCGCGAAACAGCCGCCGCCAAACCCCACGAACCTTAAGATACTGAAGGTGACGTCGGGCGCCGAAGTCGGGCAGATCATGCGCACCTTCACCACCGGGCTCGGCGTGCAGTGCAGCTACTGCCACGTGGCCGGCAATTTCCCCAGCGACGAGAACCCGAAAAAGGACGAGGCGCGCAAAATGATCGCCATGGCGCAGAAGATCAATGCCGAGTTCCCGGACGGCAAAATGCACGTGACGTGTTACACCTGCCATCGAGGGGAAGCCCAGCCGAAGACGGCGCCGGAACCGAAACAATAACTCTTTGAGCAGAACGCGGAGAAAAACATCCGGGTCCGTCTGCGTTCTCCGCGCCCGCGCGTGAAACTGCTTTTTTACTGCAGCCGGATGCTGTCGAGTTCCAACTCGAACTTCCCTGTTTTGGGACCGGCCGTCCACGCTATGGCCATGATGTCGCTGCCGTCGATAGCCCCGAAAGATGCGAAGGGCAGCGTGATTTGCTTCCATTCCGAGCCGGCGACGAAGTTCTGCGTGGCCGGACGGTACCCGAGTTTCTTCGAAAACAGCATCACCTGGTACATCTGCCCGTCGCCCTTGGCCCAAAACTGGATCGCCTTGTGGCTGGAGAGATTCGCCGGCTGCATGGGGATCGCTCCCGGCGAGAACATCGCTCCCGACCAGGGAAAAGCAAAGCCCTGCAATACCTCTCCCGTGATCCGGAGGGCGCTCTTGCTGCCTTCCGCCCCACCAGCCACCACGTCCATTTTGCCCACCGATTTGCCACCCGCCATGGAATCGGTGGTGACCATCCACCCGGCGCCGAATTTCGCCTTCGGTGTATCGGCCTCGTCGAAGTCCGCGATCCATCCCGATTCCGACCCGGCCGGCGCAGGCGCTGTCTTGGTCTTGGCTTCGTCTTCCGTCTGTTTGGCCACCGTCGCCTTCCAGGCATCGCGATCGATCTTGACCCCCACCTTCCAAACCGCCGCGATATCGCGCGTCTTCTCAATGTCGGCGGTCGGGTCGCCGTTCACCAGTAGCAGGTCCGCCCGTTTTCCGGGGGCGATCCGACCGCGATCGTCGAGATGGAACGCCGCTGCCGGCGCCGCCGTTGCCGCGTGCAGCGCCTCCACCGGAGTCATGCCCGCACGCACCAGCAATTCCATTTCGCCGTGCAGGCTCGCGCCCTGGGTGGTGCCCGGGTTGCCGGCGTCCGTACCGGCGAGGATGGGCACGCGCGCGGCTTTCAGTTGGCGAATGGCTTCATTCGCACCGTTGCAACTGATCTTTGCCGGCAGGTTGAAAGTGGCCTTCATCGCCGCCAGGGCGTCGCCGGGGAGGTACGGTTTCAGCCGTGGATCGTCCGCCAGTTGGCTATCGAACGAGGTGGCGCAGATGGATTGCAGTACGGTGAGCGTAGCCACGACGAAAATGTGGTGCGCTGCCGCTACTTGGCCGAAATCGGGCCGGCTCCCGGGGCCAACGAAGAGGTGCGCCAGGCCGTCGGCGCCGGCATCGATGGCGTCCATGGCCTGATCGAGGCTTCCGATGTGCACTACCAGCATCCTGCCGCGTTTGTGGGCGGCGTCGGCAAGCGCCTTCAGGGTAGCCCTCGAAAGAGTGGGGCGCGGCGTTCCGGTGCCATACTCCAACGCATCGTCGTAGACCGCTTTAATGTAGTCCGAACCTTCGGCGATGCGGGCATCCACCCACGCCTGCGCCTGGTCCGGCTGTGTGATGGTAGGAACCTGGATGCCGTATTCCGTGCCGTGGCCTCCGGGCACTGTCGCGAGGTAGCCGGCCGACCGCAGATCGGCATAGTTCAACAGCTTTCCCTCTTTTTGCTGCTTCTTGATCTCCGCGGCCATGGAGGGATCGGTGAACATGTCGAGATCGGTCGTCACGCCGAAGATCGGCGCTTGTTGGAGACTTTGCGCTCCAATCGTGTGCGTGTGCGAGTCGATCAGGCCGGGTAGCAGGGTCTTCCCCTTGCCATCCACGATTTCAGCTCCCGCCGGGGCGCGGACCGAGGGGCCAACGGCGCGAATCATGCCGTCTTCCGCCAAGACGTTGGTTTCCGGGATCACACTTGAACCGTCGAACACCCGCACCTTTTCGATGATGAGCGGCCTCGGTGCGGTTTGCGCGGCAGCCACGGCCGTCCACGTCACAAGAGTTACCAGCGCTCTCTTCATGCTTGCATGACCTCTCAGCCAGCTTCTCACCGATTACCGAAACGCGGTAGTGCAAGGTGTCAGACGGCGCAGGTGACGATTGTCATGCCCAGCTTGTAGAATTGCCTATGTGCCGGTATGGATTCGTCACGCGACCGTAGCGTTCGCCGTTCTGTTTCCCGCGGCGCTCCCGGCTCAATCCGCTCTGCAGCAAGAAATCGCGGCAATCGCCAGGGATGCCCGGGGTAAAGTTTCCGTGGCCTGCTCGCTGCCGGGAACGGAGCTGCCTTGCGATTTCAATTCCCATGCTCACCCTCCCATGCAGTCGGTCTTCAAATTTCCCCTGGCGATCACGGTGCTGCACCTGGTGGAGCGCGGAGATATATCGCTGGATGAATCCCTTCGCTTCGGCGCCGCCGATCGCCTCCCCGGAATCTGGAGCCCGCTGCAGGACGAATATCCCCAGGCCGGAGTAGACGTCGCCATCCGCCGGCTCCTGGCTCTGGCGATGGAGCAGAGCGACAATATCGCGGCCGATCTTCTGCTGCGGCGGATCGGCGGACCGGCGGTCGCCGACGGCTATATCAAGTCCCTTGGAATCGCCGGATTTCATCTCGCCGATGGCGAGGAGGGGCTCCATCGCGACGCCACCGCGCAGTATCGCAACTGGATGGAACCGGCGGCGGCGGTACAACTGCTGCGCCTGATCAGCGACCATCCTCCGATTTCACCGGAACATACCGCCATGGTTCTGAATTGGATGGGCCATGCGCGGCGGGGCTCCGGGCGGATCAAGGGCCAACTGCCGGCCGGAACTATGGTCATGCACAAGCCCGGAAGCTCGGCGACGGTCAAAGGCCTGACCGCGGCAACCAACGATATCGGCCTGGTGGTTCTGCCGGATGGACGCCGGCTGGCGATCGCGGTTTTTCTCACGGATTCCACCGCCGGCGATGCCGCCCGCGATGCCGTAATTGCGGGCATTTCGAAAGCCATCTTCGATGCCGCCACGGCCCGTTAAGAGACGGCTACGCCTTCATCTCTTTTCCGCTGATTTGCAGATCGAATCCGTCCGGGTCTTTCACATGAAAGCTGTTGTCGGTATCGGGGCGGGGATTGAGCCCGCGCTTTTCCAACTCGGCTTTCACTCTGTCCTTGTCCCAGTTCTCGATGGTATAGGCGATGTGATCGACGCGCGGGACGGTTGGCAGTGGCGCGTCCGAGGGCGCATTCCGCGGGCGGCGGGCATTGCGCGGCAGCAGGAAGGTGTCGCCAAAGGCAAGATTGCATTGATTGCCGCGATCGTCCTTCACCGTCATGCCCAGCAGGTCGGCATAGAAATCGCGGGTCTTGGCGTAGTCGGCAACCTGGTAGGAGATGTGGTTCACGGTGACCGCCTGGAATCCGCCCGCCGGGCTGGCGGCTTGCGCCGCGCCAGCCGCGGATGCCGCCATGGCGATGCTCTGGATCAACTGGCGGCGATTCATCCGGCCGCGTTCGAAATCGTTCAAAAGTTTCGCGATGATGTGTTCCATAGCTTCCTCATTTCAGTAGGTCGTGAATCTGCGCGACGGCGTAATCCACTTTCATGTCGAAAATCTTCTTGCCCAGTTCCACCGTCGATGGCCGCGCATCTCCCTGAATGCCGTTATTGGGGGGCCGCGGCGCGTTGGGATCGGGCGGCGGGTCGCCGCGCTTGCGCGGGGGGCGTCCCACGGCGTTGGGGATCTCATCCCTGCGAACCCAGCCCTTGTCGCCGCCCAGGTACAGCATCTCGGAAGTGTCCGGGATGCCGGCGTGGGAGCTGACGGGAAGATTGTTGGCCGCCAGGTATTTGTCGAAATCGTCGTTGGCTTTCTGGTAAACATCGCCGCAGTAGACCACTTTGATGCCTTGCGCGGTGTGTTTTTCGGCGAGCTTTTTGGCGAGATCGGCCAATTCCTTCTGGCCGCCGCCGTGGTCGCCCATGAAGACCACGTTCTTGAAACCGTTGACGATCATCTGCTCGGCCACCTGCTCGTTGATTTCCGAAAACAGCGGAGCGGTAATCCCGATGGTGCCCGGCAAAGCGGCGCTGGCGTTATTTACCGAATAGGGCAGCACGGGCGCGGCGATGGCGTTGCCTAACTTCTCCGCGATGGCGACCACGGTGGCGTGGCCCATCAGCGTGTGCCCGCCATTGACGTTCTGCGGACCGCGCTGTTCGGTTCCGCCGTTGTAGATCAGGATGGTGGTTTTGCCCTGCTCGAGTGCGTGTTTGACCTCCGGCCAGGTCATCATCTCGAAGTCCACCAACGACGTGATTTTCGGCTGCGCGAAGGCGGTCAATGCCGCCGCGGTCAGCATGCAGACGCCCGTCAAACGGAGACGCGTCATCCAATTCCCTCCCGCCATGCCCGAATGGCTTCCAGAGATGATATCACCGGAGCGTCCCGTCCAGAGCGGCGACCACTTGACAATCGAGAGGAGCATAGCTAGATTATCGAGAGGAGACTTTCATGCCGGAAAAAGGCGCGCTGGTGCAGGGCACGCTGGACATGCTGATTTTGAAAACGCTGGCTCTCGAGCCCATGCACGGGTACGGAATCGCCCAGCGCATCGAACAGGTCAGCCAGGGTGTCTTTTCCGTCAATCCCGGATCGCTTTTCCCCGCCTTCCGGCGCCTGGAACGCGAAGGCTGGATCAAGCCCATGTGGAAGCCCACCGGCAACAATCGCCGCGCCAAGTATTACGCCCTCACCGCGCGCGGACGCAAGCAATTGCAGTCGGAGACCGAAACCTGGGGCCGGCAGAGCGCCGCCATCGCGCGCATTCTGGAGGCCTGCTAGGGAGGCGCCATGGCGATCGGGCACAAACTCCTCGGCGGACTGCGGGCGATCCTGCGGAAGCGCGAAACGGAACAGGAAATGGACGAAGAGCTGCGCGCTTTCCTGGAAGCTTCGGCCGAGCCCAAAATGCGCGCCGGCATGCCCGAAGACGAGGCGCGCCGCGCGGCTCGCGTCGAAATGGGAAGCCTGGAATCCGTGAAGGAAGGGGTCCGCGACGCCGGCTGGGAAACCCGCTTCGAGGCTCTTTGGGCCGATCTGCGGTATTCGCTGCGCGTCCTGGCGAAAGCCCCGGTTTTCACTGCCGTGGTAGTGCTGACGCTGGCGCTCGGGATTGGCGCCAATACCGCCATCTTCAGCCTCATCGATTCCTTATTGCTGAAGACGCTACCGGTTCGGAATCCGCGCGAGCTGGTGCAAGTGAACCGGTATGCACTGACCAATCCGCTTTGGGAACAGATTCGCGACCACCAGGACATGTTCGCGGGCGCGTTCGCGTGGGGTTCGGCGGGGTTCGACCTCTCCCACGGCGGCCTGGTGCAGAATGCCGATGGCATCTGGGTGAGCGGGGACCTTTTTCGCGCCCTCGGACTCCGCCCCGCCGCGGGACGCCTGTTCACTGCCGGCGACGACCGCCGCGGCTGCGCGGCGCTTGCCGTGGTCAGCTACGGCTTTTGGCAATCGCGCTACGGCGCCGCGCCGGCAGCCGTCGGTAGTTCGATCTCGCTCGATGGCCACCCTTTCGAGGTCATCGGTGTCACACCCAGAGAGTTCTACGGGATGACCGTGGGCTCCAAGTTCGATGTCGCTGTCCCCGTCTGCGCGGAACAGATTTTCGGCGGATCGCACAACCGGCTCGACGCGCGCGGTTCGTGGTGGCTCAACGTCGGCGGGCGTGTGAAGCCCGGCGTATCCATGGCGCAATTGAAGACGCGCCTGGCAGCGCTTTCTCCAGCGGTCTTCGGAGCTGCCGTGCCGCCGAATTGGGATCCCAAATCGCAGGACAATTTCCGCAGGCGGATCCTGGAGCCGTTTCCCCTCGCCACCGGCCTGTCGGACCTGCGCCGTGATTATGAGCAGCCACTTCACCTTCTCTTGGGAGTGGTGGGCATGGTGTTGCTGATCGCCTGCGCCAATATCGCCAGCCTCATGATGGCGCGCGCCGCCGCACGCGGCAAGGAAATGGCGATGCGGCAGGCGCTCGGCGCGCCACGCCTGCGGCTTATGCGGCAAGTCATCATGGAATGCCTGCTGCTCTCGTTCACGGGAGCGGCACTGGGCCTGTTATTAGCGCGCTGGGGCGACAGGATGCTCGCCATTTCGCTTTCCACCTTCAGCCGCCAGGTATTTTTCGATTTCACACTCGACGGCCGCGTGCTGGCATTCACGGCGGCAATCGCTACCCTCACGGGACTGCTTTTCGGCGTTGCTCCGGCGTTCCGCGCCACGCGCTCCTCGCTCACTTCGGCCATCAAGGAGAACCATGCGGCAGCCGGTGGGCCGCGCCTGCGCTTCCGCTTGTGGATGGTGGCCTGCCAGGTGTCGCTCTCATTGGTGCTGCTGGTGGCCGCCGGGCTGCTGTTGCGCACCTTTCGGAATCTCGCCACCACCGATATCGGCTTCGATTCCGGCCGCGTTCTGGTGGTCAACGCGTACCCCGGCGTCGCCAACATTCCAGAGACACAATTCGCCGCCGTGTACCAGCGCATGGCTGATCGGTTGCGCGCGATTCCGGGCGTGGAGGCCGCGTCCCGCTCGGTTCTGACGCCATTGAGCAACTCGTTTTGGAACGAGATCGTCTGGAGCGACGTGCCGCACCCGGTGGTGGGACGTGACAACCTGGCGTACTTCAATCTGGTGGATCCCGATTACTTCGCCACCCTCCGCATACCGCTCGTTGCCGGCCGCAATTTCACCAGCGCCGATACCGCACATTCGCCGGCTGTCGCAATCATTAATCAAACCGTGGCGCACCAGTTCTTCCCCGGCGCAAATCCCGTCGGACACACCTATCGGACGCCAGACGCGGCGCGCAAACCCGGCCCCCCGGTCGAAGTCATCGGCATCGTCAAAGACGCCAAGGACCAATCGGTGCGCAAAGAGACGCTGCCTACAGTCTTCGTACCGGTTTCGCAGGGTAACGAATGGGACTCCGAAACTTTCGAAGTGCGTTCCGCGCTGCCCGAAAGCGCCATGATCAAGGCTATCCAGAACGCCATCGCGGGAGTGAATCGCGCCATCCCCATCGAGATCCATCCGCTCGCCGCCCAGGTGGACGAATCGCTTACCCGCGAGCGCGTGCTAGCGGTGCTGTCGGCGTTCTTCGGCGCCCTGGCGCTGGTGCTGGCCATGATCGGGCTATATGGGACGCTGAGTTATCTGGTGACGCAGCGCCGGATGGAGTTCGGCATTCGGCTGGCGCTGGGCGCGACACCACAATCCATCCTCGGGCTGGTAATGCGCGACGTCTCCCGCGTGCTCTTCGTTGGCGTGGCGGCGGGAATCGCCATCGCGCTGGCTACCACGCGCCTGCTGACTGCGCTGCTGTTCGGCCTTACCCCTCGCGATCCGCTCACCCTCGCCGCCAGTGGAGCGCTGATCGCCGCGGTTTCGCTCGCCGCGGGACTTCTGGCCGCTCGCCGCGCCACCACCATCGATCCGATGACTGCGCTGCGGCAGGAATAACGGGAGTAGACTGGAGTTCGAGGTGCACGGCAATGATCGCAGCCTCGCAACTCCGTCCCGGGGCCGCCATCCGGTTCGAAGGACAGCCCTACAAAGTAATCGCAGCAGATTATCATCCCGGACAGGGAAAAATGGGAGGTGTGGCACACGCACGCCTCCAGAATCTCAATACCGGCACTTTTTGGGAGCACAGTTTCCGTTCGGAACTGAAGCTCGACGAACTCTCGGTGGAGAGGCGTCCGCTCGAATTTCTTTACTCCGGCGCGGACCATTGCTGTTTCATGGACCCGCAAACTTACGATCAGACCGACATCGAAAACGCGGTTGTCGGCGAGCGGGCATCGTTTCTGGAGCCTGGAATGCGGTTGTCGGTGGAGTTTGTGGAGGGCAGGCCGATCGGCGTGCTTTTCCCCGACGTCCTGGAAGTCAAGATTGCCGATACCGCTCCGCCGATGCACCAACAGGCCGATAGCGCCTTCAAAACGGCAAAGCTGCCGAACGGCGTGGAAGTGATGGTGCCGCAGTTTGTGAAGACCGGCGACGTGATCCGGCTCGATCTGGCCACGCGGAGGTACATGGATCGGGCCAAGGTGGAGGCGAGAGGAAGGTAAGGCCCCGCGCCCTTGTTCCGGCTCGGTATGAAGCGTTGGAGAGCCGCGTAAAAACCTCGCCGTACCGGTCTTCGAGCCGCGGCTCGATTGCGCAGGCTACGTTCGGTCGAAACCGGGGCGCGACCACAGGTGCGGTGGCTTTTCGACCGCGCGGTGCAGTTACTGCGCCGAGGGACCCAATAGCACCCGTCCGGGCCGTTCCGCCGTCACCTTGCCCGCATGAAGAACCAGCTTGCCGTTGACGATCACCTCGTTGACACCCACCGAGTATTGGTGCGGCTGTTCGAAGGTGGCGCGGTCGCCGACCGTCGCCGGGTCGAAAACGATCACGTCGGCCTTCATGCCGGGCAGCAGCAGGCCGCGATCCCACAACTTCATCCGCTGGGCCGGAAATCCGGACATCTTGCGCACCGCCTCTTCCAGCGAGATCACGTGCTGCTCGCGCACATAAACTCCGAGAACGCGCGCGAACGTGCCGTAACTGCGGGGGTGCGGCGCCTGCTGGCCGAATACCGGGATTTCTCCATCGCTCCCGACCATGGCGAATGGCGAGCGCATAATCCGCACCACATCTTCCTCGGCGATGGCGTGATAAACGGCCGAGCATCCGCCTTTCGCCACCAGGTCCATGGCGGTCTCGGCGGCGTTTTCGAGCGTCGGCTCCTGGCCGCGGGCGCGGGTGATCTCGGCGAGATTTTTTCCGGCGAGGGAGCGGTCGAACCCGCACGTCACGATGGCGACGTTTTTGGCATCGCCGGCGCCGCGGTCGAATTTCAGCCGCTCCACTACCTCCACCTTGATGCGCGCGCGCTGATCGGGCGCGGACAGGCGCTCCGCGGTCGCCTTCTGCCCGCCTTCGAGCGACCATTGCGGCAGCAGCGCCGAAATACCGGTGCTCGACGCGGTGTACGGATATTGATCCATCGTCACATCCACGCCGCGCGCCCGCGCCGCGCTCACCAGCTTCAGAGTTTCCACGCTCTGTCCCCAGTTCGGCTGCCCGATGATCTTGTGGTGCGTGATCTGCGTCGGCAGCCCGCCTTCCTCGCCGATGCGGATGGTCTCTTTCACGCTATCGAGCACGTGCGCCGCTTCGTCGCGCATGTGGGAGATGTGGAATCCGCCCAGGCGGCCGACCACTTTGGCGATCTCGATCACCTCTTCGGTGGGCGTGAAGTTGCCCGGCACGTAGAACAGCCCGGTGGAAAGGCAGAACGCGCCATCGCGCATGGCCTGCTCCGCCAGCGCCTTCATTTTGTCGATTTCCTCGGGCGTGGCCTGGCGGTTGGCCAGTCCGATCACTTTCGTGCGAATACTTCCCTGCCCCACGCAGGTGGCGAAGTTCACGGAAATCGGCGTCTTGCGCAGATCCTCGAGAAATGGCTTCAGAGGCACGGCGGAACTGCCGTCCTGCCCTTCGAGGAAAGTGGTGACGCCCTCGCGGAGGTAGTTTTCCGCGGTGGGCACGGCGTTGATGCCGCGGCGGCCGTGCGAGTGGATGTCGATGAAGCCCGGCGCTACCACCATCCCTTTGGCGTCGATGCGCACCGCGGCATCGGCATTCGGAATCAGCCCTACCGCGGCGATGGTATCGCCGCGAATGCCGATATCGCCGTAAAACCACGGCGAGCCCGACCCGTTCACCACCTTGGCGCCGGTGATGAGAATGTCGAAGTGATGGTCCTGCGCCGGGAGCGCCGCGGCGACGGCGAACGCGAGTGTCAGGGTGGGAAGCAGTTTCACGGCTTATCATTGTAATGAAGTTTTCGGAGGACCACGAATGTCCCGAACGCCGCTTGTGCTTTCCCTGCTGCTGTCTGCCTGCGCGGCCGCGCAGACTTACCAGCCGAATTGGGAGTCGCTCGACCGCCGCGCCACGCCTGCCTGGTTCCAGGACGCCAAATTCGGCATTTTCATCCACTGGGGCGTTTATTCGGTGCCTGCCTACGCACCGGTAATTCCCGGCAAGCTCGCCTACGCCGAGTGGTATTGGCACGCCATCACCGAGGGCCGCAAGCCGAACGCGAACCCGGTGGACGCCGGAAGCTGGGAAATGCACCAGAAGCTGTACGGCGCCGATTACCCCTATTTCGATTTCGCGCCGCAATTCCGCGCCGAGCTGTTCGAGCCGGCGCATTGGGCGGAGGTCTTCCAGCGCTCCGGCGCGAAATATGTGGCGCTCACTTCCAAACATCACGAAGGATTCGCGCTCTGGCCGAGCGCGGAGGCGTCGAAGACGTGGGGACGGCCGTGGAATGCCGTCGAGATCGGGCCGCGCCGCGATCTGCTGGGCGATCTGAGCGCCGCGGTCCGCGCCGCCGGCCTCAAAATGGGCATTTATTACTCGCTCTACGAGTGGTACAACCCGCTGTATCTTCGCGACAAGCCCCGTTACGTCGCCGAGCACATGATGCCGCAATTCAAAGATGTGGTCTCGCGCTATAAGCCCGCGATCATCTTCAGCGACGGAGAATGGGAGATGACTTCGGCGCAGTGGCGCTCTCCGGAACTGCTGGCGTGGTTGTATAACCAATCGCCGGTGAAAGACGACGTGGTGGTGAACGACCGGTGGGGCAGCGATACGCGCCATAAGCATGGCGGCTATTGGACCACGGAATACACGCCCGGAATGGCCGCCACGGACCATCCCTGGGAAGAAAGCCGCGGTATGGGCTTCAGCTACGGCTACAATCGCGCCGAGCGCGCGGACCACTACCATTCCGGGCGCGAACTGGTGCTCATGCTGGTGGATATCGTAAGCCGCGGCGGCAATCTGCTGCTCGATATCGGACCGCGCGCCGATGGCATGATCCCGCCGATCATGGAAGAGCGCCTGCTCCAGATCGGCGCGTGGCTCAAGGTGAACGGCGAAGCGATTTACGGCACGCGCCCGTGGACGCAAGCGAAGCAGTGGACGGCGGGTGAACAGCCGAAAGTCAGCTACGGGCAGGAATACAACGCCGAGTACGATTTCGCCCGGCTGATCGAGGCTCCGCGCGATGGAAAGGCATCGATTGAAGCGTTCTTCACGGCGAAGGGCGGGAACTTTTACGCCATTCTGCCACGCTGGCCGGGCCGGCGGTTGACGCTGAAGGACGGCGGCGGGGCCGGGATCCGATCGGTGACGTTGCTGGGCTCGGCGGCGCCCCTGCGATTCCAATCGGACGGAAAGTCACTGACGGTGGATTTGCCCGAATTGCCGGCGGAACTACTCGGCGAACCCGCCTGGGTGCTGAAGTTCAGCCGCTGACCGGTGCCGGCGGTACAGTTCGGCGATGCGCTCGCGAATTCGCGGGCCCGGTTCGCGGCCGGCGATCATTCGCTTGCGTTCCTGCTCAAACCGCTCCAGCAGCGGGCCGTAATCCGGTCCGTAACGGTCTTCGAGTTCCTCACGAAGAAGGCTGGCAAACGCCGGGCACCGCCCGTTGGTGGCGATGGCGATAGTCAGATCGCCGCGATGCACGGAAGCGGGGACAGTGAACGTGCAGAGCGCGGGGCGGTCCACGACGTTGACGAGCACGTGGCGCGCCACGCAATCCCTGGAAACTTGCGCGTTCCGTTCTTCGTCGTCGGTGGCGGCGATCACCACGAACGAGTCGCCGATATCGGAGGGCTGGTATGGCCTCCGGTGTTGCCGAACGGGCAGCGCGCCGATTTCGTCGCAGATATCGGGAGCGACGACGGTGACGCGCGCACCCGCCGCAAGGAGATCTTCCACCTTGCGAGCAGCAATTTTTCCGCCGCCCACGATGAGCGCTTCCCTGCCCTCTACTACGAGGTTCGCCATGTAGCCCATGCGTCAATTATCGCTTGTGGAGCGAGCCGCCTGGACGGAAACCGTCCCAAAACACAGGCACTCATGTTGAAAATAAATGACTTGCCGGTTTTTGCCGGACGGTTTCCGTCCAGCAGGGCGGTGGATTGAGGGGTCGGTGTCACCAGATCGGGGCGGTTGAGCCGGCCGCAGGCGGGATCGCCAGGCACGATTGCCCAATGCCGCGTCGTTTTGGACGGCTAGAATTCCACGCAGGAATTCCATTTCCGCGAAACCAAGCGGCATTGGGCAGGACCGCCTGCCCGACTTGTGATACTTTGCTGCTGATGACCAGATTTCTGCCCTTCCTCCTCGCCTGCGCCGCATCGGCGCAAACGCTGGTGCTCAACGATGTGAACCTGATCGACGGCACGGGCGCGCCGGCGCGCGCGCACATGCGGATCGTCATCAGGGATGGGCGAATTACAGCGGTGGAAGACGCTTCCAGGAGCCAACCGCCCGGCGCGGAGATCCGCGATCTCAAAGGTATGACAGTGATTCCCGGCCTGATGGACGCGCACGTCCATCTCACTTCGGGCCCCGGAAACGAGGAGCAGATCGCGAAGACGTTACGCTTTGGATTGTTGGGCGGCGTCACCTCGGTCCGCGATATGGGCGGCGACGATATCGTGCTCGCCGGCTTGGCTCGGAAAGCCGCCGACCCGAAGGAAGCGGCGCCGCGGATTTACTACTCCACGCTGGTGGCCGGGCCGCAATGGTTCAACGATCCGCGGCCGAAAGCATCTTCACATGGAGGAGTGGCGGGCGAAGTGGCGTGGATGCGCGCCATCACTCCCGAATCGGATTTCGCGGCGGTAATTACCGCCGGAAAGGCCACCGGCGCCACGGGACTCAAGATTTATGCCGACCTTTCAGCGGCCACTGTGGCGCGCGTGACGGCGGAGGCGCACCGCCAGGGTCTGAAGGTTTGGGCACACTCGGCGGTATTTCCAGCCAAGCCGTCGGACGATGTCGCGGCGGGCGTGGACGTGATGTCGCACAGCAATTATCTGGGCGCGGAGGGGATGAATCCGCCGCCCGATTCGTACGAGGCGGCGCGACGCGGCCAGGGAATCGACTATTCCAAAAGTCCGGTGGGCGGCGATGCGATCACATCGCTGTTCCAGTCGATGAAAGAGAAGGGCACCATTCTGGACGAGACGCTTTTCGTCACCAATGCCGGCAAGCACGGCGACGACGATCCCGTCTGGCGTTTCACTGTGGCCGCGACTCGCCGCGCCCATGAAATGGGCGTCACGCTGGCCGCCGGCACCGATAGCTTCGGCAATCCCAATCGCGATTCCGCGCCGAACATCCACCGCGAAATGGAGTTCCTGGTGAACCAGTGCGGGCTCACGCCGCTCGAAGCGATTCGCGCCGCGACTTACAATGCCGCCCGCACCGTGGGTATGGAGAAAGCCTACGGGACGGTGGAAGCGGGCAAAGTCGCGGACCTCGTGATCCTGCGCGACGACCCGTCCGCGGATATCACCCGCACAAAAGACATCGCCGCTGTAATCAAAGGCGGCGTCACTTATCAGCGGCAGTAGGCGAACTCCATATCGAGTCCAGGGCGCGGCGCCAATTCCCGCCGAGAATCAGCTTGATCTGCGCGTCGGTGTATTTGCGGCGGATCAGCGCGTCGGTCAGCACGTAGGTACGATTCGGCCCGGCCAGGTCGCCGACCGCCTCGCGATGGTGCACCCGGTAGCGCTTGTCGGCATGTGTGAGGATGTTGTTCAACACCTCGGGCGGCGCGAAATCGTTGCTCTCGATACCGAAATCGCTGCCGATGCCGACATGTTCGATCCCCACGAGTTTGGTGACGTAGTCGATGTGGTCGATCACGTCGTCGACGGTGGTAGGTTCGTGAGCCTTCACCATGAAGCTGATGAAATTGATGCCCATTACGCCGCCGGTCTTCGCCATCTTGCGGATGGCCTCGTCGGTGACACAGCGCGGATACCCGGGATTGAGCGCGCGGCAATTTCCGTGCGAGATGATCACGGGCCGCTTGGAGATCTCGAACGCGTCGAGCATGGTGCGGTCGCCGGCATGGCCGCAATCCACGGCCATGCCGACACGGTTCATGCGCTCCACGATGGTGGCTCCGAACTCGCTGATGCCGTCGTCATGCGGCTCGAACGCGCCGTTTCCCACCAGGTTGCGGAAATTGTAGGTCAACTGGGAGACACGCTGGCCGAGGCCGTAGAAGGTGTCCACGTCGTCCGGGCGGCGGAAATGCGCGGCGTTCTGAATGCCGAATAGAATCCCATAGTGGCGCGAGGTTTTGGCCTTTTCGAAGTCGGACGCCGCGCCGATGCGGAGCAGCCAGTCGGGGTACTGCGCGATGAAGCTGTTCCAGTTGCCGAAGAGGCGGATGCCGTCCTCGAAGTTGTCGGCGCCATTGCCGAAGCTGGCGGCGTTGATGCCGGTATCGAGAAAGCGCTGGAAATCGGCCGCGGTGAAGGCGCCCGGCTGTGAGAGCCATTGCCGGAGTTTGCTTTGCTGGTCCTGCCGGTACAGGAACTGGTTCAACATGTCGATCACCAGCGATTCGCGAACCAGACGGATGGCGCGCTCCGAATATTGGGCGTTCGACTGCGCGCGGAGGCGGAACCGTCCCAGATTGAGAAAGGGCGCGGCGATGAGGGCGACGGCGGCCCGGCGGGTTGGCATTGAGTAAGTCTAACAGGCGCGGGTCAGCGCTGGGAGTGCGTGTGCACTTCTTCGCCGCGCTTGTGACGGTGAGCGTGAATCAGGTTGGTGCGGCGAAGCAGCGCGGTGTCCGCGAGGATTTCAGCGGGCGTGCCTTCGGCCACCAGTTTGCCGCCATCGAGCACATAGCAGCGGTCGGCGATGTCTTCGAGATCTCCGAGATCGTGCGTGGCGGTGATGACCGACTTCGAACCGCCCCACTCCACCATCAGGTCGATGACCTCGCTCTGGCTGCGCGGATCGAGCGCGGCGGTGGGCTCGTCGAGCAGCAGGACCGCCGGATCGAGCACCAGCACGCTGGCCAGCGCGACACGCTTCTTTTCGCCGCCCGAAAGACGCTGCGGGATGCGGTTCTTCAACTGAGAGATGCGCAGGCGATCGAGGATCTCATCCACGCGCTCGCGGATCTGATCTTTCGGCCAGCGCAGCTGCAACGGTCCGAACGCGACTTCATCGAAGACGGTCGGATTGAAAAGCTGCACGTCGGGATTCTGGAAGACCATGCCCACGGTGCGGCGGAAGGGCAGGGCCCACTCGTCATCGAGCATGTGCTGTTCGGAAACGTCGTCGCCGCGGAACAGGATGGTGCCCGATTGGCCGAAAATCAGGCCGTCGAGCAGGCGCAGCAGCGTCGATTTGCCGGAGCCGTTGGCGCCCAGAAGCGCCACACGGCAGCCTTCGGGAATGGCGAGCGTGAGATCGTCGACGGCCGTTACGCCTTCGTAGCGGTAGGTGAGGCGCTCGATTTCGAACAGCATCATCGCCCCACCAGAACGGATGCCGCCGCGAGCGCCGCGAACGCCGCCAGAGCGAACCAATCGCGGGTCTGCATGGCGAAATCGTCCAAGACGTACACTTCGCCGCGAAAGCCGCGGGCTTGCATGGCGAAATAGACTTCGTCGCTCATCTGGATGGTTTTGTGCAGGAGCACCCCGGAACTCGCAATCGCGAGGCGGCGATTTTCCGCCGGGCTCATGCGATTCACGGTGCGGCTCTTGCGCGATTCGAACATCTCGTGCGCGGTTTCCAGCATGAGCAGAATGTAGCGGCACGTCATGCCGAGAATCACCACGAATACCACCGGCACGCGGAAAATGCGCAGGGCTTTGAGAATGTGCGTCCACGGCGTGGTGTACGCCAGCACGAGCATCAGGGTGGCCGCAGTCTCGGCGCGCATCACCAGAAAACTGCCGGTGCGCACGCCCTGGAGGGTGATGGGCAGGCCGTAGAGGGGCGTTCCCGGCGTCAGAAAGAGCGCCGGCAGCGCGATCATTCCACTGAAGACGAAGGCGCCGATCCAGGTCCGGCTGGCGACCGCGCGGATGGGGACGGACGACAACCACACGAGCGCCACCGCAAGCACCAGGATCGCCGCAATGGTCCAGAGCTTCGCCGCCAATGCCACCGAGACCACCAAAGCGAAAAGGCCCGCGACCTTCACGCGAGGGTCGAGGCGCTGGAGCACGCCGGCGCGAGACGCGGATACCTCCGCATAAAGCGCCCGCTCGATGGCGAAATGGAGGCCTTCCAGCGTGTTCTCGATGAACCCGCCTTTGGCATTGGGATGAAAATCGCTCATGCCGAGTCCGGTCCCGCCCGCATGGCGCTGCGCGTGAAGCTGCCCAACACCAGAAATGCCCCGACGATCAGTCCGGCACCGAACATCGCCGAGAGCAGATACCCGAAGGCGGCGCCGCGAATGTACGGCGGCGCATAGCGCGCGAACGGCGCCGTCCAGATGGCCGACAGGCGGGCCAGGCCTTGCGGCGCGTGTGGGGGCACGGCGGCATGAAAGGATGCGGCCGCGATCTGGTGGCGCGCGGCGGCATCGCTGTAATCGGACGCCATCCACTCGCCCCATGCCGAGCCGGCCGCGAGAATGCCGAGCGGTGTGAGCACGCACAACGTCGCGAGCCCAACCCACAGCGGCCGAAGCGATCGCGGCGCGGACGGCGCGCCGCAATTCTCAGATTCGGGCACGTTGCCCGCCGTGGCGCGCAAGAGAGACAAGTCGGAGCGCTGGAGAAACGCCACCACGCCCGCGGAGACTGCCAGCTCCGCGAGCCCGGCAATGGTGAGATGGCCGATCATCATGGCGGGGATGGCGATGCTGAGAGGATATGGACAGTAAAGCGGCGCACCGGCCGCATCCTTATAAAGCAGCGGCTGGATGCCGAATTCCAGCGCCGCGAGCAACGCCGAGAAATTGATGGCGACATATCCCGCCACGCCGGCCGCCACCACCCGGCGCGCGGAAGCCAGCGGCGAACGGCCGGCCACCAGGCGATACACCACGTACGCTACCAGCGCTCCGGCAATTGCCATGTTCAAGCAGTTGGCGCCGATGGCGGTTACCCCGCCATCGCCGAAGAACAGCGCCTGCACCACCAGCGCGACGGAAACCGAGAGCATCGCCGCCCAGGGGCCGATGACCACGGTGGCGAGACCGATGCCCGTGGCATGGCCGGTGGTGCCGCCGGGCAACGGCAGGTTGAACATCATGATGACGAACGAGAGCGCCGCGAACAGCGAGAGGAGGGGCACCTGCCGCGAGTTCATGGTGTTCTTCACCCGCTTCAGCGCCACGCGCCAGAAGGGCACCGCCGCGGCATAGGCAACCGCGCAAGTGGCCGGGCTGAGGTATCCGTCGGGGATGTGCATGGCGAGATTTCCGGCGCTCGCTACAAATTTCAGTGTATTACGATTTGCGGAATCGTAGCACTGGCGGAATTGCCGGCCAGGCGGCGGGCATCGTCAGCCTGTGGGAAAGCGAAGTTGGGATTGAGCGACAGCGCCCGGCGCAGCATCTGCCGCCCTTCCGGAATGCGCCCGCCGGCCATGGCGATCATGCCCGCATGGTAATAAAACATTGGTTCCGGCGTATTCTGCGCCATGGCTTTCGCGCTGGCGTCTTCGGCCTCGCTCTGCCGTCCGGCGCGAAACAGCACCCAACTGAGCGCGTCGTAAGTGTACACATCCTTACGGGTCGCCAGTTCGCCTTGCGCGAGCTGAAGCGCGCGATCCAAATGGCGATTCTCGTCGGCAAAATCGAGCGCCAGCGCGCGATTGCCCTTTTCGCCGTTGGCCGCACCCAGCTTGTCGATGACGTCAAGCAGGTCGCGCTGGCGCGCCGCCCCGGCGGAGTTGCCGAGCTTGCCATCGAGCGCCTCGAGGGCCGCGGCGTACTCGGGCAGCGGAATCACCTCCTGCGCCTTCTGGAAATTCCCGGCGGCGCGCTGGTATTCGCCGGTGGCCGCGTAGAACCGGCCGAGCGCGGCATAAGCGCGATGGTATCCGGGCAGGGTTTCGAGAGAGCGGTTGTACATGGCGCGCGCCTCCTCCGAATACCCGGCCTTAAAAAGCATGTCGCCAAATTCCACCAGGCACCACGCCAGGTTTTCCGGAATCGGACTTCCCGCCTGCACGGCGAGATTCATCCACGCCAGCGCCTGACCGCTGTTACCAGTGACGAAATCGTGGTACGCCACCCGATTGTAGCTGGTGAGATTGGGCGATAATTCCACCATGCGGCGATAAGCCTTGCCGGCGGCGGCGTATTCGCCTTCTTCCATGAGCGAATCGCCCAACATGCCGAGCATGCCGGTATCGCTGGGATTGCGCTCCACCAGTTCCTGCGCCAGCTCCGCCGCCTTGGGGAAATTGTGGCGATGAGTTTCGATTTCGATGCGCAGGCGGATGGCGTCGTAGCTTTTGGGGTCGGCCGCGAGCATCTTGTCCACCAGCGCGGAGGCGCGATTCAGATAGGCAAAATCGGTGGTTTCGCGCAGTTTTTGAATGAACGCCTCCGCCAGTCCCGCCTGGATTTTAGGGTCGGCCGGGGATTTCTGCAAGAGCTTTTCATAGGCGGCGATCCGCTGGTTCGAAGTAAGGCGGGCGTTCTTGACATCGCGAAATCGCGCCGCAGCGCTCTCGTCGGTTTGGCAGAAAAGCGGAATGGCGAGCAGGCACACCGCGGAAATCGTCTTGATCATGATTGGCTTCCTTAAGAAAGAAAACGCATGGGCTGAATCCAGCCGGCGGACGCGGCGGTGATGGCCAGCCCGAGAACGATCACCACCACCGACGAAAAGACAGGAATCAGGCGGAACGCCGGATGCTGCCCGGACCGCCGGCTGTCGGGCAGCAAGCTGCGCGCACAGACCGCCATGGCGCCAATCGACATCAGCACCAGGGCCAGCCCGGAACTGAACGCGATCAGCAGCACCAGTCCGAGCGCCGGCCGCCCGAGCGCGATCGCGCTCAGCATCAGGATGAGGGCCGAAGGACACGGCACGAGTCCGCCGCCGACGCCCAGCGCGATGAGGCTCGCGGGCGTGATATCGCCTTCGGGCATGCGGTGCTCGTGATGGCGGCCTCCGCCGGCCGCGAGGAGCGATTGCGTCCGCCGGTACAGAAGCGACACTCCGACCGCGACGATCGCCATGCCCGAAAGAGCGCCCAGCGTGGGAATGACTTTTTCAGGCACTACGTACTGCTGAAAGAACAACACGCCGAGGCCGAGCAGGAACACGGTGAAAGTGTGGGTGAAGGTGACTACCAGGCCGAGCAGACCGGCATGTTTCAGCGTGCCGCGCGAGCCCACCAGGTAGGCCGCGACAATGGTCTTTCCGTGACCCGGCGACAAAGCGTGGATGCAGCCCAGTCCGAAAGCCGCGCCCAGGCAGAGCAGCGCCAGCCGCCACCCGAGGTTCCCGCGGCCGAGCATGCGCGAGAGAAAATCGCCGCGCACCACGCTTCCGGGCGCGCTGGGCTGTTGGGCCGCAAAAGAGGCAACGGGCGCGGCCAGCGCCGCCGTGGCAGTCACCGGCGCCGCCGCGGCGGGCGACCACTCAACGGCCGCGGCCAGGTTCTGCGGCGGCGTCACCGAAGGGTCAGTGGGATAGACCGTCAGCGCCTGGCTAATGTCGGCGGCGTCCCGGGTCGAGCTATGGATGACGGCGCCGGGTTCGCGATCGACCACGATTTCCTTCCATCCGGCGCGCCCGGGGAAGTTTCCGTCGCGATATTCGACCTTGCCGGCGGCGAGCAACGCGTCCGCCACGATCACCACCCGCAGAGTCGGCATCCCGCCCGCGCCATCGGATTTCTTGGCGGCGACGGACCGGACATTCCACGCCACGGGCAGGCCATTCTCCGTGAGCGCCAGACTGGAGACCCATCCGGCGGCCAGTTTTTCGGGCGTGCCCTGCAATTGAAACGTGGGGATCTCCGCCAGATCGAGAACGTAAGTGAGGACCACTCCGGATGGGCGGAAATCGAGGCGGGAGTAGTGGTTCACGCTGAAATTGCCCATCGGGTGGGCCAGGGCGGCCGACGACAGGACGGCGAACGCCAGGCTGCTGCGAATGAAGCTCATTTCGTTCCCTCACCTGAGCTGTACGAAGCGGGACCGGGAACGGATTTCGCCGGGCGGGAATTTACACCTTAATCGAAAATCACGGTTTTGTTACCGTAACCGAGAATCCGGTGCTCCAGGTGCCATTTTACGGCCCGGGACAGCACCGACCGCTCGATGTCCCGGCCCTTTTCGATCAGGGAATCCACCTGATCGCGATGCGAGACGCGGAGGACGTCCTGCTCGATGATCGGGCCATCGTCGAGCGCGGCGGTGGCGTAGTGGCTGGTGGCGCCGATCAGCTTCACTCCGCGGCGGAAGGCGGCGTGGTACGGACGCGCTCCCATGAAAGCCGGCAGGAAGGAATGGTGCACGTTGATGATGCGGTTCGGGTATCGCCCCACGAACTCGGGCGAGAGAATTTGCATGTAGCGCGCCAGCACCACCAGGTCCACGCCAGCCGCTTCCAACAGCGCCAACTGCTCCCGTTCCGCCTCCGCCTTGTTCCCCGGCGTGACCGGAATGTAGTGGAACGCGATGCCGTGAAATTTCGCGTGCGGCTCGGCATCGCGGTGATTGCCGGCGATGAGCGGAATCGAGCAGGGCAGCTCGCCGGTCTGCTTCCGGTGCAGGATGTCCACGAGGCAGTGAAGATGCTGCGACACAAAAATGGCCACCCGCGGGACTTCCGACATCAGCCGGAGTTGAAACTGCATGTGCAGTTCGCCCGCGAGCGCCTGGAATTCCCTCCGGAAGGCGTCGAGGTCGAACCCGTCGAGCATCCATTCCATGCGCATGAAGAAGAGGCCCGCCTCGGCGTCCTGATGCTGGTCTGCGTGGGTGATATTGGCGCCAAAACGGTAGAGCAGGCCGGAGACGCCGGCCACCAACCCCTTGCGGTCGGGGCAGTTGATGAGGAGAACGGCGGTATTGGTCATGGATCGGTATCTATAGCCCGAGCGCCGCCAGGCGCGCCCGCACGGACACCTTGAACGGGTCGCCGGTAATCGACGCGAGATTGATGTTGACGTTCTCCAGCAGTCCCGTCTTGGCCGCGGCAACCAGCGCCTTCGCGACCGCCAGGTCCGAGCCATACCGCGCCGGAATCTCGAGGGCATTCAGACGCGCCTCGAGCGCATGCGCGCGCTCCAGAGCTTCGAGGGGCACCAGCGTGGCGCCATGCAGGGCCTCCTCTACGAACGGGGCGCGTTCGTCTTTGGGGCGTTTGTAGGCCGCCATCACGCGCTGGAACGCCTCCGCGTCGCGGTCCACGGCCTCGGTGAAATAGCGGCGGTCCTGTTCGAAAGGTTCGGGGTCCTGCCTGGCAAGGCGGGTGACCATGGCGCCGAGCGCGGCGGCCATGGCTGCCGCGGCGGCACTGGCGCTGCCGCCGCCGGGCGTCGCCGTGGGCGCGGCGAGAGCATCCAGGAATTCCGGCAATCCGCTGCGCGAGCCCACGGCTTCGGCGATGCGATTCTCCAGCACCAGTTCGGGCCGGAAGTTCTCGTAGCGCAAAAAATACTCGGCCGACATTTCGATGGCCTTCTTGGGAATGAGGCCGACGATTTCGCTGCCCACGACGGGAACTCCGTACCGCTCCGCTTCGCGGCGCACCGTCTCGAATACCAGGTGCATCGGCGTCTGCTCAAAATCTGTGAGGTTGATCGATACCTGTGCCTGATTGCGCGCGGCGAGCATCACGCCCATCGATTTCACGAAGCGGAATCCGCCCGTGGAGAAGCGAATCGTCTTGGCAATCTTCTTGGCGAGCGAAAGATCGGGCGTCCCCAGGTTCACGTTGTAGGCGATGAGAAATTTGCGCGCGCCCACCACCACGGCGCCGGCGGTCGGGTGGCAGACCGGGTCGCCGACGTCGGGATGGCGTTCCGGCACAGCGCCCATTTCGCGCACCAGCGCTTCGAATTGCCCGCGGCGGATATTCTCGAGATTGACGCGGTCGGGGCGCCGGGCGGCCGATTCGTAAAGGTAAACGGGAACGCGCAGCTGGCTCCAGATTTCTCCGGCGACGCGTTCGGCAAGGCGCACGCATTCCTCGAGCGTCACGCCCTCGATGGGGATGAAAGGGATCACATCGGCGGCACCGATGCGAGGGTGAGCGCCCTGGTGCCTGGTGAGATCGATGAGTTCGACAGCCTTGGCGACGCCGCGCAGGGCGGCATCGGCGGCGGCGGCGGGAGGACCGGCGAAAGTAATGACGCAGCGGTTGTGGTCGACATCCGATTCACGGTCGAGGAGGACCACCTCGGGAACGCTCAAGATCGCCTGGACGATGGCGTCCATCTTGGCGCTGTCGCGCCCTTCGGAGAAGTTGGGAACGCACTCAACGAGTTGTCGCGGCATGAATTCATACATTACCCCAATTTGCGCGATCGGGAGGACCCGCCGTGACTGGGGCCCTCCCGAACAAACGCCCGCTTTAGAACCGCAGCATTCCCTTGATCTCCAGGAATCGCGGCGAACTGCCGGCGCCCACAAACGAGCCGAGCAGACTGGTCGGCGGTCCGACTGCCGCAATGCTGCTCCCGAACAACGGATTGGAGATGTCGTTCACGGGCTGATCGAAGTTGGCGTGGTTGAACAGATTGTATGCCTGCGCTCCGAACGACAGCAGGACGCGCTCGGTGATGTGGACATCTTTCATCAGCGAGGCATCCACGTCCCAGAAGTTCGGGCCGTAAACCGAATTCCGGCCCATCGTGCCGAAGCCCATGGGAGTGCCGTTCGCAGCCGGCGCGAACATGGATGCGTTCAGGCACGGCGTGTTGACCGCGCCGGCGCCGCAGGAAGTGGGAACATTGGTGACCGGAGTAGCGAATATCGGGCCGTTGAAATTCAGTCCGAGCAGGGGCGCCTCGGCGCTGGTATCGACGATGCTAAACGGCAGTCCGGAGCGCCAGAACCAGTTGGTGGCAAGGGTCCATCCTCCGAAGACTCGGTTCGGACCCCAGTGGAAGCCGGCGTGGCGGAACATGTCGTTCCAGATGAAACTCAGGCTGACATAGTCGCGGACATCGTAATCGGCCGGCCCGTAGTTGCCGCGCACGTTGTGCGGATTCTGCGGAGTGGTGATGCTGGGGTCGGTGTCCAGGATACCGAACGGCAGGTTGGCGACGCCACCATTGGAGACGTCGTCAAAAGCGTGGCTCCAGGTGTAATTCAGGTTGAAGTTGATGCCCGCCGACATGCGCCGCTGGAGGCTCAGGCTCAATCCGTTATAGTTCGACGTGCCCGCCGACAGGTACTGGTTGACGGTGCCGAGGGCGGCATTGGGAACGGTAGCGGGCAGGCCGTCAAAGCCGTTGGGACAAACCGAAACCGGGCAGTAAGCATTCAACCCGCCGTCCAGCACGGGAATGTGAATTCCGTGCATGCCGGAGTAATTCGCCGTGAACGACATTTTGCTTCCGATTGCCTGTTCCACTTCGAAATTCCACTTATAGTAAGTCGGCTGGTAGAACATGTTCGGGAAGGAGAAGAAATTCGGCGGGGAGAAACCGGGAACCGCCGCCGAGATGGAATTGAAGCTGCCGCCGGTCTTGAACTGGGTGAGCAGCGCCTGATTCGCGCTGGCGGCGGTGGCGAACAAACTGCCGGGCACTCCTGGCGCCAGCGTGCCGTTGCCGATGGTGAAGGCGTTCAATCCGGGGGCATTGAAAGCGGCATCTTCGGTCAATCCGCCGGGCAGTTCATCGGCGAAGATTCCCCCGCCGGTCCGGATCACGGTGTTGTCGCTGCGAAAGGGCTTCCAGGCGATGCCAACCCGCGGCTCCCACACCAGGCTCTGCGTATTCGGATACGCGCTGTTCAGACCGCCCGTGATGAACTGGTTGTATGGCATGGACGCCGCCGCCGGTTCCGGCGCCCCGGTGAACTGGGATCCGAAGCGTGAGAAGCAGTCGGCTTGGCAGGTGGGATTGGCGTAGCTCTCGAGCCGCAGATTTAACGAGACGGTGAGGTTGCGGTTCACCTTCCAATCGTCCGCCACATAGCCGCCGTAGGTGTTGAAGCGAATGCCCTGCTCGGGCGACGAGGGGAACGCCTGCAACAACGAAGTGTCCGGCCCGCCTCCGTTGAAGAAGTCGCCGATAGAGGTGGTAATCGATCCGTAGATGGGGCCCGCTAGAGCCTGGAAGTCCAAATCGGTGATGTTATCGTGCAGCCAGCTAAAGCCGGCGCGGAGCGTATGCGCGCCGTGAACGTGGGAGAAATCGTCCAACACCTGGTATTGCCACACGCGGCGGCCTTGTGGGAAAAAGAACGGGCCGGGCTCTCCATAGGCTCCCGTGGACGTAAACGGCGATCCGGAAAACGACAGGAAAGTCGGCAGCGCGGCCAGCGCGCCCGTGGGATCGGACGGAACGAAGACCGCGGCGTAGAAGAGAGAGGAACCCTTGAACTCGTTCACGGTGTTCGGCCCGAAAATATGGGTTTCGGAAACCTGTCCGGTCATCTGCGGCTGGTTGCTCTGGTCGTTAAACGTCGGCCCGAACGGGCTGGTGAAGGAGGGTTGATACCCGTTGTCGCGCAGCACGCGAATATAACCATGGTCCGTCTCGCTGAAATTGTGGTCTACGCGCGCCGACCAGAGATATTCCTTGTTGGTATTGGGCGGCGTGGTGCGAAACTGCAGCGCGCACGGAACGCCGGCTCCCAAACCCGTGAAGTCCTGGCACCCGCCGTTGGCGGCGACGGGGACGGCCCCACTCACCCCGGGGGCGTTGTTATAAACCGAAAACACCTGTTTGTAGAAAGGGATCTCGGCGGCGTTGCCGTCGTTGGCGAGGTTGGCCAGGGTCGCTGCCTGGAATTGCGGGCTGGGTACGAGCGTAAGGTTGGCAGCGGTCGGCAACACGTTGCGCAGACCCTCGTAATCCACGTCGAAGAACGTGTGATTTTTCCAGATCGGGCCTTGCACCCCGGTCTGCCACTCGTTGAAATTGTTAAACGGCCTTTCTAAGCCTGCTTCGTTGCTGAAGAATTGATTGGCGTTGAGATACCTGCCGTTCCACATGTAAATAGCGTCACCGTGAAAATCGTTGGTTCCCGACTTAGTGATGTAAGTAACCTGCGAGCCCGCATATTGGCCGTATTGCGCGGAATAGGGGCTATTGATGACATTGGCTTCCTGAATATCGTTGGACCCTAACAACAAATTGGAGGCCCCGCTGTTGTTAATGCCGAAAAAGGGGTCGTTATCGTTGGTGCCGTTGATGGTGAACAGGTTGGAAGTCGCCGGCATGCCGTCGGCCACGAAATTGCCATACCCGGCCTGTGTGTTCATCACCACGCCGGGGGCGGTTTGCGCAAAGTAGGTGATGTCGCCGCCGGGGTTGGGCATATTTTGAATCATTTGCTGGTTCACCGTCGAGTTCACGTCGGCATTGGCGGTTTGAATCACCTCGCTCGATGCCGTTACTTCGACAGTTGCCGTCGCAGCAGCGACTTGAAGTTGGACATTCGCGACAGCGGGTTGTCCCGCCGTCACCACGACCCCTTTCAGTTGCTGTGTCTGGAACCCGGCAGCTTTGACGAGGACGTTATACGTGCCGGGCTGCAGGAAGGCAAATCGATAAGTCCCCTGTTGGTTGGTGGTGGTGCTCTGACTGGCGTTGGTGTTGGCGTTGGTGAGGGTTACCACGGCATTGGGCATGGCGGCGCGGGTCGGATCCGTCACCGTCCCCGTAATGTCGCCCGAAGTGATGGATTGCCCCGAAGCAATCGTGACGCCCGCCGCAGTCAGACAGACCGCTAGAAGGGAGCGAATGAAACATCGTGCCATTGGGTCGTTTATCCTTTCGTGTGGGTGCGTTGCTAACCTTTACGTCCGAATTAGCAATTCGTTAGCCAGATGTTACTTTTGGCCTAGACAACACCGGCGAATAACTAATTCGAGTTATTGGGAATTAGGTAAATGGAGTTTTTGAGGGCGAAACCACACATTGGCCGGCCCGGTTAAATATGAAAAGCTGCAGGGCGGATACGCATTTCCGAAAGTTAAACTTAGTAAGGTTAAACTTTTGACCGTTCGCCGGCGCGATAGATCAGCACTCCGGCGGCATTGGTAATCACCACCACGCTGACAATCTTGGTGGCATACGATGTCTTACTGACGACATCTACGATTGGATACACCGCGATCACGAGCGAGATCGCACTGGCAAAAAGTCCCGCCGCGGCACATACTTTTAACCATGCGGGTGTTCGCCTGCGCAGCGCACCGATCAGCGGCAGCGCAAACAGCGCCACATAGGCCAGCGCGTAGTGGACAATGGACGCGTTGCTGAGCAACTGGTTGGCTTCCTGCTCGTGAACTCCCACCATGCTGAGCAGGATGAGAACCATCACAACCCCCGCGACGAAGAGAATGGAATTCACCGGCGTCCGGCGGCGCGAGTCGAGCCGGGAAAACCAATCCGGCACCACGTGGTCCCACGATGCGGTCATCGGCAGCCGCGTCAGGCCCGTAAAAATCAAGCTGGAAGATGCAATGGCGCGCGCAATCAGCATAAAGATGGCGAACGGTGCGACGTAGGATGCGGCGCCGGAGTTCCCGAGCGCCAGGCGGAACGTCTGCGGAATTGGACCGATGACGTTAATCGGCTGATTGCCCACGAACGCCAGCACCGAACTGGTCCCGAGAATGAACATGAGGCAGATCACGGGCGCCGAAAACAGCACCGATTGTCCGATGGTGCGCGCGGCGCTGCGCGTCTCCCCCGCCAGGATGGCCACGTACTCGAACCCACTGAGGGCTCCCACGGTCATCTGCCCGAAAACCGCCAGGCTGAACCAGTCGAGTTTTGGAAGTTCGAAGGGGACCGGGTCGTAGTGGTGCAGAGTGCCCCGCCAAAGCGCCCAGAGGGGAAGCGGCAGGAGAATGGCATAGGCCATCAGAATGAGCACGCTGCCGGCATTGTGCAGCCACTTGCCGATGTCGAGCCCATGGATGGCCACCAGGGTAATCGCCGCGACCACGGCGCCGGTGAGCAGCAGGGTGGCGAGTTTGCTCGATGCCAGCCAGGCCGCGGAAGGTCCGAGCATGTAGCTGAGGTCGGTGGGCACCACAAACACGATGGCGCCGACCACGATCACCGCGTACACCCACAGATTCCACGCCGTCAGGAATCCGGCCATCTCCCCAAAACCGGCCTTGGCCCACTGATAGAGCCCTCCTTCCAACGGCAGCAGGCGATTCAGGTAGATCACCACGGCGGCCAGCGGGAGATAAAACAACAGCATCGACACCACCCAGAAAACCACGTGCGCGCGGCCCAATTTCGCCGCTATGCCGACCCAGCTCGAGCCCACCACGCACAGGATCTGGGCCAGGATCAGGTCCCCCAGACCGAGCTGTTTGTGGAGGCGGGATTCCTCGCTGGAAGCGGGCGCGGGTGGCTGGATGCTCACGGTTCCATCAATGATATACTTTCTCCATGTCTACGGCCGTCGTGAAGATGGAGCCAAAATCCGAGGGGATCGCCACCCCGCGCAAGAAGCGGCCCAAAGAACTTGCGGTCATTACCGAATGCTGTACCGGGTGCGCCGGTTCGCCGGCTTGTGTGCCGTATTGTCCGGTGGCGGACTGCATGTATTGGGTCGAGGATGAGGACCATCCGCCGTTCGGCCACATCGAGGTCGATCCGCTTCTGTGCATCGGGTGCAAGAAGTGCACCAGCAAAGGCCCCGACGGCGCGTTCCTCGACGGCTGTCCCTGGGATGCCATCGAAATGGTGGCCATTGAGACAGTGGAGGCGAGCATCGGCCTTAAGATGCCCGTCTAAAGACCGTCCTGTCATCATGCCTCTCGAAATTCATCGGAAGGAACGTGAAGGTGTCACCCTTCTCGAGTTGAAGGGCCGCATCACGGTGGGCCCGGAGGCTACCGCTTTGCGGGAAGCGGTGGCGGCGGCCGTGGCCGACAGCATCCGGCAACTGGTGTTGAATCTCGCGCAAGTGGATTTCATCGATTCCACGGGCCTGGGTGCGGTAGTCATGTGCTCCACCACCATGCGAAAAGCCGGCGGAACGGTGAAGCTCCTGAATCTGAATCGCCGGAACATCGAGCTCTTGGTGATGACCAAACTGGCCACGGTGTTCGAGATTTTCAACGACGAAACCGATGCCGTCAGCAGTTTCTTCCCCGACCGGCAGATCAAGCAATTCGATATTCTGGATTTCGTGCAGCGAATGAAAAAAGAAGGCAGCTAGCCCGCGTGGCCCTGGTGATCATCGGCGGTGTCGCCGCCGGCCTGAGCGCCGCGGCGCGCGCGCGGCGCATCGCGCCGGACCTGGAAATCGTGGTCCTCGAAAAAGGACCGGTAATCTCGTACGGCGCGTGCGGCCTGCCGTACGTGGTCGAAGGCCGCGTGAAGGAACCCTCGGACCTCATCGTCTACACGCCGGAATATTTCCGCAAAGAGCGCAAAGTCGACGTGCGCACCGGGGCGCGCGTGGTGGCTATTTCCCATCCGCGACGGGAAGTGACGCTGGAATCGGGCGAGCGCGTGCGGTATGAGCATCTGGTAATAGCGACCGGAGCGCACTGCGATACCTGCGGAATCGGCCGGCTGCCGCCGCACGTCTTCACGCTGCACACGCTGGACGACGCCGCCCGCCTGCGCGATTTTCTCCGGGAGAAGCAGAGCCGCGATGGGGTGGTGGTGGGCGCCGGCTACATCGGTCTGGAAGCCGCCGACGCGCTTCGGCGAAACGGCCTGCACGTCACCGTGCTCGAACGCTCCCAGAGTCTCCTCTTGCGCGGCGACGACTGGTGGACCGGCCTGGTGCGCCGTCAACTCGACAGGTACGGCGTGGAACTTCGCCTCGGAGCGGAGGTCCGGGCAATCGACTTTCCGGCCGACGTGGTGGTGCTCGCCGCCGGGTTCAAACCGAACGTGGAGCTGGCCGCCGAGGCGGGCATCGAAATCGGGCGGACCGGAGCCATTCGCACCGACGACCGCATGGAGACCAATCTCCGCGGGGTTTATGCCGCCGGCGATTGCGCCGAAGCCGGGCACATCGTCACTGGCCGCCCGGCCTGGATACCGCTGGGCACCACGGCGAATAAAATGGGCCGGGTGGCCGGCGCCAACGCTGCCGGAGGCCGCGAGCGGTTTCCGGGAATCGTGGGCACTTCGATCGTGCGTGTCTTCGATTGGGCATTCGCCACCACCGGACTGGATGCCGGCCGGGCGCGGGCGGAAGGATTCTCGCCGGCCGCGGTGCAAATCGAAGCCAAGTCCAAACCCGGCTACTTCGGTGGGTCGAACACGTTTGTCGAGCTGGTTGCCGACCGCACGACGCGCCGGCTACTGGGCGGATCGGTTGTCGGCGACGACGGCGCCGCGGGGCGAATCAACGTGATCGCCGGCGCCTTGCAGACGGGCATGCGGGTCGAGCAATTCGAACAGCTCGATCTGGCTTATTCCCCACCCTACGCCACGGTGTGGGACCCGGTCCTCATCGCGGCGCAACAATTGATGAAAGAGTTTTAAGCGCTCCCTCGCGGCCGCGGCTTAGTGCGGCACGCCTTCGGCGGACACGCGCGCAGCAGCTGTAATAGAACTCTAAGCCGAGGGAACTCGCCGGCCGGGTACCGCAACCGTGTCAACGGCCTCGCGGGTCCGGCGCACGAATTTTACGCTGCCCCTTTTTGGCTCCCATCGATGAAGCCTACTGCTCCAGACGGCGTTTGATTTCACGGAATGGCTCTGTTTAAGCCGCACGCCGGTGGCCGGATGGCACGCGGTGCACCTCGAGAACCTGGCAAACGACCGAAGCCCATGATTCTTGTACATCGGCCCTCACGGCTGCTCCGCGCTTCTTTCAGACCCCACCTCACGATGACGCCCTTGCGCTTCGCTCTCACTTCGCCTCCATCAGGCTGTGAAGGGGACTTTCACCCCCGGGCTGTCGAACATGCCCGGCACCAAAAAAAACGCCCCGGAATGGATCCGGGGCGCTTTGGGTGACTCAACTCGCCGATTAGAACCTCAGCCTCAAACAGAAGGTCAGGCTCCGGGGCGCACTCGCTGAACCGGTCTCGTTCGAACCGAGCGCGCCGAAGTCGCCCGGATCGCCGATGGACAGGTAGGGGTTGTTTAGAATCTCATGATTGAGCACGTTGGAGAATTGGAAGGACAAGGTGCCGGCCACGCGTTCCCGGAACAGGTTGATGTCCTTGGCGAGGTTCAGATCCATGTTCCAGTTAGACATGCCGCGAATGTTGCCGGCTGCGCCGCAATTGGTGTCGAAGCCCAGGATGCAGGGCCTGAACTCATTGTAGACAGCCGCCGGATTGGAGAACATATTGATATTGTTTCCGCCATTTACCACGTTGCCATTGACGCCCGCGCCGCTGGCGCTGTTGGGGATGTTGATGTTGTAGTGGGCGTTCGTGCCGCCGGTATACGGGCCGTCGAGGACCGCGTTATCTCCCTGTGTCCCGCCGGTTTGAGTTTCACCGAACGACTGGCTGCCGCTGTTGTTCCCGACAGCAAGGGGATAGCCGCTATGGGCAGTGAAGATGGGAGCGATCCTCCATCCGCCGAGCACCCGTCCGAGGACTCCCTTCTGTGTCTTGAAGAACGGCTCCGACCAGAGGAAAGTCTGGGTGTAGGTGAACTTGATGTCCCACCATTGCGACCCGTACATGGATTGTTCGACGTTATACGGGTTGACCGTGGTATATTCCGAGGTCGCCTGAGACTGGCTGCCCGTGCCGAGAGCGCGTCCCCAGGTGAAGTTGGATAACGTGGTAATGCCGTGCCAGTCATGCGTCGAGAATGTGGTGTAAAGCGCATTGTAGTTGGAATGGCCGGAACTGTCGTCGGCATAGATGCCCGACGCCTGGCCGGACGGAAACTGGGCGCTGGCGCTGCTCGGAAGGGTGCGGCCCAACTGCCAGGAGGATGCCTGGCTTAGAGCAGACCAGAGGTTGAACACCTGGGTCTGCTGGATGTAGCTGTTCATGGCGGGGTTGGAGACTACCGCCGCGGTGCAGCTCGAGAAGCCCTTGCAGAAGCTCGAATTGGGACCGCCCAGCGCGGACTCGAGGAACGGTTGGACGGGCACGCTGGTGTTTCCGGCACACGTCGGGCCGAGCCCGCACATCGGAATGTACATACCCGCGAAAGCGGACGCGAAGCTCTGGCCGCCCAGCGTCATCATGGTGGGGACAGCATCGAGATCGCGCTGCATCCACTCATGGTCGATGATGCGGCCGATATAACCGGCTTCGAACAGCACCTTCGGCCGGATTTCGCGTTGGACGCTGAAGTTGAAGTTGTAGGTCGTCGCCGGCCGGAAGCTCGGATCGAGCACAGAAGCCGCGCCGGATGCCGGTGTTCCATTGGAGCCCGGAAAGTAAGGCTGGGGCAGCGTGGCCGAAGGCGTAGGAATGGGAGCGGTCAAGCCATCGGTTCCGATGCGGAAGGCCGTCGCGGGAGTGACACCTCCGGTGCCCAGGCACTGGCCGGTCATGGAAGCGCCAATGCACGAAACCGGTTGGCCAAGACCCACTCCGAGCAGCGGAATCAGCACCAGACCGACGCCGTTCAAACGGCTGTAGAGTTGGCCGTAGCCCGCGCGGAACACGGTTTTGCCCTCACCCAACAATTTGCCGCCGCCCTTTGGGTTCCAGGCCACGGCGACACGGGGGCTCACACCGCCGTAGAACGGATTGAAGGGGTACTTATGGCTGGCGCCGGTCACACTGCCGATGGTCGCAAACCCGATGGTGGGGTTGTATACCTGGCCCTGGAGCGCCTCCGATGCCTTGGTAGCGAAATAATTACTGAAACTGATGGGGGTGCCGTTAGTGTCGACCAACTCCACCTGCTTGCCGTTCTGCTCGACCGGCGGCATTTCGATCTGATAACCGAGTCCGGCGGTCAGGGTCAGCGACGGCTTGATGTGCCAGGAATCGCTGGCGTAGAGGTTGTAGAAGTCGATCGTGCTCTTATCGAACATCGGCGTCCCCGCCGGAAGCAGCGAGAGTTGGGAGCCGCTGCGAGTGAACAACTGTTGCGGCTGATCGACGATGCCGAGAACTTCGGAATAGTAGCTATTCCAGGTGCTTACCTGACTGCCGGGCAGGCTCGCGGGCTGGTCCGCCGCCGAGTATTGGATGCCGGAATTCGCCCCGATCTGATACACCGGCGAGGTATTGATACCCTGGCCGTTGTCGTTGCGCTCGTGATAGTCGAAGTTCCTTTGGTATTGTCCGCCAAACGTAATTACATGCGAGCCCTTGATCTTGGTCACGTCGTCCTTGATCACGGAATCGTGGCCGTCCCAGAAGCGCTGGCGCGTGCTCTGATTGTTCACGTTGTATGGGATCAGAGCACCCGAAATCTCGCCGCCGATTTCCAGCGCGCCACCCAATCCCGCCAACTGCGGAGGAGCGGCTGACGATGCCCATTGCCACCAGATTTTGGTAAAGCTGTAGTGGAAATCGTTGGTCATAGTCGGGTTGATGACCGTCGTCATTCCGCCCACCAGCATCGAAGGCTTCTGCGGACGCGGAGCACGCGCCGCCGGCACACCGAGCGTATCGCCCGGAAGCGCGCCGCCGATGTCCACCTGGTTAGTGGTCAATGCACTGAGAGCAAAATAACGGTAGGAGCCAAAGAAGCGCCACTTTTCGCTGAAATCATGATCGATGCGGCCGACCAGGAACTTGGAAGTCGTCGGTGTCGAAACCTGACCCTGGAACCCCTCTACATTGTGGGCATCGCCGGTGTTGAAGTTGTTCGGCTCCGGCATGTACTTATTCCAGAGCTGCGACACGATGGGATTGAGACCCAGCCCGCGCGGATCGCAGCCAGGGCAGTTAGGCGAATAGTTGACTCCGCCCACATTGACCACGTTGTTATTGATATTGAAGGGAACGTAGGTGCCGCCTTCGTTGATCTGAATGATGCCCGCGCGCAGCGCGTCGGTGGGAACCGGTTTGTTAATCAGCTGCGATTGGGGGAAGTTGAAGCCCTCATAGCCGAAGAAGAAGTATGTCTTGCCGCCAGCCAAAGTCGGCAACATGGGACCGCCGACAGTGCCGCCGTAACGATTGTTGTGGGTGATGGGAAGCGGGGTGTAGCCGAGGTCCCCACTGGGTGTGTGGTTATTATCCCAGGTGTTGGCCGCACCCACGTCGCTCGCGCTGTAATACCAGTAGCCTGTGCCATGGAACTCGTTCGTGCCGCGTTTGGTAACGACGCTGATCTGCGAACCGGAAGACCCATTGAAGTCGGCGGTTTGAGCCGTGGTGCCAACCTTGAATTCTTCAATCGTGTCGGGCGGAGTGGGTAGCACACCGCTGGGAGCGCAGCAATCGTACGCTGAGTACGAGCTGTGGGCGTAGCTCCCGGTGTAGTCCATCATGCTGCCGTCCATGTCGTTGGAGTTGTTGCCGCCATCCAGCTGGAAAGTGTTCTGGTCGTAATTCGCCCCGGCGACTTGGCCATTCACTCCGACCGCCGGCTGGTAAATCGCGAGGCTGGAGGCGTCAGCGCCGAAAAGGGGCAGATAAGTCAACGACGGTCCGCTGACGGTGGTTCCAACGGTTGCATTGACCAACTGCAGTTCAGCGCCCGGCGCCGCGGTGACTTCGACCACGCTCGTCACCTGACCAATTTCCAGGGTAGCGTTGACGTTCAAGATTTCCGCCACCTTAACGTCTTGCCGCATCACTTTGCGAGTGTTAAATCCCGGCTTGGTGAACTCGATATCATAGGTTCCCGGGCCGACGTTCGGAATGATGTACCGCCCGGCTTGGTTGGATAGCGTGATCAGCGTGATGTTGGTGGATGTATCGGTGGCCTTGATTTGCACGTCCGGAACGACGAGTCCTTGCTGGTCTACAACTTGACCCGATACCGTTCCGGAGGCCGAAGATTGAGCCCATGCGGAAACGCAACCGAGAGCCAAAAGCAGAACGACTGGGAGAGCGAGCCGTTGGCGCACGTTGGCTACGAACCTCCCGCTAATTGACTCAAGAAGAGACACGACCCCCCTGCTATACTCCGTCATTTGGTTTCTCCTGTGGAATATTTCAACCCAAAACGCGGGGACCCATCCGGTGCAAACAAAGTCCGGTTTAACCTGATTGGGAGTGATTCTATGGCGAGAATTAACCTTTGTCAAGAAGAAAAATTTGGAAGCAGATTCGAGCGACCACGGATCGAAGATTACATGCCAACTCGTCTTACCTAAAGGCAGTCAACGCGCGAAGCGGGCAAGCCCCGGCCTGCGCGAGACGCCTCAGACCGATTTCTCTGTGCTGGCAGCGGCTTCTTGTTCCGGGGAGACCGACCCTAAGGGCCGGCCATGGGGTGCGTCCCACAACGACGCAAGCGCCTTACTCCAGCAAATGCCCCATCTTCTCTTTCTTGGTCCGGAGGTAAGCCTGGCGTGTCTCCAGCGCGTCGGCGATACAAGGCACGCGTTCGGTGACCGCGACGCCGGCATTCTCCACCGCCGCCACCTTTTCGGGATTATTCGAGAGCAGACGAATCGCCTTCAATCCAAAATGGCGCAGGATCGCACCTGGAAGGAGGTAGCTGCGCAGGTCAGAATCGAACCCCAGCCGCTCGTTCGCCTCTACCGTATCGGCGCCCTGATCCTGAAGTTCGTAAGCCCGCAACTTATTTAACAGTCCGATCCCGCGGCCTTCCTGAAGTTCGTAAATCACCATCCCGCGGCCTTCCTCCGCGATCAGTTTCAGTGCTATCTCGAGTTGCGCCCGGCAATCGCAGCGCAAGCTGTGGAAGACGTCGCCAGTGAGACACTGGGAGTGTATGCGGACCAGGGGCGGCGGGCCATCGATCAGATCGCCCATGGTGAGCACGGCCGCTTCTTCGCTGCGCGCATCGTGCTTGCCTTCGAACCCGTGGATCCGGAAGGCACCAAATTGCGAAGGAAAATCGGCCTCGGCGACTTTACGCAGCTTCGGCCCGGAGGAATTCTTCATGCTGGCTATTGGGGACCTTAATCACTCTATTATAATGGCTGGCGGCATCCGATGAATTTGGAAGGCTATTTAACGCTGCTGGTGAAGCTTGCCGCGATGGCCGCGATCGCCAGCATCGTGGCGCGCTTAAGTACCTTCCAGTCGATGATCATGCGCGAGACGCGCACCGTGGCTGAACGTGCCGTGCTGGCATTGTGGCTGGGGGTGGTGTTCGCCGCCAGCGTCGCGGTCCGGATTGCCGGTCCGCAAACGGCCTACCAGGCGGCCGATCTCGGCCTCGAAGGCAGCCTGCTCGCGGGATTGCTCGGCGGGTACGTAACCGGCCTGATCTCCGGAATCCTGATCTCGCTGCCGACGTTCATCCATAGCGAATATCTGACACTGCCGCTGCTGGCCAGCGTCGGCGTCCTGGGCGGCCTGCTGCGCGACCTGGCGCCTACGCCGGAAGAAATCTGGCGATTCTCTCCCTACCCCGATGTCAACATTTACCGTTTCTTCAAGGAAAAGCGCGACCACTGGCGCACCGGATTTCAGCTGATCTTTTTCGTCGCCATTCTGTGCGCCGAAGCCTTGCGGCAGGGTCTGGGCAATCTTTTCCATCGCAGCGGAGGCGGCAATCTGGTTTTCTATCTGAATCCGCCCTCGAACGAAGAGCCGAAACGCTCCCTGGCGACCGCGGCCATCTATGCTACCACCCTGTTCGCCGTCGCGATCCCGCTGAAGATCTGGAACAACACCCGCAACGAAAAAAAACTCGAGGAGCAGGAGCGCCTGCTCGCGGAGGCCCGCCTTGCGGCCCTGACCAGCCAGATCAATCCGCACTTCCTCTTCAATACCTTGAACTCCGTCTCCTCGCTGATTCGCACCGATCCCACGCAGGCGCGCGTCATGGTAGTGAAACTTTCGAAGGTGCTGCGCCGCCTGCTGCGCAAGCATGAAAACTTCAGCCCGCTGCGAGACGAGTTAAACTTCATAGAGGACTATCTGTCCATCGAGGTGGTCCGTTTCGGCGAGAAGTTGCATTTTGAAACCGACGTGGCCGCAAATACTCTCGATATGCTGATTCCAACCATGGTGCTCCAACCGCTGGTGGAGAACTCGATCAAGCACGGGTTGAGCAGCAAGGTGGAAGGCGGCACCATTCGCATCCGCACGCATCGCAGTGAAACCAGGCTGCATTTGCAGGTGGAAGACGACGGCGTGGGCATTTCGGAGGAGAAACTGGGGACCTTACTGGAACATGGGGGCATCGGCGTGAGTAATGTGAACGAGCGGCTGAAAGTGCTGTTCGGCGCCGAGTATCGCATGTGGATCGAGAGCCAGCCCGGAAACGGAACCCGTGTGCAGATTGAACTGCCGGAACTCGAAACCGACCTGGCTGCCGTCTCATGAATCGCCGTTCCAATCAGAGGAGAAAATTTTTGAACATTAGTCTGCCGAAGCACCTGGAGTCCAAGCTGGCGCCCATACGCGGAGGGTCCGGCGGGCGGCGCCCGATCGGCGGCGAATACGGGTTGTTTTTTTCCGAATCGCTGCGCTCGTTCTCCGTCACCGCGTCCCTTTTCCCGAGTTCGCGCTTTCTGGCTTCCGCTCTTCTGCGCGCCATAGATTTCAGTTCCGCGCAGGTGATTGTCGAGCTCGGAATCGGTACTGGCGCCATCACCAAGGAAATCCTGCGGCGCCTCCATCCGGGCGCCATTCTGCTGGGTGTGGATCTCAATCCGGCATTCGTCAGCCACGTTCGCCGCAGTATTCAGGATTCGCGCCTGATCCCGGTCCTCGGGCAGGCGGAACGGCTGGGTGCCTTGCTAAGCAGGCACGGCGTGAGTCGCGCCGATGCCATCGTATCCTCTCTCGGTCTCAGCGCCATGCAACCCGCGCAGCGCTCCGCCATTCTGAAGCAGGCTGCCGCGCACCTCACGCATGACGGAGTTCTGACGCAATATCAATACTTGCACGTCAGCGGAAGGCCCAACTGGACCTCCTCCCTGGGTTTGCTGCGCTTCGCCGAGAAGGAATTCCTGAAAGCGCACTTCCGCCACGTGGCATCCGAACGGGTGATCTGGAACCTGCCCCCGGCGAGAGTTTTTACCTGCCGGATGTGAGGAAGAGGGAGCCAAGCGCCGGAATGCGGCTCTGGCACCCACTCCTTTTCAAGTCACCAGTTCCGCGCTTCAGAACACCAGCTTTTTCGGCGTGAACGCGGGGATCGCACGCGCTTCCAAAAGCGGGACATTCGCGCGCCGGAAGGTCAGCGGATCGCCCCTGGCTTCCAGCTCCTGGCTCCTTTTTCAAATCACCACTCCCGCGCTTCGGAACACCAGCTTTTTCGGCGTGAACGCGGGGATCGCGCGCGCTTCCAAAAGCGGGACGTTCGCGCGCCGGAACGTCAATGGATCGCGCTTCTCGGCGGTGCGATAAAAGTGCGTCAGGTATGCGAGATCGCAGGCCGAAAAATCGGAAAGCCACTGGTCTGCATCGCCAATGCCCGCTTCGTGAAGCAGTTCCAGGCCGTACGCCGCCGCCTCCCGTTCATAAGCCATGAGCGAAGGAAGGAGTGCTTCGTCCACCGGCGGCACTCGTGTCCGCCCGAGTTCGAACGCGGCGGGATCGACGTTCCACTGCACGGTGTGGCCGAAGAGATGGGCCAGCAAGAACAGCCGCTGCTCGGGCGTGACCGCGCAATCGATGTGGATTTCGGCGCCGTCCAGATCGCCGATCAGAGGATCGGGAATATCGCGCGTGATCACGCGCACGAAGTAGCGCCCCTCGATTCGTTCCTGGACGCGGGCGCAGAGATCCGGGAACCGAAGGTCGCCTGCGGAGGCCACGGCACCATCATATAAAATCAAGGTTGACGCGTGCGAATCACCATCTCCAAGGAGAATTACCTCAAAACCATCGCCGAAGCCGAATCGGAAGGTGAGACTGTAAAGGCGGTTACTCTCACGCGGTGGCTGCACGTTTCCGCGCCCGCCGTCACGATGGCGATCAAGCGCCTCAAGCGCGACGCCCTGATTCGCGTGGGCTCCGAGGGCCAGATCACGCTGACGCCTGCCGGCCGGGAAATCGCCAGCCGCCTGCTCAATCGCCACCACCTCATCGAACGCATGCTGGCCGAGATTTTCGGGCTGGAGTGGTACAAGGTACACGATGAGGCCGAGCAGTTGGAACACGCCGTTTCCGCCGATTTCGAGTACAAGCTGGTCGAACGTCTCGGCAGGACACATGAGTGCCCGCACGGCAATATCGTCGGCATGGATTCCCCGGCGGCACGCCGCGGGCGCGGCCTGAAGCCGCTCGAAGAGGCGCGGCCGGGAGAACGGCTGGTAGTGGTCAGTTTCTTCGAACGCGACCGCAAACTTTTGGAATACCTGGACGGCAATGGCATCCGGCCGGGCGTACGCTGCGAACTGATCTCCGTAGGCAATGGAATCGACCTGCGCGCGGGCGGCGCGAAAGTACACCTGGAGTCATCCGTCGGCCCCAAAGTCTGGGTCAAGGCGGAGGCGGATTGATTTGAACCGGCGGAGCGCCGGTTCAACCGGGCCTCGCTCTTACTCCGTCTTCGAGTAGTAATACGTGTATTTGCTGTACAGCTCCGAGGCGCGCGCACCATTCGCCACGATGCCGAGCACGTTGTTCTCGCACAGCGATTGCATCGCGCGGGTCACGTTATCGAACGTGGTGGAGCCGATCTTCACCACCAGGATCGCTCCATCGGCCAGGGTGGCGAGCAGGTTGGCATCGGCCGAAAACAACAGCGGCGGAGTATCGAAGATCGACCAGTTGAAGAGGCGCGGCAGTTCCTCGAAGAGCGCCTTCACCTGGCGCATATTGAGCAGTTCCAGCGGATTCTTCACCGCCGATCCGGCCGGCAGAAGGTAGAGATTCATGCCTTCCACTCGGCGTAGCGCCTGGGCGAAGGTGCATTGCCCGGTGAGGTAATCGGAAATTCCCGGCGAGCGCTTGATCTGAAACAAATTGTGCACGATGGGCCGGCGCAGATCGAAATCCCCCAGCAGCACCGAACTTTCGGTGAGCTGCGCTTCGGCCAGCGCCAGGTTCACGGCCGTGAAGGTCTTGCCCTCGGCCGGCGATGGGCTGGTGACGACCGCCGAGTGCAGCGGTTGCAGGGTTTGCAGGTGATTGAGACGCGTGCGCAGAGTGCGAAACTCTTCGGCCGGCGTTTCGTGCGAATTGTTGAGGTCGAGCAGATGGGATTCCGGAGCGGGGTCGAAGTTTACCACTTCCACTTCCGACAGAATGCCGGGGTTCAGATTCAGGCGGACGGTGGCCGGCGCGGCCACACCCACCGGCAGAAACTCAAGAGGCGTCTCCGCATGCGGGCTGATTTTGTCGATCGGGCTGCCGCCCATCTCGGCCCGGCGCAAGGCATCGTGTACTCGGCTCATCTCATTTCTCCGTCTACTGCACCTGCGGCACGATCACAAAGTGGTAATACATCGCACCGCTCATCAATATCGTTCCCACGATCAGCGCGCTCGACCACGCCAGCCATGCGAGCCGCCGCTTGCGCCGGACCAGGAGCGCGTTTTCGAGCAGCGGAATGCTGCTCAGCACCGGCAGATTGGTGTATGCGCGAACATCTTTCAGATTCTTGAGCGACGTGTTCTTGATTTCCTTGGCGCCGGCCAGCGCGAGCCCCACGCAGAACCCGATGATCGTGCCCATTCCAACCCACAACCCGCGGATCGGAGAAGTGGGTTTTTCCGGCGTGATCGGCTGCTCCAGGACCTCCAGCTTTTCGCCCGCGCGGTGTTCGTCTACGCTTTGCTGGGTACCCGCCGCTTCCTGCTTGTTGCTCAGCGCGGTGTATTCGTCTTTGGCCATCTGCAGTTCATTGGTGAGCTGGTTGAACTTCTGAATCACCTGCGGGCTGGACGCGATCTTGTCCTGGACGTCTTTTAACGACCGTTCCTGGTCCGCCAGGTTCTTCTCCAACATCCGGATTTCCTGGCTGGACGCGCTGATTTGCGCCCGGATGCTGTTTTCCTCGCTGCGCAGGGTGTTCAGCTGCCGCGCCGCGTCCGGGTTCGTCACCAGCCGGGTCGTGCTTCCCGCCTGAACGGCTGGCACGGCCCGCTCGATCTCGGCTTTGTGCGATTCCAGTGTCTTCAACTGGTCTTTGCAGGTCACGACATCGGGATAACTCGCCTGGTATTTATTCTCCAGGGCGACACATTCCCCTTGTTTGCCGACTATCGTCTGCTCGATGTTCGTCAGGTTGATATTCCGCACCTGTTGATTGGGCGTGGATACCGATTGCGTCAGGTTGGCCTCCACCTGCGCCTGGGTATTCTTGTTGTTGTTGAGATTGGATTCGAGCAGCGATTGTTTCCCCTGCTCCTGCGAGATGCGATCGTTGATGGCGGCGATGTTCGCCTGCCGCGTCTGCACTTCCAGGGTATTGGATTGCAAGTTATCGGGCAGGCGTCCCTGGTTCTGGGAAGTGAAATTGGCCAATTCCGTTTCCTTGGCTTCCAGCTTTTCCTTGGCAGCGTTGACCAGGTCGACGAAAAGGCTGCTGGTGGCCACCGACGCCTCCGTCTGGAAGACCACGTTTTTGTTATTGAATTCGCTCACCAGCTCCATTACCACCGCCCGCGCCACGAGTTTATCGGGGTAAGAGAAGATGATTTTGAATGCCTGAGCTCCATTGGTGCCGTCGGAGGCATACTCCTTAATGCTCACGTTCTTGCGGAAGTAATCTTCCGCCACATCTTCCACCGCGTAGCGCGCGCGCTCTTTGGGGTAAAGATTCAGCTTGGGAGTCTGAATCAACGTAATCAGGTTGTCGCGGCCGAGAATCTCGAGTTGCAGTTGCTCCAAGCGTTGGTGCATCTGGCCGTTGACCGCCGAAGGAAGCAAGGTGCTGGAAACCGCGCTCGGCCGGATCTGCATAGCGGCCGAACACACGTACACATCGGGCATGAAGTAAGCCACCACAACCGAGATCACCAGCCCCGCGAACGTCGGCCCGATGATCCAGGAGCGGTACCGCCGCATCATGTCGATATAGTCTTCGACGTCCGGAGGACGCCGCGAAACACTCACGTAGTTTTGTGGTGCTGCCATGCTTAGTGTGGAACCTCCGATATATCGCCGCCAGGCACGCTCCCGTCAGTTGACGATGATGTGGTCCTTATCCTGGAGCAAGATGTTCTCTTCCGGATGTTTTCCGCTGATCAGATCGTGATAGTTCACCTTCATAAACAGCTTGCCGTCACGCAGGATCCTGATATGTTTCTTATCGGCGAAGTCCTTGAACCCGCCCTGCGCCGAAATCGCCTCCAACAGGTGGATCGGGATGGTCAGGTCGCGGGCTCCGGTGGCGATGCCATCGCCGTCGAAATAGATGCGCTTGCTATGTACCGCCACCACGTTCACCGTGCACCGCGGAGTTTTCAACTGGCTGAGCGCGGCCTTGTCGATGGCGTCCTGCAACTGCATCGGGGTCAATCCCGAAGCCCGGATTTCACCGATCAGCGGCATGTTGATCTTACCGTCGGGGCGAATGGTGTAAGTGCCATTAAACTTAGGCTCATCCCACATCGACACCGAAATCTGGTCGTCCGTACCGAGCACAAAAGTGTCGCTGTCCACCCCGGCGCTGGGTGGCTTGCCGGCGGTTGGTTCCGCCAACTTGGCGGGGTCGGCTGGAGGAACCGGCATGGCTGGGGAAAGCGAGGCAGGCTGCACTTGCGGCGCCTTTGGCGCTTCCGTTTGGGCATATACCGCCCCACCGAAGACTGCGGCTCCAGCCACCAGGATCAGCGATTCGTGCCAGCGAGACCGTCTCATTTTTGGTAACCTCAGCGGGGGTGAAAGCCCGCCAGCCTCCCTCCGCGCCGCCGCGGCCGAACGCGCGCTGCGCCGCTGCTAAATCATATATAGTGTACAGCATCCGGGCTCAAATACAGTCAGTTCCAGGACGGCCAATACAGGTATGGTGTGATACTTCGTATTCCTTCGGTAGTAGCCGCCAATTGGCTGAAATAGATTCCCGTTTTCTGTCGCCGTAGGGATACACTTCCGCGTAGTGTGAATCTCCCGAAAAACGGAACGGCTGCTCGATTACGCTGGTAAGTTATTGAAAAAAATGATATTCTGAATACAAATCGGGCAATTCGATGCGGCCCTAAACGTGCTTAGGTCGACGCTGATTATCATCGCGCCCGGCGTGTATCGACAGCTCTATGCTCCAGGAACTCAAGTTCCAGTTGTCCACAGCGATCCTTACGATCCTGACCATCGCCGCGAGTGTTGGTGCGATTGTTAACCTTGGGCAATATCATAAGTTCCACCTGCCGGACGACGGTATCATCTGGGTCGATCGCGCGGGACACGTGGAAGCACTCTATATCACCCCGGACAGTCCCGGCAGCAAGGCTGGTATTCATCGCGGCGACCGGCTGGAACGTATTCAGGGAGCCCCCATCTCGCAGGCGCTGGATGTGCCCAAGATCCTCATGGGGCTGGGCGCGTGGAAGGATACTCGATACACCATCGAGCACATCGAGTATCCCGGCGTTTCGGTAGATGCGCGGGTAATCGTGGGCGAGGCGCCGCGCAACCCGGCGGTCTATTACCAGTATGCGTTGGGCGTGATCTATCTGCTGATCGGGCTTTTCGTGTATTACCGCCGCGGCAGCGCGCAAAAAGCGCAACACTTCTACATCTTCTGCCTCAGCAGCTTCGCGGCGTTCTGTTTTCACTACACGGGCCGGCTGGATACCTTCGATACCCTCGCCTACTTCATCAACGTGGGCGCCGGCCTTTTTGCGCCTACCATCTTCCTGCACTTCTGCCTCACCTTCCCCGAGCGGCGGCGGTGGTTCGAGAAGCCGTCTCACGTGGCGCTCCTGTACCTTCCCACGGTGCTGCTGAGTTCGATCTACCTGGGAGTGTCCACTGGCACGCTGAACACCGGCATCCCTTTGGTCGACCTGCGGTGGGTGCTCGATCGCGGCTGGGTCCTGCTGGCTCCGCTCCTGTACATGATCGGCGCGTACATCTTCAACGCCGAGTATCGCAAGGCGGACGACCCCATTGTGCGGCAGCAACTGAAATGGCTGCGCAACGGCGCGGTCTTCGGCGTGGGACCCTACTTCGCCGTCTATGTGCTGCCCTACGCTTTCGGCGCGATCCCGAACTATTATCAGGGTCTGTCGGTCTTGTCCATGGTTCTGCTGCCCCTCACGTTGGCGTACGCCATTGTGCGCTACCGGCTCATGGACGTGGACATCCTGTTCCGCCGCGGGTATGCCTACACGCTCGCCACGTTGTGTGTGGCGGCCGTGTTTTTCGGAACCGTCTTCTGGCTCGGAAGCGCCGTCAGCAAGCTCTTTGTGGGCCCGGACGACAAGTCGGCCGACCTTAAGAACGTGACATCGTTGATTGTCATGCTGACCGCGGCCTTCCTCTTCCAGCCGATTCGGGACTGGATTCAGGAGTGGCTGGACCGGCACTTCTACAGCGATCGCTACGATTACCGCCGCACTTTGGTCGAGTTCGCGCGCGAATTGGGATCGCAGATGGATCTCGACACCATGCTGGCATCGGTTGGTGACCGTCTGCTGAAAACGCTATCGATCAGACATCTCGGCTTTTTCCTGGCGGAAGACAGCGCGGCCGGTCCGGTCTTCCGGCTCAAGAGCCTGATGGGCAACAATCCCAAGATGGTCGCCGGCGCGGAAGAGCGCCTGGATTTGAGCTTCCTCGATTGGAAATTGCCCGAATCGTATCTGTTTTTCGAGCGGACCCATCATCAGCTCGACGCGGTTTCGCGCTCCTGGCCGGCCTCGGTGCGTCACACTATCGCCGAACTCGATTTCACTTACTACCTGCCGTGCAAGGTACGCGGGCGGACCATCGCTTATATCGGCGTCAGCCGGTCCACCGACGGCGAGTATCTTTCCAGCGTGGACGTGGAACTGCTGCTCACACTCACCGGCTACGTGGCCATCGCTATCGAGAACGCCTCGCTCTACAGCTCGCTCCAGCTCAAGGTGAGAGAGTACGAGCGCTTGAAGGAGTTCAGCGAGAACATCGTCGAATCCATCAACGTGGGCATCCTCGCGGCGGACCTGGAAGATCGGGTGGAGAGTTGGAATTCGCAGATTGAACAGCTCAGCGGCGTTTCCCGCGAAAAGGCATTGGGCCGGAAGCTCAGCGAGCTCTTCCCCGCCGAACTGACCGATCAGTTCGAGCGCGTGCGCGGCGAAACCGGCATCCACCACATCTACAAATTTGTGCTCAAGCCGGCAGTCAGCGCGGCGGTGGCCGGGGGAAATGGCAATGGCTCGGGCACGGCCCATGCCATTCCCGCCCGTTTCCGCGAAGCCACTCTGAACATCGCCATTGCGCCGCTCGTCTCGCGCGACCAGGAGCAGATCGGCCGCCTGATCATCTTCGACGATGTCACCGACCGCGCCGAACTCGAACAGCGCCTGGTGCAGGCCGACAAGCTGAGCAGCATCGGCCTGCTGGCCGCCGGCGTGGCGCACGAAGTCAACACGCCGCTGGCCGTGATCTCCACCTACGCGCAGATGCTGGCCAAACAAATGGCCGAAGATGCGCCGCAGAAAACTCTGATCCTCGACAAAATCGCCAAGCAGACCTTCCGCGCGAGCGAGATCGTCAATTCTCTGCTGAACTTCTCGCGCACGTCCAGCACGTCTTTCGGCGACGTCAACCTGAACCGCGTCGTCCAGGAGACGCTTTCGCTGCTCGAGCACCAGTTGCAGAAATCGGGAGTGCAGATCAAGACCGAGCTCGACGCCACCCTGCCCCCCATCCACGGCAACACCGGCAAACTTCAGCAGGTCTTCCTCAATCTCTTCCTGAACGCCCGCGACGCCATGTCGGGCGGGGGGACGCTCGAGGTGCGCACGTGGCGCGACAACGGGATGGTGAAGGTGGACGTTGCCGATTCCGGCCATGGCATCGCCCCCGAGCATCTCCGCCGCATCTACGATCCGTTCTTCACCACCAAGGGCGCGCACAAAGGCACGGGCCTGGGACTGTCGGTGACATACGGTATCATTCAAGAGCATGGCGGCTCGATTGAAGTCACGAATCGGCCGGGCGGCGGCGCCCGCTTCCGTCTCGAACTGCCGGTATCCAGGGCCGCCGCAAGGACCCCGGTAAATGCCGCTTGAAACTGCTATCCCCGCACCCGTTGCCGCTGGAGCCAAAGGCAACGTCCTGGTAATCGACGACGAAGCCGACATCCGCGAAGGGCTGGAACTTCTGCTGACGAGCGAAGGCTACGCGGTCGATCTCGCGCAGAACGGCACCGAAGGTCTGCATCGCATGGAAAGCCGCGGCTACGACCTGGTGCTGCTGGATCTCATGATGCCCGACATCGGCGGCATGGAGGTGCTCAGCGAAGTTCGCAAGCGCGATCGCGAAACCCCCATCTTCATGATCACCGCATACGGCTCGACGGACGCGGCCGTCAATGCGCTCAAGCTGGGCGCGAACGATTATTTTCCCAAGCCGTGGGACAACGACAAGCTGCTCATCGAAATCGAGCGCATGATCGCCGGGCGGCGGCTGGAGTACGAGAACACACATCTCAAGCGCGCCCTTAAACAGCGCTACGCCTTTCCCAACATCATCGGCAAGAGCGATCGCGTGGTACGCATGCTCGACCTGGTCGCACAAGTATCGCCCAGCCGCTCCACGATTCTGATCACCGGCGAAACCGGTACCGGCAAAGAGTTGGTGGCCAAGGCGATTCACGCCAATTCCCCGCGCGCCGACAAAATGTTCGTCGCCGTGAACAGCGGTTCGCTGCCGCCCGACCTTCTGGAATCGACCCTCTTCGGCCACGTGAAAGGGGCGTTCACCAGCGCCATTCAATCCAAGAAGGGGTATTTCGAGGTCGCCGACGGCGGCACGATTTTCTTCGACGAGATCGGCACCATCGGTGCGGAGACGCAGATCAAGCTGCTGCGAGTTTTCGAAGAGCGCGAGTTCACCCCGCTGGGATCCACAGATCCCATTAAGGTGGATGTGCGCATCCTTGCCGCCACCAATGCCGATCTCCGCGAGCTGGTGAAGCAGGGCAAATTCCGCGAAGACCTGTACTACCGGCTCAACGTCATCCAGATCAGCCTGCCGCCATTGCGGGAGCGCCGCGAAGACATTCCGCTGCTGGTGGACCACTTCTTCACGCAATATTGCCTGGACAACCGAAAATTTCTCGATCCCGGCGGCCATTCGACGCTGCGCTTTCAGCCGGATGCCATGCAGGTGCTGATGGAGCACAACTGGCCGGGCAATGTCCGCGAGCTGGAAAACGTCATCGAGCGCGCCGTGGTGCTGGCCTCCGCCGCCGAAGTACCGCTGGATGTCCTGCCCGATTCGCTCCTGCAAGCCAACGGCGTGCGCCTGCATCGCGGCGAGGGCGCGCCGCTCCCGGTGGACGCGTCGCTGTTCGAAATTCTCATGGATTTCGAGCGGCGGCTGATAATCGAGCGCCTGGAGCGCTGCGGCTGGAGCCAGACGGAGGCCGCCGAAAGCCTCCGCGTGCCGCTGTCGACGCTCAATCAGAAGATCAAGCGGCTGGATATCAAGATCCGCAAGAAATCAGAAGGGTAAGGCGGGCCGGCGGGTTGGCTTCACGCCAGCGCTTTGCCGTATAGCACGAGCAGCCGGCTCCATGCCTTTTCCGCTTGCGCCTCGTTGTAAACCGTCGTGTCGGGAGGGCACCAGCCGTGTGCCGCGCCCTCGTAAACCTCGATCTCCGCGAGTAACTCCGCTTTGGCGAACGTCTCTTTCAAAACGGTCTTGTCGTTGGGCGACCTGGCGTCGTCATTCGCGGCGATGCAGATGAGGAATTGCGCTTTGCTCCGCGCCGCCTGCAAGTGAGGACTGTTCGGTTGATTGGTGACCAGCCCGCCGCCATGGAAGGTAGCGACCGCGCCCACGCGGTCGGGCATCGCAGCCGCGGTACGAAACGCCATCGGGCCTCCCATGCAATATCCCTGCGTGCCCATCTTGCGATTCCTGGCGACCGCCTTCTGCTCGTCGAGCCACCCGATGAATGCCTTGGCGTCGGTCATGTGGGTAGTTTCGCTCAACGTCCGGGCGAGCGGCATGACCTCCTGGAGGGGAGTCGCGCCTCCCTTTTCGGCAGTCGGGGCTTTCTTGGTCCGGTAGAACGGATTCACCACCAGCACCGCATATCCCGATTCCGCCAGCCGTTTGCCCATCTGGCGGAATGCCGGCCGCAGACCGAAGATATCCGGCCACACCAGCACGCCCGGCGCCGTGCCGCTTGCGGGATGCACGAAGTAAGCGTCGGCTGTGCCGTCCGGCGTCTTGATATCGACGTCCGATTCCGTCACCGTAACCGCGTTGGCGGCCCGCGGCAGCATCATGGCAATGCCCGCTCCCAACAGCACGCCGAACTGCTTCCGCGTCACCAGACCGCGCGCCTCGAAATCCTTGCGGTCCTCCTCAAAATGATCCTGATCGCACATAATTCCCCACCTCCGAAGTGTTTGGGCGCGGCCCGCCCGCACCCGGCTATTATACATGCGGTCCGGCAGAACATCGGGAGGCCGGCCCCGGCATGGTGCGCGACGTAGAAGTGGAGGCCGGTCCGATCCAGGGGAGATGCAACGAAATCAGCGCCCTCGCGCCGCCGCGACACGTCCACGTGGCTCGAAAACGCCCGGAATCTTGGGCCCCGAATACTCGCCGCTCAAATCTGGGTCGCGAGATTTCCACTTCTATTTCGCGCACCCGCACCGGCAGGGCAGGCGAGTAGCAGGCTGGTGACCCTTCCAATAAGAAGCGGCCAAACCACAAAAAAATCCCCGCCGGCCCTAGGTCAGGAACCGGCGGGGAGGAAATTCCGCGTTTTTCGACCAGCCGGCTTACTTGCTGCCGGTGCTGGAGCTGCTGTTGGGCGTGGTGGCGGAGCTGGTTTTCGTGCTCTTTTTATGCGTCTTGGTGGTCTTCGCCTTGGTAGCCTTGGTCGGTGCCTTGTTGGTGCCGGCCGGGGCAGCGAACGTCAGCGGCATAGTGGCGATCGCCAGTGCAATCGCCGCAAACAGTGTCTTCTTCATTGTCTCTTTTCTCCCTGCGGGCGCGTTCGCCCGCTCACAGTTCTATCTTGCCCTCGCGGGGCGGGAAACTCGATAGCCTGCACAGGCTATCCAGGCCCCCGAAATCGGGGCTACCCGGGTTAACGTTTTTTAGCCCGCCAAAATAGCCCAGACCGGGGGTATCACCCCCGCCTGAAGACGGGGCATACTGAAAACACGATGGTTACGCGCCAGATCACCCATCAGAACATCTTCCGGGTGATGACCGTGGGTTTTACCCTGGTAATCCTGCTGCTGCTCGCCGCAGCCGCCGTCGGAATCCGCAATATTCAATCGATTCAAGAGAATGCCGCCGGCCTGGTGCGCGACCAGGAGGTCACCAACCACCTGATCGGCGAATTGCACAGCCAGCAGACGGCCCTCGCCGAGGTTTTCTCCGTACTGGCGCGCGATCCCGATTCGATCGACTATGACGGCATCATGCAGCAACTCGATCAGGCCGACAAGGACATCGACCGCATCTGCATCGAGGGCGCCCGCACGCCCGAACAACAGCAGTGGCAGCGCTTGCGCGAAACTTCCACGCAGTTCTCCACCGAAGCGCGGCGCATCCTCTCGCAAGCCACGCCGCAGAGCTTCACATCCATGGAGCTGTTCCGCGATCATGAAGCCTTCATCGCCGTGATCGCACGCCTGATCGAGACACAGTACCGCAAGGTAAGCGCGGCCGAGGCCGAAATCAATCGCATCGCCGCGCGCCTGCTGGAGGGGTCCCTTCTGTTTGCCTCGGCGAGCGTCCTGCTGGCGTTGATTCTGGCGTTTATCACGGTGCGCATGGCGTCGAACCTGGTGCGGCGCATGGAATGGCAGACCGCCGAACTGAGCCGCGTCTCCTTTCACATGCTGGAAGATCAAGAAGCCGCGGCGCGGCGTTTTTCGCACGAACTGCACGACGAACTGGGGCAATCGCTGACCGCCGTCAAAGCCAACCTGGCAGCCATCAACGGCAACTCCACGCGCGTTTCCGATTGCCTCCGGTTGGTGGATGAAGCCATCGGCAACGTCCGCGAAATGTCGCAACTCCTCCGTCCCACCATCCTCGACGATTTCGGACTCGCCGCGGGTTTGCACTGGCTGTGTGAAGGCTTCGGCCAGCGTACCGGCATCGACGCCACCTGCGATATTCCCTTCACCGGGCGCCTGCCGGAAGGGACGGAAACGCATCTTTTCCGCATCGCTCAGGAGGCCCTTACCAACGTGGCCCGCCACGCCGGCGCGAAACACGTGCAACTCCAACTGCAACAAGCCGATGGCCAGGTCACCCTGCGCATCTCCGACGACGGTTGCGGTCTCAGTCCGGTGTCCGCCAACAAGCGGCGCGGGCTCGGTCTCATCGGCATGCGCGCCCGCGCGCGTAGCGCCGGGGGCGATATGGATATCCGCTCCCGTCCCGGCGAAGGTGTGCTGATCGAAGTACAGGTTCCCGTGAGCCCGAGTTCCGACGCGGCGGCGGCCGAAGCGAAATCGACTTCCTAAGCGCCTCGCGGCAACAGATCTGGTAGCTTGGTGCTTAGGGACGGCCCGGTGTTCGATGAAACGCATCCGAATCCTGTTAGCTGACGACCACGCCGTGGTGCGCCAGGGCTTCCGCATGATCCTCAGCGCGCAATCCGATCTCGAAATCGTCGGTGAGGCGGGCAACGGACGCGAAGCGGTCGACCTCGCCGCCAGCCTCCGTCCCGATGTCGTGGTGATGGATGTCACCATGCCGGAACTCAACGGCATCGAAGCCACCCGCCGCCTCACTTCCGACAATCCGCACGTGCGCGTGGTCGCACTGAGCATGCACAAGGATTCCGTTTACGTGCGCGAAATCCTGCGCGCCGGCGCCCGCGGGTATCTGCTCAAAGATTCGGTGGCCGACGACCTGGTGGCCGCGGTACGCGCGGTCGCCGGCGGCGAAGGCTATCTCAGCCCGGCGGTTTCCAACGCAGTGCTCGACGACTACCGCAAGCACGTCACTGACCCCATCGACCTGCTCAGCAGCCGCGAACGCGAAGTTCTGCAGATGCTGGCCGAGGGCAAGACCAACAAGGAAATCGCCGCCACATTGAATCTCAGCGTATACACGGTCGACGCGCACCGCGGCCGCATCATGGAAAAACTGAACGTCCACAGCATCAACGAACTGGTGCGTTTCGCCGTCCGCAACGGCCTGGTGGATTGAGCGGCACCTTCGATTGTCGACGGAGAAGTTCGAGACGCTTTCCGCCTCGGCCGGTATCAAAATAACGAATACTGTTCGGGCCGGGGCATGCGCACGCGCTTTTCCAGGGATGCATCCGCGGCGAGCCCGGGCTCGACGGCAAGCTGAGATGCGGGCGGCGTCGTTACTGGAATCGGCAGAGCCATCTGGTCGTCATATTCAATGGCGCGGCGGTACTCCATGAGCCGCGCTTCCTCCAAACGGTCCCAGCCTTCCAGAATCCAGACCATTTCGCGCGCCGATTCCTCCAGGATTCGCCGGTCGCCGCGCGCTTCCGCCAGCGCTTGCCACTGGCCCAACAACTCGAAGCTCTCGGCGCGGCGTCCCTGGTCAGCAGCCAGCCGGAGACCCTGGCGCGCCAGCCGGCACAATTCCGCCCAGTCGTCCACCATGCCGGGATGCCGGAAAATGTGTTGGATGTCGCGCAGGGACCCATCGTCCGGCGGCGCTTCGGGGCGCAGCTCGGTCGAAATCAGGGTGGAACTCCCGCGGTCCGGCGCCAGCCGTTCGGCCTCTTCGGCCGATGCGCCTTCGAGCCAGATCAGATAGCGGCGGTCCGCGCAGAAACTCCGCAGCGCGGCGAGATTCTCTTCCAGATCGCCTTCCAGGCGCAGACCCAATTGCATGGCCAGATCGCCGGCAAGCGCGGCCAGGCTGCGGCCGCCGCATTGCAGGCGCACGATCTCGTCGAAATCCTCGCGGAAGCAGCGCGCAAACTCCAGCGCCAGCGCGGGAGCGTGGATCGTAGCTGTGCCGGGACGGTCGGCAATGGCGGCGCCGAGGGCTTCCACTTGCCCCGCCAGGTCCGGATTGTGGATCGCGGGCTCAGAGTACGCTCCGGCCCGCACCCACCGCTTCAGCCGCCGCAGGGTCGCCAGCGGCAAACCGGCGAGATCGAACAGCGGAGCCAGCACGCGCGGCGGCGAGCAATCGCCGCACTTCAGAAAGGCGATATGCACGCCCTCTTCGAGCGGCTCGGTGTGGAGCGCGGCTTCCCATTTGTGGCGCGGCCAGGGCGAAGGGAGCGTATGCCTTGAAAACAGGACCAGCACAATGTCCGCTGTGCGCGCATCGCGCGCCTTTTGGATGAGATCCTCGCCGGGCCCGATTTCGCCCTCCGCCAGGAGCACGCGCACGCCGGCGCCGGCCTCCAGAAACTCCGCGATCTGCCGGGCGATTTCGCGATCGGCCGCGGCGTAACAGGGAAACAGCGTGCGACTCAAAGCTTGCATGCCAGAGTCAAGCCGTCTCCGATGGTGGCCAGCGTCAAAGCGATGCGGTCGTCGTTCTTCAGCTTGCGGTTGAAGGCGCGGATGGCGTCGGTATCGGGCTCGGTGTTGGACGGGTCGGCCGGTTTGCCGCTGCGCAACGTATTGTCGGCCGCGATCAAACCTCCTGGGCGGACCAGTTCGAGCGCCCGTTCGTAATAATTCATGTAATTGCTCTTATCGGCATCGAGAAAAGCGAAATCGAACGTGCCCGATTGGCCCGCCGCAATCAGCGCGTCGAGCGTTTCGAGCGCGGGAGCGAGGCGCAGATCGATCTTGTCTTCGACCCCGGCCTCGCGCCACGTCCGGCGCGCGATGGCGGTATTTTGCTCGCTGACATCGCACGCCACGATCCGGCCCCCGGGCGGCATGGCGAGTGCGACCCACGACGAGCTGTAGCCCCTGAACACGCCCACCTCGATGGCTCTCCGCGCACCCATCAATCTGACCAGGAAGTTGAGGAACTGGCCCTGTTCGGGGGCGATTTGCAGGTTCGAGTCGGGCTGGTTTTCCGTGGATTCCCGCAGGCGGCGGAGGGCTTCCGGCTCGCGCAGCGTGACCTCGCGGACGTACCGCGCCAGAGTGTCGGTGATTGGCGTATAGTTTCGCGACATGGGGAGATTTCATTTTATCGTGCCGTACACAGAAGGCTTCGGACGGCCGGGCGAATTCGGCTTCACGCGCTTCGATATGCTCTCTAAGTGAGCTTGGGCATTTGAGAGAGAAAGGGGCATACCGTGGATCCGAATCGGAAAATTGAAAAAGAACTGCGTTTCCTGAAGGCGTGGGTATTGATATCGACCCTGCTGCTTGGCACGTTGCTGCTGGTGGCAGCCGGCGGCCGGAAAGGCAAATTCGACGAGATCGACACCGAGCGCATCAACATCCTCGGCAGCGACGGCAAGCTGCGGCTGACGCTTTCCAACAATGAGAAATCCCCTGGGCCGGTCATCGGGGGACACGTCATGACCAGCCGCAACGGCAAGCGCGGAGCCGGCCTCATCTTCTTCAACGACAATGGAGACGAGTGCGGCGGCATGACCTGGCAGGGCCAGAAGAAGGAGGGAATGGTCGAAGCCAACGGCGGCCTGATGTTCGATCAATACGATTCCGACCAGACCGTCGGAATCCAATATAGCCAACATGGCGACAGCCGGTCCTCCGGTCTGCATGTTTGGGAACGCTCCCTTACCCCCATGGCAGAGTTTGCGCAGGAGATTAACACCATCGAACTCATGAAAGACGGTCCGGAGAAGAGCGCGGCATTGCAGAAAGTACGGGAAAAAGCCAAAGTCCAGGGACTGGCGGGCATCCAGCGCGTGTTCGTCGGCCGGACACCTCAAAACGACGCCGTGGTCCTGCTGATGGACACCAAAGGCAATCCGCGGATCAAGATGCAGGTTGACGGCGCCAACAGTGCGTCCCTGGAATTCCTCGATGAAAACGGGAAAACCATCTACAGTCTGCCGGAGCGCGCGCCGGCGAAGTAGCGCCAACCGTGAGTTGGTTCACATTTCCGCCGTGCAACCATGGCGGCTGGAACCGGGTGTGCACCGGAAATACGGCGAGATGGAGGTCTTATGGTCCACCCAAATAAAAAGTGCAATCACCCCGCGTGTAGCTGCAAGGTCGATTCCCACTCGGAATATTGCAGTCAATATTGCAAGGACGCCGGCAAGACGATGGAAATTTCGTGCAACTGCGGGCACGCAGGCTGCGCCATCAGCGAGGGCGAGCCGGCTCTGACCGGCGGCGCCGGCGGCAAGTAAGACTCGAAGGATCCCGTTTTTCGGTGCGCTGGAACCCGGCGCCGCCGCACGCTAATCTATACTTCATGCGAAAACTCGTAGCCTGCGCGGCAGGTGCTATCCTCTGCGCGAGTGTCTATGCCCAGAAGCGCGCATTCACAATCCAAGATCTGTACCGCCTCCGGCAGCTCGATGGCCTGGTGATTTCGCCCGACAACCGCACCGTTTTCTTCACCGTAAACGAAAAGAATCTGCCCAAGGGGGAAAGCGTCACCCACATCTGGAAAATGGATGCCGGCGGAGGCGCGGTGCGCCAGTTAACGTTCGGCGAGAAGGGCGAATCGTCGCCGGCCCTCTCCCACGATGGCAAGCAATTGGCGTTCATCGCCTCGCGCGAGGGCCAGGACAACCTTTATCTGCTGCCTCTCGATGGCGGTGAAGCGCGCAAGCTCACCAGCATCTCGACCGGAGTGGCCGATCCGCTATGGTCGCCGGACGGCAAGTGGATCGCGTTTTCAAGCGACGTCTACCCGGAATGCTCCGCCGACGATGCCTGCAATAAGAAGATTGCGGACCGTTGGAACGACGGCAAGCTGCACGCCCACATGGCCGATGCGCTTCTCTTTCGCCATTGGACCGAATGGAAGGACGGCAAGCGCACGCACATTCTCCTGGCGGACACTGCCACTGGCAAGGTGCGCGACCTTACGCCGGGCGATTTCGATTCGCCGCCGTTCCAGCTCGGAGGTCCGCCGCAATACGATTTTTCGCCGGACAGCGCCGAACTGGCATTCGTCTCCAATCACGATCCCCACCCGGCTTCGTCCACCAATAACGATATCTGGCTGGTATCGGTAACCGCGGGAGGTACGGCGCGGAACATCACGGCATCGAACCCTGCCTACGACGGATCTCCGCAGTATTCGCCCGATGGCCGCTTCATCGGCTACCGCATGCAAAAGCAGCCGGGATACGAATCCGACCTGTTCCGGCTGGCGGTTTACGACCGCGAGAAAGGAACTTCCCGGGTCCTCACCGAAAGCTTCCGTAACTGGGTGGACGACTTCGATTGGGCGCCGGATTCCAAATCGCTTTACTTCTCCGCTCCGGTGGAAGGCGACGAGCCTGTCTTCCACGTTGCTGTGGACGGCGGCGCCGTCCACCAGGTGCTGGTGGACAAGTTCATTTCCGATAAAGCCTTCTCGAAGGATGGCAAGCGGCTCATTTTCGTGCGCAGCTCGGCCGGCGAGCCGCAGGAGATCTTCGGCGTGAATCTGAATGGTGACACGGCCGAAACGCCGCGCCGTCTTTCTCATTTCAATGACGCGGTAGCCGCCGAAACCGATCTTCCGCCGGCGGAGCGCATGTGGTTCACCGGCGCGGGCGGCGCGAAGATCGAGACCTTCGTGATCAAACCGCACGGATTCGTGGCGGGAAAGAAATACCCGCTCATCCTGAACGTGCATGGAGGACCGCAGCAGCAATGGGCCGATTCCTTCCGCGGCGATTGGCAAATTTATCCGGGCGCGGGATACATAGTGGCTTACGCTAATCCCCACGGGTCCACCGGATACGGCCAGGAATTCACCGCCGAAATCTCAGGCGACTGGGGCGGCATGGTATTCGAAGACCTGATGAAGGTGACCGATGGGCTCGCCAAACTACCTTACGTGGACGCAGACCGCATGGGCGCCATGGGCTGGTCCTTCGGCGGCTATATGATGGATTGGTTCGAGGGCCATACCGATCGCTTTAAGGCGATCGCCTCGATGATGGGCGTTTACGACCTGCCTGCCATGTACGGCGCCACGGAGGAACTCTGGTTCCCGGAATGGGAGCTCAAGGGAGAGCCGTGGAATTCGCCGCTGTACACCAAGTTCTCGCCCAACCAGTACGTGGAACATTTCAAAATGCCGTGCTTGGTGATCACCGGCGAGCGAGACTATCGCGTCCCCTACACGCAGTCGCTCGAATTTTTCACCGACCTTCAGAAGATGAACGTACCTTCGCGGCTGATCGTTTATTCCAATTCGGGCCACTGGCCGAGCTGGTACGAGATGGTGCTTTATTACACCGCCCATCTGGAGTGGTTCCACAAGTATCTGGGCGGCGGCGAGCCGCCGTGGACCACGGAGCAGTTCCTGCGCAATGACGTCTTCGACACGGCGACGGGCAAGCGCATCAAGTAGGGCTAGCGCGCCGGCGCTAGCCGCAACGCGTCAACCACGGCCGATTCAATGGCGCTCCGCACTTTCTCCGGCGCCTGATCGCCGTTCACGGTATGGACGATCGACTTGCCGTACCACTCCAGGATCGGCCCGGTCAGTTCTTTGTAGGCGGTGAGGCGCCGGCGGATGGTCGCCTCATTGTCGTCGTCGCGGACGAGCAGCGGGGCGTGGTCGTCATCGCACTGGCCGGCCACTTTCGGCGGCTGCGACAACAGATTGTAAATGCGCCGGCATTCCGGGCATTGCCGGCGGGCAGTCAGGCGCGCTACCAGCGAATCGTCCGGGACGTGCATGTGGATGACGATCGGTTCCGGCAGGCGGCGCTGGCTGAGCAGGGCGGTGAAAACGCGCGCTTGCGGCACGGTCCGCGGATAGCCATCGAGCAGGAATCCGGCGGCGCAATCCGGCCGCGAAGTGCGGCTGGCCACGATCTGGTTTACCAGGTCATCGCTCACCAGCCCTCCCTTGGCCATGATTTCGGAGACCGTTTTGCCCAGTTCCGTGCCGGCTTTTGTTTCCGCCCGGAACATTTCGCCGGTAGAAATAGCCGGGATGTGAAAACGCCCCGCAAGGAAAGCAGCTTGCGTACCTTTGCCACACCCGGGAGGTCCGAATAGCAGGAGTATCACGACAATTTCAGACTACTTGGTATTTTTTGTCTGGTCAAGACCATTTGGGCGGCAGGATTATGCCGCCAGGACCAAGTTGGAGCGTGCGATCGCGCCACTCCACACGATTTCCGAAGGCGCCGGCGGTCCAAACCGCGAAACCAAACAGATCGCGCAGCGGAATGAGCCAGAAGCGTTTCAGAACTGCGCGATCTTTCAGAATCGCCGCCCCCACGACCATTCCGGCGGCAATCCGGACCGCCAGCGCGAGCGCGCCGGCCCACCATTGCTGTCCGGCGAACGCCACCAGCGCCCAAAAAGTGGCGTGGGTGATGAGATACCCGTAATAGCCGCCGGGACGGGAGACACGGATGGTGCGCGACCAGCGGACCTGATGCTTCCAGGTATGGGCCCAAGTGGAGGCGCCGAGATCGGTCTCCACCACCACGGGGGCGAATTCGATGTGGTACCCGAGTCGGCGGACGTGGAGTCCGAGCTGATAATCGTCGGCCAAGTACCTGGCGATAGTCTGGAAGCCGCCGATGCGGCGGAGGGCCTCGGCGCGGAACACCATGGTCGAACCGAGGGCGAATTCGGCCTGTCCGAGCAGCCGCGCCACCAGGACGCTGGGGGCGAATTCGGTAGCGATGCCCAATGCTTCGCAATGCGACGCGAAGGAATCCGAACTTGCCCGGTAGAGGCACGTCACGAGTCCGATTTTCGGATCGGCCAGCGGAGCGACGATGGCGCGGAGATAGCCCGGCTCGACCTTGATATCGCTATCGTTCACCAGGAGCACCTGGTAGCGGGCGCGGAGGGCCAATTCCTCGAGGACGCCCACCTTTGCGTTGGGCGCTGTGGTGTCCAGAGTGACAATTTCGATGCGCCTGGCGGGAAATTCCCGCTGGAGGCGCACGATATCGGCGCGGGCGGGGTCTTTGGCGTCGGTGAGGCCGAAAAGGAGCTCGAATTCCGGGTAATCCTGCGTGGCGTGCGATAGAAGCGCTTCATAGAATCGCGGGTCGCGGCCATGGACCGGCTTGAGGATCGAGACGGGCGGAGTCCAGGGGCCAGCCTCGCGACAGAGTGCCGATTTGTGCCAACGGGCGGCGGACACGATCGCCAGCGAATAATATGCGGCGGCGGCGAGCGCGGGAAGGGCGAACCAGATCACGTGGAAACCAGTGCCACGCCACAGATTACCAGAGTTGCGCCAGCCCAGCGAAGCCAATTCACGTGTTCCTTGAGGATATACTTTGCAAGTATCGTCTCCAACACATAGTTAACTGCCGTTACCGGCACCGCAAAACTGAGGTCGGCGAGGGTCAGCAGGCCCAGGTAAGCGAAAAACGAGATGGCCATTGCCACCACCGAGCCGATGACGAAAGCATTGCGCGAAAGGGTGGCCAGAGTGCGGCGAAGGGCTCCGGGGCGAAAGTCTTTGATTTCGCCGTGGCGGCGCATTCCCATCGCCTGCATGGTTTCACCCACCGTGTTCGCAAGAACGATGATGGTGATGTAAACCCACTTCACACGCCGGTCTCCGGTTTGTGGGTTCGCGGCGGAGTGCCCAGACTGACGAGTGCCACGCCGGCGACGATGAGCACGATCCCGGCCCAGCGCTTGACCGGTATCTGCTCAGCGAGGAGAAAATGGCCGACCAAGGCCACCAAAACATACCCGATCGCCGTGGCTGGCAGAACGTAGCTCAAGTCAGCCCAACTCAGAAGCGCCATCCAAGACATCATCCAAAGAATCAGTAAAATCGCTCCAAGTGCAACAAAAGGATGGAATAAAACAGCCAGATAAGAGAGCGGCGTCGGCAGGTCCGCGGGCAAGCCCTTTTTGAGGAAGAAGTTGCCGAAGACGTTGGCCAGAACGACCACCACGACACAGATCCAGGTCTTCACGCGCAGGCGCGCCGCTTCCGAAGACATCGGGCGTCAGTCGCCCGAACCGACCGAGACGGGTGCCGGTTTGGCTGCCTTGTTTTCCGCCACGAACTTCTTGCGCTTGGAACGAAGGGCCATATATTCGCGAGCTTCCTTGGTGAGGCGGCGGCGCTCATCGCCATCGAACATGGCTTTTCGGACAATGCGCCAGATCACGCGCGGGCGGAAGAAGTATTCGCCGTAGAAGCGCTCCACCCACTCCACCAACTCGCCGCGGTCAAGCCCGGGATAGACCACGTTGGGAAGCTGGTGGCCGGTATCGTCCGTCATGGAATCGATGGTGATGAGGCCGTTCTTCTTCACGTAATCGTAGAACTCCGTGCCCGGATATGGATGCGCAATGGAGACTTGGATGGTTTCGGTATCGAGGCGCTTGGCGAAATCGATGGTCTTGCGGATGCTCTCGCGGGTCTCACCGGGCAGCCCGATGATGTAATCTCCGTGGACCACGAGCCCGAGTTTCTTGCAGTTGGCCGTGAACCGTTCGGCCATCTCGACGGTGGCGCCCTTCTTGATGTTTTTGAGGATCTGCTGGTCGCCCGATTCGTACCCCACGATGAGCAGGCGGCAACCGGATTCCTTCATGGCCTTGAGCGTGTCGTAATCCGTTGTAACGCGGGAAGTGCAGCTCCAAGTAAAATTTAGAGGCTTTAACTTCTTGCAAAGCTCGATGGTCCGTTCTTTGCGATAGTTGAAGGTATCGTCGTCGAAGAAGATCTCCTTCATATGCGGGAACTGCTCGAGCGCGTAGCGGACTTCGTTAGCGACGTCGTCGGAAGAACGAAGACGCCAACGGTGTCCGGAATGGGTCTGGGGCCACAGGCAGAAGGTGCAGAGCGCAGGACAGCCGCGCGATGTGTACATCGAAATAAACGGGTTCAGCAGAAACGGAACGTTGTAGCGTGTGATATCCAGATCGCGCTTGTAGGTCTTGGTAACCCAGGGCAACTCGTCGAGATTTTCGATGGCCGGGCCTTCGGGATTGTTCACCACGCGCCCGTTTTGGCGGAAGCTCACTCCCGGCAATTCCGCGAGGGGCTTGCCTTTGGCGTAATCCGCGATCTGGTAATCGAATTCGCGGCGGACGACAAAATCGATGGCGGGGTTGTTGAGCAGCGTCTTATCCGGCTCGATGGTAACCGGCGGTCCCACGAACGCCACCTTCAGTTTGGAGTTGGCGTCCTTCATCATCTCCGCCATTTTGACGTCCACGTGGAAGCCGGGGGTGGAAGTATAGAGGACGAGCAGTTCGAACTGCTTCGCCATCTCGACGGTCTGTTCGATGGAGATTTTGTGCGGCGGGGCATCGACCACTTTGCTGTCGGGCAGCATGCCGGCCGGGTAGCAGAGCCACACCGGGTACCAATAGGATTCGATTTCGCGGGAAGCCGGCCAGCGGGAACTTGCGCCGCCATCAAACCCCTCAAAAGACGGCGGATTCAGAAATAACGTTCTCATCTACTCTCCAGTTTCGCACGTTAGCGTAGGGCTTCATCCATGGCAAAATTGCTGAAATCCACGGTCAGCTCCGCGCGGCCTACCCCCAAGCGCGTGTCAACCACGTTCTGTTCCTGTTCGGGGACAGCTATGCCGTTGCGGATTCGATACTTGCGGACGAAGGCCAGTTTCTTGAGCAGGATCGACGGGGACTTCACCAGATATCCGGATTCCTGGACCCGCAGAAAAGTTGCAGAGTCGATCCAAAGCTCGCCGCGGAATACGCCGCGCCGCTTGTGCCTGGGAGACACGGCGAAGAGGAAGGTCTCCCGGCCTTCGAGCGCGGTTTTGCCCTTGTACTTGAAGTTGTAGTTTTCGGGGGTGACCGGAACGCTCAGCGATGGGTCTTCCTGCACTTCGGCCTCGGCGCTGAGGTAGCGGGCGATGATCTGCTTCTTAACCGTGCCATCGCCTTCAAAGCGAAGTTTTTCGTACGTGATGCGGCCCAAAGCGGAGACGCGGCGCAGGGCAGTGAGCTTGCCCTTCTTGTGCAGTTGGGGAAGCGAAGCGGCGATTTCGACATCCATGGAGGCCGCTTTCATGACCTGCTCCTGTCCACGAGTGGCGGCGCAGTACTGCTCGACGATGGCGGACGCCGGCTGGACGGATTGCTCCGCGCCGGCTAACCAAGAAAACGAAACGAACCCAATGAGCAAGCGAAGCTGCAAAAACGAAGCCCTCGATTTAAAGTAATGGGACGGTAATGTCTTAGTTTACCAGCGTTTAAAGGCAGCGGGGAATTTAACGCCGAACGCCATCACGATCGCTACGTGACAGCTGTTTTGCCGCCGGTGGATCGCGGCACGGTCAGGTGCGATAATCTAGACCCCGTGAGTCTTGTCATCGATGTCCACACGCACATGCTGGCCGACAAGTGGCTGGCGCTCTTGAAGGAACATGGCGGGCCACAATATTCGGTGGCGCCGGCGGGAAAATACGCCGAGGTGATTCATTCAGGCGGGGCGCCGTTCATGATTCCGCAGCCGGAAATGTTCGATTACGCGCTGCGCATCCAGAACATGGATCGCGCGCGCGTGGATCTCGCCATCGTGTCGCTCACCTGCCCGAACGTGTACTGGGGAACGGCGGAAGTGAGCCTGCGAGCAGCGCAAGTGGTGAACGACGATATGGCGGCGGCGCAACGCCTGTACCCGGATCGCATTCGTTGGTTCACTTCCCTGCCCTGGCAGTATCCGGACCTCGCGGTGCAGGAGTTGGCGCGGACGCGGGCAAATGGAGCGGCCGGAGTGATGGTGCTGGCTAATATCGCGACGAAGTCGCTCACCGATCCGCTGTTCGCGCCGGTATGGCAGGCGATCGACGATGCTGCGCTGCCGGTGCTGGTTCACCCGACGGCGCCGCCGGGAGTGGCGCAGATGGACATGGGCACCTACAACATCGTGCCCTCGATCGGGTTCACGTTCGACACTTCTCTGGCGGTGGCACGGTGCATCTACGACGGTTTTTTCGACCGTTATCCCAATCTGAAGATCATCGCCGCCCACGGCGGTGGCGCGCTGCCATATCTCGCCGGACGGCTCGATATCTGCTACGAGCACCTGCCCAATTGCGCGTCGAAAATCAGCGAACCGCCGACGAATTACCTGCGGCGGATTTACGTGGATTCGGTGGTCTTCCGGCTGGACGCGCTGGAACTGGCGGTGAAGGTACACGGGCCTGACAATGTACTTTACGGTTCGGACTATCCGCACGCCATTGGCGACATGATCGGATGCCTGGCGCGCGTGGATTCTCTTCCGGGAGACATCCGGCACCTGGTGCGCGAGGGAAACGCACGGCGGATCTTCAACCTCTGATAAGTATGGGCACGGACGCGAGGGTAGCCGGCAAGGTTGGCCGGCGGCTGCTGTGGTTTCTGATCCTGCTGTACCTCTTCGCGTACCTGGACCGTATCAATATCGGGTTCGCCGCGCTCCAGATGAACCAGTCGCTGCGGCTGACGCAGACCATGTTCGGGGTGGCGAATACGTTCCTATACCTGGGATATTTCGCTTTCGAAATCCCGAGCAATCTGCTGCTGGCGCGGTATGGCGCGAGGGTGTGGCTGGCGCGGATCCTGGTGACGTGGGGATTCGCGTCGGCGGCGACGGCCTTCGCCACCGGGCCGGGGTCGCTCAATCTACTACGGGTGCTGGTGGGGATCGCGGAGGCGGGATTCGTGCCGGGCGTGCTGTTCTATCTCACGCTCTGGTTCCCGCGGGAGCACCGGGCGCGGGCCAATGCGCTTTTCATGATGGCGCAGCCGATCGCGATGGCCTTGGGGTCGCCGGTCTCGGGAATGATTCTCGATTCGCACGGCGCGATGGGACTGCGTCCCTGGCAGTGGCTGTTCGTGCTGGAAGGCTTGCCCTCAGTGGCACTCGGGGCGATGGCGTACTTTTATCTCACAGACCGGCCGAAGAACGCCGCATGGTTGACGGAAGCGGAGAAAGCGGCGCTCGAAGACAGCCTGCGGCGCGATTCCGCGGGCAATCCAGCGGCGCGCTTCGCGTGGCGGGAGTTCTTCAGGCGCGATACGGTGCTGCTCTCGGCGGCATACTTCGGCCTGGTGATGACGCTGAACACCATCGCTACCTGGACGCCGCAAATCGTGCGGGCGGTGCTCACGCGGCACAGTTTTTCGTCGATCGGGATGCTGACGGCCGCGCCGGCGCTGGCCGCCGCGGTGGCGATGCCGCTGTGGAGCCGGCATTCCGACCGACGGCAGGAGCGGGCGTGGCACACCATCGCGGCGTATTTGCTGGCATGCGCCGGCTGGCTATTGGTGGCGCTCGATCCCGAGCCCGAGATGCGCTTCGTGGGGCTGGTGTGCTGCTCCGTGGGCGGATTCTGCGGCATGAGCATTTTCTGGACGCAGCCGCAGGCGAGGCTGGCGCCGGCGGACCGGCCCGCGGGAATCGCGTGGATCAGTTCGTGCGGCATTCTGGCGTCGATGGCGACTCCTCCGCTGATCGGGCGGCTGGTGGATCTGACGCACAGCTTTGTCCCGGGGCTGTTGCTGCTGGCGGGGGTACTGGTGGTGGCGGCGGGGTTGATCTGGCTGGCGCGGCAGCGGCCGCAACCGGCAAATGAATAAATCATGAGGCATTTTTTCGGTTCCGCGGTATCTTTGCAGAAGGGGAAACGGGATGTTGTACACAAGATCACAGCGCCCCGCTCGAATTTGGCAGGTTGGGACGATGGCGCTATTGATTTGCACAGCGTCGTGCGGCGGCCAGAAGGATTCGAACGGCTTGGCTGCTCTGGACAAGGCCTATCAAGCCGGGGTGATCACCAAAGCCGAATACGTCGCCAAAAAGGCCGCGATCGAAAAACGCGCGGGGGCCGAAGCGGCGCTGGAAAAGGCATGTAAGGCCGGTGTCCTGACCCGGGATGAGTGCCGGGCAAAGAAGGCGGCATTGGCGGGCTCTGAAGGCATGGCGACTTTAGTTGCCCCGGCGCCTTCGGATACTCCGGCCCGCGACAGACAAGCGATACAGCCGCAGGTTCCGGCGGACGCCGCGCGAACCGACACCCGAAAGAACCTGCGAGTGCAGGCGGTCTACGACCAAAGCATGGGCAACATGCTTGCCTCCCGCTTTCTGGTTCCGCGCGATTGGAAGGCCGATGGTAAAGTCGTCTGGAACTACCGGGATTTGTACATGCCGTTCCGGGCCTCCATCCGTGCCGACGCGCCCGACGGCAGCGGCTGGTTCGAGAGCTTTCCCGCGGAAGACTTCTTTTACGGCGACCACGAGGGACCAAATCCGCCGCCTGCGAGTTTCGGGGCGATTCATTACCGCAATATCACCGTCCAGCAGGCAGTTGCGCAGTATGTGATCCGCCGCTATCGAGCGCAGGCGCAGAAGCTTCAGATTCTGGGGTACCGGCCGGTCAACAATTTGGGTAAAGCCCTTGGCCATCCCGAGTTCCAAGGGGACGGCATTTGTTTTCGCATTCGCTATGAGGTGGATGGGCAGCCTGCGGATGAAGAGTTCTACGGCCTCCTGACTGTTCCCCAGCGGTACTCGTTCAACGGCCCGCGGGGCACCTGGTACGAGTACCACCGGCACCTGATTTTCGTCCACAGTTTCGGCGCCAGGAACGGCAAACTGGAGTCCCTGCGGCCGGTGCTGGGCTTGATCGAGCCCTCGATGGAGGCCAACCAGGCTTGGGTGGAGCGGTCGCAGGAAATCCGGAAGGAGATGGGCGAGGAATATAACCGGCAATTGAAGCGCGGATTCGACCAGATTCACGCGGCGGCGGTGATGAGCCAACTCATCACCGAGAACAGCGACCGGTTCCTCAAGAATATGGACGCCCAACTCGCCGCGAGCCGTGTTACATCGCAGCGAGGCTCGGGGGGAGGCGACGATCCTAGCGGCAGCAGGAGCTTCGAGGCGCGAGCGGACGATTTCGACCAATACCTTCGGGATACGGAGCACGTGGTGGACGCCTGGGGGCAGGTTTCGGATCAATCGGACATGTACAACTACCATTGGACCGACGGGTGGGGCAACTGGGTACACACCAACGATCCGAACTACGATCCGAACGCTACCGCCACGCATGCTTTCGAGAAGGCGACGCCGATCAAGCAGTGAGTGCACGATTTCGGGTATTGCCTCGTCTAGTCTCAGCGTGAGGAGAAAGCTGCTGGCGGGATTGTTCTGTGGGGCTCTGCTCCGCGCGCAGGAGGCACCGCGGTTCGACGTCGCGTCGGTGAAACTCATGACTGGCCGCTGCTCGGCGGAACGGCCCTGCACGGATGAGATCCACACCACCCCGACAAGCCTTTCCACGCACGGGTGTTTTCCTGGAATTCTGATTCGCTGGATCTACGGCAAGCGGCTGGATGAGTCGAATGAGACGATCGGTCCGGACTGGCTCGAGCCGGGCGGCGATTTCGTGCGATACGACATTGCGGCGAAGACGGACCACGAGGTTTCAGTCGCCGATCTGCGGAAGATGCTGCTGGCCCTGCTGGTGGAGAGGCTGAAGCTGGCGCTGCACACGGAGACGAGGGAGACGAGGGTATACGTCTTGTCGGTGGGGAAGGGGCCCCTGAAGATTACTCCATCGCAGGACGAGGGTGAACCTGATGTAAAGTTGCCGGGCGGATGGGGAATCTGGCGATTCAAGCGGATGGAATTCTCGCGGCTGCACGAATTTCTCTATCAATTCATGCCGCCGCTGATTGTGGACGAAACGGGCATTCAGGGGCGGTACGATTTCGAGCTCGACGTCGTGGAACCCGTTCATGCCGATCCCGTACCGCCGCATACGCGGATTGACATGGGTCCGCAATTCGATCAGGCTTTTCGGAGAATCGGGCTGAAACTGGAGCCGGCGCGGCGTCCGGTGGAGGTGCTGGCGATCGACCACATCGAAAAGACGCCGACGCCCAATTGAGAGCCACCGCGTGGTGTAGAATGCTGTGATGTTCTCACGCATTCTGGCGGCCATGGCCGCGTTTTCCGTGGCGCTTTGCGGCGCCGATCTCAATTCCGGGCTATTCGAACGGCTGGAATACCGCAGTATCGGGCCGGCATCGATGGGGGGGCGCATTACCGATGTCGAAGGCGTGCCCGGACGGCCGGAACTGGTGTACGTGGCGACGGCGTCGGGCGGTCTGTTTAAGACGACCAATGGCGGCACGACCTGGACGCCGGTTTTCGACCACGAGCACACCATTTCCATCGGCAATATCGCGGTTGACCCGAATAATCCCGACGTTGTCTGGCTAGGAGCGGGCGAGGCGAATGCGCGCAACAGCGTCAGCTTCGGAGACGGCGTGTACAAGACCCTCGACGGCGGCAAGACGTGGCGCAATCTGGGGCTGCACGACACCCACCACATCGCGCGCGTGGCGCTCAATCCGCTGAATCCGAACATCGCATACGTGTGCGCCCTCGGGCACAACACAGGCCCGAACGAAGAGCGCGGTGTGTTCATGACGACGGACGGCGGCGAGACGTGGAAGAAGACGCTCTACATCGACGCGGACCACGGGTGCGCCGATCTGGATATCGACCAGCAGAATCCCAACGTGCTCTACGCGACGATGTGGAAGTTCCTGCGGCGGCCGTGGATGTTTACCTCGGGCAGCGAGAAGACCGGAGTGTTCCGCTCGCTCGACGGCGGGCGCACGTGGACGCAGTTGACCGCCGGACTGCCGAAGGGCTGGGGACGCGTGGGCGTGCGAGTGGCGCCGTCGAATTCGAACGTGGTGTACGTGATCGGCGAATCGAACGAAGGCACGCTCTATCGCAGCGACGACCGCGGCGATCACTTCCACATGATGACCAAGAACCCGGTCGTGGTGGGGCGCGGACTCTATTACAGCCACCTGACCATCGATCCGACGGACGAGAACCGCATTTACACGATCGGGATGCGGCTTTCGTACTCGATCGACGGCGGGCGCACGGTACGGCCGGCTTCGCCCTCGATTCACGGCGATTATCACACCGTGTGGGTGGACCCGAAGAATCCCAGCCGGCTGTGGCTGGGGTGCGACGGCGGGATCGCGGTGAGCTACGACCGGTCGGAGACGTGGGAGTGGGTGGGGAACCTTCCGATCGGGCAGTATTACCAGGTGTTCGCCGACAACCGCGAACCGTTCTACTACCTTTCGGGCGGATTGCAGGATAACGGAAGCTGGACGGGTCCGGGCCGGAACCATGCGGGCGCGATCGGCAACGGCGATTGGACGAACATCAGCGGCGGCGACGGCTTCCACGTGGTGAACCATCTCGACCAGCCGTGGCTGTACCTTTCGGAAAGCCAGGGCGGCGGCATCGTGCGCACCGATATGCGAACGCACGAGCAGCAGGACGTGAGCCCGCAGCCGCGGCGGAACGACGGCGGTCCGGTGAACGAGCTAAAGTATCGCTTCAACTGGAACGCGCCGATCGTGCTTTCGCCGCACGATCACAACACGGTTTATTTCGGCAGCAACGTGGTGTTCAAATCGACCGATTTCGGCAAGACGTGGACGGCGATCAGTCCGGACCTGACGACCAACGACCCTGAAAAGCAGAAGAGCGTGGGGACGGTGTGGACCGAGAACACGACCGCGGAATACCACTGCACAGTGATCCGGATTGCCGAGAGTCCGGCGCAGGCGGGAGTGATCTGGGCGGGCACGGACGACGGCAATCTGCAAGTGACGCGCGACGGCGGGAAGAACTGGTCGAACGTGACGGGCAATGCCGCGGGCGTGCCGAAATTCTCGGAGATCGCGTGGGTGGAACCGAGCCGGACGGCGGCGGGCACGGCCTATGTGGCGTTCGAGAACCACTGGTTCGACGATTTCCACCCGTACATTTACAAGACCACCGATTTCGGCAGGACGTTCACGAATATCACGGGTAATCTGCCGGCGGACAATTACCTGTGGGTGGTAAAGGAAGACCCGAAGAATCCGAAAGTGTTGTACGTGGGCGGCGAATTAGGATTGCTGGTGTCATTCACGGGAGGGAACCAGTGGGTGCGGATGCACCTGGGGAACCTGCCGCCGGTAGCGGTCCGCGATATCACGATTCATCCGCGCGATAACGATTTGATCCTCGCGACGCACGGGCGGAGCATCTGGATTTTCGACGACGTGACGCCAATGCAGGAAATCAACGACCAGGTGCTGAGCGAGAGCGCGTATTTGTTCTCGATGCGGCCGGCGCTGCGGTTCGACGCCGCCGGGCGCGGCGGCGGCAGCGTGGGGCAGTCCGGGAACAAGCCGTTCGCGGGACCGAATCCGCCCTACGGCGCGCCGATCACGTATTACCTGAAGGAGCACGGTCCGGCGAAAGTAGAAGTGCTGGACGCAAGCGGCAAGCTGGTTCGCGATCTGGGTCCCATGCCGCAGGATGCGGGGCTGAATCGCGTGACGTGGGATTTGCGCTACCAGGGTCCGCACGCGCGCAGTGTGAGCGGCGCGGACGATCCCACGGCGGGCGGCGGGTTCGGATTCCCGGCGCGCGGTCCGCTGGTGCTGCCCGGAAAGTACACCATCCGGCTGACGGCGGGAGGGAAGACACTGACTCGGGAACTGGAAGTCAAGGCCGACCCGACGATTCCGGTGACGAGCGAGGCGCTGCGTACGCAGCTCGAGGCGAGTTTAAAGCTGCGCGATATGCAATCGGGCGTGAACGATGCGCTGCGCGGCATCGACAGCTACAAGGGGCAGATCGAGACGGCGCAGAAGACGGTGCGCGCGCTCGATCCGCAGGCAACGAGAATGCTGGCATCGCTGCTGGCGGAGCGGCTCCAGCAGCTTTCGAGCATGGAACTCAAGCTGGCGCGGCCGGGCGATATTCCGGGGTACAGCATGGCGCCGCGGCTGGTGGACCGGCTGGGCGCTCTGCTGAACGAGATCGACCGGGTACTCGATTCGCCGACCAGGTACGAGACGGAATACTTCAACGAGCTGCGAACGGAATTCGTGGCGGATATGGGCGAAGTGAACAACTTCATCGAAAAGCAGATTCCGGAGATCAACGATTTGCTGAAGAAGAACAATGCCGGGGCGTTGATGGCCGGAAAACCGGTGGAGATCCCGGCGAGCGTGAGGTAGCAGTTTAGGGCGGGTACAGGGAAGTATGGCAATCCAATCAAAGAGTGTTTTTTCCAGTTTGTGCTTTCTTCTTTGCTTTTCGGGTCTGACGATTTTCCCGTGCGCAGCCCAAGGCCCTCCCGGCTCATGCGTCGCCGACATGCCGCATACCATTGACCCTTATGGAGGAACGAATGGCCATCCCGGTGTGGGACCGGGTGTCACTCCGACGACAGGGCTCAGGATCCATTACACGGTTAACAACACCAATCACACCTATGATGCCGTGATTTACGTGTACAATAATTCGGCCTTCGTCCAGCCAACGAATGGTTCGCCACCGTACTTTGTGGACTTTAAACCAGGAGAAACCGCGGCAGACTACATAAACGCACTCTGCAGCGGGTTGGGTGCGACATCCCTCAACCCGACCGGCGCCGCCTTTCGCGCGCCAGCTCCGGCCCCTCGCCAGGCGACCGCCGCCTCCACGGGGGCCAATGCGATCGCCGGATCGGAGGAGATCGCGGCAGTTTTGTTGGCAAACGGGTCGCTGGTGTCCCTTTGGATTACCGGCGCCGGCTTCGACGCCGCGGTGATCGGCGCCGGTCAGACAACCACGGAATACCGAAGCAGCCCGACGCCGGAGGACATCATTGCGGGTGATTTCAATGGCGACGGCATTGCGGACCTGGCAGTGAGCAATTATGGAAGCCTCACAGACAACAGCGGCGGCAACATCCAGATTTTCCTCGGGAAGGGCGACGGGACCTTCGCACCGGGAACGACCGTGAGCTTGGCGAATCCGACGTCGCTCTTCGCGGCGGATTTCAATGGCGACGGCAAGCTCGATCTGGTCGCGTCGAACGTCAACCAGTCCACGATTTCGGTAATGCTCGGCAACGGCGATGGCACGTTCCAGCCGCCGCAGGCCATTCCGGTGGTCGCGGACGCGAGCGCCTGCAGCATTGAGGGCGCCTGTTTCCCAAGCTCCATTGTGGCCGCGGATTTCAACGGCGATGGCAAAATCGACCTGGCGGTAGGTCTCTACAATGCGGGATCGGTGGCGGTTCTACTGGGAAAGGGTAACGGCACGTTCCAGCAGCCGGTTTCCTACGCCGTGGCCAGCGGCCATCTCACCTATCTCGCTACGGCGGACATAAACGGCGACAACAAGCTCGACCTCATCGCGGCTAGCCCGGACAATGACGCCATCGCCGTTCTGGCCGGCAACGGGGACGGAACGTTCGCGGCGCCCAATCTGTATGTAACGGGTTCGCATCCGGCGTATTTCGGAGTGTGCCTGGCGACGGATGGGGTAGTGATCCTGACCTCGGACTTCATTACAGGCGACCTTGTGGCCACCCCAATTACTATTACCGATGGCTCCTCCGCTCCGGCGCTATATGCGGTTCCGCAAACCCCCACGGGAATTGCGGCAGGCGATCTCAACGGCGATGGGTTGCCCGACATGGTGGTGGCGGACGGCGGAGTTTCCGTGCTGTTACGAAATCCCAAGGCGCAATTCAACGCCGCCGTGAATTACACGCTGCAATCCGGATCGCAGGCCGCGCAGACTGTCGTCGGCGATTTTAACCGCGATGGTAAGAACGACGTTGCGGCGGCCGGCACGCTTACGGATTCCTTCGGCAATCTGACGGGCGCGATCGACGTGTTGTTGGGAAACGGCGACGGCTCGCTGGGCAAGCAGGCGAGCTATGCACTTGGCGGTACGCCGAGCGGGATCGTGGCGGCCGATTTCAACGGCGACGGCAATCCGGATGTCGCGGCGGCTTATCAGCCCGCGCCGAACGGTGGAACCACCGGCGGTATTTCGGTCCTGTTAGGGAACGGAGACGGGACCTTGCAGAGTGCCGTGAATTACCCGGCAAGCAACGGGCAATCGACCCTCAGCATAGTGGCAGGCGATTTCAATGGCGACGGGAAGCTGGATCTGGCAGCCGGCACAGGCGGCGCGAACCCCGGTCCGGTAACAATTTGGTTCGGCAAAGGCGACGGCACATTCACGGCCGGACCGGCGACGCAAGCGGGTTCGCCCGCCGGCAATCCGGTGGCATTGGCCGCCGCGGACTTCAATGGCGACGGCAAGCTCGATCTGGCGGCATCAGTGGTCAGCAACGGGTCGGACAGCGTGGTAATTCTGCTGGGTAACGGCGACGGCACATTCCGGCAGATGACGCCGGTGGCTACCGGCGCCGCAGGACAGGCCATTGCGGTCACGGACCTGAATGGCGACGGCAAGCCGGACGTAATTATCGGCGATTGCTGCGGCGTAAGTGAAGGGGTTTACCTGCTCGGCAACGGAGACGGCAGCCTGCAACCCGCCGTTGCGTTCAGCTCCGGCGCATCCGTCGCCGGCCTGGCGCCGGCCGCGTGGAATGCCGACGGCATCGCCGGGATGGCTGTGGCGCAGAGAAACGGTACGGTGATGGCTTTTGAAAGCGGACTCAATCCGAAGTTCTCCGGAGCGCCGCAAATTTCGTCCATTGAAAATGCCGCGGGCGGCGCTCCGGCCATCGCGCCCAATACGTGGATCGAGATCGACGGCACGGCGCTGGCGCCGGCGGGAGATTCGCGGCCGTGGCAGGCAGCGGATTTCGTGGGCGGCGTTTTGCCGGCGCAACTTGATGGCGTAGAAGTGACGGTGAATGGGCTGGCGGCCTATGTTTATTACATAAGTCCTACGCAGATCGACGTTCTGACCCCGCCCAACACTTTGCCGTCGGACAGCACGCAAGTGTCGGTGGTGAACAACGGCTCGGTGAGCGCCGCGTTCAACGCGGAAGCCCAAGCCGTTTCGCCATCCTTCTTCGTCTATGGCGGCACATCCTACATAGCGGCAACGCACGCCAACGGCAGCCTGATCGGACCGAGTACGTTGTACCCGGGAGCGTCCACTCCAGCCAAACCCGGCGAGACTATCGCGCTCTACGGCAACGGCTTCGGTCCCACGTCCCAAGCGGTTGCCGCCGGCTCGGAAACGCAGGGCGGCACACTTTCGACCCTCCCCGTAGTGACCATCGGAGGAGTGGCCGCGAAAGTTACTTTCGCCGGGTTAGTGGTTCCGGGCGAGTTTCAAATCAACGTAACCGTTCCTTCCCTGCCTGATGGCGATCAGCCTGTGGACGCCAGCTATAACAGCGCCAGCACGCAAAATGGAGTGTTGATCACAGTACACCAATAGGTCCACGCGCGAGCTTAGGGCGCCGCGGGCAGCCGGCGATGCCGGATCTGATCGCGGCGATACTCTGGGGGGCCCGGCGACGCACAGGGTATGCCGCGGCCAGGTGGAGCAAGGTCGCCCGGCAGGCCCACGGGCACCGTGGAAAGCGAGCGAGGGAAGAGACTGTATGGAGCCCGAACGGCTGGCACTGTCGCCGCGGAACCTGTCGTGGGAGGGCGGATCGAATGGTGGGATCGTCGGGGAATCGATTCCCCGGCCAGAAAGCGCTCGAACGGCGGCCAGAGAATCTGGCGCTTCGGGTTGCGGTGGCTCAGATGGTTGGCGAGAGGTACAGGAAATTGCCGAGGCTCAGTAGGATATCGGCCGTTCTTTTGTTATCAATAACTTAACACATTGGTGAGGGCCAGAATACCGTATTTGGTTAACTCTCGGAAGGATAAACTTGGTTAGCTACCCTTTGCCCCCCAATGCGGGTGAAGGTTAGCCCGCAATTTAGCATAAGGCTTATCCTGGATTTTCTATTGTATGGACCTAGTAGTTCTGGTACAAATTATCTATGCTCTTGCCCAAGAAATCGATCACCTCCCCCGTCAGTTACGCCAAGGTCGTTCCGATTCAAGGATACAGGCGACAATTGGAGAAACTGTACGCCCGGCGCTCCGCGGTGGAAACGCTTATCCAATCGCTCGAGCGGTACGAGCGTTTTCGCGCGCACAAGCTGGATCAAAAAGAAAGTAAGACCGCCTGAATCAGTTGGGCAACAAGGCTTGAATGTGGGCCGCCAGATCCGGCCCCGAGAGATTTCCCGGATGATATAAACGCACCACTCCGGCGCTGTCGATCAGTACCAGAGTTGGCGTAGTACTGGCTCCGTATTTTACGAAGTTGGCGTTGCTCAAGGGCATAGCAACATTCCCCAGCGAAGCATAGAATCTCTGGCGGACCGCTTCGATGTACTTCCTTTCCACAGCCGGAGGGGCATCCTGCCCGTCGCCGATATACCCGTAAAAACGAGTCGGCGCCATCAAAACCAGACCTTTCGGGCCGTAGATTCTCTCGATCTCCGCCAGAATCGGCACCTCGGCTTTACAGTCCGAACACCAGTGCGCCCAAAAGAAGAGCAGCACCGGATGGCCGTGGAGCGCGGCCAGCGGGACCGGCCTGGCGCCCAGCCAGTCCGACTCGTCGAGTGGGGGCGCGATCTTGCCTTGCAGGCTGAGCAGATTGAGATTCTTGTGCAGGCGGTCGGCGATGGAGGTATTGCCGAACAAAGCCAATTGCTCATTGAGGAATGTCACCGCCTCGCTGCGCGCGCCGCGGGCCGCCAGCACCTGGGCGTGCACCTCGATGGCGGCGCCGAGCGCGGTCGGCAGCCATGGATCGGAATCGAGTTTGCTGGCGTGCAGGAACCGATCGACCAGGGTGCGGGTTTCCACGGCGTAAGTTTCGGCACGGTCGAGGTGCCCGGCGCTAAGTTCGCCGCGCGCCAGCCAGGAAAGCGCGGCGGCAAATTCGGGGGTATTGCCGGCTGTTTTTTGCGAGGCCGCGACCTCGCGCTCGGCGGCTGCCAGATCGTTGTGCGCGATGAGGTCTCTCACGCCGTTGGCCAACGCGAGATAAAACAGCACGGCAGGCACCATGGCTTCAGATTACAGCAGGGAAGCGATGTACTGCGTGACCTGGGGACTGCTCCAGTCCACGGCCTCGGCGATCTTCTGGATGACATGTCCCTTGGCATCGATGATGTAGGTCTCGGGGTACATGAACGTGCCGTAATTCTCATGGATCTTGAGTTCGCGCGCGGTCAGAAACGCGGGGGAATATTTCTGGAGGAAACGCTGATACGCGGCGGGATCCTTATCGACGCTGATGCCGAGAACCACCAGTCCTTTGGATGCGTAATCCTGCGCCAGTTTGCTCAGCGAAGGCGTCTCTTCCTCGCAGGGCTGGCACCACGACGCCCAGAAGTTCAGCAGCAGCACTTTGCCGCCGAAATCCGGGAGCGAGACGGTGCGGCCGTTGTCGGCGGTGATGGTGAAATCGGGAGCCGTATCACCCGCTTCGACGACGCGCTGATGGATGGCGGCATAGATGACATAGACCAGGACCACTGCGAGAACGCCGATACCCAGCCGTAAAAATCGATCGATTTTGACGCTTTGCATAACTGAAAACTATAATCGTATTGTATCCTTCCCTCGGCTGCCGGCGTCCAAAAAGAGGCCCTGGAATGCTTATTACCCGCAAAGTAGAGTTCTCATCCTCCCATATGTGCCGCCGTCCCGACCTCACAGAGGAGGAGAACCGGCGGATTTACGGGCTGGCGGCCAATCCGAACGGCCACGGACACAACTATGTGCTGGAAGTGAGCATAGAAGGGACGCCGGACCCGGTGACGGGGATGGTGCTCGATCTGAAGGAACTGAAAGCGATCCTCACGCGGCACGTGGTGGATATCTACGATCACCGTTTCTTGAATTATGAAGTGCCGCCGTTCGACCACATCGTGCCAACCGTGGAAAACATCGCGCGCGATATCTGGCAGCGGCTGGCGCCGCATCTAAACGGCGGCGAGCGGCGTTTGAGCGGGGTGCGGGTGTGGGAGACACCGGACCTGTACGTGGATTATTCGGGAGACCAGCCGTGTTCCGCGTGACCCGCAGCTATCGCTTTCCGGCCTCTCATCGCCTGCATTCGCCGCAGTTGAGCGACGACGAAAACCGCGCCATTTACGGAAAGTGCAACCACCCCTTCGGCCACGGCCACAACTACACTTTGGAAGTGACCGCTTGCGGTCCCGCGGACGAGTCCGGCCGCGCGGTCGACCCCCAATCGCTCGACGATTTAGTGGAGCGGCAGGTATTGACGCCGTTTTCGCACCGGCATCTAAACACGGATGTAAATTTCTTCGCAGATCGCGTGCCCACGTCGGAGAACCTGGCGGTGGAGATCTGCCGTAGATTGAAGGAGAACTGGAAAGCGGCGTTTCCCGGCGCGTGGCCGAAACTCGATCGCGTGCGCATCGCGGAAACGGCGCGGAACATCTTTGAAATACACGCTCATGAAATCGACTAAAGCATTGGTGAAAGTGATCCCCGCGAAACTGGAAGAGCAAAGCATCGCGCCCCTGGTGCGCGAAATGTTGGTGAAATTAGGGGAAGACCCGGCGCGCGAAGGGCTGGCCAATACGCCATTCCGCGTGGACAAGGCGCTGAAGTTTCTCACCAGCGGGTACACAACCGACATCCGCAAGCTGGTGAACGGCGCGCTCTACGAGGTAAAGTACGACGAGATGGTGGTGGTGCGGGACATCGAATTTTTCAGTCTCTGCGAGCACCACATGCTGCCGTTTTTCGGCAAAATGCACGTGGCGTATCTGCCCAAGAGTAAGGTAATCGGATTGAGCAAGATTCCGCGGATCGTGGACGCTTTTGCGAGGCGACTGCAGATTCAGGAACGGCTGACGCAAGAAGTGGCGCAGACTATCCAGGAAATGATCGACCCGGTAGGCGTTGGCGTCATCTGCGAAGCGCGTCACTTCTGCATGATGATGCGGGGCGTGGAGAAGCAGCATTCGGGAGCAATGACCAGCGCCATGCTGGGCATATTCCGCGATCGCAAGAAGACGCGCGATGAATTTCTGGCGCTGGTGAATCACCGGGGACGGGAGTTTTAAGAAGGGCTGCGCCCTTCCTATCCCTTCGGGATATAGGAACTGGAAGCTCAGGAGTCGAGGAGCCAGAAGGGAGCCGGCTTCCGCTTCTTCTTTCACCCCTCCTGTCGGGACAGGATGCCTGCTCCGGGTCTCGCGTGTTAATCGTAAAGAGGTAGTGGCACCAATCGCTCCAGACTTTCCGCGTTGCCCGCGCGTCTTCAGGTTAGTGATGCGCATCGCGATGATGCTCGCGGTAGCGGCGACGGTGTTTGCCTCGGAGCCATCCACCGTGGATTCGGGTCCTTTAGGCTGCGCCGGGAGTACCACTTTGGGTACGTTCCAGTTATCGGTGCGCCCATTCACTGCGGGGTCGGCGCTGCCGTTGAAGTCCGTGGCATCGATCACGGGAGGCGCCCGGCTCATCTGGAGTCCGGCGCACCTAAGGCTGCCGCCGTCGAACAGCGCGGAGGTGACGGTAATCGTAGTGCCGGCGGGCGATGGCGAACTGCTCACGCTCGAGCCGCACAAGGCATCGGAGCGCGCCGAATGGCAACTGCTGGAACGGCCGACAGTGGTCGCGCTGGTTTACGGACCGCAAGGGCTGAGCGAAGGCAAGCTGCAATCTCTGGTGACGCGGAACCAGGACCTTTTGCGCGAGCTCGCCGAGTACGCCGAACAGAGCTCGCAGGTGGAAGACCTGGTGCAGCAACTGGCGGACGCAGAAGAGGCGCGCGGCGGCGCGGACAACGCGCTCAAGGGTGTCTCCGCCGAATACGGCGTGAATGCCCAGAAATTGAATTCCGCCACGACGCCGGACCAGCAGGCATCGTTACTGCTGGGCGCCCTGGTTCCGACTGCCAACGCTTTCGATCCCCTAGCCAGTCAGAGCACGCAGGTGCAGCAGACCGGCGGGCTGGCAGCATCGGTAGCCGGACTCTTTTTCGGCAACCCGGTAGCGCTGGCGGCGGGAGGCGCAACGCTGTTCGCGAATCTAAAAACGCTTCTGTTTCCTAACACCGAATTCCGTTCCGCCTTCGCACAGAATGCGGGGAAAGGGGATCTGGCGTTGTGCACCAAGGCGTCGGGGGCGAAGACCAAAACTCGCGCGGCGTATTTGTGGGCGTATCGCGTACCGCAGTTGCCCAAGCCGGCATTCACGCTGGCCAAATCCCCCAACGTGCCACTGGGCATGAAGTCCACCGTCGAATTGAAAGCCGGCAAGGCGACCACCATGAAAGATCTCGCATTTGCGCGCGACTGGCGGCTGGTCTCCGATTCGGGACAGGGAGGCTATGCGGTGCCCATTACGACCACGCCCGCCGGCGCGGTCGATATCGATCTTTCGAAAGTAAAAGTCCCGGCCGGCGATTATCAGTTGGGCTTTGCGTGGAATTGGGACTCCCTGGCCGTCGGGGGCACGCTGCACATCCATCCGGCAGGCGATCTTTCGACTATTGTGCTGGCTCCCGACGAGCACGACAAACTGATTGAGGGCCGCGGCATCGTGACGGTGGAACTGCGCGGGCCGGATTTCGAATTTCTGGACAAGGCCACCATTCAGTCTTCCGCCCGCGGGGCCAAACCGGAAGAGGTGCCGTTCAATCTTCCTTTGGGGAAGGGTGCGGGACCGCAGAACGTAGTAGCGATCGATATCGACACCGGCAAGGCGGGCGTGTACACCCTGGCGCTTTCGCAAACCGACGACGTGACGCGGAAGGTTCCGATCACGGTGCTGCCGGAGAATCCGAAAATCTCCAATCTTCCACTACGCTTCAATACCGGCGAAAAAAGCCAGGCGATCCGGCTCAAGGGCAGCGGTATGGACCGCATCGAGGCGGTCACCTCGGAGGCCGGGAAAATCAGCGGAGCATCCGACGGGGACGACTGGAGCGGCGAAATTCATCTGAAGGCAGACACGAAGCAAGGCCAGACATTTGCGCTGGTTCTCAAAGTGAAAGGCCTGGATAACCCTCTGACCGTGGCGGACGCAGTTGAGATCGTGGGCTTACGGCCACGGATTCAGTCGGTGCAGAAATCTCTATCAAACTCCCTGGGCATCGACATTTCGGCGGATGAACTCCCCGCGGGCGTTCCCGCGGGCCTGGTGCTCAATCTCGATCAGATGCACGATTCCACGCGCGCGCGGGTGGACATCCGCTGCGCGAGCGGCGAGTTACGGCATGAACTGACGCTCGCCGCCGGCACGGCAGCGGCCGGCGCGAGCCTGACTACCGCGGGTCCGGGCGCGTTGTACCTTTCATTCGATCCGGGAGCCGTAGGCTATTCCGGTTGCAAACTCGCCGCGACCGTGATGGTGGATCCGGACGGAAAAAGCGATCCATATGTGCTCGGGCGTGTGATCCGCGTGCCGCGGCTCGACAAGTTTACGCTATCGGGGGAAAAAGTGAGCGACACGAGCTATGCCGGCACGGTGGATGGGCACGATCTCGACGTGATCGAAAAGGTAGGCTGGGATGCGACCGACGGTTTGCCGGTGGACGGGATTCCGACGCCGATTCCGGGCGAGCATCCGAGCCAGAGCCTGCGGGTCGTGCTTCCCTGGCCCGCGCCCGCTCCGCACGCACCGCTGTATGTTTGGTTACGCGGGGAGTCGCAGGGACGGAAAACCACGGTTTCCTATTAGCTACTGGCGCCGCCGCCCCCGCCTGTCTTAAAGTGTAAAGCGATGGCATTTTTACGTCGAACGTCAATTCCACTGCTGATTGTTCTGACACTGGTATCCTGCCGGCGCGATCCCAATGTGGCCAAGAAACACTACCTGGAAAGCGGCAACAAATACTTCGAGCACGGCCGCTACAAAAATGCCGCCATTCAGTATCAAAACGCCATCAAGAACGACCGCAAGTATGGCCCGGCATACTACAAACTGGGGCTGGTCTTTCTCAAGCTGAACCAGCCGGGCACCGCCATTCACAATTTGCGGCGGGCAGTGGAATTGCTGGATGGCAATCAGGCTTACCAGGAAGAATTCACGGATGCCATGGTCAAACTGGCGGACCTCGACATCAGGTTTCTGTCCAATGATAAGTCGGTGATTGAAAACGATGTGCCGCACTATTGCGACCTGCTCTTCAAGCGGGACCCGAACTCATTCGACGGGTACCGTTTAACCGGAGATCTGAATTACAAGAAATTCGCGCTGGTAGGGGATTCCGCGGGTCCGACAGTGGCCAACCAGTTTCTGGCGGCGGCCATGGAGAATTACAAAAGGGCCGACCAGATCAAGCCTGGCGACGTGAGCGTCTCCATGCAGATCGGGATTATTCTGGTGCGCGAGAAGCAGTACGCGGACGCCGAACCCTATTTCCGGCGCATCATCGATAAAGATAAAACGTTTTCGCCTGCGATTGACGACCTTTACCGGCTGTACATGGCGCAGCAAAAAATTCCGCAAGCCGAGGAGTTGTTGAAGGAAGCCATCAGAAACAACCCGAAGACGCCGGAATTTATGGAGCGGCTGGCGTATCATTACGGCATCCTGGGCCATCGTGAAGACATGCTGGGCGAACTGGACCAGATCAAAGCGCACGCCAAGGATTTCGACGCGGTCTACCAGGTGGTGGGGGACTTTTACTGGCGCACGGGAGACAACGAGTCGGCACTGCGCGAGTATCGCGAAGGTATCGAGAAAGATCCCAAGCACAAATCGACTTATCAACACGACATCATTCAGGTGTATCTGCGGCAAGGCAAGCGCGCGGAAGCCGCCGAAGTAAATAACGAAGTTCTGAAAGCGAATCCGAAGGATCCCGATGCCAAGAGCCTGGCTGCCAGCTTCATGCTCGACCAGGGCGACGTCAACTCCGCGCTGACGCAGTTGCAGGCGGTGGTAACGAGTTCACCGGATAATGCCGTGGCGCACTTTCAACTGGGACGGGCATACCTGGCGAGCGGACGGCCGGACGGGCGGGAAGCGGCGCGACAGCAGTTCGAGCGGGCCATCCAGCTCCAGCCGAACCTGATTCAGCCACGCCTCGGGCTGGCGGAATTGCAAGTGATGCATGGCGAGTTCGATGCCGCGCTGAATACGGTGCAGAGCATCCTGCAACGGGACCCGGGCAGTCTCAACGCGAAGCTCATTCAATCGCAAGCATATCTGGGCCAAAAGAAGTTCGACGCTTCGAAGGACTTGTTGGGCACCATGTTGAAAACCAATCCGAGCTCGCCCCAAATCTTCTATCAGATGGGGACGCAGTCGCTGGCCGAAGGCAAACCGAAAGAGGCTGAATCGGCGTTCCAGCGGGCTTACGAATTGCAGCCGCAGAGTTCGCAGAGCCTGCTGGGATGGGTGGATGCGGAGATTCAGGAGGGCCAGCCCGATAAAGCGATGTCGCTGCTCCAGGACGAGGCCCGAAAGGCTCCCAACCGCATCGACATCGCATTTCTGTTGGGTACAACCGCCAAGAGGGAAGGCAAGTTCCAGGAGGCAGAGACTTATTTCACCCAGGTGCTGAACGGGTTGGATCAGAAAAGCAAGGTGCGCGCCGATCTGTATCTGCAAATCGCCGATTGTTACCGGCTGGCAGGCGACCGCGACACCTCGATCGCCAATCTCCTGAAGGCACGCGAGATCCTGCCCGAAAACGAGACTGTACTAGCCGCACTGGGAGTGGTAATGGACCAGGCGGGACGAAGCAAGGAAGCCCGGCAGGCCTACGAAGCGTGCCTGCGGGTGGACCCGAACAACGCTCAGATTCTGAACAACCTGGCCTATCTGATGGCGGAAACCAATGCGGACCTGGATCTGGCTCTGAATTACGCGCAGAAAGCCCGTGGGCTGATGCCGAATTTGGGCGAGATTACCGACACCTATGGCTGGATCCTGCTGAAGAAGGGGTTGGCCGAGCAGGCGATTCCGGTTTTCCAGGATCTGGTGACGCGGGTCCCCACGAATGCCAGCTATCGCTATCATCTCGCCAAGGCCTACGCGCAGAAGGGCGATAACGTGAAGGCGACGGGCGAGTTGCGGGAAGCGCTGAAGTATAGTCCTGGTCATGGGGAGCAGCAGGAGATTCAGGACATGCTGGCAAAACTCGGTACGGGAAGGTAAGACCAAAAAGGCACCACCCGGCTGCGGTTGCGGCTCTTGATTGGACGAGCGGCGCTTTTTTATGACAACCCTTCCAACTTCCGGCGCAGGAGGTCGAGCGCGGCTTGAGTGGTGAAGATGCGAATGCGCTCGCGGTCTCCGATGAATCGGCGGTGAAGAACGGTGGTTCCATCGGGTCCGGCAACCCCGATGTAAACCAACCCGACGGGCTTTTCCGTGGTGCCGCCGTCGGGCCCGGCGACCCCGGTGATGGAGACGGCATAAGTCGCGCCGGTCCGCTCGCGGGCGCCGGCCGCCATGGCCTCGGCAGTTTGCGAGCTGACGGCGCCGAACTCCGCAAGGGTTTGCGCCGGCACACCCAGCAGCTCGCGTTTGAGGTGGTTGCTGTAGGTGAGAAATCCGCCGAGGAAATATTGGGAACTGCCCGGGACCGAGGTGAGACGCGCACCTAACATGCCGCCGGTACAGCTTTCAGCCACCGCGAGAGTGGCGCCGCGCTCGCGCAAAAGACGCCCCACAAGAACTTCCAGCGACTCGCCCGATTGCGAGTAGAGGCGATCGCCTAACAGGGCCGCAAGCGCCGGCACCAATTGGGCGAGGACCGCATCGGCCTCGCCTTCGGTATCGCAGCGGGCGCGCAAGTGGACCTGCAAATCTCCATTCGCCGCGAGGATGGTGGTGGCGACATGGGAATATTTCTGGTAGACCGGTGAAATCAACGCGTCGAGGTCCGATTCGGGCATGCCCGTAATGCGAAGGAACGCGGTCCGGATGGCCTGTTTCGGCACGATGGCCTGGAGGCGCGCGAGGCAGTGCTGCTCGAACATGGCCTTCAGTTCGTGCGGCGGTCCGGGAAGCAGGATGGCAACCGAACCGTTCCAGGTCACCCATTGACCGGGCGCTGTTCCGCGGCCATTGGGCAGGATTTCGGCGCCTTCAATGACGAACGCCTGGCGCTTATTGATTTCCGACATCTTGCGGCCCATGGCCGCGAAGCGTCTTTCCAGCTCGCCGGCAATCTCGGGGTGGAACACCAATGGGCAGCCGATCGCCTGCGCGACCGCGTCACGTGTCACGTCATCCTCGGTAGGCCCGAGGCCTCCCGTGAGAACGACGATGGAACAGCGCCGCATGGCCTCCGCGACGGTTTGGGCCAGGCGGTCGCGATTGTCGCCGACGATGCATTTGCCGGCCACTTCCACGCCGAGATTGTTCAGTTCGGCGGTGAGATAGAGCGAATTCGTATCCAGGCGCTCGGGAGTGAGCAACTCCGAACCGACGGCGATGATTTCGGCATCCATCAAGCGAGCGGCCGGCCCTTGATTCCGACGTCCACTCGATGGAGGGCATTGGTGGTGGCCACGATCATGGCGCGCGACGGTGTGAAGGCCAGCCCGACGATACCGGGGCCGGAGAGGAACAAGTCCGCCTGGCGATCCTGCCCGATGCGCACCACGCCGCGGCGGCCGCCGATGGAAGCGGCAATGTAGAGATTGCCGTCCTCGTCGAAGGCAATCCCTTGGGGCCGGCCGAGACCGCGGTAAAAGACTTCGACTTCGCCGTGCTCGGAGATGCGGTGGACACAATCGAAGCTGGAAGTGGTCGGGCCGCTGACGTAAAGGTAGCCATCGGGGCCGAATGCCAGATGATAGGCCGCCATGGAGGGTTCAAGCGTGGCGAACACGAAGATCTGGCGATCGGAACCGATCTTGAAGATGGTTCCGCTGCGATCGCCGACGTAAAGATTGTGCTGGCCGTCGAAGGCGATGCCGGTGGCCACTCCCATTCCTTCCACGTAAACCGACATACTGCCCGACTGCGAGACCTGGTAGACCATGCCATCGTAGCGGCTGCTGACGTACAGCACGCCGCGATCGTCGAAAGCCAATCCGGTAGCGTTCATCATCTCGGCAAGGAAAGGTTTCATGGCGAGATTGGAATCGATTTTGTAAACGGCGACCGGGACCTTCTGACCGCGCGAACCGCTGAACGTAGTATAAATATTGCCGAAGGTGTCCACGGCGGGATTGGAGACGGGGTGCAAATTCTCAGCGATGAGGACGCCGATGTCACAGGCCCACGATTCGCTGGTTTGCCCAGCGGTGCGAATCACCAGATCGCCGGCCGAAGCTCCTTCCGGAACACGCGCGATGACGAAGGAGTCGGAACTGATGACGAGCGGCGCGCCGACTTCACCGATAGTGACGAGCGGGCGCTCCGCGCGGGCGAAGCCTTTTCCGCGAATCTGCAATTCCCCGCCCGCGATGGCGGCTGGGGGTGTGACTTGCGCAATGTGGGGTTTATTGTCAGGCGATTTCCGCAGAGGCATCTAATATAGATTAAAGCGTCCTGCCAGGAATAATACAAGTGCGGCGAAAACACCGGCCATGACGTCATCGAGATTGATGCCCCAGCCGCCGGGCAGGGCTTCCAGTTGGCGTACGGGCGGCGGCTTCCAGATGTCGAACAGGCGGAACAGCATGAGCGCCGCCAGATAGCTTTTCCAGTTGTAAGCAACTGCTCCGGCGAGAGCGATCCAGGTGCCGATGACCTCATCGATCACGACGAAATGGGGGTCCTCGATGCCGCTGGCGGCGGCTGTCACGCCAGCTGCCCACACCGCGGGGAGAAACGTGACGGCGGCGAGAATGGCGAATTGCCATTGGCCGAAAGCGGCATACCGGTGGAGAAGGATGCCGATGGCGAGCGCCGCGAGCGATCCGGCAGTACCGGGAGCCTTGGGCGAATATCCGCACCCGAACCAGGTGGAGATCAGATTGGCTAGCTTAATGCGCATGGTATTGGATGGTCAGCGGAAATTCGTGGACAGACACCGATGTCGTGGGTGGGTACGGGGCGGCGTTATCCGTGAATCCAGTACATCAGCCAACTGCCGGCGAAGACAATGAGTGTGCACGAAAGAAAAGTATACGCCGCGGCGCAGGCGCGGTCGCGGGCGGTACGGTCTCCGGTCATCGCCGTGGCGGCGGAGATCAGGATGGTGAGGAGCAACGTCCAGGCAAGGTGGGAGATCATGAGGGCCGGACCTTTCGCAGTTCGAGGGCATCGGCGAGGGCCAGCAAATTGAAGAGCCCGGCTAACACCAGCAGCGTGGTGCCGTATTCGTGGGTCTGGCCGACAAGGTAGGTGCCCGAGTATTGGAACAGGCGAGCCAGCAGGTAGGGCGCGCCAGCTAACAGACGGGCCCAGGCGCCGCCTTGCGCCATCGCGGCAGTGAGGCCGTCGAGTCCCTGGAGTTCCTCCGCGCCCGGCCAGAGGTTGGCTCCGTGGAGCAGGATGCCGGCGACCGTCGCGCTAGAGACCAGCAAGAGGGCGACGGCGAACTGCAAATAGCGGCGCGCGAGGAGGTAGGTGCCTCCTGGAACCAGCCAGCCGAAAGCCGCGGCGAGCGCAAGGTTCATGGCACGATCTCCGCCTGTTGGGCGCGAGGCACAAGGAAGGTACGATTCCATCGCGTCTTGGTGAAGAAGTGCGTGGCGACGTCAAAGAGGTGGTCGAGGGACCAGCCTTCCAGCTCGTCTGTGGGGGCATCGTACGACCAGTAGACGAATACCGGTTTGCCGACTACGTAGTCACGCGGCACCAGGCCCCAATAGCGGCTGTCGGCCGAATTCTCACGGTTGTCACCCATGACGAACAACTTTCCGGGCGGGACGATTAACTCGCCATCGCGCACATCGCGTGCGAACATTTCACGACCGCGAGGGGAGGTATTCCACTGTGGCGCTTGCGGAAAGTCATCGCGGTAGGGATCGATCGCGGAATCGATGTGTTGCGTGTACGGCTCGCGGAGGCGCATGCCGTTGCGCACCACTTGTTGGTTCACCATGTGAATATGATCGCCGGGGACGCCAATGACTCGTTTCACGTAAATCTGGCGGACGTCTTCAGGATAGTGAAAGCAGACGATATCGCCCCGATGGACATCGCGATATGGCAGAAGGTGCGCGCCCCAGGTGCCCGGGTTGGAATAGGCCACGCGATCGACCAGCATGTGGTCGCCAATCAGGACGGTGCTTTCCATCGATCCGGTGGGGACGACGTAGGCCTGCACCAGGGTGGTGGTGGCGAAGAGGAAAACGATGAGCGTCATGGCCCATTCGGCCACGAAGCCGCGGGGCTGAGTCCGCCGCCCCACCGACCAGACCGTGCGAACGATTTGGTATGTCTTGCGGACACAATCTTCGACGGAAACCTGGCGCACGGCGGCGACCCGTTCCGCAAACAAAGTGGACAACCAATCGGCGGCGCTGTGGATGGCGAAACGAAGCCAATTCCAGGCGCCGGGCGCGCGCGAGACCTGGCGACAGCGGTCGCGGAAGAGGAGTTGCATCTCGCCGCCGAACTGGAGGCGGAACTCGCGCGGATAGGCGTAGAGCATCAGCAGGTAAATCCGGCAGAACCAGCGCGATAAAAGCGAGTCCGTCATTTAAGCACCTCCCGTCAGGCCGGCCTTGGGGCGATCGAACAGGCGACGCGCTTTGGCGGCGTCCACGGCGTCGGCGAGGCGCTGGGCCTCGGCGCGCGCGACGCGCCGTCCGAGAGCCGTCATACGGTAATAGCGGCGGCGCTCGTCGTCGAGCGCGGGATCGGGCCGCTCCTCGGATTCTTCCACCATGCCCGCAGCGAGCATGCGCTTAAGACAGCCATAGAGCGTGCCCGGGCCCAGTTGAAGCGCGTCGTTGGTCTGACGGGCGACGTCCTGCATGATGCCGTAGCCATGACGCTCTTCGCCGGAGAGGGCGACGAGAATGTGGAAGACGGGCGGGGTGAGCGGAAGCAGATCTTCGGGTTTCGATGGCTTGCCCATGAATACATCCGTTACGGATATATTAGCGTGAGACGGCCGGGGCGTCAAGCTGGTCCGAAATATCGGGCGGTTTCCGGACGAGTGCCCGAGGATTTAGACCGGGCGAGGCGGTAGTGTGCGCGGTAGTAGCCGGGGCTGAGATGCGAACTTGGGTACCCAACTTAGAGACGCCGAGCGGCCTTTATCCGCGGACTCGATGCCGCGGAAGAAGGCAGAGCGCGCCACTTCGCCCAAAACTTCTCCGCCTTCTTGCGCGTGGCGGGACGCGGGTTGTTGAGCTGCGATTCCACAAACACCAGCACCGACTTTTTGTTCTGAATGTGTTGGAAGAATCTGTCGAACGCCTGGATGGCGTGGCCGACGGCGACGTTGCGGCACTCAGGAGTGGCATAGCGAGCGCGGCTCACTTTTACGATCTCGCGGGCGATGCGGTCCGCGAGGTGCGGCTTGGCGAGAGCAATGTCGGCGGCGCCTTGGATCGTGTTGGCAGCGGCAATCAACTCGCGGCCGGTGATGGGGGCGAGATATCGATCCAGCAACTGATCGATCCGCCCCGCAGAATCGACTCGCGCCAGGTGGCCGAGAATGCGGCTGGAATTCCAGCGAAGGATGCGGGTCTCGCCCTCGAGCAACTGGACGAAGAAATCGAAGCGGGGATACAGCAGGCCGGGATCCTGCTCGCTCAGTCGACAGAGTTGCTTGGCGGATCCGTACTTGGTGCGGGCTTCAGGCGACGCTAAGCCATCGCAGAGGGTCTTGACCTGCCCGGCTCTGGAGACAGGCATTTGCCTAAGGATAAACCTGTAAAAACCCGGTGTCGAGGGAGAGCGCGGCCGGATAGTCCTGGCCGAGAACGTAGAATGGGATATGGGGCCGTCCCGCGTTCCGGCTCCAGCCTGTTGGGTATAGGCAAGGAGTCACATGGACGGCCACGAGATCATTCGCCGATGCCGTTTGCTGGCGCAGCAAACGGAGGAACCTGGCTATATTACGCGCACTTACCTTTCGCCGCCGATGCACGAAGTACACCGCCTGGTGGGCTCGTGGATGGAAGCCGCGGGCATGACGACACGGGTGGACGCCGCCGGCAATTTGCGCGGCGTCTACGGGGATGGCCCGCGTTTGATGCTGGCATCGCACCTGGACACAGTCCCGCACGCCGGCGCATTCGACGGCATTCTGGGCGTGATGATTGCGATCGCGCTGGTGGAACAGCGGCCACCGTGTGCCGTCGAAGTGGCGGCGTTCGCGGAAGAGGAAGGCGTGCGTTTCGGCGTGCCGCTCATCGGCAGCCGGGCGCTGGTGGGAGATCCGGTGATGGACGAGGGCGTGCTGGCCGCGATCCGCGATTTCGGACTGGACCCCGCGCGGATTCCGGAAGCGGTTCTCGACCCCGAAGTGAAAGCGTACCTGGAGTTCCATATCGAGCAGGGCCCCGAGCTGGAGAGCCTGGGCGCGCCACTGGGGGTAGTGGAAGCGATCGTGGGCATCAGCCGGTGGGACGTGCGTTTCGAGGGAAAAGCGAACCACGCCGGCACCACGCCAATGGACATGCGGCAGGACGCGCTGGCGTGCGCGGCGGAGTGGATCGGACTGGTGGAACACGTGGCGCAGAACACCCCGGGGCTGGCGGCGACGGTGGGAAAAATCGAGGCGCAGCCGGGCGCCGGCAACGTGATTCCGGGACTGGTAACGGCCAGTGTGGACGTGCGGCATGGCCTGGATGAAGTGCGGGAACGAGCACTGAACATTCTGCTCGATGGCGGCGAGCACATTGCGCGGCGGCGCGGAATCGTGTTCGAGGCGGAATCGCGAACGGACCAGGCGGCGGTGGCGCTCGACTTCGAAATGATAGAAGACGCGGTAAGATGCGCGGGATTTCCGGTGCATCGCATGGTAAGCGGCGCGGGGCACGATGCCATGGTCCTGGCTCGAAAAGTGCCGGCGGCGATGCTGTTTTTGCGCAGTCCGGGGGGAATCAGCCATCATCCGGACGAATCGGTGCTCACGGAAGATGTGGACGCCGCACTGGCGGTTGGCGCGGAGGCACTGCGCGCGTGGAAAGAGAGCTACTTTTCGGCCTTTTCGTGATGGGGTGAAAGCGAGCGCGCCACCAGGCCAATCCCGCCCACCAGCAGCACCAACATGACGATGGTGTGGAAGAGACTCGTGGGCTCAAAGTAAATGTGCATATTCATGATGACGCCGGCGAGGATGAACAGTCCACCGCCAGCGGTGAGCAGCCAGCCGATGACGCTGCGGCCGTTCCAGAAGAGAATGCCGATGCCGAAAAGCAGGGGAAGCAGCGTGACGCCGAAGGCATTATCGCCGTGGAACATCCAATAGGAACCCATCACGGTAACGCGGCTGGCGAGCAGGTAGCCGCCGACGCAGGTCATCACGAATCCCATCAGGAAATGTCCGAGCCCGCCGGGAGTTCCGCCGACGTCGCTCAAGCGACGTTCTTCCATGAATGAGAGCATAACAGAAGGTGTCGCGTGCCGCCGCGCCTATGATACCTTCTACAAACAGGAGAAAACCACGATGCGATTGCGATGGAGTGTCATGCTGCTGGCCGCTGTGTTTGCCGCCGGAGCGCAGACCGCGAAAATGAACCACTGGGTGGTGACGTGGGGAACCGCGGAATCGCTGGTGCGGCCGCCGGCGCCGGCCAACGCGCCCGCGCAGCAACGCCCCGGAGAGGGCGGATTCAAGGGTCAGACGGTACGGATGGCAGCACGGACGAGCATCGGCGGGACGCGAGTGCGGATCAAGGTGGAGAATGAGTTCGGCGCTGCTCCGGTGACGATCGGGGCGGCGCACATTGCCCTGCGGGAATCGGAATCGAAAATTGTCGCGGGAACGGATCGGGCGGTTACGTTCGACGGCAAGCCGGGATGCATTCTGAGCCCCGGCGTGATTCGGGTGAGCGATCCGGTGGAACTGAAGGTACCGGCGCTGGCCGATCTCGCGGTCAGCCTCTACTTCCCGGGCGAAACCGGCCGGCCAACCGAACACGGCACCGGCCTGCACACGACATACATTTCGAAAGAGGGCGATTTCACCGGCCAATCGACCATCGCCGATGCGACAACTTCGCTCTCTTATTACTACCTGGCGGCCATCGACGTGGAAGCGCCGGCGGATGCCGCGGCGCTGGTGACGTTCGGCGATTCGATCACCGACGGCTCCCTGTCCACACCCAACACCGATCACAGCTGGCCGGCGCTGCTGGCAGCGCGCCTCGAGAAAAACAAGGCGACGAGCATGATCGGGGTCGCGAACATGGGCATCAGCGGCAATCGCGTGCTGTACGACGGGGCGGGAGCGAGCGCGCTGGCGCGTTTCGATCGCGACGTGCTGAATCAATCGGGCGTGAAGTGGGTGATGCTGCTCGAAGGGATTAACGACATCGGGCGCCTGCACTCGCCTTCGCCGGAGGCTCCGACTGCCGACGACCTGATTGCCGCGTACCGCCAGTTCATCGATGCCGCGCATACGCACGGCATCAAAGTAATCGGCTGCACGCTGACGCCATACATGGGCGCCGGCTACTCGAGCGAAGCAGGCGAAGCCGTGCGCGAGGCGGCGAACCAGTTCATTCGCACCGGCGGCGCGTTCGACGCGGTGGTGGACTTCGACGCCGCGACGCGCGATTCCGCCGATCCGCGAAAGTTCCGCCCGGCCTTCGACCCGGGCGACCACCTGCACCCCAACGATACGGGTTATCAAGCCATGGCGGACGCGGTCGATCTCGCCATCTTCAAGCGGAAGTGAACGTTGATAAACGATCTCGACCGCTTGCAGGGGGTCTGGAACATTTCGGCGCTGGAACTGGATGGGCAAGCGATGGAAGCGCCGGGCGAGGCGCGCGTCATGGTTGAAGGCAGCCGCTTCACCGCCGCGGGAATGGGCGCGGAGTACAGCGGAACGATCGCACTCGATTCGTCCGTCAAGCCCGCGCGCATCGACATGAAGTTCGACAGCGGGCCGGAGAAAGGCAATACCAACCCCGGGATTTATGAGTTGGGACGCGATTCGTGGAAGCTGTGCCTGGCAACGCGGGGCGCGAGGCGTCCGAAAGAATTTGCGTCGACTCCGGGGAGCGGCATCGCAATCGAGATATTGGTCCGGAAAAAGACCGCGGCAAAGGCGCGGAAGACCAAATCCGCGGAGCCGGGCGGACCGGCGACGGAATTCGAAGGCGAATGGCAGATGGTTTCGGGCGTGATGAGCGGCACGGCGATGGATGCCGCGACGGTGGCGTGGGTGAAGCGGGTAACGCGCGGGAATCAGACCAGCGTGATCGCCGGACCGCAGACGATGATGAAGGTGGAGTTTACTTTCGATCCTTCGACCTCGCCCGCGAAGATCGACTACCTGAATCTTCACGGGCCGACCAAAGGGAAACGGCAGCAGGGTATCTACCGATTGGAGGGCGAGGTGCTTACGATCTGCACGGGCGCTCCCGGCGCGGCACGTCCGGCGGAGTTCGCGTCGGCGCGGGGCGACGGACGATCGCTGACGGTGTGGAAGCGGATTTAACAAGCTCTCCTATTGACAGCCAATAGGTGTATCGATACTCTTATATTGGCAAACAATAGGAGCAACGGGAGTGGAACCAAAGACCGATATCGTTCAGGGGACTTTGACCCTGATGATCCTCAAAACGCTGGCGGTTCTCGGGCCGACCCATGGGTATGGCATCGCGCGGCGCATCGAGGAAATCAGCGGCGACGCGTTTTCGCTCAACTACGGCACGGTTTACCCTGGGCTGCTCAAACTGGAGCAGGAAGGGTTCGTGACTTCGGAGTGGGGAGTGTCGGACAACAACCGCAAGGCCAAGTACTACCGGCTCACCGCCGCGGGGCGGAAGCAGGCGAACAAAGAGGCCGCGGCGTGGAGCCAGACAACCGCCATCCTGGCACGGTTCGTGAACCTGGAGGAGGCGAAATGAGAGCCGTGCGCGCCTGGTTCGCCAAGCTTTGGGGAGTATTTCAGAGAAATCGCGCCGAGCAATCGTTGGCCGCGGAGATAGAATCTCACCTGGCGATGCACATCGCCGACAATCTGCGGCGCGGCATGACGCCGGCAGAAGCCAGCCGCGAGGCGCTGCTCAAACTCGGCGGGCGGGATGTAACCAAGGAGGCATGGCGCGACCAGCGCCGTCTGCCGGTATGGAGCACAGCAGCGCAGGATGCGCGATTCGCCTTCCGCACCATGCGGCGGAGCCCGGCCCTCACGGCGGTCGCGGTGCTCACGCTGGCGCTCGGCATCGGGGCCAATACGGCGGTATTCAGCATCGTAGATGGAGTGCTGCTTCGTCCCCTGCCCTACCGCGATCCGGCGCGGCTGATGTATGTGTACTCTTCGAGCGTGGCACGAGGATGGCCGATTGGCCCCACGTCTCCACCGGATTACCGTGAAATGCGCGATCATACGCTGACGCTCGCGTCGTTGTCGGCATACTTCAACTCCGGTGTCAACATGAACGGCGATTTTCAGGCGGAGCGGCTTTCGGGAATGACAGTCTCGACGGAGTTCTTCGATACCCTTGGAGTCAAGCCGCTGTTCGGACGGACATTTGTTCCGCGGGACGGTGTTTGGGGGTCGAATCACGTCGTGATCCTCAGCGAGACGCTCTGGCGGACGCGTTTCGGCGGGCGCAGCGGCATTTTGGGGACGGTTCTCCGGCTCGATGGCGACCCATACACGGTGATCGGCGTAATGCCCGGGAGTTTCGAATTCCAGGGCGCGCAGCAAATCTGGATGCCGATGTCGTTTCGCCCGGGAGACAATCTCGATTCGCACGACAACTACTTCATGCAAATGGCCGGGCGCCTGAAGGCGGGAGTAAGCCGGGAGCAAGCCCGGACGGATCTCGACGCCATCATGGCGGGAGTCGCCTTGCGGCAGCCGGAAAACAAGGGTATCGGCGCGGGGCTCATGCCGCTTACCGAATACGTGGTTGGCGACGTGCGGCGATCTCTGTGGGTGCTGCTTGCGGCTGTCGGATTTGTGCTCCTGATCTGCTGCGTCAATCTCTCCAGCCTGCTGCTCTCGCGCGACGCGGCGCGAAAGAAAGAGTTTGCATTGCGCGCCGCACTGGGCGCCGGGCGAGCCCGCCTGCTCCGGCAATTCCTCACGGAGAATATTATCCTGGCACTGATCGGCGGGTGCGCGGCGATGAGCCTGGCGTACGCCGCGATAGCTAAGGCGCGCACGCTCGCCGTGGACGTTCCCAGAATTCAGTCCGTCAGCGTCGACCTCCCGGTCCTGCTGTTCGCGCTGGCCGTTTCGGTTGGAGCTGGCTTGGTTTCCGGTCTCGGGCCGTATTTGTGGTCATCGCGGTCCGACCTTATGGGCGCGCTGCGCGAAGGCCGGTTTCAAGCGTCGGGGACACGGGGCAGCGGACGGTTGCGGAGCGGGTTGATTCCGGCCGAAGTCGCGTTGGCATTCGTGCTGGCGATTGGCGCCGGCTTGATGATCCGGAGCTTTGATCGGATTCTCCATGTAAACCCCGGCTTCGATCCACATAACGTCTTGACTTTCACCGTCTCCCCACCGGAATCCTACAGCGCGGATGCCAAGCCGACGGATCTTCTACCGCCGGCGCGCTTGACGGCATTTTACGACCGCCTGGAAGAACGCTTGCGGCACGTGCCGGGAGTCGCGACGGCCGGCGTCTCCTCCGCGGTGCCACTCGACCACCGGAATTGGACCAAGTTCCTGAGCTTTGACGATCGCCCGGCTCCGGCCAGCATGGACGCGGTTGCTCACGTGCTTTTCCATGCGACAGGAGGCGATTTTTTCCGCGCCATGGGGATGACTCTCCGCAAAGGACGATTTTTCGATGCAGGAGACAACGCCACGAGTCCGTTTGTGGCGGTAATCAATGAGGCCGCGGCGAAGCGTTTTTATCCGAATGAAGATCCCATCGGTAAGCTGGTTGTTCTTTTTCCTCCGGAGCAATTGGTTCCCGTTGGCCAGTTGCCTAAAGGTTTCCGCTTTCCGCGAGTCCGTATCGTCGGCATCGTCAAGGATGTACACTACGCCAGTTTGCAATCAGCTCCCGATCCGGAATTGTACGCCCCGTTCTCTCAAAGCGACTTCGTTTTCACCATGTCGGTAGCGGTGCGCGGGCGGACAGCTCCGGCTTCGTTGATTCCGGCGGTGCGCGCCGCCGTGGCCGAGATCGATCGCAATGTGCCGATCGACCGGGTATCTACCATGGAAGATTTGACGGGGGCTTCGGTAGCTTTGCCGCGCTGGCACACGCTGTTGCTCGGCATTTTCGGTGCGCTCGCGCTGGGCCTGGCGGCGGTTGGATTGTACGGAGTGATGGCGCAGTCGGTAGCACAGCGGCGGCACGAGGTTGGCGTGCGGATCGCGCTGGGAGCGCGCCCGCAAGCGATTGTCGGCGGCATCGTGGCGCGGGCGATGGCGATGGTCGGAGTGGGGCTGCTCATGGGCTGCGTTCTCGCGCTGGCGTTGACACGGCTCATGGCGAGTCTGCTTTTCGGAATCGCTCCGACCGATCCAACAACATTTGTAGGCGCCGCTCTGGTGCTGATCACCACGAGCGCGCTGGCAAGTTACCTGCCGGCGCGCCGCGCGGCTTGGGTGGATCCGATCGAGGCGCTGCGCTGCGAGTGAAGTGCCCAAATGTTGGCTGTGGGCATCCCCGGCTGATGCCGCCGTTCAGGAAATACCTCTCAACTCTGCGATCCCTGCCGTGTCCACCCTCATGGTGAGCGGAACGGTCCAACGCGCTCGCCGGTTTCGGCGGGCAGGCCGAGGGCGGTCGGCGGTACGGCGGCCGCCGGTCCGTTCGGGTTGCGGCTCTCCATTTTGGGTGCCAAAGCGTGCTCGACGAGGCGGGGTGCGAATTCCCGATAGTCTGGATTCAGATAAAGAGATCTTTCAGTTATAATTGAGCCTCAGCTTGGGAATGGTCTTAACGGGAGGTTCCAATTGCGCCGATTGAATTTGCTTAGAGGGTTTTTAACGGCTGGCGTGCTGCTGCTGGCCGTACCGACGATTTTGCCTAATCGGGTACATGCGCAGGTGGCCGGATCTGGGACGATCACCGGCACCGTCACCGATCCGACCGGCGGCGTGGTGCCGGCGGTCGACATTATGATTCGCAATGGCGACACGGGCATCGAACACCGGACGCAGACGAGCGATGCCGGGGTCTACACGGCGACGTTTTTACCGCCGGGGCATTACGAAATGCAGCTCAGCAAAACGGGATTCGCGACGGTTCTGCGCAAGAATCTCAACCTGCAGGTGGGTCAGACGCTGGCCATCAATCTGACGCTGTCGGTCAAATCCATCCAGGAGGCGGTCACGGTCACGACGGAAGCGCCGCTGGTGGACACCGAAAAGACCGAGGTATCGCAGGTAATCAGCGAGGACGCGGTGGACAACCTGCCGATCGCCGGGCGCAGGTGGGACAGTTTCGTCATGCTCACGGCGAATGTTACTAACGATGGCACTTCGGGGCTGGTTTCGTATCGCGGAATTTCCGGCTTGTACAACAGCAACACCGTGGATGGCGCCAACAATAATCAGGCATTTTTCTCGGAAGCGCGCGGGCGCGCCAACAGCGGCGCCTACGTATACAGCATGGACTCCATCAAGGAGTACCAGGTGAGCGCCAGCAATTACAGCGCGGAACTGGGGCAGGCAGCGGGCGGTGTGGTGAATGCGGTCACCAAGTCCGGAGCCAACACTTTCCATGGCGACTTGTTCTACTACCTGCGCTACCCGTCGTTCAACGCGCTCGATTCGTATCCGAAATCGCGCGGCACGTACACCCAGCCAATCCATCAATGGCAGCAGTTCGGCGGCAGCGGCGGAGGCGCGCTGCTGAAGGACAAGCTGTTCTTCTTCGCGACTTATGACGGCTCGCGCAAAGTCAACCCGATCGCGTACACGAGCAACGTCTTTAGCCCGACCGTGACAGCGCTCCCGTGTCCCAAGCAGGTGACCACGGCGCAATGCGCCGCCGCCAATGCTTTCCTGGACGGCCAGCAAGGCACCTTCGCCCGGGACACCAATCAGGACGTGGCATTCGGGAGATTCGATTACCAGGCTAACGAGCGCAATCACCTCAGCACATCATTCGATTTCATGAATTACCGTGCACCCAATGCCTATAGCACCTCGCCTTCGTACAACGACAGTTCTTTGAGCACTAATGGAAGCTACCTCTTCCACGAGCGCATCTTCGTGGCGAACTGGGATTCCACGATCACCACAACCATGGTCAACAACCTGCGGTTTCAGTGGGGCCGCGACCTGGAAGTGGCCGGATCGAACGCGCCGGCGCCATACGTGAACGTGGGGGGTTCCGGCGGCAGTTCGAACCTGATGATCTACGGCGAAAACTACGCGCTGCCGCGCACCGCGGAGCCGGACGAGCATCGCGACCAGATTTCGGACACGCTCTCCAAGGTTCACGGCCGGCACACGTTGAAAGCGGGGTTCGACGTCAACTTCATCCATGAAGTGATGATCAACCTGTACAACGGAACGGGAAACTACAGCTACAGCGGCACGGCGCAAACCGCGTTTAACAACTGGGTGATCGACGCGCTCGGAATCAACATCGGCGACGGATTGACCGGAAAGCACTACAGCACTTTCACGCAGGTTAACGATCCGGTTACCCACGTTGGGAAGGACGACTTTTACGATAGAGACTATGCCGGCTTCGTTGAAGATAACTGGAAAGTGAGTCCCAAAGTGACGGCAAACCTGGGAGCGCGCTACGACCTTTTTGTGATCGACCAGCCGCCGCAGCCAAATACCTTTACTTCCCTGACCACGTTCTACACGACTACCATCAACAATCCCAAAGACCAGATTGCGCCGCGGGTCGGCTTGGCATGGCAGCTTTCTCCGAAGACAGTTGTGCGCCTCGGCTACGGCCTTTTTTATGCCAAGACAACGAACAGCACGTATTACGCTACCCGCGTCGAGAACGGCGTGTACCAGCAGACCTTCACTTGCAGCCCAGTGTCCACTGCGTCGAACTACTGCCCGCAGTTGACCTTCCCGAACGTGATCTGGACCCCGCCCGGCGCCGCTATGACGGCGCCGTTCGCTGGCGCCCTAACACCGCAGGTGGTGAATTTTGCGCCTCCAACCGCGGCGCAGGTGACGCGCGGCATGTCGCCGGACTGGGTCAATCCTCGAACCCACGAGGGCGACGTCACCGTCGAGCGCCAGATTCCAGGCGATTTGAGCTTGTCGGCCGCATACGTGGTGAGCCGCGGTGAGCACCTGCCGATTTTTGTCGATGCCAACCTGGCTCCGGCGACGACAACCAAGAGCTATGACATCCTGAACTCAGCCGGCCAGACCGTCGAAACCTACACGGTGCCGTTCTACACTACCCGCATCAACCCCACTACCGGCGAAGTTTTTGTCGGCTATAGCGACGTGAATTCCTGGTACAACTCCATGGTTCTGACGCTGCGGCGGCCGATGCGGAAGGGCCTCCAGTTCACGGCGAATTACACCTTGAGCAAGGCGTTCGACGGGGCGCAGGTATCGGGCTCGGGCGGAACCTTCAACGGCACTGATTATCCCATCGATCCGCGGAACCGCAAGCTGGAGTATGCGCTATCCGATCTCGACCAGCGCCAGCGCTTCGTGGCCAATGCTGTGTGGATGCCCTCGCTGAAGAGCCTGGCAAACAAGCCGGCGCGGCTGTTGTTCGACGGCTGGGCATTTTCCACCATCGTGACCATGTCCACCGGTCAGCCGGTGACGCCCTATGTGACGGGAACACCGAGTCCGCTGGATGGCGGAGTGACCGGCGCCGTGGCTTATGCAGGAGCTACGCCTGGCCGCGCAGGCTGGCTACCGCGCAATGCCAACACCGCCCCCGGCTTCCACAATATCGATTTCCGAATTGGACGCCAGTTCTCCATCAGCGAGCGCGTGAGGCTCTCGCTGATCGGCGAAGCGTTCAATCTGTTCAATCATACTAACGTCTCAGGCGTAAATACCACGGCATTCTCCTATGCCGCGGCGGGATCGGGAGCCTGCGCAGGCCACACCAACGCGTGCTTCAGCCCGAACGCGACCTATCTGGCGCCCACATCGACAAGCAATTTGATTTGGGGACCAAGGCAGTTGCAGATTTCCGGGAGACTAACGTTCTGACGAGAAGGCTTCCGAGGCGGTGCGCGGGCCCGCCTCGCTTACTCCCGCGCCGGATATCTGCGTAGCGCAGGTATTCCGGCGTGATCTCGCCCCAGCCGGTCAGCAAGCGATCTCCACGGCAAGGACGGCTCAGTCTGGCCGGCTGGACGGCGGCGTCCCGCGCAGGGAAGCGGTTCCCTGGTAAAATTACGTGACATCAGGTAAGCTCGGACGTCCGCAGACCGACGCCGATCAGCGCATCAACCAGGCGAGCGGCGCGATACCCGCCACGCCCAGGGCTGCCAGCAGACCGAAACTTTGCCTGCCGGTCTTGCGGTCGGACAAGGAGTACGCGTAGATTCCCTTGATGAGATTGTTGCTTGCCGCAGCGATGAGGATTGCAGCGGCGGCCACCGTCAGGGAAGTGCTCGTACCGCCGGCCTGCGTCATGCCCATGATGAAAGGGTCCACGTCGGAGAGTCCCATCAACGCGGCGAGAGAATATACGCCGGCTCGCCCCACGTAGGTCACTACTAATTGCGTTGCCACAAGCATGGCAAGGAACAACGCAGCGAAGAGGACTGCGGCGCGAAGTTCGAGGGGATTCCTGGGCTGGAACTCGCGAGCCACGGGCCCGGTGTGTTCGGCAGGAAGCCGCGTCCAGATCCAGCCGACCACGAGAGCCGCGACGGCAAGGACGGCGAACGGCGCGGCAAGTACGCGGATGAGATGGCGATTGAACAGAGCCACCAACGCAGCCAGCCGAACGTACATCATGCCGGAAGCGATGAGTGTTACACCCGCGAAAAGGTGCGGTTGATTCTCCCGAGGCGCGCGGCGGGCCAGCACCACGGTGGTGACAGTCGAAGAATAGATGCCTCCCATTACCGCCGCCAGCAGAACTCCGCCCTGACCCTTAGTCACCTTCTGAATCACATAACTGCCGTACGAAACCGTGCTCACTGCCACCATTACGAGCCAAGCCTTGGCCGGATTGATATGGAACGGGCCGAATTCGCGGTCCGGAATCACCGGAAGAATCACGGCTGTCAGCAGAAGAAATTTGGTGAAAGTGAAAATCTCTTCCGGGGCGATCCGCCTGGTCAAGCCTTCGAGCGTGTCCTTCAGTTCCAACAAAAGCGCACTGGCCACGGTGAGAGTGGTCGCGATCCAGAACTGCTCGCGATACACCAGTGCCGCGGCCACATAAGCGGTCAACGCGGACATTTCCGAGGTCATCCCCCCGGAACCCGCTGTGCGAACTTTGTTCTGGTAAGACAGCATCAAAAATCCAGCCACAACCGCGAACCCCAGAACTACCGGCAGTACCTGGCCTCCCGAGAGCAGGGAGAGTCCGTAGGCAGTAAGGCCGATCAACGGGAAGGTGCGAACGCCGCCAAATGAGAAAGGCTCGCTCCCCGTCTTGCGCTCTTCCCGTTCGAGACCTGTGAGAAAACACAGGAAAAGGACGAGAATGATTTTGGCTCCTTCCGATGGTAATAAATGGTACAGGTCGACGAGCACGACACAAGAATAACAGGCTACGCGGACTGAAACGAGATTCCGGAGAGTGGGCTTACTCGCACCATCGAGCCCGGCGATGGATTACATTTTGTACGAACCGCACCGCTGGGGATTTCCGATGGCTCTTTTGGGCCATTGGGAACGATGGAGATCGAAAGATACTTTAGTCTGATAAAGGAGTAGCCTTCGGCACTCTTGACATTACTCCGTGCCGATGGAAACTTGGAATCTGATGTCGGGATCCGTGCCGCCGCGACCTTGCCCCGCTAGTTTACGCGGTCTTTTTGAACGTGAATCCGCCGACTCCGCGGTTCAGGCTCCCAGAGGTCGGCCGCTCGTTTGCCGGCATCTCTCGCAACAGATTCGTAAACCCGCCGTCTTGCTTGCCGCCGGAGTGCCGCCAGAGGACCGTCTGGCGAAGTCTATTTCGGCGATACAGGAGTCCGGCCTGCAGGGTCGCTTTGAGGAAACTGCCGGGATTGCGGCATGGGAAGCGGCCAGCCGGTCAGGAAGCGACGTGACTACACGGAGACCTCGTTGGCCGGTTTTGAGATGATTCGGTACGGGGTTTGAGTGATTGGCGAGGCGACCCAACCAAGGATTATTTGCGGATGCGAATTTTAGTTGAGAGTTCGACCTACCACTGCCAAAACATGGGGGATCTCGCCATGATGCTGGTAGCGGTGAATCGCATCTATCGACATTGTCCTGGCGCCTCGATTCGCATGCTCACGCTGGCTCCCGAGTCCTTGAACCGTTTCTTCTCAGCGGTGGTCCCGGTGCCGGCGGAAGCTCGTTCTCAGTGGGCGAACAGCCACTCGCTTCTTGGGGGATACGCAAGGCGCCTCCCCGATTCGCTTGCGAACCGGCTGAGGAGCTTGGAGGACGGGCTTTGGGCGGCATTTCCGAACGCATTCGGTTGTGCCATCCGGCTGGAACGAACACTCACTGCGCGGCCGCGCATCGATCCGTCACGATTCATGAGCGAAATCCGGAACTCAGACCTTGTGCTGGTTCCGGGGATGGGCGCTCTCAATGATGCGTTCCGCGACCACGCGTTCACATTACTGGACGTTTTGGCCGTGGCCCTTCGCCGGCGCATTCCGATCGCCCTTTTTGGACAGGGAATCGGTCCAATCACGGACTCGCAACTGCTTCACCGCGCGAAAGAGGTTCTTACGCAGGCTCGATTTATTGGCTTGCGGGAGGGCCTGACCGCATTGCCGTGGCTGCGGTCACTGGGCGTGTCTCAATCCCGGATGGAAGTAACGGGCGACGATTCGTTAGAACTGGCTTATTCGAGTCGCCCGGACGCTCTGGGATCCGGCATCGGGGTGAACATACGGTTTGCGTCTTACTCAGGCTTCGACCAGAAATTCCTCGACCCGGTGCGAAACGTACTCGATCGAGTAGCGGTGGACCTGGGCGCCGGGCTGGTTCCGCTTCCCACCTCCTTCCTTGAGGAGGAGTCCGACATTGCCGCTCTTACGCAACTGGCGACGGGAATGTCTGCGAGGTGGCTGGGCGGCCTTCAACCGAACGACCCCCGACCGGTAATCGAAGCGACGAGCCATTGCCGGGTCGTGGTCACGAGTTCCTACCACCCTGCGGTGTTCGCGTTGGCCCAGGGTATCCCCGCCGTCTGCATGGAGCACTCGGCTTATTATTCGCAGAAGTTCTCGGGGCTGCAATCGCAGTTCGGCGCGGGGTGCGAGATTGTGCCAATAGGCCGGCCCGACTTCGCCAGCCGGCTGGAGCGAGCCATACGCGCCTCGTGGGCTTCCGCTCAAAATCGTCGCGCGTCGTTGCTTGATACGACGAGCGCGCTAGTCGCTCGCGGCTGTTCGGCATATGCCCGATTGTTCGCAGAATTGGGCGTGGTCCCAAAGAATACGGTCACTGAAATGGCGGCGACCGAGGCGCGCTAGGCACCTGACCGATGAAAATCCTCGTAACGGCCATCCGGGGCAAGGCCTTGCAAGGGCAACACTTCGAGACGCGAGGAAATTGATCATGCGGCCGCGGCGCTAGCCGCCAATTCAACCAGCACGGTGCCGGGAGGCGGCGCGACCGTCCGGCCTTATTGGCTGGGCTTGATCCAAACCCGCCCCACAAATACCCGCGACGACCGCGCTCCATCCAGTAGATAATTGTCAATTGGCTCTGCTACCACAATGACCACTCCGACCATCGCCGAAGAACGCGCCAACCAGCGCAATGCCGTGCTCGCCGGCTTTCTGGGTTGGACTTTGGATGCCTTCGATTTCTTCATCCTGGTGTTCGTTCTGCTGCCGGTGGCTCAGGAGTTCGGGCGCTCGGTCCCGGCGATCACCCTCACCATCACTGCGAGCCTCGCGATGCGTCCGGTGGGGGCGTTTGTCTTTGGCTTGCTCGCCGACCGCTACGGCCGGCGAAAACTTCTGATCGCCAACATCCTGTTTTATTCGGCGATCGAGATATGCTCGGGACTGGCGCCGACCTACGCGGTGTTCCTGGTGACGCGCCTGCTCTATGGCATAGGGATGGGTGGCGAGTGGGGCGTGGGCGCATCGCTGGCGCTGGAATCGGTGCCGGCGAAGTGGCGCGGCGTGCTCTCGGGGATGTTGCAGGAGGGCTATGCGCTCGGGTATCTGCTGGCGGCGATCGCCTATGCGTTGGTCTACCCGCATGCCACGTGGCGCGTGATGTTTTTCATCGGCGGGTTGCCGGGGTTGTTGTCGCTGTTCGTGATCGTCAAGGTCAAGGAGACGGAGGCATGGCACCAGGCGCGGACCGACTGGGCGACTTACCGGCACGCGATTTTCGCCAATTGGAAGCGCTTCTGCTATCTGGTGGCGCTGATGGCCATGATGAACTTCATCTCTCACGGCACGCAGGACATGTATCCGACATTCCTGCGGGTGCAACGGCACTTCAGTGTGCAGACCACGTCGATGGTTACCGTGGTTTCCATGGTTGGGGCGATTGCCGGCGGCCTGTTCTTCGGCCTTTTCTCGGACCGTTTTGGGCGAAAGCGTTCGATGGTGACGGCGGTGATCCTGGCCGTGCTGGCCATTCCACTCTGGATCACGGGTTCGACGCTGGCACTGATCGTGGTGGGCGCGTTCGCGATGCAGTTCATGACGCAGGGCGCGTGGGGCGTAATCCCAGCGCATTTGAACGAGCTTTCGCCAGGGCAACTGCGAGGGTTCTTCCCCGGATTCGCCTACCAATTGGGGGTGCTCATCGCCTCCAGCGTGGCATATATCGAAGCGATTCTGGCGCAGCATTTCAGCTACGCGGCCGCGATGGGATATCTGGCGGCGGGGCTACTGCTGATTACGGCGCTGGTGATCGCGGTGGGGCCGGAAGCGCGGGGTGTGGCGTTCCTGCGTTCGGCGGAATCGTCCCGCGCGAAATAGAGCGGCGCTTTCAGAAATCGAACGGTTCGATTTTGTCGGAGATCCGCTTTTCCAGGTCCGTCACGATCGTCATGACCCTCTCACGCATCGGCTCGGGCACGCTGGCTGCGACTCGCTCGGCAATGGGAAGGGTGCCGCGATGCGAAATGGCGGCAAAGCTCATGTCGTCGGCCATGGCGCAGGACAGGTTGATCAGCCCGCTGATGCCGGTTTCGCCTTTGGCCTTGTGGTGCAGCGAGGTCACCTCCTGAAACACCGCCGGCATTGTCCAGACGCGGCACATGAACATGCCCGCGGCGCAGTGATCCATGCCGCAGGCATCCCGCTCCGCGGTCAGGATGGCGTCGACGGAATCGTGCAGATTCAAAACGATGGGAGAGTAGTCGGCCGTGTTGCGGGCGAGTAGGCCCACGCGGCCGATATCGTGCAGCACGCCGGCAATGTTCGCGAGGTCCGAAGACAATTCATAGACTGGAGCCAGTTCGGTGGCGATGGCCGCGGTGGCCACGCTGTGCCGCCAGAACCTGCGGGTAACGGTCCGGTTGGGGGCCGACTTCAGCAAGCTGCGCATCGCTAATGTGGCGGTGAGGCGGCGGGTATTTTCGGCGCCTAAGACCATGACCGCCTGGTGCAGATCGGTGACGCTTTGCCGCATCGGGAACAGGGGCGAGTTCACATAGGCCAGGGTTTCGGCAGCCAATGCCGGGTCCGCCTGCAGTAATTTGGAGATTTCCTGGGTGGAAGATTGTTCCTGGTCGAGAAGTTGCAGCACTCGCACGGCGACGGGGCTGAAGGGATGCAGCCGCGCCAATCCCCCGAGAATCGACGTCTCTACGGGAGTCGAGGCGTTGGCATCGGCATCCAGGAGCGAGCCGCGGCCCGGTTGAGGTGTCTCGAACGCGGCGGAGATTTGCGAAGCTCGTTTCTTTTCCTTGTCAAACAAGCTCACGGGCGGTCTTCCTTTCCGTATGTCATACAGGATAACCCCAGAGCCGGTGGAATGCCCCAGGTTCTTGCCGGAGGGCCGGGTCGCGATGCGGATTGGTTTGATCCTGTCTATCCACGCTCAGAACAAACAGGCATAAATATGGTTTCACTTCCGGGAAGTTGGTGTATACTGTTTCGGGCCAGGATTCGGATCTGGCAATCCTGGCCGTAATCCAACTCAAAAGGAGGCGCGGATGTCCCCCGATGTTGTCCAAGCAGTAGCGGTTTTTACCAGCACTGACCGCCGCGTTGACCGACGGTATCCCGTCTCTCTGGACCTCAGATACCGGCTCACCAGGAGCAATCGCATGGGAGTTGGACGGACCATCAATATGAGCAGCGGCGGTATCTGCTTCGGCAGCACGGAGCCTCTGGTTCCGGGTGCAAAGGTGGAAGTTGCCTTGGACTGGCCGTTCGCGCTCGACGGCACTTGTCCGCTCAAGATGTGCGTGAGCGGGCGGGTTCTGTGGAACGATCGGAGCCGGACCGCAATTAAGATTTTGCGGTATGAATTCCGCACGCGGCGGCAGGTTGTGGCAACTTACCAGTAACGCCAGTCGCCGGTGCCGGCGACAACGACGGCCAGCAGCAGATTCGTGAGCGCGTGCGCGGCGACGGAATCGCCCAGTTTGCCCGATCTTATGTAGGCGGCGGCGAAAAGCGCGCCGGCTATCGTGCCTGGAATGAATTGCGATCCGTGCAGGAGTCCGAAGACGGCGGACGAGATGGCGATGGCAAGCCAGCCGCATCGTCGGGGATCGAGGGAGGCGAATTCGGGCGATTGGATGCGCCGCAGGAGGAAACCGCGGAAGGCGAGTTCTTCCACGAAGGGGGCGGCGAGGACACCCCCGATTACGCGGAACGAGAGCCAGGCGATACTTACGGTGAGCGGCGCCGATTGCAGGTGGGGCATCGGGCCGGGATTGTACGGGAGTCGCGCGGAAAAGAAGATCCAGATGATGGTGGCAGCGGCGGCAGTGGCGATGGCGAAGAGAGAGGGTTTCCGGAGCCAGTCCATGGCAGCGTATTTCTTGCGGTAGCGCCAGATGGCCGCGGCGGCGGCCAGGACGCGGAGAGGGTAGAGCCACTCCATGCCGGCGCTGGAGGCTTTGGAGAGCATGGAGGCCGCTTGCATCGCCAGGAAAGGCAGCAGGTACCAGAAAATAGGATCGGCGGCTGCGGTTCGCGCGGCTGCGGGCTTGGGGGTTGCGGAGACGATGCTGATTCCCGGGACTCGCGGGGTTACGGCGCAGAAGCTCAGGGCGAGGACGCTGAAGGAGATCAAGCCGGCCCAGGAGTGGAATCCGTTCATGGCGATGTCCCGATGGCCGTAGTGGCCGATCAGGACGTATCCGGCGATTCTTACGACGTTCAGACCCCATGAGACGGCCGCGCCGATCGGCAATACCAGCAGGGCGGCGGGGAAGCGGAACTCTTTGCGATACCAGATGAGCCAGGCGGCGGCGAACATCAGGAAGAGACAGATGCCTTCGTAGCCCGAGCAGGCTGGGGTGATAATCACCGCGAAGTGCGGGATGCGGATGATTTTTCCTTGCGAATGGGCGGCGAAGCCGAAGTGCTGGAGGAGTGCCGTGGCAGCGCGGACCGTGACGTTCGAGTCGTAATTCCAGGCGCGTTCGACGAAGGGGATTCCGGCGATGCTGAAAAGGGCGAACGCGGTGGTGATGAGCGCGGCGGGGAGGGTCGATCGCGCGATTACATTCGAGCCGAAGGCTACTAGGATGCCGGTGACTGCTGTGGCTACGCCGATGGCGAACCAGAGGAGGGAGAGGATTGGGGTTCCGGGCGTGGTCAGGAGAGAGCGCGTCAACAGGAGGAAGGCGGTAAGGGATGCGATGTGCGTCGCTATGGCTGACCAGTGGGGTCGGGATGGGAAATCGCCTCGGAATTGTCCGCCGCGAAGGCGGAGGACGCCGACGTAGACCAGCGTGAACAGGAACGGCAGGATGAAGAGACGGAAAAACTGATTCCCGCCGACGAGGAGAGATCCCGCTGTCCAGATGTCTTGCTTGATGCCTGTGGAGCGGATCGAAAAGGCTTCCAAGGACAAGACGAGGAAACAGGCCCCGAGGCGAGCCAGCCAGGGTAGGGGTGGCAGGCTCTGCCAGGGCAAAGTGAAGGAACGATGCTGGATTGCTCTTTCCCCTTCTCCGTTATCGGCGCAAGCGACTGCGAACTAAGAGAACGGCACCGCCGACGAGAATTAGGGCGCCAGACGCGAGCCCGACGTCGCCGACCTCCGGTGCGCTGGGGCATGGGGCCGGGTTCAGAACTGTCCCGCACGTCGACGTTCCCGCGAAAGCGATTGCCGATAACCCAGCCAGTACCACAGCAATGGTAACGATCCTTTTCATCTTGCGCGTCCTCCTCTACAACTCTGAGTGTCTCTTCAGGCGCCTTCTGAAAGCTTTGCGTTATCCTGACATGCTCCCCCGGGGAAGTCAAGGGCGAAAGACCAGTATTACTAGAAATATTCGATGGTACGTTGTTTGCTGAAGGACTTGCTGCTATCGATTTTTGCCCGGACGCGACTTGGTATGCTGGAAGGAACGTCCGGAATCGCGAATGTACACAGAATTCTTCGGTCTGCAGCGACTGCCATTCAATCTGACGCCCGATCCGGCGTTCCTGTTTCTGCCTTTGAAGCACCGGGAAGCACTGGCTGGATTGACCTACGCCATCCTGGAGCGCAAAGGGTTTGTGGTGCTCATCGGCGATGCCGGGACCGGCAAAACCACGTTGATCAACAGCGTTCTGAACCGCTTGCCGGCAGACCGGCTGGAATGCAGCATCGTCCTCAATCCGACCCTGACGGGGGCGGAATTCCTCGAAGTGGTGATGCTGGATTTCGACATCCACGATGTTCCAGAGAGCAAGGCACAGCGGCTTTGGAAATTGCAGGAGTTTGTGGCGCGGGTTCATCGCGAGAACCGGTATGCGGTCCTGGTGATCGATGAAGCGCACAAGTTGAGCCTCGAAGTACTGGAGGAAATCCGGCTGCTGGGGAATTTCGAAGGCGCCAACGGCAAATTTCTGCAGATTGTGCTGGTGGGGCAATCGGAGCTGTTCGAACTCCTGAACCGGTACGACTTGCGGCAGTTGAAGCAGCGGATTGCTTTGCGGCTGTATATCGACCGGCTCAACGCTACGGAAGTGCAGCAATATATCGCTCACCGCTGGGCCAAAGGGGATGCCAAGACTCCGCCGCCGTTTACTCCCGATGCCATTTCCGGGATCGTGCAGTGGTCCCAGGGGATTCCCCGACTGATCAATTCGATTTGCGATACGTCGCTGCTGATGGCGTTTGGGGATGAATCGCCGCTGGTGGGGTTGAACTATGTACGTGCCGCGGCGACCAACCTGGCCTTGACTCACGGTCCGGCGCCGCTGATGCCGGCGTCCCACAACCGAGGTTTCGAAGAGACCGCCTTGGAGCCGGCCGAGGCGTTGGCCCCGCCACGCAGCATTGTGGACTTTCCCCGCGATGCCAGTCCGATGCTGCATCTGGCCGGCTATAACGATCCTAAGACCAACCTGTCGCTGTTGAAGCGTCTGGCCGAAAGATTCGGAATTTAGGCAGATTAAGGTCCGGTTACAGTCGGAAAGTTTCGCGAAAGGCCGAAGCGGTAGGACTTTTTGCCATTCTTTTTCCCGGTAGTTACCTGATTTTGCCAGTTTTTTGTCCGGCGCGACAGGTTTGGCGACGGATCTGCTATTCCGTCGAACCCCATTAGAATTCAGAGGAATTGATGATGGCGACTGCCAAGATAGTGGCTCCCGCAGAACCGCAGCAGTACCTCTGGTGGTTTCCCGGATCGCCGGTGAAGGTACGTCTGGCGTTGAGCTTGGTCGAGCCGTTGAAGCAGCGGGTGATCTGCGGCGAGGCGGAAGAAGGGCTGCTGTTCGGCGAGATTCGCCTGGGTGTCACCGATATCGTCGAGTTTCAGCCGGTCGAGGGGTCGAGTGTGGGGGAGTTTATCGAGAGGCTGCCGCCGGAGCGGAAAGCCGCGATCGTCGGCTATTACCGCAGCGATGAGCGGGAAGAGTTTCATCTGACGCCGCAGGATCGCCTGCTGGCCAAAGTTCATTTTGCCTCGCCGTATAACGTGTTTCTGGTCATTCGGCGGGGTGCTTCAGGCGGTCCACTGGCGACGTTCTTTTTCCAGGATCGCGATTGCCGGATGACCGAATTTGCGTTTCTCGAGTTTCCGTTCGATGCGGCGCTGCTGGTTTATGAACAGTCCGGGCCTTTGCAGAAATCGCCGCCGGCGCAGCCCTTGGCGGTGGTTCCGCATCTGGCGGCGTTGGTTCCGGTTGTCGAGCCTGCAGGGAAGCAACGATTTAAGGGTGGATTGGGTTGGAAGGTAGCGGGTTGGGTTTGTGCGCTGCTGGCGGCTGCCGGAGTGGGAGTAGTATTTGGAAACGATGCGTCGCGGGAACGGGTGGTGGGAGTGTGGCGCGGTGTGGTAGGGCAGTCGTCGGTTGGGCGGCAGAGCGCGGTTTCTGCGGTGAAGTCGGTTCAGGAGCCTTCGCTTTCCTTGGGGGCCATTCGGGAGCATGGATTCCTTGCCGTTACCTGGGATCATGAGTCGCCTTTGATTGCTTCTGCTACTTCTGGATTGCTGGTGATCCAGGATGGAGAGAGGACGCGATCGTTTTCTTTTAGTCCCTTGCAGCTGCAGGACGGGAGTTTGTTGTTTGTTCCCTTGACCGACAAGGTGTTGATGCAGTTTACTTTGACGGCGGCGTCGGGGAAGAAGTATGTGGAGTCGGTTACTCTGGCGTTGCCGGAGGAGTAGCCTGTTTCCGGCTTCGGAATCCGCGTTGAAGCTCAGTTGCTGTTTTTGGTTTTCGATTATTAAGAAGCTTCGTTCACTGGAGCGCGGGCATCTCCGGTGTTGACAGCGGGCTTTGACACTGCGGGCGTCCCAAGGTGGTCCCTGCAATCTGGCATCAGTTCGCCGGCGGCTTTTTGCAGGCGACGCTCACAATTCTCCCATTCACCCATGTGACACTGACGTTTGCGGCAGTCGTACTCGCAGATTTCGATGTCTTCTGGCACTTCCTGGACGAGCTGGTTCTTAATCCAACGCCAGAAACGATTCCCTTTGTTCGCTGAGCTTGATGCCATGGTTGGCCGCGCCCCCTCTCAGAACCAACGCGACGTTTCGGTATCCTGGGATTGATGAGAGTATACTTCAATTCGATGTTCGGAAGACAGGAAAGACCAGCATCTGCACTGTAACGCAATTT
>DATJMA010000171.1:0-17828 GCA_035509055.1 Bryobacteraceae bacterium | reverse complement strand
CAGGCATCAGTTTGGCCGGTTCAGCCTCGCCGCGCTGCCTCGATGGCGGCGACGTCAATCTTCGTCATCGTCATCATCGCCTCGAAGGCACGTTTGGCCTCACTGCCGCCAGCCGCAAGGGCATCGGTTAGCGCGCGCGGGGTGATCTGCCAGGAGAGCCCCCACCGGTCCTTGCACCAACCGCACTGGCTTTCCGCGCCGCCATTACCGACGATCGCATTCCAGTAGCGGTCCGTCTCTTCCTGCGTATCCGTCGCGATCTGGAAGGAGAAGGCCTCGCTGTGCCTGAACACCGGCCCGCCGTTGAGACCGAGGCAGGGAATGCCCAGGACGGTGAACTCCACCGTCAGCACATCGCCCTTCTTGCCGCCCGGGTAATCGCCGGGAGCCTTGTGAACCGCGGTCACTTCACTGTCCGGAAAAGTGGCGGCGTAGAAGCGCGCCGCCTCATGCGCGTCTTTGTCGAACCAGAGGCAGATCGTGTTCTTTGGCTTCATGTTCGTGTGCTCCGTGTGCTCAATCGGGGCGAACGCCCGTTTGGTCGCCCTATGAATCATATCGCTGCCGGGGATCGCCTTCCGACCCGGCGAATTATCCCGCTACAATCACTGGGTTGGCAATGACGGACAAAACCTACGATGCAATCGTCCTGGGCCTCGGAGCGATGGGCAGCGCGGCTTTGTATCACCTGGCCCGGCGGAAATGCAGAACGCTGGGCCTGGAGCGCTTCCAGATTCCGCACGAAATGGGCTCATCCCATGGCGTGACGCGCATCATCCGGCTGGCGTATTACGAACACCCGTCCTATGTGCCGCTGCTCATTCGGGCGTACGAGTTGTGGCGCGAGTTGGAGCGGGTGGCGAACGAAAAGCTGTTGCATATTACGGGCTCGATCGACGCCGGACCCGAGCACGGCCGGCTTTTCGAAGGCGCGAGGCTGGCCGCCGCGCAGCACGGATTGGCCCATGAGATTCTGACCGCGCGCGAACTTCGGCGGCGGTTCCCGGCATTTCACCTGCCCGCGGAGACCATGGCCTTGTATCAACCGGAAGGAGGCTTTCTGCTCCCGGAGCGGTCGATCGCGGCGCACGCCAGAGCAGCCGCCGCTTGCGGGGCGACTATCCACACGGGGGAGCGCGTGGTTCGATGGGAGCCCGCGGGCGGAGGAGTCCGGGTCGTGACGGAAGTGGCGGAATACCGGGCTGAACGCCTTGTCATCGCCGCGGGAGCGTGGGTTGGCGGGATTTTGCCGATGCTGGAGAAGCTGGCGGTTCCGGAGCGGCAGGTTCTGGCCTGGTTTGAGCCGCGCACGCCGCGGCTGTTCCAGCCGGACCATTTTCCGGTTTTCAACCTGGCAGTTGAGGAGGGACGGTATTACGGATTTCCGGAGTTCGGCGTGCCCGGATTCAAGGTGGGCCGCTATCACCACCGTTCGCAGACGGCCGATCCGGACCGCATGGATCGCCAGTGCCACGCCGAAGACGAGGCGGTGCTGCGGGAGTTCGTGGAGAAGTATTTTCCGGAGGGCGCTGGAAAGGGGCTCTTGATGAGCACCTGTCTGTTCACGAACACACCCGACGAACATTTCATTTTGGACCTTCATCCGCAATGGCCGCAGGTGGTGGTCTGCTCCCCCTGTTCGGGACACGGTTTCAAATTCTCGGCAGTCATCGGCGAAATCGCGGCGGATCTGGCCGTCGCCGGCCGTACGGCGCACGATATTTCCTTGCACAGGCTGAAGCGGTTCGCGGAGACCACTGGTAGCTCGCCGACGCGAGTTTGACCTGGCATTCAACGTGCCAGTTCATCAGTGTCCTGGAACTCTCGTGCGGATTGCTGTTGTCGCGTAGGTGCTGCGTGGGGCCATTTCGGCGGAGTTCTCGCGCACGCGGGAGAAGACGTCGGATTCATCGTTCGCCGGCCGCATGAGTCGCATTCGTTGGGATGGGAAAGAGAGTATGAAGCAATCAAACAGTCTCAAGGACCGCAAGCTGCCGCTCCGCGGAGGCAGAGGAACAATGCCCGCTTTAGGATTCGGCACGTTGATTGCGGACGCGACCGAAACCAGAGAGGCAACCCGGACCGCCCTGGATACAGGGTTCCGCCTCTTCGATTGCGCCGAACGCTACCGCAATGAAGAGCAGGTGGGCGAGGCGATCCGCGAAGCCCTTCAGGCCGGATCTGTCAGCCGCGGGGATTTGTTTATTACCACCAAGCTTTGGAACAACAATCATCGGCCGGAGCGTGTCGAGCCCGCATTCGAGTCGAGCCGCGCCAGGCTGCAATTGGACTACATCGACCTCTACCTCATCCACACTCCTTTTGCATTTCAGCCAGGAGACAACCAGGAGCCAAGGGATGCAGACGGTAATCTGATTTATGACAAGGGCGTGAGCCTGATGGATACCTGGAGGGCGATGGAGAACCTGGTGGACCGGGGTAAATGCAAAGCGATCGGGTTGTCAGACGTAAACCTCGAGCAGGTGCGGGAGATCTTCGGGTCGGCGAGAATCAAGCCCGCCGTGGTCCAGGTCGAGTCCCATCCCTATCTGCCGGAAACCGAGCTACTGGAATTCTGCAACAGTGAGCAGCTCGTGATGCTGGCCTTTGCGCCGCTGGGGCATGGGATCAAGCCCGGTGTTCTGGAGGATCCCACGATTATCGCGATTGCGAAGCGAGTCAACAAGAGTCCAGCGCAGGTACTGCTCGCGTGGGCGGTACAGCGCGGGACCGCTGTTCTGACGACGCCGAAGACTCCGAGCCGAGCCAGGGAGAATTTCGACATTTGCGATCTTCCCGAAGACGCCATGCAGGAGATCAATGCCATCCAGACACGACAGAGGCTCAACCCGGTGACGTCCACTGGCCTGCCCGGGTTCATCGCGAAAGGCTGATAAGAGCAGATAGGCCGGAAGTGGCTCTCAAGCACGGCGGCGATTCGCTTCGGTGTTATTCTTCGCGCAAGGCATCCATCGGTTGGAGACGCGATGCGCGCCACGCAGGCCCATAGCTGGCGGCCATCGCGACAATGGCCAGGAGCGTGACTGCACCTCCCAATGTCAGCGGATCGCTCGGCTTCATCCCGTATACGAGCGATGCCGCGGCCTGACCAGCCCAGACGGCCAAACCGAGGCCAACTGCGAGCCCAATCGCCAGCAGGAGAATTGCCTCTTGCAGGACGAGCCCGATGACACGCCCCCGTGTCGCGCCGAGGGCGATCCGCACGCCGATTTCGTTCCGCCGCCGCGCCACCATATAAGCAATGACACCGTATAGACCCAGAACCGCGAGCGATGACGCCAAGAACCCAAATGCTCCCGCCAGCGCCGCCATCAGACGATCGCGCATAAGTGATTGCCCGATCTGCGTTGTCAGCACAGTGAAATCGACGCCAATCGCCGGATGGATCCCGGCAACGGCCGCCTCCGCATTATGGTAGAACTCGCCCAGCGGCGCATTCGTGCGCAGCACAAAATTCGCGCCCGGCCCAGGCTCCTCATCCTGACCCTCCGGAACATAGGCGATTGGCCGGAAATCTTCCCGGAGCTCGTAATACTTCGTGTTCCGCACCAATCCCACCACGAGGAACTCCGAATCCGGCTTGTCGCGCGACTCCTCGCGGCGGAACGTCCGGCCCACAGGGTTCTTCCCCTGGAAGATCTTGCGCGCGAATTCCTCATTGACGATCGCCACTCTCGGCGATTTGAGAGTATCGTGTTCATCGAAATCCCGCCCCGCGGCGAAAGGGATTCCCATCGTGCGAAAGTATCCAGGGCCCGTATTGTTGAACAGCACGTCCAGACGCGGTCCGCCGTATCCCGGCTCCCATGCATTCTGGTCCCAACCGCTTCCGCTCACCGGCGTCATGCCCACCTCGCCGGCCGCAATCGCGCCCGTGCGTTGGCGCAGCGCCTCCAACGTCTGGCGACGCACTTCCAGCATGTGTTCCTTGGGAAAATGAGCCGCCCGATAGTCCACGCTCACGGCGACGATGCCCTCGGGGCGGAATCCCGGATCGATGGCCAGCAGTTTTTCAAGACTCCGCACGAACAGCAAGGCGCCAGCCAGAAGGACCAGGGACATTGCAACCTGCGCCACCACCAGCAGACGGCGGAGGCTGAATTTCTCGCGTCCCGCCGTGAGCCCACGTCCTGCTGAACGAATGACCGCTGCCGGCGCCACCCGTGTCGCCTGCAAGGCAGGTGCGAGGCCAAACAGGATGCATGTCAGGATAGCCGTACCCGCGGTGAACCCCAACACGCGCCAATCGATCGAGAGGCCGACAAACATCCGGTTCCGCTCCGTAGTCAGAAATGCGAGCAAGCCGTGGCTGAGCAGCGCAGCCAGACCGGCCCCAAGAGCGGCTCCCAAAAGCGCGAGCAGCATACTTTCCGAAAGCAGTTGCAGAACGATCCGCGACCGGGAAGCGCCCATGGCCTGGCGCACCGCGATCTCCCGCTCCCGCGCGCTGGCGCGTGCCAACAGGAGATTGGCGAGATTGGCGCAGGCGATCAGCAATACCAGAGCCGTGGTGGCGAGAAGAATCCACAGCGGGTCCTGATATTGGCGCCGCAATTGGGAAACGCCGGTAGCGCCCGCTGTCACTTTCAGCTTGTTGGCCAGAAACTTTTTGGCGCCCTCGGACCGATATTCTTGCGGCAGGCTTTCCCGCATGATGGCCGGCGAGACGGCCTGTAGTTGCGCGTTCGCGCGTTCCATCGTCCATCCCGGTTTCAGCCGGCCCATGATCGAAAGCCACCACGCGGTTCGCGACGGAATACGGCCTTTGCCAGCCTCCCAGAACATGGGGTCGGAACAGAGGGGCACGGCCACCTCGAACCGGTGCCCGATCTCGACGCCGAAAAACTCCGGCGCGGTTACGCCGATGATTGGAAACAGATTGCCGTCCAATCGTACGGTGCGGCTGGTGATCGCCGGATCTTGCGCGAACTCGGATTGCCAGAAGGCATAGCTGATGACTGCGGCGGGGGAGCCGCAGCCCGGCTGGTCATCTCCGCCGGTAAACACGCGGCCGACGGCGGCGCGGGCGCCGAGGATGCGGAAGAAGTCCCCGCTGACGAACAGGCCTTCCGCATATCGCGCCTTACCCTCCGTCGCCAGGTTGAATTGCTTGGCGCTCCAGGCAATCACGTCGGAGAACGCTTGTTGGTTTCTGCGAATGCTGTCCCAGTTCGTAGACGTGAAGGTGGCGCTGCGTGTGGACCACCATCCGGATCGCATGGAATGTTCGGCGTAGTCCAGATATCCCAGTTCCTGCGGATTGGCGACCGGCAACGGCCGCAGCCGAATCGCGTTAATGAGTTGAAAAATGGCCGTGTTCGCGCCGATGCCAAGCGCCAGAGACAGCACCGCCACCAAAGTGAACATGGGATTCAGACGAAGCTGCCGGAGACCGAACCGTACATCCGCCGAGTATTGATCCATTATTCCCCTCACTCCTTATACTCCGCGGAGGTGAAACGGTTACCAATGCTCTGCGTAGAAACGAAACCTCAGGCGAAGCGAATTCATCCTGGCTCGACTCTCTCCCATCCCGAACCAATGAATGCCTGCCGTTTCAGACGGATGGCCGCCAAAAGGAGAGCGGTTGCCGGGTGTCAGGTGTGATGCGCCGCCGCGTTGGTCGCCCGAATGCCGGTCAGCCGGTGGGACCTCGTGGTGCACCGGGCATGCACAGCGAGCAAATGGAGTTAGTATGAACGCTTGCCGAGAAGACGGATCCGGCGACCGTTCACTTCCAGGCCGACGTTTTCTGGATTGCCTGGCCCGGCCAGGACCCTGTGCAGTTGTTGCGCCGCTATCCGACCCGTTTTCTGCTCGCGCATCTGAAAGATCTGCGCAAAGGGCCGCGAGTCGGAGATCTCAGCGGCAGGGCCCCGGAGCAGGCCAGTGTCGCCTTGGGTGCGGGAGCGATCGATTTTCCGGCAGTCCTCCGGGCCGCGCAAGACATCGGTGTCAAACGCTATTACATCGAGGACGAAGCGCCGGAGGCGGCCGCCCAGATACCGGCCAGTATGAAATATCTGCAGAGGGTGCGGTTCTAGCGCGAACTGCGACCAGCAGGGCGGCGTCCTGAGCTAAGCGGAAAGGAGTTCTATGCTTCGTTTTCCTGTGCGACTGCCGGCCGTGAGCAAACGTGGAATGATCGCAGCCGCCGTATTCGGAGTCCTGGCGCTGGCCCCTCTTCCGGCCGGCATCAAATGGCTGCATCTATCGAGTTCCACCGGCGATCTCCCCGTGCCGGGGACATCGAACGAGCAGACCGGTGTGGTCGTCGGGCGCTTCGATCGCGATTCGCCGGCCACCGATTTCGTGATCAGCTTCCGCGTCGTCGCGCCGGCCCTGGTGTGGTTCCGCCACACTCCGGGAGGCTGGGACCGCTACGTGATCGAGAATGAATACCTGCCGCTCGAAGCGGGGGGCGCCGTTTACGACATAGATGGCGACGGCGATCTTGACATTGTTTTCGGCAATGACTGGCAGGGCGATAAGCTGTGGTGGTGGGAGAATCCCTACCCGCACTTCGATCCTAAGGTTCCCTGGAAACGTCACTTGATCAAGAACGGCGGCGGGAAGCAGCATCACGACCAGGTTTTCGGGGACTTCAAAGGCACCGGCAAGCCGCAGTTAGCCTTCTGGAACCAGGGAGCGAAAGCGATTTTCCTGGCCGATATCCCTGCCGATCCCAGACACACCGAACCCTGGCCGGCGGAGAAGATTTTTTCCGGCAATGCCGGCGAAGGCCAGGGAAGCGCGGCCGATTACGCGGAGGGGATGGATGCGTTCGACGTGGACGGCGACGGCCGCGTCGATCTGCTGGCGGGGAATTACTGGTTCAAATATGAGAACGGCAAATTCCGGCCGATCAAGGTAGGCAAGATCGGAGGCCGCATCCGAGCGGCGAAGTTCAAACCCGGCAAGTATGCGCAGATCGTGATTGCTCCCGGCGATGGGTCAGGTCCGGTGATGTTCTACGAATGCAAGGGGGACCCGGCCGACTCTTCGGCCTGGATAGGACGTGACCTGATCGGCCGCAGCCTCACGCATGGCCACACGCTCGATATCGGCGACGTGGACGGCGACGGCAACCTGGACATCCTGACGGCTGAGCAGGGCCAATGGCACGAGAACACCGCGAAAAGCGACGACCCGAAGGCTCAGTCATTCATTCTTTACGGCGACGGCAAGGGAAATTTCCGCAAGACTGTGTTCACTACTGGAATGGGCTGGCACGACGGCAAAATTGTGGACCTGGATGGCGACGGCCGCATGGACCTTCTCAATAAGCCATACACCTGGAAGGCCCCGCGAGTAGACCTGTGGCTGAACCGGATGAGTGGTTCGCAAAACTTCCATTAGGACGCGGCCGGCAGGAGCCCCAGCAATTTACGTCTTATTCCCAGTTTCCTGATGGGGGGACGAAAGAAGGCGGTAGGAGTTTTCTATTGTGGATTCTTCGTTCCTGACACAGCCTCCTGGCCAAACCGGCTCCCGCGCGATCCGAAAACAGCGACCGCCTTTCCAAGCGCGCCGCCAATCGCAATGGCGAAACGGCAGAGTAGAGGGGTGGCCGCATCGCTCGGTGTTTCCGACCAAGTAGAGTTCCTGGGCCTGCTTTGGTGGGCACACCGTCCAGACTGCCTTGTCTGCTCTTCGAGATCGAACAGACCCGGCTTCTAATCCGGTAAGGCAAACGAATACATCGTGCCTTCGCCAGTGCCAATGATGTACTGCTTGCCGTTTACCGCATAGCTGATCGGACCGCTGGCGTTGGGACCGCCCAGGTAAGCGTGCCAGAGCAACTCACCGGTGCGCGCATCTAACGCCACGAAGGTCCCGTCCATCCCGCCCCCGAATACGAGGCCGCCGGCCGTCGATAGGACGCCCGACTCGGTGTAGCTGACCATCTTGAAGTCCCACTTCTTCTCGCCGGTCTGCGGGTCGAGAGCGCGAATGGCACCGTATCCTTCGTCCTCCGTCTTGAAATTAGCGGAACCCCGGCCACCCGCACGGCCAGCAGCTCGGCCTCCGCGCCTGCCGCCGGCGGCGCCGCAACTTCCCGGAACGACGTGGCCATCTTTTACGCACGGCACAGGCTGCCCGTTGCCGGTATAGCGCTGGCCTTCTGCCCACGGGCCAGGATCTCCCTTGCCGGAGCGCCCGCCCGAATTCTCCCACGTCGAGACGTAGAACAGGCCGGTTTGCGGGCTATAGGAAGGCGGATACCAGTTGGTTCCTCCCTGGTTTCCCGGCTCGATAATGGTCCCTCCCATCGGTTTGGGCCACCGCGCCGGGTCTTTGATGGGCCGGCCGACTTCGTCGAAGCCGAGGTTCCAGTTCTGCTTCACGAAGTTTTTGGCGAACAGGAACTTCCCCGTGGTCCGGTCGAGCACGTAAAAGAATCCGTTCCGGTTAGCCCACAGCATCACCTTTCGCGGCTGGCCCTTCCAGTTCATGTCCACCAGCACCGGCACCTGCGTCGAATCCCAGTCGTATTCATCCCCCGGCGTGAACTGGTAATGCCATTTCAGTTTGCCGGTGTCGGCATCCAGCGCGATCACCGAAGCGGAGTACAAGTTGTCTCCCGGCGCTCGCGGATCGCCGTTCCAGCCCGGATTCGGGTTCCCCGTGCCCCAGAACGTGAGATTCGTCTCGGGATCGTACGAGCCGCCGTTCCAGATGGGATCGCCGCCGTGTTTCCAGGAATCACCGGCCCATGTCTTGGCTTCGGGCTCATCCGCCGACATTGGGGCAGTGTTGAATCTCCAGATCTCCTTGCCGGTCTTGACATCATAGGCGTTTACCCAGCAGTTGGAGCCGGCTTCATTGGTGGCCGGACCCAGGATGATCATGTTGCGGACGACCAGCGGCGCCACGTTGTACTGGTAGCCTTTCTTCCAATCGGCCATAGTGACGTCCCAGATAACGCGGCCGGTCTTGTCATCGAAGGCAATCAGGTGGCCATCGAGCGTCGCCCAAAACACCGTGTCCCCAGCGATCGCCAATCCCTTATTGACCATGTAGGCGTTGTAATAGGCAGTCGGGTCGAGCGGGCGGTCAAACTTCCAGTACGGCCGGCCGGTGACCGCGTCAAGCGCGACCACTTCCGTATGAGTACCCGCGTACAACACTCCATCCACAACCAGAGGAGTGTTTTCCATCTTCGCCTGGCCCTTCGTATAGAGCGGATGGTAGACCCACTTCAATTGCAGATTCTTGACGTTGGCGGGGTTGATCTGGGTGAGCAGGCTATAGCGCTGGCTCATATAGCCTCCCGAATACGTCAGCCAGTTCTGCGGCTCGCGGTCGGCGTGCAATAGCCGGTCATAGGTCACTTGGGCCAGCAGCGAGCCGGACAAAAAAACCAGGGGTAGCAAAATGCGGTTGTTCATCGAATTCACCTGAGTGCGGACCCGATTATATTCCCGCCGCGTCGCGGCGGCAACAGGCGCCGCGGGGATGCAAGAGGTGGTTCAGAGCGCATTCCCGGACCCAGACCTCACCATCGCGCACCTGGTTGACGATATCCTTGGCCGTGAATTTGATCTTTGGCTTCGACGGGCGATGCCGCCCGGTAGGACGGTCGAGGGTCGTGTGATAGGTTTGTACTCGTAGAGTCCTGAGGTGTCCTGCGTCTCGAGGTAAACCGTGGCGAAGCAGTTTGACGAATATGTAAGAACTACACTGGCGAGCATCGGTGATGCCGTCATTTCCACGGATGTCGATGGACAGGTAGTTTTCGCAAATAAGACCGGCCTCTCCCTGCTTCGCGCCACAGAGACTGAGATCCTGGGCAAGCCCCTGGAAGAAGTCTTCGTTATCAGAGAGAATACAAACGAACCCTCGTGGAAAATTCAGTGGGGCGGATATTGCGCGAAGGGACGATCCTCGGGTTCGCAAATCATACGGTGCTGGTCGCAAGTGACGGGACCGAAATTCCGATTGACGACCGTGGCGCGGTCATTCGCGACGAAAACGGTGAGATTCTCGGCGCTGTGTTTGTTTTTCGGGACATTACTGAGCGGCGCCGCGCGGAAGCGATCAGCCGGCTGTTGGCGTCGATCGTTGAATCTTCGGATGATGCGATCATCAGCAAGGACACGCGGGGCATAATTACGAGCTGGAACAAGGGAGCCGAAAAGATCTTCGGCTATACGGCGGGAGAGGTCGTGGGCAAACCGATTTCCATCATCGCGGCACCGGACCGGGTAGACGAGATGCCCAGAATTCTGGCACGGATCCTTCACGGCGAACGCATCGATCATTACGAGACGGTCCGTCGAGCGAAGAGCGGAAAGCTGGTGAACATTTCGCTGACCGTGTCGCCGCTCTATGACGCGGAGGGGCGCATCGTCGGCGCTTCCAAAATCGCCCGCGACATCACCGAGCAGGTGAACACCCGGGCGGAGCGCAAAGCCCTCCAGGACCAGCTCCTGCAGGCACAAAAGATGGAAGCCATCGGGCGTCTGGCGGGAGGCATCGCGCATGATTTCAATAACATGCTCACTGTAATCTCCGGCTACAATCGGATGATCCTCGAGGGCCTGCCGGCGATGGATCCGTCGCGTCAATATGCTGAGGAAATTCTCGAAGCGGCGGAACGGGCCGGCGCACTAACCAACCAACTGCTTTCGTTCAGCCGACGCCAGATCATCCAGCCGCGTGTGATCCGGGTCAACGCGGTTGTCGAGCAAAGCGAAAAGATGTTGCAGCGCGTGCTTGGGGACGACATCCAGCTGGTTTGCGAGCTCAAGCGCGACGCTGGAAATATTCGGGCGGATCCGAATCAGATCGTGCAGGCGATTGTGAACCTTGCGGTGAACGCGCGCGATGCCATGCCCACCGGGGGCCGGCTCTTGATGGAAACGGCGAACGTTTTTTTGGACGAGACGTACGTTCAGACTCATCTCGACGTCCAACCGGGTGAATTCGTCATGATCGCCATGTCTGACACAGGGTGTGGGATGGAAGCGGCAACGCAAGAGCATATCTTCGAGCCGTTCTTCACGACCAAGGAGCAGGGCAAGGGTACCGGCCTCGGTCTGGCGACCGTCTACGGGATGATGAAGCAGACCGGCGGCGACATTTGGGTCTACAGTGAAGTCGGGAGGGGCACGACCTTCAAACTATATTTCCCGAGGGTGTTCACCGAAGTTTCCGAGTTGGCCCGCGGCGGACCGCAAGTTCAAGCTGGTGGCGGCGAAACGGTGCTGGTCGTCGAAGACGACCAAGCGGTCCGCGATCTTACCGTCAGGATGCTGAACCAGTTGGGATACGTCGTGCTCGCTGCGGTTTCTGGAGTCGAAGCCCTTGCGATCAGCAAATCGTATGCAGGCCGAATCTCCATCCTCGTCACTGACGTGTTGATGCCACATATGAGCGGACGACAGGTGGCCGACGACTTGCTCCGGACCCGGCCCGACATGAAAGTGTTGTACCTGTCCGGCTACCCCGAAAGTATGGTAATCCATCACGGTGTTTTGGATAGCGCGGTCGAATTCCTGCCGAAGCCGTTCAGCCGCGAAGCCCTCGGACAAAAAGTCCGGGAAGTCCTTGGCAAGCCCGCCTCGAACAGGTAGCGACCATTCAGATTTTCGCCGGGGAGATCTACGCACGCATGATTACGGGACAAGACGAGGAGGCGGCACGAAAGTGGGAAGAACATCAACGGCGGAACATGACCATCAAAGGGGGGTCGGCCGGGAGGTGTTCAGTGAGTTTCGCTGGAGCGTATGCTATTGGTTTTAAAGGGTTAGGATGGTAGCGCTAACGGGAATCGAACCCGTATTTAAGCCTTGAGAGGGCTCCGTCCTAACCGTTAGACGATAGCGCCGGGTGACCTTCATTGTACCAGACGGTGCCGGCGCGGGATAATAGTACCGCATGCGGTGGCTACCGCTTCTCTGCTTCCTGCCGACACTCGGGCCCGGCCTCGGTGCCGCGGATTCGCATTGGCTCAAGTTCACCTCTGGTCCGTTTGAGGTCCTGACCGACGCCGGACCGCGCGCGGGCCGCGAAACCATGGTCCGCTTCATCGAGTTCCGCCAAGCCGTTGGCGACGTGGTCGGAGAAACGGAATTGGTAACGCCCATGCCGGTCCGCATCCTCCTGTTCAAGAGCGCCCGCGGCTGGACTCCATCCTCCACATTGGCCGAGGGCCGCGCTACGTATAACATCGTTCTGGAGGAGAAGGCCGCCGTACCCGCGGGTGTCTATAGCGAACTGGCCCGCCTCTTTCTGGATGCCAACACCGCGCAAATGCCGCCGGTCTTTGAGCACGGCCTCGTCGAATTTTTTTCGACCTTTGACGTCGCTGGCATCAAAATCAACGTCGGTGCGCCCCCGCCTACCCCCGACCTCGATTGGGCTCGCGTCCATCTGCTCGTCACCTCGCCCGATTACTACGGCAAGCTCCGCGTTCTGCTCTACAATTTGCGGCATGGCGTGGCGGACGAACCGGCGTATCGAAATGCATTCGGGAAATCGCCGGCGGAAATCGAAGCACAGGCTCACCAGCACCTCTCCTCCGGCGGATTTCAGACTACGTCCCTCAACAGCCGTCCTGTGGCGCCGACGGATTTCCCGGAGCGGCCCTTTTCCGATGCCGACGCCCGCCTTGCTCGCGCCGACGTGCTGGCAGGCGCACAATCTGCAGCCGAATATCGTACCCTCCTGAATGACAATCAGCACGTGGCCGAAGCCAAGGAGGGTCTCGGCCTCTTGTCGCTGCGCGAAGGCCGCCGCGACGAAGCCCGCGGCTTCTTCGCCGATGCCATCCAGGCCGGCAGTTCCAGCGCGCATTGCTACATCGAGTATGCCCGGCTCGAAACGGATCAGGCGAAGGCGAGCCAGGCGCTGCTCAAGGCCGCGGCACTCAACCCCAAGCTTGACGAGCCTTTCGTCCTCCTCGCCCAGCGCGACCAGGACCCCCAGCAGCGCCTCGCCCATTGGAAGGCCGCAACCCAGCGCAACCCGCGCAATCTCGCCGCATGGCAGGCTCTCGCCGAGGGTTACCTCGCGGAGCACGATTATAAGGATGCCGCCGGCGCCTGGACCCAGGCCGAGCAAGCCGCCACCGATCCCGCCACCCGCGCGCGCATGCGCCAGAACCGCACCGCCATCGAGCAGCAGCGGCTGGATTATGAGGCCGCCGAAAAGCAGCGCCAGGCCGACGAGGACGCGCGCGAGGTCGAAATGCTGAAGGCGCAGGCGAAAGCCCATCTTCACCAGCTCGAAGCGGAGTACAACGGCGGCACGCCCACCACCACTCCCGGCGCCGTGCCCTGGTGGAACGGCCCCCAACCGGACAAAAAGGTCAGAGGCACGCTCAAACAGGTGGAATGCCTGGGTAAACAGTTGCGCCTGGGCATCGAAGATGCGAATGGCAAAATCCTGCGCCTGCTCGTGCCTGACCCTTCGAAGATCGTTGTGTCCGGCGGCGCCACCGGGTTGCTTGCCTGCGGCCCACGGAAGCAATCCGTTGTAATCGAATATTTCACCAAGGCGAACGCCCGCATGAAGACTGCCGGCGAGGTGGCCACCATCGAATTCCAGTGAATCAGGAGCGCTCCGCCGCACGTCTCCGCTGGCCGGTGCTGGCGGTCTTCGTGCTTTCCACCACCATCAATTACCTCGACCGCGCCACGCTCGCCACGCTCGCACCCGCGGTGAAGACCGATTTCCATCTCTCCAACGTCGGCTATGGTTGGATCGTTAACGCATTTCTTGTCACCTACACGCTGGCTGCGCCGTTTGCAGGCCTGCTGGTCGATCGTATCGGGCTGAACTTTGCTGCCACGCTCGCCGTCGGCATGTGGTCCTGCGCCGGAATCGCCACCGGTTTTACGCGCGGCGTCGCCGGTCTCTGCGCCTGCCGTGCCGTGCTGGGAGTGGCCGAAGCCGCCGGCATTCCGGCCGCCGGCAAGGCCATCCACCAATACCTGAAGCCTGCCGAGCGCGCGCTCGGCAACGCTGCCAACCAGATGGCCGTCAGCCTCGGCATGGTGCTGGCGCCCCCCATCGCCACGTGGATCGCCGTGCGCAGCGGTTGGCGCCACGCCTTTGTCGTTACCGGAGCGCTCGGGCTGCTCTGGATTCCGGTTTGGTTGGCCGTCGGCCGCCGGTCGCGCCCGGTGGTGGCTGCGGAGCGTCCGCAAGCCGGCCCGCCGATCACGCGCGACCGCCGTCTCTGGTTGTTCGTGCTCGCCAACGCCCTCAGCATGATTCCTTATTCGCTTTGGGTGAACTTCACCACCATTTATTTCGTCGAGGCTCAGCACCTGACTCTCGTCCAGGCTGCCTGGTACACGTGGATTCCGCCGGTGCTCGCTGCCGCCGGCGGATTGGGTGGCGGCTGGATCTCTCTGCGCTGGATTCATTTCGGACTCAAGCCGCCCGCCGCCCGCCGGCGCGTCTGCCTCGTCTCCGCCCTGTTGGCTCTCGTCACCGCCGCCGTTCCCGCGGCCCCCAATCCCGCTCTCGCCGCGCTCGGTATCTCGCTCAGCTTCTTCGCCGTCGCCGCTTTCAGCGTGAACATGTATTCGCTGCCGCTCGATGTCTTCGGTGGCTCTCACGCCGCCTTCGCGGTCTCCTTCCTCACCGCTTCGGCCGGCGCGTCCGGCTTCGTTTCACCTGTATTCGGCTGGCTCATCGACCGCCACGGATACGCGCCGGTCACCTCCATCGCCGCGCTCGCGCCGCTCGCCGCCTGCGCCGTCCTTTACGCGGCCAGGGACACCGCATGAAGCAGCGGCTCAAACGCTGGATCTTCGCCCTGATGGGCAAGGACCCCGAAGCCGTAGTTGTCACTTTTGCCAGCGGTCCGCCCGAGCTTTGCCGCCGCATGGCGGAAGAGGTGCGCTCCCTCGAACCGGGCCGCCGCCATTTTCTGGCCACACTGGAAAACTGGCCGCAACTGAAGCGCGAACTGCGCCGTTACCGCATCGGCCTGGCCCCCGTCCTGCTCACGCCCGAGCCCAATGCTCTGCGCAGCGCGGCCTTCCGGCTGGCTCCGCGCAAGATCCTCGCCTACAATTCGCGGCTGGAGCGCCATCATCTGCGCCTCAACCTCGCCTCCTTCCTGTTTTGGCGCGGCGTCCCGCTCGACCGCATCTGGCTGCGCCCGCGCTGGTGGCCGTGGCCGCGCCGCGAGCGCACTGTCGCGCCGGAAGGCCATCGCATCTTTGAGGGCCGTACATGTTCCCCCGGCCGTCGCCGCATTGCCGTCCTCTCACCGTATTTCCCCTATCCGCTCGCCCACGGCGGCGCCGTGCGCATCTACCACCTCTTGCGCGAAATGGCCGGCGAATTCGATGTCGAGCTGTTCGCCTTCACCGATGGTGTGGGGCAGGCGGTTTCGCCTGCCAACATGGCCCCCGTTCTCGAATTCTGCGCCCGCGTCGTGCTGGTGGAGAAGCCGCGCCACCGCGAGCCGCGCTGGTCCACCCTTCTGCCGCCGGAGGTCCACGAGTTCCACTCGCCTGCCATGCGCCTTGCGCTCGAAGAGCAGCGCCGCGCATTCGGCTATGAGCTTCTCCAGGTGGAGTACACGCAGCTTGCGTCCTATGCCGGCGATATTCTGGTCGAGCACGACGTCACCTTCGACCTCTTCGCGCAAGTCCTCCGCCGCACGCGCACCCTCGCCGCCTGGTGGGACTGGTTTCGCTGGCGCCGTTTCGAAGCCCGAGCGCTCTCCCGCTACCGCCGCGTGATCGTGATGTCGAAAAAGGATGCGGCCATGCTCGGCCCGCGCACTCCCGTCGCCGTTGTCGAAAACGGCGTCGATCTCGCCCTCTTCCGGCCCGCGCCGGAACGTCCCGGTCACCACATCCTCTTCATTGGCTCGTTTCGCCACTTCCCCAACGTTGAGGCATATCGTTTTTTCACCGTCGAGGTCTGGCCACTGCTGCGGGACCAGTTCCCGGAGCTTGAACTCACAGTGGTCTGCGGTGCGGACCCTCTCACCTACTGGCGCGCCTTCACGGATACACCGGAGCCCGCGCCCGATCCCCGTATTCACCTCTTGGGCTTCGTCGCCGACGTGCGCCCGCTGTACGTGGAGTGCAACCTCGTGATCGTCCCCACCACCGTTTCTGCCGGCACCAATGTCAAGGTGCTCGAAGCCATGGCGATGCAACGTGCCGTGGTTTCCACGCCTTCCGGCTGCGCCGGGCTAGGGCTACTGCACGGCCACAGCGTGTGGGTCGCCGAAACGCCGCAGGCGTTCGCCGCCGGAGTTGCCACGCTGATCGCCGATCCCGAACGCCGCGGCCAGATCGCGCAGGCCGCACGTGCCCACGCCCTCCGTAATTTCGATTGGGTGGCGATCGGCGAAAGGCAGTGCCGGCTCATCCGCGAGCTCCGCTAAAGCCCGTCCGTGGTTGGCCGGGGCCCTTTCCAAGCCACGCCTCGCCGGTGCCCGGCGCCCCGCGTGGACTCGCGTACTTTCGTCCGCATTCCTGAGGTTTCGTTAAAATCCGAAACCTGGAGCGTGATTTGCACATCGCTAGACGACAGAGCACGCTGTTTGCTCGATTGCCTGCACGGCCGGCCAAGCCCATGTTTGGCTTGCTTCGGTCGACGCGTTGCAGGCGTAGGGAGGGGATATGAGAGCTGCGCGCGCCGTCGGCAGCTTCTTCACCGCTCTGCGGAGCGGAGGGTGGACCCATCACAATGGGCATCACACCGTTCTGGTTCCGGAGAGTGTCCCACCGGTGCCGCCGAAAATCGGCTTGGCTCTCGGTGGCGGATTCGCCAGGGGAATCGCCCATGTGGGCGTTCTCGAAGTTTTGGAGCAATCAGGGATTCCGATTCACTGCATCACCGGTGTGAGCGCCGGTTCCATTGCCGCGGCCGCGTACGCTAGCGGCGCAACGCCCGAAGAGATCGCCCGCGCCGGTTGCGCCATGCGCTTCGGCGACGTGGCCCGCTGGACTCTCTGCCGCACGGGCTTCGTGGTCAGCGAGCGCATGGCCCGCTTCCTTGTCCGCCTGCTGAAATGTTGCCGCTTCGAGGAGATGCGCACGCCGCTCGGCGTCCTGGCCACCGACCTGGCCAGCGGCCGTCCTGTCGCCTTCCACGGCGCGGGCGACGTGGTGCTGCCCATTCGCGCCAGTTGCTCGTATCCCGGATTATTTCAGCCCGTGCGCTACGAGGAAGGCCTGCTGGTGGATGGCGCCATGAGCATGGAAATTCCCGCTGCCCTTGCCCGCCAGCTCGGCGCCACCCGCGTCATCTCAGTCCACCTGCCCACACCCGCGCGCGAAAGAGCGCCCGGCAACGTCTTCGAGGTTGTCAACCGCTGCTTTCAGATCCTCCAGACACGCACCGAAGACGCCTGGCGCAGAGATAGCGATCTGGTCATCTCTCCCGACGTCTCCGATATCGATTGGAATGGCTTCGGCTGCGGCCCCAGGATGATTGAAGCCGGCCGCGTCGCCGCGCTTGCGGCCCTGCCGCAAATTCAAAGTTGGTTCCCCACGCCGGTCAGGGCGGTGATGCCCGCTCGGGAACTCGCCTAGCCTGTCTTTCGCAGTTCGCGACATTTGCGAGGCGTAAGTGCTTCAGAATCAGTAAAGGCACTCAAAAGGTCTTCACCACAAAAAGGGACTATTCGGGTGTGGTCGGGGCGAACTGCGAGGACTTGATGCGCGGCGGAGGCTGAGATGGAAGCGTGATCCGGATCTGATCCAGCAGAGCCTGGACGTCTGGCTCCGGCTGGGTGTGGCGCGGCAGCACCAGCCAGCGGCCATCCATCATGGGAATCCACACCTCGACCATCTGAATGGTCGCCATCTTTTCGAATACGG
>DATJMA010000170.1:0-42230 GCA_035509055.1 Bryobacteraceae bacterium | reverse complement strand
GGCGGTCTACTGACCGGGTTGGCGTGGCTGGGCGTAGCGCAGATCGCGGGCGAGGGTGTTACCAAAGACGGGCAATCGGCCGAGTCCCAAGCCGCCGCGCACGAAGGGTTCGTCGCGCTCACAGCCGCGGAGGAGGCGTTCAGCGAGGTGCAGAACGACCGCGGCGCGGCGCAGGCGCATATGATGTCCGGACAAATGGAGTATCTGATCGCCAATGCCGATACCGCAGTCCAGGAGCTGAAAGCAGCCGGTGAACTCTTCCAGAAGGCCAAGGATTTGGACGGATGGACGGATCTGAATGTGATTTGGGGTCTCGGGCTGAAGCGCGCGGGGAAGACAGATGAGGCCGAGAACGGCATATTGGCTGCCGAAGAAGGGCTTGGCAAGCTTCGGGTCGAGCTGGAGAATATCAAGCAACTGGCGGAATGGACCCGCCGCATGCCGAGCCTCGTGGGAAAGGCAGACCCGCGTCCAATAGAGCCGAGACTGGCCGACGCGAGAGAGTTCCACAGGTGGGCGAGCAGGGCCGATCCGATGATTGAACTCATCGCACTACAGAGTCTGGCCGCGGTTCTGCGCGAGGGAGGATACCTGGGCGACGCCGACTTTTACGAAGCAATGCGGGGAGAGCTGGAGGAACGGTATCACGCGTTAGTGCCGCTTTCCGTCAGGATCGGACGCGCCGCGATGGCGGACTACGATCTCCTGTCGCAGACACACGAACTGGAGCAGCTCGAGCCGGCGAATTTACGTAACTACAACCAGATCACGGAGGCTTTTATATCGGCCCAAGAGGTCTTAAGGGAGCAGTGGGCTGGGACGATTCCCGAACTCAACACAGCCAGCGTGAAAGAGAGCTTTCATGCCGCCTCCGAGGCGCTGAGGAAAATCGCGGCGCAGGCCGACAATGCGGGCGCGAGCTTCGCAGTATTGATGAAGTCGGGAGACCGCAAGGCCGCGGGCGATGCATTGGCGAAGAGGTTCCGCGCAATGGAGGTTTTCATCAACTTTTTGAACGCTGCGAACACCACGACACATATGCCGTCGGGGACGGAAACCGTGAAACAGGAGTTGCTGAGCGAGGGCAAGCTATACGGGATCGAGGGCGACATTTCCTACGAATATCGCTTTGAGGCGCCTTCAGAGACGAAGTTGGAGCTGCTGCATGAAGAGAAATATCTGGACATGATCCGAGATATTGTGGCCGCCGTGGCACTCCATGACGAGGCTTTTCTCCGCCGCGGTGTGAGAAACATGGTTAGCTTCTACGATCAGTACCGAACGCAAATTCCGCCTCCTGATCTGCTCGACCTACCGTTCACGTTTGAAGGGGGCTGGGACGATCCGCCCGCGTTGCCCTCGGAGACGGAAGCGCGCAAAAGCCTGACTGACAAAGCGCTCACGGAGATGAGAGAGCGGGAACGGGAAAAAGCGATCGCCGAAGCCGTGTCGGCTTATCCCGATGTGGCGGCGGCGCTAGCGCAGAAAAGAGAGCAGTTTGCAAAGACCGGCTCTATCGGCAAGGAAGAGGCCGGGCTCCGGTTTTTCGAGCGCAACTGGGCGGAGACCGGTCCGGCCGCCGTTACGAAGCACGAGGTCTCACGAACGGAACAGGCCGGTAAAGTAGTGATTCAAATTCATCTCGCAAGCTCGACGACTTTCAAGCTGAAGGAAGACGGCGAGTATTCCGTTCCTCCTCCGCCAGCTGCCGGAATCGATCTGGAGGCGCGCGCACGCTCGGTAGTAGCCAGCCGCGACGGACTGCACCTTCCGTTGGACAGAGGGCGCTTTGACAGGATTCTGGAGATCCTCGCCATGGCCAGCATTCGAGACCAACTCATGCAGAATTATTTAGGGACTACTCCAGGCCAACTGGCGCAGCAAGGCGCGCTCTTCAGCAACGTTGTGGCCGCGGGCCAAATCGCTTTGTCCGCTCGGAAGAGCGGAGACTTTATTCCGTTGGACGGCGGACATCCCTTTCAGTACTGGCGCGGCTTGCTGACGTCCGATCAGGAAACCCACGCATTTGCATCCATGTTCGCGCAGATAAGCCCCGATGACGCCTCCGCCAGCGATGATTCCGCCGACAAAGTGGCTTCGACCACTCGAAATTTGATGGCTGCCTTTTCGAAGGCCGAAAAGGTGGAAGACGACTCCTCCGCTCGCAAGGATCAGAATCCGGCTCGCTCGCTGCTCAATTTCGTGGCTCTGGCTCAGACTCTTCGTTACAAGCCGTTCCTGCTGTTATTGCTGGGAGACGAGCCAGGAGCGCAAAGGCTAGTGGACTCAGTGCAAGCCGCGCGCAAGAGTTCCACAGCGCCATTGAAGCCGGGAGATGTGGACGGCAATGTCGGACTCGCGCTGTATTCGATTGCGACGGGCGCTTACGACCGGGCGATTGAAAGCCTGAAAGCGGTTCCCGCGGCGGTGCGCCGCACGAATCCCGAACAGGCGTTCCAGATCGAGTATCTGTTGGCCATGTGCTATCGGCGCGCCGGCGACGCCGCTTCGCAAATCGCATCGCTCTCGGCGGCCGCAAACGATCTGGACAAGCTGCGCACGAGCCTGCGGACTCACAACCAGGCGCTTGCGGTGCAGGCGTTGCGCCAGATGATTTACGAAGAATACCTGGGCAGCCTGTACTCGCAGAAGAATTACACGCAAATGTCGGACGCGATACGCCGCTACAAGAGGTCGAGTCAACTACCGATCTCGGCTTTGAGAGACGGCGCCGATCATTCTGAGCTGGATCTGCTGGTGGGGGAAACGGTTACGATCTACGACCTGCTCTCCCGCGACGATGTATGGAAGGCGATGGACCCGGCGGCCCTCGCGGCCCTGCAGGAGATCTTGAATAACGAGAGCACGGATGCGGGCGACTCGCGCCAAGCTACCCTGGTGAACCTGAACCATGTCGCCGATGTGCTGGTGGACGAAATGCAGCCGGCTATTGCGGGCGGCGGATCGATGCCAGCTCTTGCGGCCCCGGCCAAGGACGAGATGGATCTCTTCTATTTCGTCGGACGCCAAGGTCTCTTTCGCGTCGTGGTAGGCGGAGCGACTCCAGCGAGCGCGCGTTTCCTGCCGGTAACAGAGAAGGAAATTTCCGATTTGTGCGGCCGGTACCGGAGCGCGATCGAAGAACGAAGGAATGCCGACGAGACGTCGAACCGTTTGTACAACATTCTGCTGGGAGATCTGACTGGATTCGAGTCCGCGCAACGTCTGAACCTGTCGCCCGACGGCGCGCTGAATTTCATTCCATTCCAGGCGTTGAAGAGCCGCGCCGGAGGGAGGTATCTGATCGAAGATCATGTCTTGAGCTATCTCTCCGAAATGCCTTCGCCCGCGGCGGTGCCGGAGAACCTCGCGGCCAATACTGTGCTCGCGATAGGCAATCCGGACGGAACTCTTCCCGCGGCCGAACGCGAGGCAAGCGACATCTCTCATTTGGCGGGAATGGCGCCGTCGAATCCTTTGCTGCACGGGGGCGCCACTATCGATAACCTCCGCGCCAACCTTCCGAAGGCCGGTTTTGTTCACTTCGCGACGCATTCGACTGCGAACCCGGCGGCGCCGAATTTCGGTTATCTGCAGCTTGCGGGCGGCGAGCGGCTCTACAGTCTGAATCTGGGAGGCCTTTCGTTTTCCGGCAAGCACATCTTCCTCAGCGCGTGCGAGACGCGCATGGGACAGAACATTCCGGGCGAGGGCGTCTACGGCGTGGCGGATTCGTTTCTGGCCGGCGGGGCCGCGTCAGTCGTGTCCACGCTGTGGCGAATTGAAAGCGACTCCTCCGCGTTGTTCGCGCGGCGCTATTACGAGCTTCTGATGCAAACGCACAACGCCGCATCGGCGCTCGCAATGACAGAGCGCGAGTTCATTCAAGGCAAGTGGTACGCGGAGAAAGGCGGTACGCCCGTGACATTCGAAGCGCCACTCTATTGGGCCGGATATAATCATCTCGGGTCGGATGTGGCGGCGCGGTAAGCCGGCCGCTAGCGCCAGGGCTCTGCTGTCCCCGTCCTCGCAATCCTTTAAAACCACTATTGGCTGAAAGCAGTTGAAGCCGTTATCCGGGCACAATATTCATGATCCGAGTCAGAGTCCCCAATCTACCAAAGCGCCAGCCTCTCCTGAACGGCCTTGGAGGCGCCTCATCCACAAGCCGAGGCCGCCGAAGTTTCCTTCCGGTTCCATCGACGAATCGCGACTCATAGGGCGGAGGTGTATTAGGCTGATGTAGCTTCGCCGTAGTGCAGTCTATTACCGCCTTCGCTGCCGATGTCAATGTCGTGGGATGGCTGGATCGGGTCGGACGCTACACAGCGGTTTTCAAATCCTCGACTGCGGCAGCGGTGGTGCCAATGTCGGAACTGGTGGCGCTGTTGTGATCGCTTTTGGAGAAGAGACTACTCCTGAAGAGGCAATCTCCGGATAGCGCGTAAACCGTTCTCGATATGATACACTCTCTCGAGCGTCGATCCCGAAAGGAGATCCTATGAGAGTGCGGCTATCGTTTTCCCACGCTCTTACGGCCCTTCTCTTCGCCGCGCCGATGGCCGACCTTCAGGCGCAACCTGCCAAGGGCGTTCCGCCATCTGCCCCGGTTGCGCCCCTCAAACCAGTCACCGACGATTACTACGGCGTAAAAGTCGTTGACCCGTATCGCTACTTCGAAAATATCAACGATCCCGAAACCCGGGCGTGGATCAAGGCGCAGAGCGATCGCGCACACGCCATCCTGGCGGATCTCCACGGTCGTCAACGTTTGCTCGAGCGCATCCGGCAGCTCGATCAGACCGTACCGCAAATTCGGCCAAGGCCTTTGCCCGGCAACCTTTACCTGATTTCCAAACGCCTCCCCGGCGAAGACATTTACAAACTCTACCTCCGCCAGGGGCCTACCGGCTCGGACAAGCTGCTCGTCGATCCCGAAAAGATCCAACTGGCCTCGGAAAACCGCGGCAAAGGCAAGAATGTCATCCAATATTTCGAGCCCTCCCGCGACAACCGCTACGTCGCGGTAGGCGTCGCCCCGGGAGGGGCCGAGCGCGACACCGAAATGCACGTAGTGGAAATCGCTACCGGACGCGAAACCGGGGACGTCATCTTCCGCGCCTGGGGCGGCAGCCCGGCCTGGCTCCCCGGCAATCGTTCGCTGGTTTATAGCAAGTTACAAAAATTGCCTCCCGGTGCGCCCGCCACCGAGATCGAGCAGAAGGTTCGCGCCTACCTCCACGTCCTCGGCGGCGGAGACTCCGAAAAAGATCCCGCCGTATTCGGTTACCAAGCCGTTCCGTCGATCACGGTCGATCCCAAACAGTTCGCCGGCATCATCGCCTCCCCGGCTTCGGACTACGCGTTGGGCGCCATCAATTCCGGCGTCGACCCCAACAGCGCGTTCTACATCCAGCCCATTACCGAGCTCGGAAAGGCGAACTCCGCCTGGCGAAAGGTCGCCGATTTCTCCGACGACGTCTCCGATATCGCGGTTCACGGCAACGACCTTTACATCTTGACCTTCAAGAACGCCAAGCGCTACAGAGTCATTCGCACCGACGCCCGCGCTCCCGACCTCGCCTCCGCCGAAACCATCGTCGCGCCGGGATCGGCGGTGGTCAGCGCCATCGCCGCCGCCCAGGACGCGCTTTATGTGCAGTTGCTCGACGGCGCTATCAATCGCGTCCTCCGCGTCACTTACGGTCCCCATCCACAGACCGAAGAACTGAACCTGCCGGTAAAGGGCTCCGCCTTCGTCGCCACCGATCCCCGGCTTCCGGGCGCCTTGCTGGTGGTTATTTCCTGGAGACAGGCCTACAAAATTTACGCCTACGATCCGCGAACCAAAGAGGTGCGTGACACCGGCCTCCAGCCCGCGGGCCCCTATGACGCGCCAGCCAATCTCGAGTCGGTCGAGGTAAGCCTCACCGCGCCCGATGGCGCCAGGGTGCCGCTCTCGATCACGTACCCGAAGACCATCAAGATGGACGGCTCCAACCCCACCTTGATGGAAGCCTATGGCGCCTACGGCTTCCCCTTTCCTCCGAATTTCGAACCCATGCGCCTGGCATGGCATGAGCAAGGCGGCGTATACGCGGTCTGTCACGTGCGTGGCGGCGGAGAGTACGGCGAGGAGTGGCATCTGGCTGGCAAGCAGGCCACCAAGCCCAATACGTGGCGCGACTTCATCGCCTGCGCGCAATATCTCATCGAGCATAAATATACATCTCCGGCGCACCTTGCCGGCCAGGGTACGAGCGCCGGCGGCATCCTGATCGGCCGCGCCATCACCGAGAGGCCCGATCTCTTCGCCGCAGCCATCGACCAGGTAGGCTGCTCCGACATGCTGCGCATCGAAACCACCGCCAACGGCTTGCCTAACGTCCCGGAATTTGGCAGCACCAAAACCAAAGAGGGATTTCAGGCGCTCTACGAGATGAGCGCCTACCACCACATCCGGCCCCGAACATCCTACCCAGCTGTGCTCTACGAAACCGGCTTTAACGATCCGCGCGTCGACCCGTGGCAGATGGCCAAAATGGCTGCCGCCATGCAAGCCGCCACGAGCAGCGGGAAGCCGGTCCTGCTCCGCGTGGAGTATGAAGGTGGACACGGTGCCATCGGCGGAACCGAAAAACAGCAGCAGGAGCGGCTCGCCGACGAGTGGAGTTTCCTGCTGTGGCAGTTCGGCGCTGCCGCATTCCAGCCGAAACAGTGACCTGCGCCGTGCGGTTATCGCCTCGGCCAGTCCAGGCGCGATACTTCCTGCGCCCCCAGATCCCTGGTCAACACCCGCTGATCGTCACGCTCAGTCATCCAGTTGAATGAAGGCGACAGATTGCGCTGGGATTCAGCGCGATTTCCGAGTGGTGCGTTACTCGACCGGAATCCCGCATTTTCTAAAATGCCGTTTCCGGCAACCATCCGAGTTGTCCTCCCAGCCGGTCTTTGGCGAGGGTCACTTTGGCGAGGGTCGCATCGCTTCCTTGTCCATGTGTGTGAGAATTTCAAGGAGGAGAACGAAATGTCAGGCGCAGTTCCCGAAATTCCTCCCGATAACCCAGAGCGCAACTTGACGCTGGCGCAGGCCAATAAACTGCGTCACATCGGCCTAGTCGGCGACACCTACACGATCACTGTTCCAGGCGAGGCGACCGACGGACGCTATTGCGTTATCGACATGCACATTCCGCCAGGAGGCGGACCGCCGCCACACCGGCACGACTTTGAGGAAACCTTCGTCCTGCTCGAAGGCGAGATGCTGGCTACGTTTCGCGGTAAGAAGTCGATTGTACGCGCCGGAGAGACGCTGCACATTCCGGCCAATGCCCCGCATCAATTTCACAATAGTTCAGCCGCACCGGTGCGCATGCTCTGCATCTGCTCCCCTGCCGGCCAGGAGAAGTTCTTCATGGAGATCGGAGTGCCAGTCGCCACGCGAATCACTCCTCCGCCACCGCTGAACGAACATGAAGAAGCCGCCTTCATTGCCAAAGTCAAGGCTCTCGCGCCCAAGTACCGCACGGAATTGCTACGGGAGGCATAGCACACGGATCCGGCTCGCTCGACTACGAGCGGAGCTTCGGCATTACGCACGGAGGTCGACGCTTAACCCGCATTTTCCGTGTGGCGCGTCATCCAGCAGCGATCCGGACGGGCACATCGACGACCTGGCTGCACAGGTGGGCAGTGTACTCGCGGATGTGTTCGGGACCGAGTTGGTTTGGCGAATGGTGGAAATATTGCGCCAACTACACGCCGATGTTGTCAGAGCATGGCTGCGAGCGCCTGTCGCATGATCAGCCGATCGTCTTTCCCGACCGTGAACTATTGGATTGACTTCGCGCGGCACGTCCTGGGAGAACGCGGAGCAATGTGCCCAGGGGAGCGCCGTGGCGGACTCTCTGGCGCAGGCGGCAGCTCGTTTCCGAAAACTGAAGCCCAACAGGGAGCGCGGCGCGGTCAGCGCAACCCCACTCAAACTGGTATGATGTAACGTTTCGCGGCACGCCGGGAGGCTCTGAGTGCTTAAAACCACGTGGAGGACCGAGTATAAAGGACATGTCATCGAGTTGGAGAATCGGCCGAGGCTGGAGCGGCTGATTGTCGATGGAAAGGAAATCGCTAGGGAGCCAGGCGCCACTTGGGAACCGCGCAGCTTTCAGGCGACCATTCCCGACGGGAACCGGTCTATGAAGGTGGACGCCAACACTCGTTTTTCAAAAAGTCCGCGGGGACTCCGCTTCACCGTGTCGGTGGATGGCAAGGAGATTTATAGCGAGGTGAAATGGCCGCCCCGGTGGTATCTCCCGTTCGCGGCTGTGGGCCTGATTCTGGCGAGCGTGGTCCTTCGGCTGGTAAGTTAATGAGTCTATCCCACTCCTTCGCCGCGGACGTCTTATCGCGAACATCGTCGAACATGCTCAATAATGCGACAGAATCATCGCGGGCGTGGTCGCGCCGGAGTGATTCCGCCGTTTCTCTGGTTCCGAGCGCGACCAAAGCCTCCACGATCCGGCATTCTTGATCAGGCAACGCTGGCGCTCGTTCCGCTCAATCTTGACGGGTATCCACAGGAGAAAGCCGCTATTAGGGCTGGCGAAGGTAGACTGAGCCTGTTATGCGATCTGGACCGCGCGCTAATCACTCCCCATAAGCGCCACAGTGTTTAGCAACCGCTCCGGGCGGACCGTCGGCCATCCGGAGATAGCCCACCAATCCGGACGCTCCGGCCAGTTCGTAGACGCAGACCCCCACCAGGCTCTGTTGAGGGTACACGCATTCACCCCTACCAAGCACCAAAGCGCCTGGAAAGTTGCTCGCCGCAAGTTCCAGAAGCCGTGGCCGTTAGCGTTCGATTCTTAGCCCCCGGCACTCCTGCTTTAGGTTGGTAGCAGTTGCCACATGAACTCACATGAGTGCATGTCACAACTGCTACTGAGTATAAGACAGGAGTGCCGAGAAATCCGACGATTTCCGTGCCCGAGCATCCTCCATATTTTTGAGGAACAGGAGCACTTCGGCCGGAGGCAGACCATCTGGCGCAAGGCCATCCTCAACGGCAATGGCCCAAACGGAGTTGGAATGCGGGCAATGACGCGGCGGCGCGGGCTAATTGATAGCTGAAGCTCACACATGCGGCAATGCGCAGGGTCATCGGCGACGCGCTCACCGGACTGAGTCGTCTACGAGTGGGAGCACGGGACGCACGCTCCCGCATCGGTGTACCGAACCGCCCTCGCGCGGATCGCGGAGAAGGACAAGAGGACCGGCGATCTCGTCCCGATATTCCTCGCCGGGAAGGAGGCATGGAAGCTGGTGTCGCGCGTGAGGATGCTTGCATGAGCGACGCCACAAGGCGCTTTGAGAATGAACAACCGGAGACGTGGCGGGTATTGCCCAAAAGCCCCCGAGGAGCGGGCGAGGCGCGGTAAGGGCAGGAGGGTAGCCGTGGTTGAGGACCGCATGGCAGAGTCGGACGCCCTGCTGGACCACTCCAGCCGCGTCAGGCTAACGTCGCGCCCGTGTCCGCATTGTGGGCGGCATCGTGCGTGCGGCCAGGAGTACTGCACCGCCTTATCGCGACGAGGCGAAGCGCGAATACAACGCCGAGTACTACCGAACGCACTATCGGCGCCTGTCGCCCGAGAAATTTGAGCGCGGCCCACCGCGCCATCGTGAACAAGCGCTGGAGGCCGATTTGTCCGAATCGGGTTGCGGGACCATCTCCCGGTTATCACGGACGGACGGCGGATCTCGTCCCGCCGGTCGATTCTTTATTTCATATCTGCCTCGAGTCTGGCGGAAGCATGTTGACACCCGTAGCGCACATAGAACAAGATGAGAGATCCTAGGATTTCCGGGCTAGAAAGAGGCGATACCATGGCCACGCCAGCGCAAGACGGCAGCGGCTCCTCTCAACCAGCCGCCGAAAACGCACTTCCAGCAGAGAACCCCCTTCCGTAATCCCGGAATTCGATCCGAAGAAGGCGTTCCTGGAAGGCGCCGGTACGATCTTCGGTGGTAGCTCAGTGGCGTTGACCGGCGGCGCCTTTGGTTTGTACAACCTTCATTGGAAGGCCGCCGGCGATGAGGCGCTGCGCGATCCTCTATTCTGGTTGGCAATCGGTATCGTTTGGACCGTCGCAGGCATGACACTGAGCGCGAACGGGATATGATGTTCTGGGCACTGAAGCGGGGCTGTCATCTCGCTCTTGGCGAAGCTCTCGAAGGCCCACGGTTACGTTTCCTGCATATCTCGCCGCTTGGCAAAGAGGTCCACTCTGTGAGCCTCGGCGAGGTGGCTGATGTGCTGGAGGACAGATCTGACGCGGCCGGCGCAGCTTCCGTCGCGGTCAAATATAAATGGGGCGTAGCTGAGTATCAAAAGGGGGAGTACGATAAGGTAATTGGTCTTCTTGATTCGATTCCATTTGCGGCCGCGCATTTCTATGTCGGACTGGCCTGGTTCGAGAAAAGTGACACCAGCGCGGCATTGTCACACTGTCTAGGCATGGCCTCCGAGCAATTCCAGAAGGCGCTGCGGAGCGAACCATCTTCGAGTTTAAACGCCGCTCTCTTCCACCTCAGTTTGGGGGAAGTTTATAGCCGGCAACTCGGGGCGGGAATTGCGGCCAACCGCGACGCGACCTTGTTGTCAGCGACGTCGGAGCTTGGGGCGGCTTCAAAGCTCTCAGCCACGTTCCCCAACAACGACATCGGCCCACGGGCGAAACTAGCCTTGGCGACGACGTACAGCTACCCGGATTTCCTGATTCCGCATCTTTCCGAGGCAGAAACACTACTGCGCGATGTAGTGGTGACTGCAAATGGGGACTTGGCAGACGAGGCCCGATCCCGGTTGGTGTTTACGCTGGGAGCAACCGTCTTAAACGATAAACGGCCGGCGAGGAAAGTGTGTGAAGAAGTGAAAGCTCTCCACCGCGATCTGGATAGAAGTCCGCAAGCGACAAGCGCCGACCGTCTCAACAGCGCTATCGGTCTGGCCTCATGTGCCGCTGCGCTCGGTGATTTGAGCCTGTTTCGCGCAGCAGAAGGGGAACTTCAGGTAGACGTGGCCAGGCAGCAGAAAGCCGGGCGTCGACTGGACGAGGCGTACGCACGGGAGAATCTAGGAACAGCGCGCATGAACTACGCGTCCAGCGCCCAAAAGGACCTCACCCGCTTCGATATTCTTGAAGCGGCCGCGGGAGAATTCGCTGAGGCAGTGTTGCTCTACCGCGAAGTCGGGAGCAACGGGCAGTGCTCCGCTCTTGACGGCGAGGCGAGAGCCCGGTTCTATCAAGCGGAACAGGCCACCGGCAATGCGCGATTCACAGCGCTTAGCTATGGGATTGCTGTCTTCGACGCGATGGCGGCGATGCCTGCTTGCCGGGATTATATGGCTGACTTGGACCGGTGGGTCAGATCCGCGCGAGCGGAACTCTCACTGGGGGACGTGCGTAAGCCACATTAGCTCAGGACCGCGCGAGGCGGCTTCGTCTCGGGGCCTGTACAGAACGTTTGGGCGATTTTGGGCAACTGGATGTATTACCACCGACGATGGCATGTGGTTCGCCGCAAACGTGAGCTTCCCGGTCGTGACTATTTGTTTCATGTCCGTGGGACCACCGCGAGAGTTGGGACAGAATCTCCATATAGAGGAGCCAAATCCTGGAGGACGACGAGGGCGACGAACAGGTTCTTGAACGCCGTGCGACCGCGCGTGCGCGCGAAAGGACGTGAAATACCAACTCGTATTCCTGCAGGATCGGGCCCCTATATATGCGTGTGCCCGGAGCACACGGGGAGCACAGAAACCAAGGCTGGACTCGGCGGAGCACAACTGGAGCACAAACTCCCACATGTTCCCGCACGTGACCACCGGGACAGTGTGCTCCAGACTGTCACGGTAGATAAGCTTCGCTGCTGCATGGGGTTGGGATAGCCGGGACAATCGGATCGACGAAGAACGCGCCGTCTTCCTCGTCGTCCTTGTACTCCTCCAGGATTTTGGCTCCTATATATACTCAAGCTGTCACAGTCCTCCCGGCTTCTTCGCGGGCGTGCGCACGCTGCGCCCGGGTTGGCCGCATGGACGTGCGGTGCCACCCGCCTAGATCAGAGCCGCCCAGGCCCGGTGCGCGTGGATCACGCCACTCGGAAAGAGCCGGCGGGATCGCTACCGAGATTAGCAGTTAACGATGGGTTCGGAGTGTCGAAGTAGCCGATCCCGTCAGTTCACAGCGTACGGAGCTTTCAGCAGGAACGGGGCGATCTCGATTTCGAAGGGGCTCCCATCCGTGCAGATCATCTGATAGGTGCCGCGCATGGTTCCCATGGGAGTATGGATCGGACACCACGATGAGTATTGGAATGACTTTCCCGGTTCGAGCACCGGCTGCTCGCCCACTACACCGGGACCCCGGACCTCTTCGACATGTTGCAATGCGTCGGTGATGATCCAGTGCCGGCTGATTAGTTGAACCGTCTCGGTTCCCTGGTTGGTAATGCGGACCGTATACTGGAACACCCACACGTCTTCCAGGGGCCGCGAGTTCTCGCGCGAATGCTGGGAGAGCACTTCGACCCGGATGTTGTGGGTAACTGCTTCAGACACCTGGCCAAGCTCGGGTTGCGGATAAGGCATAGATAGATTGCCTATCATACCAGGAGCGGTACCAACCCTGAACGGTCGCGAGCCCCTCCGTGAGATTCGAGCGTAGAGAAGAAGTCACCTTAGACGCGAAACCAGCAAGGTGAGGAGGAGGGTCGAACCGATCAGGAGAAGCCACTTTCGCACACGATAGAGCCCAGCTCAGGGTAGCTTGTCGAAAAAGAGATAAACCGCGGCAATCCGACCGTCCCGGGCAATGATGAAATCAGTCCCGGCGTAAGCTGGCGCTTTACCAGGGCGGCCGGATACCCATTGGATGCGCCCGCCATAGCCCAATTCCTCGGGTCCGGCAATTGGCTGATACCGAAAGTCAGGATGAGTGGAATTATCGTGCCCGCGATGCGATCGATCTCGTCGCGGCCACGATAGACGCCCCCGCTGGGGTCGTAGAACACGCCATCTTCGGTGAAGATCTCGTCGATAGCCGCGCGTCGGCGCGTGGAGTCGTTTTCCCCGAAGACGTCGTGAAGATTGCGGGTCAGCAACGTCGATATGCATACGACATGCTCAGCTGATTCTGGTGTAGCTTATACTGTGTCTCATCCATGTCCATTTCCGGCAATATTCTACGCATGCACCTGAACTACACTTCGTGGGCGTCAGGCCGGCTATTGGCGGCGGTGCGCAACCTTTCCGAAAGCGATCTACCGCAGGACTTTGGGACAATGCGCCGGGTTCTGCAATCCTGCCGGCGCAAGGACCCGAAGCGGCGCGCGCTCAGCATGCCGGATCGGAAACTGGCGCTCGAAGAGGTGAAAAAGAATTCGGTATCGGGCATGCTAACGGGAGGGCGGGCGGTGGGAAAATCCGGGCGCTCCAGAATTCGTTGGGCGGTAGCGCTGGTTCTGCTGCTGGCCTTGGGCGGGGCATACCGTTTCTCCCGCGCACAGGGGACACCGGCCGCCGCGCAGGAGGCTGTGCCGCTCACCGCCTATCCTGGGTATGAATCGTCCCCGAGCTTCTCCCCGGATGGCAACCTCGTAGCGTTTAGCTGGAACGGAGAGAAGCAGGATCAATTCGATATTTACGTCAAGCCGGTCGCGTCCGGCGGCAGCCCACGACGGTTGACCACCGATCCCGCGGACGACCTTGCGCCGGCCTGGTCGCCGGATGGTGCTTCCGTCGCCTTCGTGCGCATCGCGAACGGAAAAGCGAAACTGATGCTGATTCCCGTACGGGGAGGGCCGGAGCGGGAGCTCCTGGCATGGCAAGCCAGCTATAGCGACCAAGATGCCGTCCGTTCAGGCTTAACTGCCGTAAACTGGCTGCCGGATGGCCGCTGGCTGGTGGCAGCGGGGAGGGATTCGGCGGAAAAGCCGGTTGTGTTGTGGCTGGTTTCGGCGGAGAGCGGAGAGAAACGGCAACTCACCGACCTACCCACCGCCAGCATGGGCGATTATTGTGCAGCATTCTCTCCGGATGGCCGGTCGGTGGCATTCGCCCGGTACATGGCTAACGCGGCCAGCGACGTCTATGTTCTGCCCCTCGACGGAAATCTGCGCGCAACGGGAGAACCGAACCGGCTCACCAACGACAACCGATCCATCCGTGGATTGGCGTGGACGGCAGATAGCCGCGAAATCGTCTTCTCTTCCAATCGCGGCGGCGCATTCGCTCTGTGGCGGCTGGCGGCCTCGGGCGCGGGAGAGGTCCGCCGTCTGGGTGTCGGCCAGGGCGCGTCCTTTCCAGCGATTTCACGGCAGGGGAACCGGCTGGTCTACAGTCAGGGCATCACGGATACGAATATCTGGCGCGTGGACCTCTCCGATTTGCGCGAGCCGCCCACCCAGTTGATCGCCTCCACCCGCGCGGACAGCAATCCCCAATATTCGCCTGATGGGAAGAGCATCACGTACAATTCCAACCTCTCCGGCAATATGGAGGTCTGGGTGTGCGATGCGGACGGCTCCAAATGCCGGCAGCCGGTGACCATGGGCGAATCCGCTACCCCGCGCTGGTCGGCGGACGGCCAGCGCCTGGTCTTCGATTCGAACGACGAGGGGCATTACCAGATTTATGATGTGAGCGTGCACGGTGGCCGGTCGCGGCGCGTGACCACCGGTGCAGCCAACGACGTGAGGCCGAGCTGGTCGCATGACGGCAAATGGATCTACTTTGCTTCGGACCGCGGAAGCGGCCGGACTATGCAGATCTGGAAAGCGCCGGCCGGCGGCGGCGAGCCCATCCAGGTGACGAGGAGCGGCGGATCCAATCCGCTGGAATCGCCGGATGGAGAATGGCTTTACTATTCCCGGCTGGAGAACGGGGTTACCCCGCTTCTGAGAATGTCCACGGCAGGCGGAGAGGAGACTCAGGTGCTGGATGCGACGGACGCACGGAGCTATGTGGCAACCACGGAGGGCATTTACTTTTTGTTGCAATCCAGCCTGCAATATTATGATTTCGCGGCCGCTGCCAGCCGGCTGGTCAAGACGGATAAGAAGCCTTCGATCTCTTATCTGACGGTGTCTCCGGACCAGCGCTGGCTGCTCTACACGCAGGTGGATCAGGGCGGAAGTGACTTGATGCGGGTGGATCACTTCCGGTAGAACGAGCTTCCGAATTTCCTACGCGGCGCCGTCTCGCGGAAAACCCGCAAGAACTTGGTCGGCCGGCCCGGTTGAGGCTCGGCTTGGTCACCGCCGTCGGTTGCTGAGTCTGGGCGCAAACACGGCCGATGGCCAGCATCAAGCTCCGAGGCTGGGACGGTGGCCAGGGCGGCCGAGCCCCAGAGTTTCGCCAGCATCGCCGGGATAGGCACGTCCGCGATGCCGCTCCGCATTTGAGGAGCCGATCGCTATGTGACTGGCCTTCCGAAGGGAGAATAATTCATTCCGGGAGAGGACGGTGCGCTCCCTCCCGGACAAACAACGTCGCGATGAGACTGAGGACGCCGGCGAAGATCACATAGTACGACGGGGCTTCGGGAGATCCCGTCAGGCGGTACAGTGCGGCAGATACAAGCGGCGCAAGACCGCCGAAAATCGCCACCGAGAAACCGTAGCTGATGGCCAGCGCGGTGTAACGCACCTTGGTGGGAAAGGATTCCGCCAGCACCGCGCACAGCACGCCCGTAAGCAAGGAGAGGACGGCCGCGGCCAGCGCTTGCGTTACGACAAGGCCGGTCACGGTGGGGTGCGAAACCAGGAGCCGGAAGAGCGGATAGCTGAAGAGGATGGCGCCGCCGGAGCCGGCATATAGCATCGGCTTGCGACCCACGCGGTCGGACCATGCTCCGACCACCGGCGTCAGCAGCAGGTACACCATGCAGGCTAGGGTGGTGGAAAAAAAGGTCGCGGAAGCGCTGAGGCGCAATTCCTGGGCGGCGAACGTCGGCACGTAGACCAGAAATACCCAGTACACTACGCATACCACAGTGCTGAAGCCAAACGCCGCCGCGCTGGGGCCCAGTTGCGTGGCCATCATTTCACGCAGCGGCGACCGCGCCATGGCCCGCGCCGCGGAGCTACTGGTGAACACAGGGGTTTCGCCTACGCGGCTGCGCAGGTAATGACCCACCGGTCCTAGCACGAAACCCAGCAGAAACGGGATCCGCCACCCCCAGGCGAAGAACGCATGCTCGGGCAAGCTATAGGTGAGAAGTGCGGCGGTCAGGGTGCCCAGCAGCATGCCAATGGCAATGCCGGCCTGCTGGAAGCTGCTGATCAGCCCGCGACGCTCCGGCGGTGCATACTCCACAAGGAAAGCGGCTGCGCCGCCCCATTGTCCCCCGGTGGAGAATCCCTGGAACATGCGGCAAAGCACGAGGAGCACCGGCGCCGCGATCCCGATAGTCGAGTAAGCGGGAAGCAGTCCGGTGACACCGGTGGAAACCGCCATCATCACGATGGTCAGCACCAGCGCCTGCCGGCGGCCGTGTCGGTCGCCATATGACCCGGCAATCATCGCGCCCAACGGACGCACCAGAAAGCCCACCGCGAACGTGGCGAACGTTTTCAGCAACCCCGCGAGTGAATCGCCGCCCGGAAAGAATGCGCGAGCGAGCGCGGCTGCCATGAATCCGTAAATGACAAAATCGTAGAACTCGAAAACCTGCCCCACCGTGCAGGAAAGAACGGCGCGTCGGAGAATCGCGCGGTTTATGAGAACCGCTTTCGCTTCGGTGCGTGCACCGGGATGGCCGGCGACCATTTCCGGAATTGGCTTAGCGGGGGGCACGCTCATCGGTAGGTGGTTATCGCCGTCCTCTCCGCGAGGTCATCCAGTTCGTCCAGGTTGTCATCAGCAATCGCACGCTCGCCGCGCTCCGCCTCGGCCAGCATCTTCAACGTCCGCGCCAGGAGCGGCACGGGAACGCCCTGCTCGCCCGCCAGCCGGAAGACCGGCGCGTAAAGCGCGGGCACCTCCGTCGGCCGCCTGCGGACCACGATGTCGCGCCAGATGCCGCTGTGCTTCTTGGCAAGCGTGGCCATCCAGACCGCGAGTGCCTTGGTGACGGCCTCGGAATCCACACGGGATGTCGATGGCGTGTAAGCACCGGCCTCGAAGGCGTCGAAGCGTTCGAGCGCGATCCCTCGCGCAGCGGCCACGGCGCACACTTCGCGGGCCAGATCGCTCATGAGGCCCCGGTAGCGTCTAACCGACTCCGCCATCTCCTGGTTGCTAAGGGAGGTCGCGGTCAGCATCGCAAGATAGGCGAGTTTCGACCACAGAAAGCCATGGATGTTGGCCGTCACGATTGCCTTGCCCCAGTGTGCTAGATCACACGCCAGTTGCCGCACCCGCAGCGACGCGCTGCCGTCCAATTCCCCGAGCGCCAGCGCGCCCAGACCGCCGTCATGGATGACACCCGGACGGAGCACGTCCGCGTTCAAGTTGACAAAGGCGCCGACGGTCCGCGCCCGCCCCACCGCCTCGGCAATTGCGTCTTCATTGAGGCCGTTCTGCATGGACGCCACCCAGCCGTCCTCCTCTAAACGGCTCGCGATCCAGGCGGCAGCCGCCGGCGTATGCTGGGCCTTGACCGCCAACAGCACCGGCCCCAGCGTGCCGGGGTAATTGTCCGGCGTGAATACCGCGAAACGCACGGCTTCCGACTCCGAGCCATCCCGCTCAATTACCAGGCCATGCCCGGCGATCCGCTCGACGTGCGCGCGGTCCGCCTCCACCAGCGTTACGTGGTGTCCGGCCACCGCGAGGTGACAGGCAAGCGTTCCCCCAATGGCGCCTGCGCCCACGACGGTATACCCGTGGCTGGCGGCGGCGGTCGGCTGGCCCCTCATGTGCTCCTCTCCTCGTCCCATTGTAAAGGCAGGTACAGCGTGGGAGTGACGATCCGCAATCTCTTTTCGAGAATCCAACCCGGGAAGACGGGAGAATCGCCGCCAGTCCTCGTTTGGTTAATACCGAGTTCTCCCTTCAATACGAGTACCGGACAAATGCGGCGGAACCGAGCGGTGGTCCAACGGTTCAACGGTGCCGGAATCTGCCGTCGGGCTCGTCCGCCGATGTCTCGAGAGCACGAGCCGTCGTAGCTGTGCTATTTTCATCCCGTGAACTTGAAATCTCTCCTTGCGCTCATCGTGCTCCTGCCTTGCTGGCCCCAGGAACGGCCCTAACGGAAGCCGAGCAAATCCAGCACCTCATCAAAAACTACGCCGCCGCGGTGGACGCAGCCGACGTCAAATTGGCCGGGCGGGTCTGGGATAACTCGCCCGATGTTACCTTTATTCACCCGCTCGGCGAGGCACACGGTTGGGAGGAGGTGAAGGGGTCCTTTACGGAAGTAATGGGAGGGATGTTTTCTGAGCGCAAGCTGACGCCGCGTGACATCATGGTTCACGTTTATGGAGATTCCGCGTGGTCCGAGTTCAGCTGGCACTTCACCGCCAAGCAGAAGAAGGACGGTGCAACCGTGCAAACTGACGGTCGTGAAACCCAGATCTATCGTAAGGCGAGGGGTGGATGGGTGCTGGTGCACGTCCACTACTCGGAAATGCCGAAGGGGCAGTGAGATCAAGCGTCCGTCCTGCTGACGTTCGTGACGGCGGGCGCAGCTTTCCGTGATCTTGCCGGCTTAACCAAGGCAGCCCTGGCAGGCTGTAGGTCCTGCTCACACGACTAGAGCGGTACGGTCATCTGGATCTCGGAGGTGGGGGATTCTGAACTGAGCATCAGAGGCGAGCGACACGCCTCCTAGCTCAGTGCGGAGATTGTTTTGATCGTGGTGCCCCGGCGCCACGTATTGCTTGCTCCCTGCCGCCCACAATGTCGCAGAGAACAGGATCGACTTCAAGCGTTTTGTTTGCTTTGGAATCAATCGCCCCAGGGCAGGGGAACTACAAAATGGAAGCCGCACCGTCAGTGCCCCGCGCCAAGTCAACGAGTCGGGGACTGCACGTCCGGGTGACCTGCCAATCCACGATAGCCCGGTCTATCAAGCCGCTATCAAAAAATACGCTAGTGTGCCAAATACTTCCGGCCGGGCATGCCTTGACATTCTACATATGAAAGTGTATATGTAGACTGTCATGGCATCCGAGAAATCCGATCTTCTGCAAGGCACGCTCGACATGCTGGTGCTCAAAATTGTCGCGCTAGAGCCGGCCCACGGGTACGGGATCGCACAGCGTATTCAGCAGATCTCACAGGAAGTGCTGCAGGTGCAGCAGGGGTCGCTCTACCCCGCGCTGCATCGCCTAGAAAAACGCGGCTGGCTGAAAGCCGACTGGCGCGCTTCCGAAACCGGCCGCGAGGCCAAATTCTACACGCTGACACGGGCCGGCCGGAAGCAACTGGATGCGGAAGCCGCCAATTGGGGCCGCCTGGCTGGCGCCGTCGAGCTGATAATGCAGACCTCGGAGTGAAAATGGACCCCGAAATCGCCTATCACGTCGACCGGCTGACGCAGGACTACATCGCCCAGGGACTCGATCCGCGAGAAGCGCGGCGCCGCGCGCTCCTCGAATTCGGCGGCCCGGCGCAAATCGAAGAAGACATGCGCGACATTCACCACCCGCGCTGGCTCGCCGACCTCCGCCAGGATCTCATCTACGCCGCGCGCACGCTGCGCCGCAGTCGGGGCTTTTTGGCCAGCGCGGTGCTGACGCTTGCGCTAGGAATCGGCGCCAACACCACCATTTTCAGCCTGGTCGATGCCGTGATGCTGCGACCGATGGCGGCGGTGCGCGCCCCCGGCGAGGTGGTGCAGATTGCGCGCGTGAGGGAGGACTGCGGCAGTTGCGCGGTCTCGTATCCGCTCTTCCAGTATTTTCACGACCGGCTCTCATCGATTACCGGGGCGTTCGTCGAAATGCCGATCCGCCACGAGATCACCATTAACGGCGTCGATGATGAAGACGTCAATGGAAGCGCGGTGTCGGGCGAATATTATGCCGTGCTCGGGCTCGTGCCCGCGGCCGGCCGTTTGCTGACGCCACAGGACGACGCGGTGCCAACGGCCGTAGCGGTCATCTCCTACGATTATTGGCGCCGGCGCTTCGGACTCGATCCGGCTGCGATCGGCACTCCGCTCACTTACGCCACCACAACGTTGACGATTGTGGGAGTGGAGCCCCAGGGGTTCGAGGGGACGGAGCGCGGGCGCACACATTCCTTCGCGGCGCCGCTCTCGATGCTGGATGCCCTGAATGACGGGAATGGCAAATGGCGGAGCGACTGGAGCCTCAACTCTCTGGGAATGATGGCGCGGCTGAAGCCCGGCGTCTCCCTTGAGCGAGCCAATGCTGAGGTGACCGCGCTTTTTGAGCCTTGGCTTCACGACCGTGCCGCTACGATTCCAGTGCCCTTTCAGCGACAGCAGGTGCTCAAGCAGCGCGCCGTGGCGCTCGCGGGCGCGGCCGGCATGAACGGCCTGCGGCTGCAATTCATCAAGCCGCTCACTATCCTCATGGGCATTGTGGCGCTCGTACTCCTGCTGGCATGCGCCAATCTCTCCGGCCTGATGCTGGCGCGCGTCACCGCGCGGCAGCGCGAAATCTCGGTACGGCGGGCGCTTGGTGCCGGCAATGGACGCCTTGTGCGGCAATTCCTGGCGGAAAGCCTTCTGCTCGCGCTCTGCGGAGCTGCGACGGGATTCTGCGCGGCCCAATGGTTTAGCCGCGTGCTCATCACGATGATGGCGAATGGCGATACGCTCTCTCTGAAAGCCGCGCCGGACTGGCGCATTTTCGCCTTCACGGGTGCGGTCTCGCTGGTGGTGTGCGTGCTCGGCGGTCTGGCTCCCGGGCTCGGCGCAGCAACGGCGAGCGTCAATCCCGCACTCAAACAAGTGCGCGCCGGCGGCCATCGGCAGCTCGGGCGGCTTCTGGTGGTAGCGCAACTGGCGATTTCGATGATGCTGCTGGTCGGCGCTAACCTGTTTATCCGCTCTCTGGTGAAACTCTACAGCGTCGATACCGGCATGAGTACAGGCGGCGTTTTCCTGGTGGATTTGCTATCGAAGCATCACTTCCCCGCCACCCGCAGCCGGGAGATTCAGAGCGCTATTCTGGCTCGGTTGCACCGCATACCTGGAGTAGTGGCAGCGAGCGCCGCCAACATGGTCCCGTTGGGCGGTGGCGAGTGGAGCCGCGAGGTACAGGTGGAGGGCCATGCCTTTAGTCCGGGTGAGGACAACACAGCCTTGATGAACGCCATTGCACCCAGCTATTTTCGCGTGACCGGCACGCCAATCTTGTTGGGCCGCGAATTCGAGGAACGTGACGAGAGCAGTGCGAACCACGTCGCCATCGTCAACGAGAGCTTTGTGCGCGAGCTATTGGCCGGCCAGCCCCCGCTCGGCAAACACGTCACCTGCAACAAAGTGACGTACGAAATTATCGGAGTCGCCCGAGACACGAAATACCAGAACCTGCGCAAGGGAGTTTCGCGCGAGTTGTATATCGAATGGGTGCAGCAGCAGAGTGCCGAGCCGGGAAGGTGGCAGCCTATGGCGTACACGTATATGGCTCGGGTTTCGGGCGGCGACCCCATGCGCCTTGCGCCCTTGATGGAGCGTGCGATGCCGGAAATCGACGCCGCGATGCGTACCTTTCATCCACAGACATTTGAAGATCAGGTGGACCAATCCACCCTCAATGAACGCATGATGGCCACGCTCGGCGGATTCTTCGGCTTGTTGGCGCTGATAGTCGCCTGCCTGGGAATTTTCGGCATCCTCGCGTTCCAGGTGTCGCGGCGCGCCAACGAAATCGGCGTGCGTATGGCCGTGGGCGCCACCCGCCGCGACATCCTCGTGCTCGTACTCCGCGAGGCAGCGCTACTTCTCGTGCCGGGCTGCCTGGTGGGCGCGCTCGCCGCCGTGGGGCTTTCGCGCTTCGCCGCCAGCTTCTTATTCGGGGTCACCCCCACTGACCCCGAGGCTTTCGCCATCGCGGCCCTCGCGCTCGCGTTATCTACCCTTGCCGCCGGATACCTGCCTGCACGCCGCGCCGCCCGCGTCGACCCCATGGCGGCGCTGCGCTGCGATTGACGCCAATCGCAACACTTTGTTTACTGTCTCCGGACGAAGTGCGCTTGCGATGGCCAATCAGATCGACGGTCACCGAATCAGAATCGCCGCCACGCCGGCCCCCTACCACTCGCACTCGCCGTCGATGAACCTGCCGCCCGTCTTTCGGAACGGGCCGGCAGTACCACCACACGCTGCAGTCCCGATCTGCTTGCCACGGTCTTCGCGTCCTTGCTGTAGATGACGACATGCGCGCCGTTGATCATTAGGATTTGTTCCCCCATTCAATCATAGATGCTGGTGAGCCGAGCGCATCGTCGGCCATCCGGATACTATCAACTTGCCCTGCGTGGGGCGTCGGTTGTCTGGCCCTCACTTAGGCGGGCTTCGCTGCCGCACCGCGTGGCGTCAGGAGCGCAAGCACGGCCGCTACAACAAATAGCGCCAGGACGTCGCCCCAAAGGTGTCCCATGTGCTCGGAGTTCGCCAAAGACTGTACTGCCATGATTCCGCCGTGCACAACGCTGGACCACACCGTGAACCAAATGAGGCTCAAGTGTGCGAGTGGGTTGCGCGAAGCAAGCAACAGAAACACTCCCAGCGTCGCGTAAATGCCGAGAATCATCTGCAGGTAATCTGACTGGCCCGTGTGCCACGACCATCCGGACGGCCAGATGATGGTGAGCGGGTAAATCCCAACTATGAAAATCACGCCTACTACCAGCAACGCGATTCGCAAGTACTTGGTGCGATCAGTCTCGGCCATGTCTTCTCCTTGAGGCTATGGAATGAAAGGGCGGCTCTCGGGTTTTCCATGAAGAGATTCCGAGGCCAGCCGGCGCCCCCGCCATTCCGGTCTGGATTCCGATCGGTTGATAGTATACCCCCGTCCCGATCAAGCTGCGCAGTGCTTGTTCAGGCACACTTTCGCATTGGGCTGTCGCGATTGTTTCATGATTGGCGCCCACTCGAGAATGGTGACCTCAGCGGGCCTGGCCTGCGGCGTAGATCAGAGCTTCAGAACGGCGTTAAGTATCAATATCGGTAGTGGTTCGGGCTCTCCCGGCAAGAGCGACCCTTCCGACACGGGTTCTTCGTTATTCTCATTCAAGGGAGCCATGTGAGTATGAAGAACCTGTTCGATGCGACGGTGGCGAATCACGTAAAGGCCCGGCTGGGAGAATTGGAGCCGCAAAGTGAGAGGCGCGGGGGCAAGATGACGGCGGCGCAGATGCTGGCACATTGCTCGGTGAGCATGCAGTGGGCGGTGGGAGAAGTCGTGCCCGAAAAGGGAGCGCTACCCGCACGTCTGATGGGGCGACTGGTGAAGCCGATGGTGTTACGGAACGAAGACCTTCTACGAAGGAATTCACCGACAGCGAAGAGCTTGATTGTGGCGGGCGAACGAGACCTGGGCAAGGAACGGGAGCGGTTATCGGGATTGATTGACAAGTTTGCGGCTGGAGCGGCGGCGGGGTGTACGAAGAATCCGCACAGTTTCTTTGGGAGGATGACGCCGGAGGAGTGGGCGATCCTAATGTACGAACATCTTGACCATCATTTGCGGCAGTTTGCGGTGTGATCGTCTCAAAAACGTTGTTTTCATTCCATTGAGAACCGGCTCCACACACGCCTAACGGTGATACGCGAGGTCCCTGTGGGCACGCGGAGATGGCTACCAATATTCGCTCTTATCGCCAGCGATTGCGCCTCAGCCCCTGCGCTCAATCCCAGCGATCGAGGCCACGCTTGATCTCCTTTCGGACATGCGAGCGAGGGCTGATGTTTTGGGAGTCGATATAGCGCTTCACAGCTACATCGTACGGTGCATTGCCGACGCGCTTGAATTCCCACCGTACGATTACAGCGAGAGCGGCAACGATGCTAACAAACAAGCCGATGACTAGCCAGTGCGGCATGAACTAGCGTATGCGGCAGCGTCGAACAATACAATGATCTCTTCCGTGGATGGCCGCTGGCCGCGCCCGATCATCAGCAGTCACGTCAATCCCGACGAATCGCTGCTGCCCGTGGCGGACCATGCCGGAAGGCCGGCGTGGTCGTTTCGTATCGAGTTGGACGGTACGTCAGTCCCGCGGGCGTTGTGGTCGGCAGCAGTTCCGGCCTCGGTGGTATTAGGCGGCGGCTCGTTGGGTAGCCTAGCAAGCAGCTCTCGCCGGCGGCGCAACGTATCCGCGATCGACAGGTGGGAACCGCTTCCGCGCTGTGGAGGCGTGTCCTCGACGGGCTGACGCGCTGCTTGCGCGAGGTACTGGCGTCGCTCGTACAGCACATTGGCGACGCGCCAAGCTTTCAGATCCTCCTGCGGCGAAAGCCGGGTTTCGAGCCGCTGTAAGCATCTGCCAATCGACCCCGTTGTGACTTCCCAATAGGCGCCGGCTTAGCGACGGCTCGGCACCCTGCCTTGAGCTCCGCCCAACACTGCCCTTAAGCCTTGATGTCCGTCGGCGAGTGTATCAAACCAATGTTGAGCAGCTTCGGCGGGTAGTGCCCCCTATGCCGCACTTGCTTCTGCTGCCATTTTCCGGCTGGATCCAGGTTTCTTTGATCCTTGCGCCCTGAGGGTTTCAGCCCTCTTCAGCGCCCAACGCCGTCGCAGTGCCTCTTGAATCGCCCTTCGGCCCGCCGCGGACAATCTGCGTTTCGGTTTGGGTGTTTCTACGGAGCGAGCGTTGATGGCTTAGATTTCCCTCTGATTCGTGCCCACCTTGCTCTTTGCGCCAAAGCCATTTTTCGGCGAGATGCGGCGCTAAATCGTTTTCGCTTTGGTGCACGGCTTGCAGGTGAGCCCATTTCTCTGTTTCCGCTGGCAATCATTCCACGCAACTCAGCAAGCATGCTTCTGCGCGCGTCTGGCCAAGGACGAGACGGCGGGAGCGTTCGTGGGCGGAGGCGACGCAGGCGGGCAGGTGGAGCGCGCCCGATGGTTCGCCCTTAGCCAACTCGCCGCATTTGCAGCAAAGCTCAGTCCCACAGCGTGCAAGGTGACCAGTTCCGCGGATCAGCTCTCCAGCCATCCCGCGCTTGATCTTGGGAGTGTCACGGCCGGCTGCGAAAACTCAGCAGTAGTCACAACCGGGCCTCCGGGCGCCAACGTCCAGACAGCCCGCAGTACACCTGTCGGGCAATCGGGACCTGTGGCCCTCGCCGCCCATCGATATCGTGAACCTGGAAAACGGTCTCTTTGATGTGAACACGCGCACGTTGCTCCCCCACTCTGAGGATCATTTGACTGCTGTCCAGCTTCCAGTGCGGTACGACCCCGCGGCGGATGCCGCGGTCTGGTTGGAGTTCGCACGAGAGACTTTACCCAAAGATACCCAGGAAATCCTTGGGCAGATCGCCGCCTGGACGATGACGCCAGAAACTTCAATCCAGAAAGCGATCGCGCTGACCGGGAGGGAAGCAACGGCAAATCCGCATTTCTCGCGGGCCTGAGGGCGTTTCTGGGCGGCCGAAACGTCTGCGCGATTAGCCTTCACGAGCTGGAGACTCATCGGTTCGCAGCCGCTCGCCTCTTGGGCAAACTCACCAATATCTGCCCTGATCTTCCCGGCCATAAGCTGGCCTCCACGGCGATGTTCAAGGCGCTCACAGGCGGAGATCTGATCCAGGGGGAGCACAAGTATAGGAATGCCTTCGAATTCCGGCCGCACGCAAAATTGATCTACTCCGCCAACCAGCTACCCGCGAGCGATGATCCCACGCACGCGTTTGCCCGGCGGTGGCTGATCGTGCCATTCGAGAAGACGTTTGATCCTGGATCTGCCGCCACACTGCCACGGGCCGTACTGGACGCAAAACTTGCCGCACCGGAGGCCTTGAGCGGGCTGTTGAATCTCGCGCTGGACGCCTTGCCGAAGCTGCGCTCGCGGGGCTTCACGGTAAGTGCCAGTATGGAGGCCGCTTTTCATGAATTCAGGTCGGTCAGTGATCCTTTTCTCGTCTGGCTGGACCAATATCTCGTGGACGACCCGAACAGAGAGATTCCAAAGCGGGAAGTCATCGATGCATATCGAAAGGCCTGCTCCGCCGAGAGACGGCCGCCGATGACCGACACAGCCTCTTTGGCCGTGCGCTACGCAAAGCGCGGCCCTCCGTGAGCGATTGCCAGATGACTGTGGGCGGGAGGAAGGTGGAAGCTTACCGTGGCATTAGCTGGAACTTCATGGCGATGCCCTAAGCCGAGGCGCGTGAGGCCGCAGGGGTTACCCGCTGCGGGCAGTTCAGCTGGTTCCGGCGGTTTTCCCTACTCTTATCTCCATTTCTCTCTGATGATCGCAAATAAAAAACAATAGAGAAAACCGGCTGAACCGCCGGAAGGGTTGTTCCTGTCGGAACCCTAATTTGAAACGAGGAGGATAACGTGTCTGGAAGAGATCGCCCCAAAATTCGCGAGCTGATTCTTAGGTTGGGGATGCGGCCGTGGATCGTGGACGGCCAATGGGACGGCTACTCCATGATCGATGACGGAAGCGGGCGGCTTCACGCCTGGCTGGACAGTCAAGGGGCAACGGGCACTCCCATCGATGGCCCGCGGCGCACCGCCTTGATCGGAGCCATGGAGAAAGAAGCCCGCCGCATGGCTGCGGAGGGGATCTGGGGAGAGGAAATGAGGCCGGCCGAGCAGGCCCGGCGCGCAAAACGACGCCGATATTGAGGGAGATGGAAAATGCAAGGACCGGAACCGGTTCGCATCGAGCAGCACTACTCCCCAAAATTCTATGCGGAGCTGTGGGGCATCAGCGAGTCTACTGTCCTTCGTTGGTTCCAGGACCGGCCCGGCGTGCTGAAATGCGGCGAGCCGAAACGCAGTGGCCGGCGGAGGCGTGTCGAAATCAGGATTCCCTTTTCGCTTGCGATGCGGGTCTACGAGGAGCGGACGAAGTGAAACGGTGTTGCATTGGGGAGCGGAACGGAAGTACGCTTTCATTGGAGCGGGCCGACTCGAAGCGGGAACTTCGAACCGGCCCTGAACCAAACGCCGACAGGAGCGGCGAATGGCCTATGGACATTATCGAGCATCACGTCTCCCCAACAACGCCAGAGGAGATTTCAACGTGCTGAGCCTCTGGCGCCGCCACCTGAAGGCCTGCCCACACCGCGGCGAGGGCAAGAACAAAGGCCGGCAATACACGAAGTGTTCTTGCCCGATCTGGTGCGATGGAGAGGTCGATGGAAAGCGTGTTCGCAAGAGCCTGGACACCCGTGATTGGGCTCGCGCGATGCGGAACCTCGGAAGAATCGAAGATCCCAGCTACGGACTGCGGCCGTGCTTACAACCGGGCTGTACTGAGTTGGTGGAGCGCGGCCGGTGTGTGAAGCATACCCGCGAGATCTCACGCGCAATCGCGGCATACCATGATGCCTACCAGGACATCTCGGACGGAACTCGACGTAGCAGGCGCATGGTGCTTCGGGTCTTTGGTGATTTTGTTGCGGCCCGCGGGCTGAAGGCCATTCACGAAATCGAATTGGAGCATTTGATAACCTTCCGTGGCGCGCGGGGTGTAAGCCCGCGGACCTGGACGAAAGAGCTGGAAATCATTCGGCATTTCTTTCGCTTTTGTCTTGATAACGAATGGATCGTCCGGAGCTGGGCTCAAAAAGTGCCGATGCCGAAAAATCTAGAACCGGCGCCCAGGGAACCTTACGAACCGAATGAAGTTGCCAGGATCATAGCGGCTTGTGATGCGATCGGGCGGAACACGTATGAACGGCTTCGCGCGCGCGCCATTGTGCTTTTGCTGCGATACACGGCGCTCCGGATTTCGGACGTGGCGCTGCTCGAAAAGTGCCGAATCCGTAGTGGTGAGATCTTCCTGCGAACCACGAAGAACGGCAAGCCAGTAAAATTGCCGGTCCATCATGACCTCCAAGCCGCGCTCGACGTTCTCCCGGTGCCCCGCGGAGCAGATAGCCCGGACTGCCCGTTTTTCTTCTGGAGTGGTCATGGAACACGCAAGGCGGCGATCAGTGATGTGACCCGGACTCTGGGCGTAGTTTTCAAAGCCTCGGGTGTTTCAAGTGCCTGCTCACATCGCTTCCGCCACACGCTTGCGACCGAGATTCTCGAGATGGGCGGAACTGAGGAAGAGGCGGCCGATATTCTGGGCGATTCCGTGGCTATCGTCCACAAGTACTATGCCAAGTGGAGCGCGGGGCGTCAAGCGCGCATCAGCGACCTTTTGGCACGTATATGGCACGCGAAAAAACCTGAACGGGAAGTTCCGCGCACTCAACGGGATGGGCGTTGGTGGCGGAAGTGGGACTCGAACCCACACCCCCGTTGCCAGGGAGCGGCTTTTAAGGCCGCTGTGTCTACCGGTTTCACCATTCCGCCACGCTGTTCATTCTAACTGACAATCGCACATGAACGCGCCGGCAGGAGGCTTCCGCCGCCCCGCATCCCTACGGTTCCGTCACCGCCAGAATCGTCAAGGGCGCGTTGCCTTCCAGCCGGTTATTCACAAACAGAAACAGCATCTGTTTGTTCTCTCGTGCCCGTCCGATCAGAATCCGCATGGAATCGCGTGCCGCCGGGTTCGGATCTTTGATCTCCGCATACGGTGCGAATGCCTCCACCGCCTGCTCGTATACCCGTCCGTGCCGGAGCAGCGCACGCGAAACCAGGAAATCCGCCGTCGCCGAATCCGGTATCGCGATCTGCTGCCGCAATTCCGGCATCCGCGACCAGGCGTTGTACACGTGCGCTACCCCGTGGCTGCGCAGGCACGAGAAATAGTCCTTCTGCAAAAATTCCGGGTTCCGGATCTCCACCGCGTACCGGAAATGCGGCGGCAGCGCGCGCAAAAACGGGTCCAGCCGGTCCAGAAATTCATGGACTCCCACGAAGCTTTTGGCGCCGAACGCTCCGAATTCGAAAATCAGCAGCGCCGTCTTCTCCCGGTGCGGCCACAGCGGCCGCAGAAACATATCCTTGAACATCCCCGCATCCAGGAACGTGTCGTTCACTTTTCCCGCCTGCGGACCATAGCGCGCATGCGCCGGAAACGTTTTGCACGTGATCTGTTCCGGCACTTTGAAAGCGAACCGGAACGCGGCGGGCGTCTGCCCGAATAGTCTGTCCCAGAATTCTTGTGTCGGAAACTGGTAGAAGGCGAAATCGCCGCAAACCGCGGGGAAAGTCTCCGCGTATTCGCGCAGGCATTCCGCTTCGAACAGCCGCCGCGAAAATTTCCCGCGCGCCAGGTACCGCTCGCGGCTGTACACCTGCCCCAGCCACCCCTCGTACTTCCACGAGCTTCCCCCGATATAGATCCGCTCCTCCGCCAGTTTGCGCAGTCTCGCCGTCAGCGCCAGGCGGTCGAAACCTCCCGGCTCCTCGAACAGCGGCCCTACCACGACTGTGCGGAGCGGAAATAGTACGGGTCGGCGCCCGCTTCGATCAGCCCGCTCGGATTCAGCCGGATGAACACCGGCGCGGAGCCGCTCTGGTAGCGCGAGCGCATCTCCACAATGTGTCCCCGTCTCTTTAGTTCCGCCACCACGTCCGCCGGTGTCCGCTCGTCCAGCAGCAGCCCGCCCGGTTTCATGGCGTGATTGTCGAAGCTCTCCACCAGGTGTTCGGATTGGAAGCGCGGCAATTCCACCGCGTACTCCGCGTTGTAGCCGAACATCGTCGCGTACAGAAACACCTGCAGCAGCGATTGATCTTGCACGTCGCCGCCCGGCGTCGAAAGCGTGATCAGCGTGTTGTCCGGCCCCACCGCGATGGTCGGGCTGAGCGTCACCCGCGGCCGCTTCCCCCCTGCCAGTTCGTTCGGATGTCCCGGCACCAGCAGGAAGCTCTGCGCCCGCTCCGTAAGCGGAATGCCCGTGTCCCCCGCGATCACCGCCGGCGCCCACGCGCCCGAGGGCGTAATCGAAATCGCCAGGCCGTCTTTATCGATCGCGTCCACGCACGTCGTATCCTTCGCCAGCAGCACCGGATCCACGTCGTGATGCACCAGGTGGGCGTAGAACGGATGCTTGGGCGGATTATCCTCCACGTCCCCCGGCCGGAACTCCAGCGACGCCCGCGGCCCGATCAATTTCCTCCGCTCCGCGGCGTACTCCTTCGAGAGCAGTTTTTCCGCCGGAACCTTCACGAATTTCGGATCGCCGTAATACGTGTCCCGGTCCGCATACGCCAGCTTCAGCGATTCCACCAGGGTGTGAATGTAATCCGCCGAGTTTAGCTTCATCTCGGCCAGGTTGAATCCTTCCAGGATGTTCAGCGATTCGATCATCGCCGGTCCCTGGCTCCAGAAGCCTGGCTTGTAGATGGTGTAGCCGTGGAAGGTGGTGGAAACCGGCGCTTCCGGCTCTACCCGGAACGCCGCCATGTCTTCGTACCGCAGCAGCCCGCCGTTGTGCTCGGAATACTCGCCGATCTTCCGCGCGATTTCGCCGCGGTAAAAGTAGTCGCGCACGGCATTGATTGCCTGCGCCCGCGTCGCTCCGCCCGCCAGCGCCTTCTTCTCCACCGCCGCCATCGACCTGAGGGTCCGCGCCAGGTCCGGTTGGCGGAAAATCTCTCCGGGCTGCGGCACCCGCCCGTTTGGCATGAAGACCCGTTTCGAGCTCGGCCACTTTTCGAAATACGGCGCCGAATTGGCAATCGCAAACGACCTCAGTTCGTCAATCGGGAATCCGTCCGCCAGCTCGATGGCCGGTTCCACCGTTTCCGCGAACGACTTCGTTCCGAAATCCCGCAGCGCCACCAGCGCCGCCTCCGGCATGCCCGGCACCAGCGCGCACAGAATACCCGCTACCGGCACCCAGTCCTTCAGCCCTTTGGCCTCCGGCGGAGAGGTGATCTCGTCCGGCTGCAGCTTGTGGTTGCGGAAGAAATCGGCCGTCGCCAGCTTGGGCATCGTGCCCACTCCCGCGATGGCATACACCTTGCCGTCCCGGGTGTGCACCAGAATCGGCGCTTCGCCTCCCATCCCGAAATGCGAGAACTCTGTTACCGACGCTGCCAGCATGGCCGCAATGCCTGCGTCCACCGCGTTGCCGCCCTGGTAGAAGATCCGCATCCCTGCTTCGGTGGCATACTCGGTTCCCGCCGCTACCGCCCCGTGCGTCCCTCGTGAAGCCAGCCGCACGGGCCGCGTCGACGGCCCTCGCTGCGGAAAAGCCAAAACTGCTCCGGATAGCAGCAGCACCGCCAATCTGAGTTTCATTGGATCTATTGTAGACCTGCCGCTGCCGCGGCCACTTCGGGTGTAAAGCGCACAGAGCGCCCAGGCGCCGCACGGCGTTATAATCGGGTTCTATCCCCATGTCCGACTACGCCGCCATACTGGAACGCTACCGGCGCGCACCGGAGTTGCTCGCCGCTCTCCTCACCGGCGTCCATGGAGAGGAGGAAGATTTCCTCACCGCGCCCGGCAAATGGAGCATTCGTCAGATCGTCGCGCACCTCGCCGACACCGAACTGGTGGCCGCTCACCGGTTCCGCCAGGTCATCGCCGAGGAAAATCCCACGCTCATCGCCTTCAACCAGGAAGCCTGGGCCTCGCGCCTCGATTACGCCCGCCGCAAGCCCAAACAGTCGCTCGAAACCTTCCGCCGCCTGCGGGCGGAAAATGTCGAGCTGCTCAAGGAGCTTCCGGCCGATGCCTTCGCGCGCGCCGGCAACCACAATGAGCGTGGCCGCCTCACGCTTGGCCAGATGGTGGAAGGCTTCGCCAACCACGCCGAATCGCACGCCCATCAGGTGCAGTCCATTCGCGACGAATATCAGAAGGTCAGGAAATCGGGGGCTAAGGTGTAGCCGATGGCACCCGCATTCTCAGTCACCGGTTCCCTCTGATGAGAGCGATCTCGCACCCGCTTTCCGCCTGCCCTAACGCGCCTGTAGGGACCGGGCATGCCCGGCCCGCCTCCGATGGCGAGGAGGTGCAGCACACTTTCCAACGGAGTCACAACCACCCATGAGCTCTTCCTTTCAAGCGCCTGAGCGCCTTCTGTTCGGTCCCGGGCCGAGCATGGTTGCCCCGCGTGTCTACGCGGCCATGGCGCAGCCTGTGGTCGGCCACCTCGACCCCTTCTTTTTCCAGGTAGCGGATGAAATCCGCGACCTGCTGGGCTACGTCTTTTCCACCGGCAACCGCTTCAACATGGCCATATCCGGTACCGGCAGCTCCGGCATGGAAGCTGCCGTCGCCAATTTCGCCGAACCCGGCCGCAAATTCGCCCTCCTCGCCAACGGTTTCTTCGCCGACCGCATCGGCGAAATGGCGCGCCGCCAGGGCGCCGAAGTCGTGCGCCTCGAAAAGCCCTGGGGTGAGCCCTTTGATCCCCAGCAGATTCGCGATTTCATCCGCCGCGAGCGCCCGTCCGTCGTGGGCATGGTGCAGGCCGAAACCTCCACCGGCATGTTCAACGACGTCCGCCCCGCCTGCGAAGCCGCGCATGAAGTCGATGCCGTCGTCATCGCCGATTGCGTCACGTCCCTTGGCGGCATGCCCGTCAACGTGGACGAAAACGGCATCGACATCGCCTACAGTTGTACCCAGAAAGGTCTCGGGTGCCCGCCGGGCCTCGCTCCCATCACCGTGTCCCCGCGTGCCCTCGACTGCCTCGGTTCGTGCCAAAGACAGGTCCAGTCCTGGTATCTCGACCTGCGCCTGCTCGATTCCTTCTACTCCGGCCACAAGTATCACCACACCGCCAGCGCCACCATGTTCTATGCGCTCCGCGAAGGTCTGGCCATTGTTAAGGAGGAAGGCCGCGAAGCCCGCTGGGAGCGCCACCGCCGCAACCATCAAGCCTTCGTTGCCGGTATTCAATCCATGGGCCTGTCCATGCACATTGCCAACCCGGCCCATCGCCTCTGGACGCTGAATACGCCCCGCGTCCCCGAAGGCGTGGACGACGCCAGGATTCGCGGCTGGCTGCTCGAAAAGCGCGGGATCGAAATCGCCGGCGGCTTCGGCCCGCTGGCCGGCAAGATCTTCCGCATCGGCCTTATGGGCTACGGCTCCACGCAGAGCAACGTTCAGGTCATCCTGGAAGCACTCTCCGAAGCGCTGGCCCACGCCGGCTACCGGCCCGCCGCCGTCGCGCGATAGACTCCGCTTCGCAATTCTTCAAGCGGCAGCCGGCGCCTTCTCATTCGGGCCGCTATTGAGGCTCTCTTGCACCTTCTGGAGAAGCGTCGCCACGACATATGGTTTCTGCAGGAAGCTGCACACAGACCCCGGCGGGAACCGTTTTCCTGCATCCTCCTCGGAGTATCCGCTGGTCACGATGATCCGCATTCCCGGGTGGTCTCGTCGCAGGATCGGCACCAGTTCTTCGCCTCCCATCACCGGCATCGCCAGATCGACGAGAGCGGCCGAGGGAACCTGGGAAGCCGCGGCGACCACTTCCAGCGCATCCCTGCCGTTCTTGGCCTCCAGTACCTGGTACCCGCGGCTCTGGAGCGCCGAGCAGGCGAACCTGCGCACCAAATCCTCGTCATCCACCACCAGGATCGTCGCATGCCCCCGTTCTTCGCGCCGCGAAGGTCCCGGGCGTGAGGCTGCCGGACCTTCCGGCGCGCTTTGCTTTCCGGAGGCCGGCAGAAAGACCTGGAACTTTGACCCTGCCCCGCGGGAACTCTCGACTTCGATGAAGCCCTTGCAACTGCGGACGATGCCTTGCACGGCCGCCAGGCCAAGGCCCCTGCCCGTGAACTTGGTCGAGAAAAAGGGGTCAAAGATCTGCGCCTGGGTTGCCTCGTCCATGCCGGAGCCGTTATCGGTCACTTTCAGGTAAACAAAGCGGCCGGGCCGCGTATCGTACGCCGGCTCGTGGTCGCGAACTCTCTCCGCCGTCACGTCGCTCGTTCCGGTGGCGATTTCAATCCGGCCGTCGGTCTGCGGCGGTATGGCTTCGGCGGCATTGATGATCAGGTTCATGAGGATCTGCTCGATCTGGCTGGGATCCGCTTTGACGAGCAGTTCCTGCTCGGGCAGATGAAATACCAGATCTACTCTCTTGGGAATGGAAGCCAACAGGAGTTCCCTGGAGCGGGACACCAGGTCCGTCAGATTGAAGGTCTTGGTGACGAACTGGCCCTTGCCGGCATACGCCAGCAATTGGCGCGTAAGATGCGCCGCCCGTTCCGAGGCCGTGAGGATATGGCGTACCTCATCGCAGAAAGGGTATTTGGTAAGCGCCGCATCCGCGCTTCCAATGATCACCGTCAGGAGATTATTGAAATCGTGAGCGACGCCGCCGGCAAGCAGGCCGATGCTTCCCAGTTTCTGGGCGTGCCTCAGCCGTTCTTCATTCTGCTTGCGTTCGGTGATATCGATGAACACGCCAACGGCGCCTCTGGGATGGCCCTCGGCGTCCAGCAAAGGAACGGCATTGCCGATCAGGCTGTCCCGGCTGCCGTCATCGAGCGCCAGGTCCATCTCATAGTCGTAAACCGCTTCGCCTGTGCTGGCAGCGCGCCGGAGGGGCATTTCATAGGGCGAGACCTCATGTCCGTCCCTTATGATCCGAAAAGCTTTCGGTCTTTTGCCCTCTGGAGCCAGTACGGAAAGATTACTTCCCGGCGGCTCCCGCAGCAACTCGTACGCGCGGCGGTTGCCGAAAAGATAACGGCATTCCGGATCGTGCGTCATGAACATAGCAACCGGCATCGCATCCATAATCGCCTGTAACTCCGCCGCGCGGGCAAGACCTTCGCTATTGGCCCTGCGAAGGGCGTCTTCCGTTCTGCGCTGCTCGCTGATATCGGTGTAGGTGGCGACCCAGCGTTTCACCTTCCCGTCGGCTCCGTGCACCGGCACGGCCCGCGTCAGAAAAGGCCGAACGTTGCCGTCCGCGCCCCGTAGCGGCAATACCATTTCGAATGGCTCTCCCGTGGCGATGGAATGTTGCAATCCTGCCCGCGCTTCAGGCGCAGCCTCGGGAGCGAGCGCCGCCAGCCAGTTCGATCCCTTCAACTCTTCGAACGAGAGACCGGTATATTCATACCAGCGCCAGTTGTGCCAGAAGAAATTGCCGCTGGAGTCGGCCATGCTGCAGAGCTGTGGAATCGAGTCGGCCATGGTTCGAAACCGTGTCTCACTCTCCCGCAGATTTTCCTCCGCCCTCGTCCTCGCGCGGCTCGACTCGCTCAAGCTGCCGATCAGAAGGCCGATTGCCCCTGTCAGGGTGATAAATAGTACCAGTCCCCAGGCCGCGGTTGGGTTTGCGATGGCGAAAGAACCGGGCGCCCTAAGAAAAAACCAGTAAGCCGCGAATGCGCTCAGCGAGGTCGTAATCAGGGCAGGTCCGCGGCCCCCAAAACCGGCGGCAACCACTACGGCGAGGCCAAAAGACCAGTACGGCGTCTGCAGAAAAACCGACTGGAATTCGAAGCGCAGGTCCGTGGCCGCCAGCGCGGCCAAAACGGCAACGCCGTATCGCAGGGGGGCACTGGGATTTAGAGCCGCCTCCTGAACGCGCCGCAAGAGTTCGTCAATGCGTGTGCTCATTCTGAAAGCGATCTCTCCGGTGGAGGCAGGTTGTCCGCGGGTCGTCGGACGCGGATCTCCGGAGCAGAATCCAATTTCCCGAAATGGAACCGCGAGACACAATCGTGGCACTTCTCACAGAGTTTGATGCAAGTACATGGCCGGGTTGAGGATCCGTACGGGATTACGGGCGGTCCGCGATCCACCAGACAACAACCCTTGTTGACGTGGGCGGTCCTTGAGGTCCGGGCGCACGCCCCGAAGCAGCAGCGTCAAGCGTGCGTTTGCTGACGTGGCGTGGCCCGATTCCTCTTCGGGAGCCGTGTTGCAGACGGGAGTAGGCGCTTATTCCGTCGCTCCGAGCGAGCGCAAGCACGCGGCCATCTCCGACTGCGCCGTTCCCCCTCCATAAAGCGCCCAACCGAGCGGCGTGCCCTGCCAGACCGTGTCCCGAATGTCCAGCCGCGCCCCGCGCTCCACCAGCAGCCGCACCACCGCTCCGTGGCCGCCCAGGACCGCCTGGTGCAGCGGCGTCGAATGGGCGTGGTTGCCTTCGGGATTGTAGCGGCTGGGCTCCTCGCCGGCATCGAGCAGCAGTCGGACAATCTCCGCATGCCCGTGCTGCGCGGCCAGGGCGAGCGCGCGGTGACGCGGTTCCGCATCCGCGCTCGGAAGCAGGCGGACCGCTTCGTCGAAGAGACCCAGCCCGGCAGCCTCCGGCAGACCGATTCGCGCCCCCCGGCTCGCGAGAGCCTTCGCCGCGTCGCTCATTCCGAATGCCAAGGCCGTGTGCAGCGGCCCGCCCCATTTTCTCGTGCCTCGTCCTTCGATGTCGGCGCCGAAATCCAGCAGCAGCTCGATCAGTTCCACCTGCACCCCCGCTTTGGCCGGGTGGCTGCTCGATACCAGCATGCTCATCGTGGTGCACTTGGCGCCGTACATGTCGGCGAGCGCGTCGGGCTCCGCGCCCGCTTCGAGCAGTGCGCGGCAGATCTCGACGGCGTTGGGCGGCGTCCTCTGCCGGTTTCGCTCCACGCCGTTGGCTGCCACATAGTGGAGTAGCGTCGCGCCATGCACCGGCGGATCGAAACAGCAGATGCGGGTGGACCGGGCCCGGACCAGATCGGCATCGCGCCGCAGCGCCCCTTCAAGCGCCGCCAGGTCGCCGTTAACCACGTTCTCCACCGCGGATTCGAACTCGAACACGGGGCCGCCCGCCGAGACGGCTTCGACGTAAGCCGCCAGTGAGGCCCAGTCAAGGAAGTCGTAGTACCGCGTAATGGCGAGGCGGGCATCATCGAGCGTTAGGTCGGCGTTGCGGATTTCGGAGTCCGGGATAAACTTCGGCCGCCATGTGATCTTCTCGTCCAGAAATCGCGGGTGGTTGCGGTGAAACAGGTCCAGGGCCGCGGGATCGCCCCCACGCTGCCCCGCCAGCAGCGCCTCCGCCTGTTCCTCATATGCGGAAATTGACGACCGGAACGGGATCGCCTTCAGATCCATTTCGGGATCGTATCACTCCGGACCATAAACCTGCCCCGGCCCGATCCGAGTCGCGATCGTAATGGAGCGGTCTCGAACCTCTGCGTATCGCTGCTCTAATTTTTGCGGGAGCAGCCAAACATCATGATTACCGGAACTCCTCGGCAAGGCACAACGTACTGACCGGGTAGTGGCAACCTGCCAAGGAGTTTTCCATGCCCTGGAGAAGGTACTTTCCCCTATCCGCTTTCGCCCTGCTCGTTCTGGTCAGCCGGCCCATCCATGCGCAATCCAAAGGGCAGCCCGGTGCTCTCTTCCAGACCGTACAAGCCCTCGATACACAACTCTTTGACGCCTATAACCATTGCGATCTGAAGACGCTAGGTGCAATGGTCTCGGATGACCTGGAGTTTTACCACGACCAGACAGGGCTCTCAGTCGGCAAGGAACCCTTCCTTGCGGCGATCAGGCAGAATATTTGCGGCAAGGTGGAGCGGACGATCGTGCCCGGCTCCCTGGAGGTTTATCCGCTGAAGGGCTATGGAGCGGTGGAGATTGGTGTCCACCGTTTTCAGCACCCGGGCCACTCCGAAGACGGCGTGGGTGAGGCCAAGTTCGTCACCGTCTGGCAGAACAAGGGTGGCGTGTGGAAAGTGACCCGCGCCATCAGCTACGACCATGAACCAGCGGCGAAATAGGCAGGGCGCTCTTCTCATAGACATACTCGGCAATGTAGAGGTCCTCTACCCCAAGCCCCGTGAAATCGGCGACGGTGATGTCGTCCGGCGCTATCACCAGAGCTTCCCCCGTGAATTCGCGCGCGCGGAAAAACTCGTCCGGCGCGTGCTGTAGCTCCCCGAGCCTCGCGCACTGCCGCAGCGAATCCGCCACGATCAGCCCGGCCCGCCGCAGGATGCCGGGGTCGAGTTCCTGTTTGCCGGGTGAATCCGCGCCGACTGCCGAAATGTGGGTTCCCGGCAGGATGTCCCCCGCCACCAGTAGAGGAGCCCGTGCCGCCGTTGCCGTGACGATCAGCCGTCCCTGCTCGGCCGCTTTGGCCGCGCTTTCCGCCACTCGCACCGTTCGTCCCGGCAGCGCTTCCCCAATGTCCCGGGCGCAAGTTTCGGCGTGTTCTGCCGTCCGTCCCCAGATCCAAATCGTCTCGAGCGGCAGCACCTCCGCGTGCATTACCGCCTGCAGGCGCGCCTGGATGCCGGTTCCCAAAATGCCCAGGACCGAATCCCGCCGGCCCAGTTCGCGCGCCATCATTGCCGCTACCGCCGCCGTGCGCACGTCCGTCAGATACCCGTCGTCAGCCAGAAACGCCACCGGTTCGCCCGTCTCCGCCGATGACAGCAGCATCATCCCGCTGCTGGTGGAAGCACCGCGCCGGGCGTTGGCGGGAAACGTGCCCGCAATCTTTAGGGCGAAATGGCGGCCTCCGCGCCGGTAGCTCGATTTGATATGAACTTCCGCTGCCTCCGGCGCAATCCCCAGGTGCATCGGCATCGGCGTTTCGCATTCACCGCGCGCGTGAGCCAGCAGCGCCTCGCGCATGCACCCGATGATTTCGGTATAGACCAGCGTCCGGCGGATCTCCGCCAGCGTCAGAACCCGCACGCGCTACATTGTATCGCCGCCAGCGCCGGTCACTCCGCGTGGGCGGGTGTTCTCCGCTTCCTACCGCTTCTCCAGCGTCACGTTCACTTCGATCGGCTTGCCGTCGCGCAGCACTTTCACGTTCACCTGGTCGCCCGGCTTCTTCGCCCGTAAAGCATAGGTGAAATCGTAGAGGTTCCCGATCGGCTTGCCGTCGAATTCCACGAGCACGTCCCCGCCTTTCAGCCCAGCCTTTGCCGCCGGCGACCCGCCCGTCACGTCGGCGAACTTCACGCCGTTAACGTTCCCGCCGAAATCAGGCACCGAGCCGAACCACGGGCCGTAGCCGCTCGTTCCGCTCACCGGACCGGGGTCGGTGCCGCCGTGGGCCATCGGCGCCGGCTTGACGAATTGCGGCCGGTCCGGCGCCTCGCGCAATTCGTCCACCACCTCGCCGGCCAGTTGCAGGACTTCCGCCGCACCTGGCGCGTTGATCTTGTCCCAGGTGTCGCTCGGCTTATGGTAGTCGCTGTGCAGTCCGGAGAAGAAGAACAGCGACGGTACGCCCTTGGCGATAAACGAGGCGTGATCGCTCGATTCCTCTTCCGGTCCTTCCGAATAGTCCACATGGAGCTTGGGCTCCGCCGCCGTCACCCGGTCCAGAAGGGTCCGGAATGTCGTACCGGTCGCCGAGCCTCCGACATAAAGCTTGCTGTCGCGCAGCCGGCCGATCATGTCCATGTTCACCATGGCCACGGCATTCTTCAGCGGCAGCTCCGGATGTTCCGCCCAGTATTCCGAGCCCAGCAGCCCCATCTCCTCGCCGGCGAATGCCAAAAACAGAATGCCCCGCTTCTGTTTCGGCTGCCCGGCGAACCACCGCGCCAGCTCGATCACTCCGGCCGTCCCCGAAGCATTGTCATCCGCGCCCGGATGCACCGTTCCCGTCATCGACGGCGCCAGCGAATACTGTCCGCCCAATCCCAGGTGGTCGTAGTGCGCGCCCACGATGACGTATTCGTCCGTCGTGCCTGGCAGGTACGCCGCCACGTTGTGAACGGTCTTCACCAGGCGTTCGAGATCCGCGTTCACATCTACCTGCAAAGACGAGGGAAATGCGAAGGAATCCGGCTTCAATGCGCCGTCGATTTCGTCCATCACTCCGTCCAGAGGCTTACCGGCCTCCTCGAACCAGCGCTCTGCCACCGCATCGGAAAGTTGCACGAACGGAATTCCGGCATCGTCGGGACCTTCGGCGGAACCGAAGGTCTCCAGCTTGTCCGCGTGGCCGGGGTGGTTGGGCAGGTCGTTGATCAGGATCACCGCCGCGGCGCCGTGCATCTTGGCGTTACTGGCCTTGCTGGTGAATTCCGCGTGCCGCGTCAGGGCTCGCCCGGCGAAGACGCTGTGCTCGTCCATCTCCTGAGGTTCGTGCCGCAAGATCAAGACAATCTTGCCCCTTACGTCCAACCCGGCGTAGTCGTCGTAGTGGTATTCCGGCGCTGTGATGCCATAGCCGGCGAAGACCAGATGCCCGCCGAAGTGCCCCGAGTGGGAAAAATTCAGCGGCGTGAAATCGCGGGCGAATTCCAGGGTGGACGTTTTACCGCTGTCGGTCACCGTGAACCGGTTGTCCTTGCCCGGAGCCGCAGTTGTTGTGACGTCGAAAGGCTGCAGATAATTCCGCCCGTCGGCGGGGCGGATGCCGAACCGGCGGAAATCGCCGGCGATATACGCGGCTGCCTTCTCCAGTTCGGGGCTGCCGGTCGCGCGGCCGCGCATCTCCGGCGATGCCAGGAACTTAACGTCATCTAAATAAAGATTCGGATCAACCGAGGGCGCCGCCGCCCAAGCCAGCCATGCGGCACACAAGGCAAAAGGCAGCGCGCGAGGAAAAGACTTCATAATGGAATCCTGCCCGGACCAACCATGGGTCCGGCCCTTACTTCTTCAGCGGAGAAAACGCCTTGTTGGGCTGCGCCATTCCCGGCAGACTCAACTGCGTATCGCAGCCGCAGTTTTCGCCCGCGTTCTTGGCGGTCTTCTGATATTCAATCTCGTTGTCGATGATGGAGCGCAGACTGGGCCAGTCGATCGCGGAATTGATCCGGCGACCGTTCACGAAAATGGTCGGCGTCCGGTCCACCTGCAGTTCGTGCCCCTCCGCCAAATCCTCGTCCACCTCGGCTTCGGTCGCCTTGGTGTCGACGCACTGCGCGAGTTGGACGGCATCGATATCCTTCTGCCCCTTCGCCCAATCCATCACCTTGTCCTTTAGGTTTGGCGGCGCAATCTCTGCCTGGTGGGTAAATATCCAATCGTGGAAGGTCCAGAATTCGGTCGGCTGCTGGCGGAAGACACACTTGCCGGCAATCGCCGCAGATTTGGCCCATGGATGCAGCGATTCAATCGGGAAGGTCTTGAAGTAGAGCCTTACCTGTGAAGGATACGCGCTGAGCAGGTTCTGGCGCAGCATGGTCGCTTCCTCTTTGCAGTAAGGGCATTCGAAATCGCTGAACTCCACCAACACCACGTCCGCGCCCGGCGTTCCCATGCTCGGTTCGAACGCGGTCTTCAATTTATCCAAGTCTTTCTTGAAGGGGTTCGCCGCGATGTCGAAGACCTGTGCTTGCAGGATCTTAGAACCGTCCTTGGAAACCATCAGTTGAAAGTCCTGCGACTGAGCGCCCAGGGATGCATGAAGTGTTACATCATAAAACCCGGGCAGATCGGCCGACGGTTTCGGGTCCGAAACCTCAACCTTAATCCTCTGATCCATCACGAACAGGTGGCGAACGTAGGCTTCCAGCGTCGCCTTGTCCAGGGCGGACTTTTTCGGTGCGTTCTGTCCCGAAAGGACCATGGCCAAGGCCAGCGCGGCCGTGAGCGAAGCAAACAGCGATTTGGACATGCTGCCTCCTATTGTACTGTGCGAGCGGGCGAAGTCGGCCTCGCGGCCTGCGCCTAGAGCACCGGCCCGATCCGCCACGGCACGAATTCCTGGTGCCCCAACCGTTCGGCGCAGGTGCGCCGGCCGGAAGCCACCTCCAGCAGGGCGCCGAGAATCTCGCGCCCCACATCCTCGATGGTCGCTTCGCCGTCCGCGATTCTCCCGGCGTTCAGATCCATGTTTCCGGTCATGGCCCGAAACGTGTGGCTGTTGGAGGAGATCTTGAACACCGGTATCGTCGGGAATCCGATGGCGCTGCCGCGGCCGGTCGTGAACGCGATCAGGTTGCAGCCGCCTGCCGCGAGGCCGCTCAGCGAGACCGGGTCATACCCCGGTGTATTCATGAATGCGAAGCCGGGCGTGGTGACGCGCTCGGCATAGTCGTAGACCTCGGTCAGCGTCGACGTGCCGCCCTTGGCGACGGCTCCCAGGGACTTCTCCGTAATGTTGGTCAGACCGCCGGCCTTATTCCCCGGGCTGGGATTATCGTCGAAGCTGCCCTCGAAACGATTCAGGTATCGCTTGTATTTAGCGATGCAAGTTAATAATTTTTCGGCTACTTGTCGATTTTTGGCCCGCCGCACCAGCAGGTGCTCGGCGCCA
>DATJMA010000169.1:0-11882 GCA_035509055.1 Bryobacteraceae bacterium | reverse complement strand
GGACGGGCGGTGTGAAGAGGGATCCGTTTGGAAAAATCGTGGAAAAGCGCGGGAGTCTTTCGGAGGAGAGTTTGGCCGGGGGAAAGGCGCCGCTCCCCCGCGGCCGCGGATGAGTGAGGCGTTGCCGCGGCCGCGAGGGCTCATTTGATTAGAATGTCAACCGGACGCCGAATTCGCTCCACAGCGACCGCGGAATTACGGTGCTGTTGGGAGCGATGAATCCGGCCGGATGACCGAAGGTCGACTGGCTGGCGATGTTGCCGTTGAAATCGTTGCCGTAGTTGGCGCGATCGGTCAGGTTGAACGCCTGTCCGATGAGCTGCAGCTTGAAGTGCTCGCCGAGGTTCACATTTTTGGAGAGGCGAAGGTCGAGTTGGAAGAAGGGATCGCCGCGGAGGGGATCGTATGCCGAGATGGTGCAGCTCCTGGCGACACCGTTGAGGCCATAGAAGCAGTTCTGCGCGCCGGTGTTGTCGCTGGCAAACGCGAACCAATTGGTGGGGGCGGTATCGGGGACCACCACCGCGTTGGCGGTGCCGCCGCCGGTATTCAGGGTGTTCGAAGAGTTGGTGAGCGGGTAGGGGCGCGCGGAACCGGCCTGCAAAATGGGCGCAAGCTGGAATCCCTTTCCGAGATCGAAGATTCCGCTCAACGTGATGTGGTGCCGTTCATCGTTGGGCGACGGGCCCCACTCATAACTGGCGAGAGGGTTGGTGGCGAGGCGCGGATAGTTGCGGAACGAACTTCCGCCGCCATCATAGGAATATGCCCAGGATAGTGTGTAGTTGAAGTTGAGGGTGAAGTGATGGGTCATCCTCTGGGCATAGGTGAAGTTGAAGCCATCGTAGTGGGAGCGGCCGATCGATTGCTCGTCGCGCACGCTGGCCAGTTCGGGCTGGGTGGAATTGGCAAACACCGGGTCGAGGGGGCGCGTGCAGCAGGCGCCGTTCATGGGGATCTTCTGGTCGATGTTCATGGTTTTGTTCTCGTGCAGACCAAGAACATGGGTATATTCGGCCGAGATCACGGAGCTCGGCTTCACCGCCCAGCTATACCCCCCGTTGAATTCTTCAGTCACGGGGTTGCGATAGTTGGGATCCATCAGGCGCCCCACGCTTCCGGGTGCGAGTTGAGTCGAGGGCGGGGGGACCACCGGCATGGGGTCGATTCCGTAGCGCCAGTTGCCCAACGGAATGCCGGTTCCGGTGACGATATCGGTGGGGCTGGAGAGGCTGATCACCGACTGGAAAATGGTCGGGTTGCTCATCTGTTCCATGAATAACGGAATGTTCTGGAACACGTTGCCGTAGTAGATGCCGAACCCGCCGCGGATGACGTGTTTGCTGGCGCCCGTGACATCCCAGGCGAAACCCAGGCGCGGGCTGAAGTCCTTGGTATCGTCGTGCGGCAGCTTGCTGACGTACGGGTTGGAAATCGGGCTGTTGAGGGCTACCAGTTCCTGGTAGGTGCGGCTGTTCTTCACGTCGGAGGCGCCGATCATGTTGAAGTCGCGGTCCCAACGCAGGCCGAGATTCAGCGTGAAGCGCTTGGAGACCTTCCAGTCGTCCTGGAAGAACAGGCCGAGCTGCTTGGTGCTGACCAGGAAGTACGGATTACCGACTGCCTGCGTCATGCCCGTGACGGCGCCGGGCGTGGCGAATTTTTGCGGATAGTCCTTGGGATCGTTCAGGATCACACTGGGGTCGTCGGCGAAATCGATTTCGAGGGTGGAACTGAATTCGAAGAATCCGCCTTCCGACGGATTGTCGATGAAGTCGACGCCGGCCTTCAAGGTGTGCTTGCCGAAGGTTTTCGAGATGTCGTCGCGGAACTGCCACTTGCGCTGCCAGGACTGTTGCGGAACGTTGGTGTTGGTGCCGAACGAGGCATCGGGGAACGTCACCAGGGGCGCGCTGATGTGACTGGCAATCAGGTTGTTCCAATACTGATAGCCCGCGGTGAACTGGTTGACGGAGGTGGGCGAAAGCAGCGAATTCAGCGTGACATTGGCCACGATCATCTGGTTGGTGGTGAAGTTTCCGTTGGTGAGGTCGCCGGTTCCGTCGGACTGATCGTTGAGGCTGTGGTTACTTTGCGCGCTATAGCTGGCATAAGCGTTGTTCCTGCTATCGATGGTCCAGTCCAGGCGGCCGTTGTAGCGGGTTTCATAGAAGGGACGCGGAATGGTGGGGGAAGGGTCGGCGGCAAGACCGGCCTGCTTGGCCAAGACCAGCTCGTCATAAGAAGTGCCGGTCTCTTCGAGCGACTGATTCTCGCGTTCGCGTTCGATGCCGAAAAACCCGAAGAATTTGTCCTTTTTGACCGGCCCTCCGATCGATCCGCCGAACTGCTGGCGGGTGTAATCGGGGTGCTCGGGAGTGTACCCGCCCGTTCCGTCGGGCACCTTTTCATCGGTGTCCAGAGCATCGTTGCGGAAGTAGCCGAAGACCGAACCGTGATAGGTATTGGTGCCGGATTTGGTGATCATGTTGATCGCGGCGCCCTCCGACCGGCCGTTTTCGGCGGAGAACCGTTGGGTGCTGATCTGAAATTCCTGGACCGCCTCCAGCGGGAGCTGCATGACCGGGCCGCCCACGGTGTTGTCTTTGTTATCGATTCCGTTGACGGTCACGTTGACGTTGCGGCCGCCGGCGCCATTGACGGACAGAATGGCGTAGCGGTTCTTGGTCGGGTCGTACGAGTCGGTCGCTTTCACGCCCGGGGCGAGGTAAGCGAGGTTGGCGACGTCGCGGCCCACCATGGGCAATTCCTCGACTTCGGTGGGGGTGATGTTCTGGCTCACGCTGCTCTTGCCGACGTCGAGAAGCGGGGCGGCGGCGGTCACTTCCACCACCTGGGTAGCCGTGCCGGGAGACAGGACGGCATTCGCGGTAGCCGTTTGGCCTACCAGCAGGTCTACGTTTTCGATGACGGCGGCGAAGCCGGTTTTGGTGATCCTCACCGTGTACGCACCGGCGGAAAGCAAATCGAAGCGGTAATCGCCCACGCCGTTGGTCGACGTGGTGCGCCTTTCGCCCGTCGCCTTGCTGGTGATCAGTACTTCGGCCGAAACCACCACGCCTTGCGTTTGATCCACGACAGTGCCTTGAATGGTTCCACTGGCTGTAGCCTGAGCGTAAAGGCGCCCGCTGAAGCAACAAAAGAATCCGACCGCGAGCGCGACCGGAAGAAACACTCTTCGCATAAATCCTCCCTTACGACTGGTTGGCGCGACACGTTTTCAGTGGCGCCTGTGTGAGTCATTCTACAATAAGGGGCTCTTAATATCTGAAATTTTTAAAGATCAAAATTTTCTATTCGAATCATTTTCGAGCAGAAAATATGGAGCGCCACCGCCGGGTGGTGGTCAGGTCACCGGGCCGGGATTGAAGGGCGAGAGCGCATTGGCCAGGTGCCAGTGCTCGGCCCAGGTCTTGCGGCCGCCGGCAACTTCAAGAAGGAAGCGGAAGATGTGCCAGCCGGTTTCCTCGATGGTGGCCTGGCCGGTGGCGATGGGGCCGGCATCGACATCGATCAGGTCGTGCCATTTCTCGGCAAGGGCGCTGCGGGACGAGATTTTCACCACGGGAACCAGCGCCAGGCCGTACGGGCTGCCTTCGCCGGTGGTGAAAACGTGCAAGTTCATGGACGCGAGCTGCTGGGTGCCGCAGATGAAGTCGCTGGCGGGGGTGGCGGCGAAGACGAGTCCTTTGGCGGTGACTTTTTCGCCGTGAGCGGCGACGGCGCGAATGGCCGTGCTGCCGGACTTGGCGACACTGCCGAGCGCTTTCTCCACGATGTTGGCGAGCCCGCCGCGCTGATTGCCGGGGGTGGTATTGGCGGCGCGGTCGGACGCGCCGGCGGCGAGATATTCGTCGTACCAGCGCATTTCGCGAATCAATTGGCGGCCCACATCGGGAGTGGCGGCGCGCGGCGTGAGCAGGTGGATGGCATCGCGGACCTCGGTGACCTCGGAGAACATCACGGTGGCGCCGGCGCGCACGAGCAGGTCGGCCGCGTAGCCGACGGCGGGATTGCAAGTCACGCCCGAGAAGGCATCGCTGCCGCCGCACTGCAAGCCTACAATCAGGCTGGACGCCGGGCAGGTGGCGCGCCGCCGGCGATTGAGTTGATCGAGACGGCATTCGGCGGCGCGCAGAATGGCGTTTACGATGTCCGCGAATCCATGGTGATCCTGCAAGCGGATGACGTTGGATTCGCCCAGCACCGGCAGCTGTTCTCCCATGAGGCGCTCGGGTTGGAGTTTCTCGCAGCCGAGGCTTACCAGCAGCGGTTCGGCCATCAGGTTGGCGTGCAGCGAAATGTGTTTCAGCGTGGCAATGGGGATGGCGGCGCCGGGGGCGTCGATGGCCACGCCACAGCCGTAGGAATGGGTGACCGAAATCACGTCGTCGACATGGGGAAACCGCGGCAGGAGTTCCTCGCGAATGCGGCGGACGGCGTAATCCACGCTCGGGGCGACGCACTGCACGGTGGTGGCGATGCCTAGAATGTTGCGCGTGCCGGTGCTGCCATCGGGGTTGCGATAGCCTTCGAAGGTGTAGCCCTCGAGCGGCGGCAGAGGGTCGGGAACGGCGGTGGCGAGCGGCAGATCGTCGAGCGGCGGGGCAGCGGGAAGATCGAGAAACTCCTTGCGCACCCACGACCCGCGCGCGATGGGACGATTGGCGTGGCCGATGGTTTGTCCGTAGCGCACTACGGGTTGGCCGGTAGCGAAATCCGCGAGCGCGATCTTATGGGCTTGCGGAATCGGTTCGCGCGCAGTAAGTCCGCCGGCTAAAGTGTCGCCGCGCCTGACTCCATCCGGGGTCACGACAATCGCCACGTTATCGCGGCGGTGCACGCGGATATACATGCCTTGATTCTATCGTGGCGGGTAATTGGTGCGCTTGCGCACGGTTCCTACTCCTGATACGCTGCTGTCGAGCAGGATGAGTCGTCAGAGCTTAGTCTATGTTGCGAGCGCATTGCACGCTCTTCCGGTGTCTGTTGGTCTTGTTCGCTCTTTCACACGTTGTTTGTGCCGGGCCATCCAACACAGTCCATCTTACAAGTACTCCTAACCCCTCGGTATTTGGGGCGCCGGTTACACTGACAGCCACTGTCGACTCCGGCGCCACCGGCCGGATCACTTTCTATGACGGCGTGTCGATCTTAGGGACGAGTTCCATCTCAAATGGGTCGGCGGTCCTGACCACGAGCTTCCTGCCGGGCGGCGCGGGTGCCTTGCGCGCCTGGTATTCGGGCGATTCGAGCAATCCCGCGGCATCTTCGAACGTGCTGTCGCAGATGGTCAACACAGTTCCAGCGGGCGCCATGCAAGCTGCCGTCAACTATACGGTGGGGACTTCCCCGTCGGCGATCGCAATGGGCGATTTCAAGGGCAATGGCGGCGCCAGCCTCGCCATTGCCAATCAAGGCTCGAACAACGTTTCCGTTCTGCTTGGTAATGGCGACGGCACGTTCGCGCCCGCCGTGAACTACGCGGTAGGATCGGCGCCCGCGGCAATCGCGACGGGCGATTTCAATGGCGACGGCAGTACAGACCTCGCGGTCGCTAACTCTTCGGATGGCACCGTAAGCATCCTATTGGGAAATGGCGACGGGACATTTCAGACGGCGAGCGCTTTCCAGGCGGGCACGGGCCCGGTGTCGATCGCGGTGGCGGATTTCAACGGCGATGGCATTCCCGACCTCGTGGTGGCCAATGCCGGGTCCAACAACATCAGTGTCCTGCTGGGAAAAGGCGACGGAACTTTTCGCACGGCGGTTAACTACCCGGCGGACCAACAGCCCGTCTCGCTGGCGGTGGCCGATTTCAATGTAGATGGATCCGCCGATCTCGCTGTGGTCAACAAGACGAGCGGCGATTACAGCATTTTATTAGGGAAGGGCGACGGGACTTTCCAGGCAGCGGTGAATCACCCCCTGGTTTCCAACCAATACACTGTGAGCTACGCGTTCGTCGCCGTTGGAGATTTCAATTCCGACGGTATACCCGACCTCGCGATCGCTACCGCTACCAATTACGGTTATAACTTTCCGACCATCCTCACCGGCGCCGGCGATGGCACCTTTGCCGCGGCGGCCTCCATCGCGGTGAGCGATGTACCGGTCGGCCTGATCGCCGGCGATTTCAATGGTGACGGAAATCCGGATGTCGCTGTTCTTGACCGCGGCGAGAGTAACGGCGTCGGCCCCGGAATCACTTTGGATTTCGGGGTCGGCGGCGCTACCTTCGCTGCTTACGTGCAGGTTTCCAGTCCGCCCACGGCATTCCCCGCCGCGTTCCTCGCCGGCGATTTCAACGGCGATGGCCGGACCGATTTCGCGGTCGTGAACTCCGGCACCGGCAACGTGAGTATTTTTCTGGCTGGAACCCCGCCTGCTATGTCCTGCGATCCCGCCGACCTGTCGGTCAACATTACCGACCCGGCGCAGGATGTTGTCGCCGAATTTTGCGATGTGAATAGCGCGCCCAGCGGAATCACGTTGCTTACATCGACCGCACCATCCGCGATCAACGGCGCCTGGGTCACGCCGACGCTCGAAGCCCAGACGACTCCCACTCTCCTGGAGGTATATGAGGGCGGCCTTTCAAACTGGGCGGCGGGGACGCATAACGAGGCCATCGATCTGTGGGACCAGGCGAGCGGATTCCATCTTCGCGTGCCGGCCAACCTCACCATCAGCTCATCCGTCTGCACGTACAATTTGACTCCCGCTTCGCTTTTCGCGGCGACTTACGGCGCGAGCGGCGTGATCACCGTCCAGATCAACCACGCGTGCGGCGCTCCCACGGTATCCAGCGATTCTTCCTGGCTCACTTTCTTGCTGAATCCCCCGGGTTATGGGGGCTTCACCATCGGCTACACAGTGGCGTCGAATACCGGAATGTCGCGCACCGGGCACCTGACCGTCGGTTCGCAAAGCTTCACGGTGACGCAGTACGGGCCGTTGCAGTCATCGCCTGGCCCGGTCTCCGTCAGCCCCGCGAACGGCAGCGGAAGTTCGCAGACATTCCAGTTCGTCTATTCCGACAGCGGCGGGGCTGCCGATCTCACTGCCGAGGTCTGGTTCACGCAGAGCCCCGGGACGGACTATTCGACAACGTGCAAGCTCTATTATGTTGCCGCGACGAATCAATTGCACCTGGTGGACGACACCGGATTGAGCGAACTCACGGGCGCGCTGGGGACTGCCGGCACGTTGCAGAATCACCAATGCGGTATCGATGCGGGAAATGCTACGGCGTCCTGGTCCGGCAATACGTTCACGCTCACACTTCCGATGACATTTACTGCGGTGCTCGAAGGGGGGGAGGGGGTCTGGATGCACGCCCTCGGAGTCAATACCGGAAGTGCGTGGAATCAGGAGGGCTCGTGGACGGTCACCGCCCCGCCCGACACCGTCAGCGTGGTCTCGACCAAGCCCTGCTGCGGAACGGGGCTGTCGCAAACGTTCACCTTCACGTATGCGGATAGCTCCGGAGGACAGAAGATTCAGACTAGCGGCGTATGGTTCACGCCCTCGGCGAGCAACGGCAGCGCCGCCACATGCATGATCGCTTTTTCGCCCACCAGTAACCAGTGGAGCCTTTTGAATGACGCCGGCGCCGCCTGGATCAACGGGTCGTACGGCATGACCCTCCAGAACAGCCAATGCTCGTTCCTGCCCACCTCGACCTACGGGTACAACGGCAATCAGTTTTTCTGGAGTGTTACCGTCACTTTCAACGCGGCTTTCGGGGGCGTCAAACAGATTTGGATGAACGCCGCCGAATCCGCCACGAATACCACCGGCTGGCAACAATACGGCACCTGGACCGTGACTTCCCAGCTGCAGATTGTCTCGCTGAACCCCGCGAGCGGGTCGGGCGTACACCAGATTTTTCAGGTGACGCTGAGCGATCCGACCGTCGATGCCTATTACTTGCAGTCCGTTGATCTCCTCATCAACTCCAGCCTCTCCCCGGCGAACGCCTGCTATGTGCACCTTACCAAGCAAGGAGTCTATCTGCGATCGGACGATGGGACTCAATGGCTGAGCCCGCCGCAAAACGCGCAGTGCTCGGTTGCCCTGAGCGAGTCTTATCTTGGATTCGTCACCACCGTCCTGGTGGAGTTCAAGCCGGGATTCTCCGGAATCAAGACCGTCTATTCGGCGGCCTCCGACACGAATACCAGCCTCGCCCTACAGCCATTCGGCACGTACACGGTGCTTCCACAAACGCCGGCGGTTCCGCAGGTAGTCTCGGCCAGTCCCGCCTCCGGTTACGGAACGGGCCCCAGCATCACGTTCACTTTCTACGATCCGTTGAGTATCGGCGATCTGTCTTCGGTCAACGTTCTGTTCAACAGCACGTCCACGAGTTTCGCCAACGCCTGTTATATCTCCATCAACCCCACGACGCAGACGGTTCAGCTCGCCAACGACAGTGGGGTTGGATGGCTCCAGACGTTGCAGAACAGCCAGTGCATGATCTCCCTATACCAGATATCCGGACAACGTACCGGAGACACGCTCACCGTGGCTCTGGACATCGGCTTCCTGCCGGCGTTTTCCGGGAACACGAATTTGTACGCCGAGGCGAACTCACTTACCGGTACGAGTTCGGGATGGCAACTCCTGGGCACGTGGGGCACCTATATTCCTGTCCCAAGTAATGTCTCCGTATCCCCGGCGAGCGGCGGCGGACACACCCAGACGTTTACTTTCACCTCATCTTATGTCGAAGGAGGATCGAGCATCACAACGGTAACGATGCTGTTTGGCACGCCTGGCAGCAACTTATACGACACCAATATCCCCGACGTCTGCATCGTCTTCTACGATGTTCAGCTCAATTCGCTCACGCTGCTCGACGACACCGGCACGTATGGCACCGGGGTGGGCGCCCCGGGATCTCCCGGACACGCGAACAACAGCCAGTGCCGCCTGGATCTGGCACATTCCACCGCGGTGGTCAGCGGAAACAATCTCGTGATTCAGTTGGCGTTGACCTTTTCGTACGATTACCAGGGCAGTCAGGGCATCTGGATGAACACGATAGATGGTGTCGACGATACCGGAACCTCTTTAACCCGGATGGGGACATGGACGGTGCCTCCATCGCCTGTCACGTTCACGGTGTCGCCGGCTCCCGCTACGTTCGGGCAACCAGTAACCTTGACTGCGAGCCTAAAAGCCGGCGGCGGAACCGGCACGATGACATTTTTCGATCGGTCCACGATTGTCGGATCAGCCGTCATGGCAGGCGGCACGGCAGCTTTCCGCACCATTACTCTGCCAGCCGGCAGCCACAAGCTGATCGCCTATTACTCGGGGGACAGCAGCAATCCGTCCGGCCAGTCAGCGACGGTTGCCGAGACTGTGAACACCGTGCCATGGACGCAACTCACGGCGGTCGCACCTGTGGCAGCCGGTGCTACTCCGACCTCAATGGCCGTCGGCGATTTCAATGGGGATGGCCGAGCGGACCTGGTGGTGGCCAATCAATCGGCCGGGACCGTCAGCATCCTGCTCGGCCACGGCGACGGGACATTCGATGCCCCAGCCTGGTATTCCACCGGCGCCGGCGTGGCCGCTGTTGTCATTGGCGACTTCAATCGCGACGGTTTCTCCGACCTTGCCGTGGGCACGGCGGCCGGCGTGAGCATCCTGCTTGGCAACGGCGATGGGACTTTCCAGGCGGCGGTTAGCTATCCCGCCGGGTCCGGCGGCGCCTCCTCCCTCGCCATCGCGGATTTCAACGGCGACGGCATCGCCGATCTCGCCGTTGGCAGTTTGGGAACCAGCACAATCCTTCCCGGCAAAGGCGACGGCACGTTCGGACCGCCGGTCACGGTCAATGTGGTCTCAGCGTCCTGGCTGGGGGCTCTCGATTACAACAACGATGGCGACGTGGACCTTTGGGTTTTGCCCGCGTCGGGCACCGGAACGCTCGCGCTTGCCGGCAATGGAGATTTCACCTTCCGGCCGGCCGCTACACTTCCTACGCTCAGTAACACCCCTACCGCCGGGCTGGTTGCGGACGTGACCGGCAGCGGAAATCCCGGCCTGGTCGTGGCAACCGAAGCTTCCGCGGGGAATCTCCTGGTGCTGCCGCAATCGGGTGGAGGTGGAACTCCCCTCCTGCAAGGGCAGCTCACAATCCCGGTGGTGGCATCTGCGCTGGCGGCGAGTGACTTCAACGGCGACGGAACTCCGGACCTGGCCGCGGTCGGTTCGAATGGCACGGCGGCCGCCTTGGAAATCCTGTTGGGGACGGGCGCGGCAGCTTTCCATCAGCCCGTCAACTACCCCGTAGGCGCAGCACAAGCCGCGCTGGCGTTGGGCGATTTCGATGGCGATGGCCGAACCGATATCGCACTGGCGAATTATAACGATGGCACCGTGAGCATCCTTCTCGGTGCTGCTCCCAACGACGCCGCCCCAGTACTGAGCGCTGCGAAAACCCATTCCGGCGCTTTGATTTTGGGGCAAGCCGCGGCGAGTTATTCCATAACTGTGAGCAATGGCGGTCCGGCGACCAGCGCGGCTGTGACCGTGACGGAGATTCCGCCGCAGGGAGTCTCGATTGAATCCATGACGGGGACTGGCTGGGCATGCGGCAACCCCGCCAATACCTGCACGCGATCCTATCCGCTGGCACAATGGGGCAGCTATCCGCCAATCACGGTCACGGCCAGTATCGCACCCAATGCCCCATCGCTGCTCGTGAATCAGGTGAGCGTATCCGGTGGAGGCTCGGCAACGGTCACCACCAACGATCCCGCAACTGCCACGGCGCCCAGCCCGTGCGATTTCACTTCCATCGGGAGTACTACGCTGGCGGATCTCCAGGAGATTATCAATGAGGCGCTGGGTAACGTGCAGGCGAAGCACGATCTGGGAAATAGCGGCTGGGTGACAGTCACGGACATTCAATCGGTGTTAAACGCGGCTCTCGGTATGCCGTGCATCATCGCTGCTCGCTGAGCCCGGCCGAACCGCCGCCCGCGCCTGGGACAAAACGAAAAACCGGGCCTGTTACCAGGCCCGGCCCCCAGCACCCCGGAAGCAAAGGTTCGGTTGGTTTACTCACCAAAGGGAAGAATCGTGATTAGATAGCGAGTCTCGGCGGTCTGGACCACTTTGTGGTTCGACGGGTTTGCCGGCGGGAAGTAGAGGACGACGCCGGAGCTGCCGAGTCTCAACTCGCGGACGGATTTTACGTTGGCGATCTGGGTGACCAGAATCGAGTTGCCGGCGGTGTAGCCCCGGCCGACGCTGGCGGGCAGGATCATGCCGAGGTTCGCGCGGCCGGACTCGACGTAGACCAGACCATTCGTGCGCTCCATCCTGAAGCGGTAGTCGCCGGGGGAAAGAGTCACTTTTCCCCAGTGCGCCGCGTAGGGCAGGGTGAACTTACCGGCGAGGCCTTGAGCGTTTGCCGGCCCGACGCACGATAGCAGCAGGACCAGCGCCAAAGAGGCGAACAGAAAGTGTTGCAGGCTTTTCATGGCGAATCTCCTTGTCTCTTTTCTGGGCCATCTTCTGGTGGCCTTCACCCGGTAATGCGGGAAACGGGGCCGGAAAACCGTCAAGATCGCGGGGGAAAATTTCGCAGGGTCAAAAGACAAGGGCGCCGAGCCCTGGAGGTGCCGGTTCAGCAGCCGGGGAGCGGGCGAGGACACCGGCGGCTACGCCACGGCCAGATTCTTCTCGCTGCGGGGCAGGCGGACCCGGGCAGGGCCGGCATCGCGGAAGCGGTGGCTCAGAATGCGCAGACCGGCGCCCCGGCGGCCGGTGCGGGTGACCGCGGCGATGAGCCAGAGCCGCATGGCTTGCCGCCCGTGGTAAAGTCCCGTCCAGTCCAT
>DATJMA010000168.1:0-75436 GCA_035509055.1 Bryobacteraceae bacterium | reverse complement strand
AATCGAATATCGCCCGTCGTCCTATCACAAGGTGTCCGCCCTGATCGACTATTGCATACCGAAAGGATTGATTTCCCCTCTCGCGGCCGGCAACGACTGGACTCGCGCTCCCGGCATCGAGCCGCCCGGGTCCGAGATTGTCCGTGACGTGCCGAATCCCGCCGACGTGGACGCCCTCGATGCCGAATGCAAGCGCCTCGCGTATGAATTGCAGGAGATGCGCAACGAGTTGGGCGCGCTGCGGTCCTCCTGGTCCTGGCGTTTCACTCTCCCGCTTCGCGCCGTGGCTTCCGCGACGATCGCGATTAAAGCGGCCCTCGGCTCCTGCCTTCACCCGAATCGGAAAAACGACTAGCCATGTTAAACACTGTCGCTCCATTTTTCATTGTCGACGACCTCGAAGCCACCATCGCCTTCTACCAATCCAAGTTGGGGTTCGAAGTGCGCTATCAGGGTGGCGGCGGGAACGGCGCCGGCGATTTTTGGGCATTCATGGGCCGCGACCGGATCATGCTCATCTTCAAGGCCATCGCGCCCGACATCCATCCACAGCCAAATCATGCGCGGCACGAATGGGCTCGCTGGGACGCTTATATCAACGCCGACGACCCCGACTCCCTTTACGCAGAGTTCGTCAGCAGGGAAATCCCGATGCACCGCGAACTAGCCAATACCTCCGATGGACTCCGCGCCTTCGAGATCGCCGATAATAGCGGATACGTGCTGTGTTTTGGCTGCCCTGTTAGCAAGTAGCCCCACATCTTCCGTGGTACTAACATGGAGTGTTTATGAACACGCATCTCTCCTGGTACGGCGCGGCATCCACCCAGCCATCTCCCGTCAATCGCATGATGGCAGCCTTCACCAGCAGCTTCCGCGATGGCATCGATATCAACCTGGGCGTCGGTTTCGTCAACGAACAAACCATCCCCGTCGCCGCCATCGAGCGCGCCCTACAGGCGGTTGCCGCCGACCAGGTCACCTATCGCCAGGCTTTCAATTATGGCAGTTCCACCGGCACGGCGAACCTCATCGCCGCCATTCGGCGTTTCCTCCTACGCTCCCGCCTCGGCCAGATCGATGCGGCCACCCTCGACCGCAATCGTGTGATCATCGGCCCGTGCGGTGCTACCAGCCTCCTCGATGGGCTCGCCGCCGTCCTGAAGCAGGGCATCGTCGTCACCTCCGACCCGATGTACTACATTTATTCCGATGCCCTCGAGCGCAATGGCTTCGAGGTCCTCGCCGTGCCTGAAGACAGCGAGGGCATCAGCCTCGAAGCGCTCGATCGGAAGCTACGCGAACTCGGCGACCGCGCCGACGAAATCTCCTTCTTCTACATCGTTACGGTTAATAATCCTTCCTGCACCATCCTGTCCAACGCCCGCCGCCGGGCGCTATACGACGTGGCCGCGCGGCTCTCCCGCCAGCAGGGCCGTCAAGTTCCCATCTTCTTCGACCTCGCCTACGAGTGGCTCCTCCACGACCCCGCCATCGAGCCACTCACGTCGGTCCTTCCGCAGGACGAACTCGGCATCGCCTACGAAATCGGCACACTTTCGAAGGTCATCGCGCCCGCTCTCCGCGTCGGCTACCTGCTTGGTCCGGACGGCCCCGTCGTCCACGCCATGATTCAGAAAACCAGCGACACCGGATTCAGCGCTCCGCCGTTCGTCCAGGAAATGGCGGCGTGGCTGCTCGATAACGGCATCGAAGAGCAGCTTCGCGCGGTCAAGGCCGGCTATCGGGAAAAGGCCCTCGCCGTCCGCGCAGCGATCGACCAGAACCTCGGAGCGTTCCTCGAGGACTGCCGCGGAGGCAGCGCCGGTTTCTACTTCTACCTCACCATGCGCGACATCGAAACCCGTCCCGGCTCGACGTTTTTCCATCTTCTCGCCGAAGCACCCGGCGGACTCCCGCGAATTATCTATATACCAGGCGAATATTGCGTCCATCCGCGGGGCGATCTTGCCGCCGCGGGCCGCCGTCAATTGCGCCTCTCCTATGGTTTCGAACAGACGCCGGCCATCCTCCGCGCGCTCGGCCTCATGCGCGAGGCCATTCCGCGCCGATCTGGTACGCTAGCTTGAATATGAAGCTGCTCCCCCGCCTCGCGCTCTTCGGCGTGGCCCTATCGCTCCTTGCTACTGAACCCAACGACGCCACCAGGCGCTGGTGGATGCACGTGCTGGCGCTCGCCAACGATGGCATGGAAGGCCGCGACACCGGCAGCACCGGATACCTCAAGGCGGAGCGTTACGTCACGGCCGAGTTCGAAAAGGCCGGACTACAACCAGCCGGCGAAAAGGGATACACCCAGGCGGTCCCGCTGCACGAGGTCCGCTTTGAGCCCGCCGAGTCCCCGGTCGAACTCGTCCGCCCCGACGGCCGGACGCCGCTCCACTGGCTCACGCAAATCAGCGTCGCCGCGCGTCTAGGACTGCCGGAAACACTCGACGCCGATCTGGTTTTCCTGGGCGACGCCCCCGCGGCGGGCGCACCGGCGATCGATCCCGCCGGCAAAATCGTAGTCCAACTGCCCGGCCACCGCTCCACGACCCCGATTCCTGGAATCGCCGGCATCATCGCTATCGACACAACTACTGGTCCCGAGCCGCCCCATTGGCCCGTTCCCTATTCCGTCTCAATGGCGCTGGCGGAAGCCCCCCAGCGCGCGACATCCGCGCCACCCACATTCCGCTTCAATCCCGCCGATGCCGAGGAGCTCTTCCGCGGCTCCGGTCACACTTTCCAGGAGATGCAGCAGCTCGCCGCCGATCGCAAACCGCTTCCGGCGTTCGCCATTCGCGCGAAACTCCACGCCACTTTGCGATTCCGCACGCGCGACCTGAGCTCCGACAACGTCATTGCCAGGCTTCCGGGTTCCGACCCGGCCCTTGCCGGCGAATACGTCGTCGTGTCGGCTCATCTCGATGGCTATGGCTTTGGCGAACCTCGCAACGGCGATCGCATCTACAATGGCGCCTTCGATGACGCCGCCTACGTCGCGACGCTGATCGATTTTGCGCAGAAGCTTCACGAGTCCGGCACGAAACTCCGGCGCTCAGTACTCTTCCTGGTGGTTACCGGCGAAGAAAAAGGCCTGCTCGGTTCGAAGTATTTCGCGCTTCACTCTACCATCGCCAAAGACAAGCTGGTGGCCGATATCAATCTCGACCAACTCCGCCCGATCTTCCCTCTCAAGATCCTCACCTGCCTCGCGCTCGACGAATCGACCCTCGGCCTCAGCGTCCGCCGCGTCGCCGACGCCATGGACATACGCATCCAACCCGATCCCGAACCCGAGCGCCGCCTCCTGCAACGTTCGGACCATTACAGCTTTATGCAGATCGCCGTCCCCGCCGTGGGATTCATCTTCGGCTATGCGCCCGGCTCGCCCGAAGAAGCCGTCTATCGCCGCTGGTACGCCGAGCGCTACCATAGCCCGGCCGACGATATCGATCAGCCTTGGGATCCCCCCGCCGCCGCCAAATTCAACGACTTTTTCGCCAGGCTCGTCGCAGACGTCGCCAACGCCGAGACCCGCCCCAGGTGGAAACCCGGCAGCCGCTTCGCGAACATGGACGTACGCTAACGCAGCGGTTGTTATTTCACTTTCGTGAACAGCTTGCCCAGCACCTTCACCGCGTGAGCGATTTCTTTCTCGGTCACGGTGTAGGGCGGAAGGAATCGCAGAACCGTGTCGTGCGTGCAGTTGATGAGCAGGCCTTCGTTCATCGCGTCGGTCACCAGTTGTTTGCCGGGAATGGCCAACTCCATCCCCAGCATCAGGCCGAATCCACGGACTTCTTTGACGAACGCGTGCTTGCGCGCGAGTTCGTTCAGTTCGACGTGGAAAAAGCTGCCGAGCTTCTGAATCTGCGGCAGCAAGGCGTCGAGAATATTCAGGAATTCGAGCGCCACGCGGCACGCCAGCGGACCGCCTCCGAAGGTGGTACCGTGCATGCCGGATTGAATCGCCGCGGCAGCCTTCTCGTTGGCCAGAATAAACCCGAGTGGCAACCCGCACGCCACCGGCTTGGCGGCCACCACTACATCCGGTAAAACAACCGGCGCCGAGCGCTGGTAGGCGAAATACGTTCCCGGTCTACCCACGCCGCACTGCGTTTCATCGGCGATCAGGAGCGCATTGTGCCGGTCGGCCAGTTCGCGGGCCTTGGCGGCGAACTCGTGCGTGAGCGGATAGATACCACCCTCGCCTTGAATCAGCTCCACGATCATCGCCGTGGTGTGCGCGGAAAACGCCGCTTCCAGCGCCGCGATGTCGTTGGCCGGCACGAAACGCACGCCAGGGACGAGCGGCTCGAAATCCTGCCGGTATTTCGCCTGACCCGTCACCGACAATGCTCCCAGCGTCCGGCCGTGAAAGGAATTATTCAGCGAGACGATCTCGCACTTGGCGGGGTCGATGGCGCGGCCGTGGGCTTTCGCCATTTTCAGCGCGCCTTCCACCGCCTCCGTTCCCGTATTGCAGAAAAACGTGCGTGCCAATCCGCTCATCTCCACAAGCCGCTTTGCCAGCGGTCCCTGGTAGGGGTGATAGTAAAGGTTGGAGGAGTGGATCATGAGCGCCGCCTGCTCCCGCACAATTTTGACGATGCGCGGATGGCCATGCCCCAGGGCATTCACTCCGATCCCGGTGATGAAGTCCAGATAGCGGCGGTTTTCCGTGTCGTAAACGTAGTTTCCTTTTCCTTTTGTGAGCACCAGCGGATAACGCGCGTAGTTCTGCAGCAGGTATTCACGCTCGAGATCCATGATGGACTGGGGAGGTGTTTCCGCACTAGGATTGTCGACAACGGAAGGCGGCGTGCTTATCATTTATTCATAATAGCGGTAGCGAGCAGAGTGATGCGAATTCGAGCTCTCTTACCGGTGATGCTGGCCGTGGCCGCCTCAGGGCAGGAGCGGCCGCAAAAACCCTGCGGCTTCGAAGGGTTCAGCGCCGAAGGAAAATTAGCCGAGGTGATCCGCCCGACGACAGGCTATTGGGGATGCGAATCCCCCAAAAGTTGTATGCCCACGAAACTGGCCGCGGGCGACGTCGTGATGCCCTACCATACCGACGGCGATTGGACCTGCTCCTATATCCAGCAGCGCAGCGGCGCCGGCCCGGGTTGGGTGAAAGCGGTGGATCTCCGGGAAGTGCACGCCGATCTCGCGCCGCCGCTGGTTTCCTGGTTCGGCACATGGACGAATGGGCTTGGACGCATCCGTATCGCGCCGTCGGAGGCTGCCGGCAGACTGCACCTCACCGCCGAGAACGAATGGCACGGCGTTGGCGATGTGGTTCACACCGGGGACTTCGAAGGCGATGCATCGCCTTCGGGCAATCGCCTGCACTTCGTCGAATCGGGGCCGGATTCCTGTACCGTTGATTTCACGCTGATCGGCCGCTATCTCGTCGTGAGCGATAACCAGCTTTGCGGCGGCATGAATGTGCGCTTTTGGGGCGTTTGGAGACGGGGTGAGAAGTAGCGCTCAGCGCCCTCCGCGGCCCCCGGGGCCGCGCGGCAGCCCGCCATCCGGCCGCGAAATTTCCTGCAATTTCTTCCACTGGTCCGCGGTCAGCACACGGCGGATCGCGAACAGGAACCGCGCATTGGCTTTCTCCAGTTCGGCGCGCGCCTGCGCGACTTTATCTATCTGCGCGAGAGTCTTGGCCTCGTCGGGCGAATCGGCCGACATCAGAGGCTCCAGGGTGATCTCCTCTTTGCGCACCGCCGCATCGAGATCCACCAGCGTCAGGCGATGTTGTTGAAACACGTCTTCGATTTTTTTCTCCTGGTCGCTGTTGATTCCCAGTTTCTGCGCCATCTCCGGGTTTCGCCACCATGTGCCAGGGGGTAACGATCGTTCCATGGGAGGCCGATTCGGACGCGGCGGAGGAGGCGTTTCACGGTCACCTGGAATGCCGGGGCCGCCCATGGGCGGGCCGCCCGGGCCCCGGCCCTGCGGGGGTTGAGCCATCGCTGTGGCGGCGCACACGAATAGCAGGATTGCCGATTTGCGGATTGGGAGTTTCATGACTATTGCGCTTTCTGATGCTGTTTGGCCGAACTGGAATTCCAGGTGGCCAGCGTGACCAGCGGCTGCATCGTCTCGGGAACGGCTTGCGAGATTTCGGAATCCACGCTTTCGAGCAATTGCGCATCCGCCTGCGCGGCGCGAACCGCCTGCTCGCGCAGCGCCTGCTCGTGGGTCCTTACCCTCCACGAGATGGGCATGGCCAAGAGAGCAGCCAGCGCCGTGGCGGTCAGCACCACGCGCGGCCAGGTGAACCAGGAAGCGAATGGCGCCGGAATCCGCCATTCAGGCGCCGGCGCCAGGTTAGCCGGATCGCGCATGGCCGTACGGAATTGCGAGATTGTGCTCTCGATTTGCGCCAGTTCCCCGCGGCAGGCGGCGCACTCTTCGACGTGCTCTTCGAGTTGCGCTGTGCGCTCGCCTATCACCCACTGAGAGATTTGTTCCGCCGAAAGATGCTCGATCATTTCGCCATCCGTTCCCGTATCGCTTGCACCGCGCGGAAGAGGTGGATCTTCACGGTTCCTTCCTTTAACCCGGTGGCCGCGGCAATTTCCAGCAAATCCATATCCTCAACGAAGCGTAACAGGAAGACCGTCCTTTGTCTCTCCGAAAGATTACTGGTCGCTTTCCAAACTGCTTCCACCCGTTCCCTGATCAATGCCGAATCCTCGGGCGATGCGCCGCGATCCCGAATCCAGGCCGCCGCGGAGGTTGCATCGACGGCGGTCTGCCGCGCCCGTTTCCAGAATTGCCAGCGACGGTCGCGCGCGCGATCGCGCACCAGGTTAACCGCGATCTGCATCAGCCACGTGGCCACGCTGGCCTCGCCGCGAAAACTATCGCGGGAGCGGTAGGCTCTCCAGAAACAGTCCTGGGCCAGGCTTTCGGCGGCATGCCGGTCGCGCAGCGATGCCAGCGCGAATCGAAACACCTTCGGCCAGTAGAGACGCACTACGGACTCGAAGTCGTCCAGCTCACGCGAACGTTCTACCGCGGGGGCCATCCAGTCAACCGCCGAACTCGGCTCCATGTTCGAATGTATAGACGATTACCGCGAGGCAAAGGTTTACACACCGAGGATCGGATGAGGTGGTTCTAGCACTGCTAGCTGGGTGAGTTTCGACAAAGGCACCGCTTAGTTTGGGGCGGTGCCTTTAAATTTTGCGCGTCACTCTGGGCTCGCCCAACTGGCAACAACTGGGCAGGACGCCATACTAACGAGGCTCCGGATCGATCTCATAAGTCTGAGAGCCCAGATTCAATACAACCGGCTCGTCCAGCGCCAGGTATTGTGCCATCGCGCCGCCATGCGCGGCAGCGAGGTCGAAAAACTCCTTACTGAACTGCACCACGTGGATGGTATGGGCAGACTGTTTCGCCGTGACGGTGGAATCCTGCCATACGCGCCCCTGCCGGAAGAAGACCTTCTGGCCGATCTGCTGTATTTTCGCCTGGTCTGCCGGACGGCCCGGCGGGGGCGGCGGAGCAACTGCCGCCACGCTGGCGTTCTGGAGTCTGGCCTTTAACTGGCGCTGCTCCACCGCGGATTGCCCGGTGACCATTACCATTTGCGTGCTGAGGGCGTCGGTGGCGGACAGGTTGTTAGCCGCCCGCGACGTGAGCCTGACGTTATCCTCCGTGAGGAACGAGGTGTATGGCGTCAGAATGCCGTATTTCTGCGATAATCCCACCAGTTCGTCGATGAGTTCCTTATTGCGGCCATGCAGGTCCAGATCGTCGATGATTTCGCCGATCCGCCGCGTGGCCCAGAGGCGCGCGACGAAGGCATTGGTCTCGTCCGGCGAACGCGTTTCGAAGCTCGGGTTATAGGTGAACTGTGCATTTTTTCCGCCCTCGTCGCCGGTCAGCGTTATCTTCGCCGCGCCTCCCTTGCGATAGCGGCCCACCAGCATCAGTTGATCGCCGCGAAAGAGATCCGGCATCTGCCGGGGATAAACTCGCGCCACCGATCCTCCGTCGAGTTGGATATCTACCGCGACTGCGGTCATCATCGGCGCCGCGATCTTGCCGTAGAACGCCGACACCGGCGCTTCGATGTTCTCGTTGGGCTTGACGTAGATCGAAGTGCCACGGAGTTCGCGCGCGACGCGGTCGAGCAGGCGGGCGTTCACGTCGAATCCCACGCCGAAGGCGAACAGCCGTGCATTTACCCGGTTCTCGCGTTCGGCATTTTCGGTAATTTTCATCTCGTTTCGCTCGCCGACCGTGGGCTCGCCATCGGTCATGAAGAGCACGTAATTCGGCCGCGAGGAATCGGTCAGCATGCGCAGTCCGGTATGCAACGCTCCATCGATGTTGGTGCCGCCGCCGGCTTCGATGCCGTTCACCCAGGAGATGGCGGCGTCGATCGACGTGCCATTGGCGCGCTGCAATTCCGGCCGGAAGGCTTCCACTTCGGAATCATACGCGATGACGTTGAAGGTGTCGGCTGCGTCCAGTTGGTGCAGCAGGTAGACCAGCGCCGACTTCACCTGCGCGATTTTCGGCCCCGCCATGCTGCCCGAGCGATCGCATAGAAAAAGCATGGTCTTGGCAAGCTTGGGGACCCGACTGGTGCGCGTATCGGGGGTGGCCAGCAGGGCGAAATAGCCGTCTTCGCTATCCTCCGGCTTATAGCTGATGACGTTGAGCCCAACGGGACTGGCGTCGGTCGAGTAGAGCAGGCGGAAATCGTCCGGCTTGGCCAGGTCGCGGAGGTTCATTTTGACCGTGGCGTGCGATAGGTCGGGCCGCGCGATGTCCACTTCGTGGGTGGGGCTGTAGACCGCGCGGATGGGCACCGGCGCGGCGATATTGACGCTGACGGTTAGGTGTTCCAGCGGCTTTTCGGAGTGCTTGGCGGTGCCGAGGGGCAGCCCGAAATCAATCAGCCCGCTGTCCTTCTTCAAAAGCTGCGAATACTGCAGTTCGACCGTGCTCTCGCCGCCGGGCGCTACCGGGAAGACGCTGGTCTGGAACAGATCGCGGCCCACGTATTCGACGAGCGCCGGATCGCGCCGCCGACGCACGATCTCTTCGTAGGTGCGGCGCGCCTCGTCGCGGCCCAGTAGTTTGCCAGCGAGTTCCTTGCCATCCACGAGCAAGGTCACTCCGCTCACAACTGCGCCTTCCGGCAGCGGAAACAGCACCTGCGCCTCCATCGGGAACGGCGATGGATTGCGAAAGGTCTGCGACAGCCGGACCTTGGCCGCCTGGTCCTGAATGTCGGCATGAACGTCCACCGATTCGATGCGGCAATTGCCGCGGATGGGCAGCGGGTGAACGACAGTCGGCAGGGGCCGTCCGATCACTACGATCTGCCCGAACGCCGGGAAGAAGGAAACTGCAAGAAACGCCAGGAATCGCCGGAACATGAGTACCTCCGCCGGGGAAATGCCGCGAAGGTGGCGACCCTTTCAGCGGGCTACCAGTTTTTTTCCCAGACGCGAACAATCGGATAGCGCCCGTTGTCCGAAGGCTCGTACTTCGAATGCTGGTACCACCACTGGAGGCGCGCGGTGCGGTCGGCGGCGAAGTCCGGGTCGGATGCCACCTTCGCCTGAAACTCCTTGGCCAGTTCGGGATTGTCGGCCATGGTCTTGCGCGCGATGGGCTCGGAAAGATATTCGCCCGGCATCACGCTTTCGGGAACGGCGCCGCCGCGCCCGGCGCCACCGCGCCCGCCTCGTCCGCCGCCTTCAAACACCTGGTACATCAAACCCCAGCGGGCAAAGGAATCCGGCGCCTGCGGTTCGAGGGTGGCGAGGATCAGGCGCGCGCGGGCCTGCTTCATCGGCACCCAGTAGGAGCCTTCGGGAATGGTGATGTGCTCCTTCACCAGGCGGGCGTCGAAATCGGCCAGCATGATGTGCCCCTCCACCGGGCCATTGGCCCACTTGACTCCCGAGAATCGATAGGTCTCGAACTCCTGTGTGAGCGGTTTCCTGGTGCGCTCCATCTCAACCCCGTGCAGCGCCAGCAGGTCGGCAATCTGCTTCCACGCGGATGGAATCAGGTACCCGAGTGGCATCTGCTCTTCCACCGTGGTATCGATCTGATCGTGGATCACGGTTTGGATGTCGTCTTTCTCCGCAAGATAGCGCAGGGACGTCGTGCCCGTGACTTCGCTCGGCACCTGTCCCTGCTTGAGCGCGAGATATACCAGCGGGCGGCTCTTTGAGCTGCTTACCTTCCCGGCGAGATAGACCGGCGCGGCAGAGCGGTCTCCGGCGCGGGCGGCCATCTGCGCGTCGGCGTCGCGCACCGCCTTGCGCAGTGCTTCGGGGTCGAGCAGGATGGTCTCGATGGAGTGGCGCATGATGTCATAGTTCGCCCAGGCGCGTGTGCGCGCGGCTTTAAGACTGTGGGTTTCGACCAGTAGCGAAGGGCGGTTCCGGAGCGCCACGTACAGGTGTGAATAACGCGGCGAAAACACTTCCATGAAGAATTCGCGATTGCCGCCGTTGCCGCGAAGAGCGCCGTAGGGCGCCACCAGGTGACCATCCTCCGCCATGTGCTTATCGAGTTCGGGAATGAACTTGTCGCGCACCCAGGTACCCGCCGGCTCGGCGATGTCCTGGTTGCGCGCCATGTCCCAGGTGACGTCGTACTGCATGTCGGAACCGTCGGTGACGTGGTTATCGATATGAAAATCGGGGTTCCAGGCGTTGAAAATGCGCAGCCAGGCGCGCATTTCCGGGGTATCGGCCTTGATGTAGTCGCGATTGAGATTCAACCGCTGGGCGGTGTTGCGCAGTCCCGTGTCGCGCGGACCGTTCTGCTGCGGGCGGTTGTAGGCGCTGAAATGCTCGTGTCCATCGACGTTAAAGACCGGGATGATCACGAAAATCGCTTTATCCAGCCACGCGGCATACTTTTTGGTCACCGTCATGTCGCGCACCAGCATCAGGACGGTGTCCTTACCCTCGATCTCGCCCGCGTGAATGCCGCTCTGGATCATGATGACCACTTTGTTGGTGCGCGCGGCGGCTTCCGGCGTGAAGGCGTGGTCTTTGGACACCACCAGCGCGATCATGGTGCGCCATTCGGGCGTAGTCCCGATGTTGAGTACCTTCACCTGGCTCGACGCTTTCTCGAGCCGGTGCGAAATCTCGACGCACTCGGCGTAGGGCGCGGTGAGGTTCCAGCCGCTTTTCTCGCCGGTAGTGAGCAGGTCGGGAGGCGACGCTTTGGTGCTGGCAGTAAGGGAGGCAGCGGCTTTAGCCGCGGGCGGTTCGATCGCCGAATGGGGAGCGATCGGTTCCTGGGCGAGGCAGAAGGCGTTTAGAACGCAGAGCAGGACGGGCGAGCGAAGCATCTGACGATGGTATCGCAGGTGGGACAGAGCGCGTGCCCACCTGCGGCCACCGGCGCGTCTATTTCGTCTGCATCCCTTCGATGTAATTCATCAAAGAGTAAATCCGGTCCTGCGCGAGGTTGGGATTGCTGGCAGTCTTGCGGAAATCGCTTCCCCAAATCGGCATGTTGGCGGAGCCGTGAGCAGCCGTGGAAAGTTCGCCGTTCATCATCTTCATAAAGTGCTCTTCCGGGAATAACCCACCGTTCTGGTGGTTCAACTGCGTCAGATCTGTGGGGCGCTGCTTGAGGGCCACCGCCGCCGGTCCAGAGCCTTTGCCATCGATGCCGTGGCACACGGCGCAATACTGGCCATAGAGCACCTTGCCGCTCACCGCTGTAGTGGGATGGAATGGCGTCGTCTTGGCACTCTGGGCGTAGGCTAACGTGACGGACAGGATCACGCATAGCAAAATGAGTATAACAGGCCTTAAACTCTTCATAGTTGAATTATACGGCAGCACCACTTCGAAGGGAAGCTTAATAATGTCGGATTTTCCAACCAGCACCTCCCATCCGTGGGGCGAACCGGCCGAAACCACACTGGTTGACTTCGGCTTTCCGCAGTGCTAGATTTTTAGCACCTGGAGAGGAAAGCATGCTTCGTGACTTCCGGTATGCCGCGCGCGCCCTGCTCTCGAGCCGCGTATTCGGCGTGACAGCCGTCATCACGCTGGCACTTGGAGTGGGCGCCAGCACGGCGATCTTCAGCGTGGCCAATGCCGTATTGCTCCGCCCGCTGCCTTACAAAGATTCCAGCCGCCTCGTGTACGCCTGTGACGACCTCGTCAAGCGCGACGTCTACGACCATTTCTGGTCCAACCCCGATTTCATCGATCTACGCGACCATGCTCCAGGCCTCGAGGATGTTGCGGCCGTGCGCACAGCCCGCATCAATCTTCTCCAGGACGACGGAACGCCACAAGAGGTTGCGCTGGCTACGATATCTTCCAATTTCTTCCGCATGCTGGGAATCCGAGTGGCCGCTGGGCGAGACTTCGTCCCGAGCGATAGCGCGCCGCAGCCCCTGGGACCGGACGGACGTCTGCTGCCACCCGATCAGCGGCTGCCGAACTACGCCATCGCCAGCTACGAGTTCTTTCAGCGCCGGTTCGGCGGCGACCGCGCGCGCCTCGGCCAGCCCGTGGTCAAGAACAGCTCGCTGATTCTCGTCGGAGTGCTGCAACCGGGTGTCGAACTGCTCTTCCGGCCCGACAAGAACATGGAGCCCAAGCCCGATCTTTGGCTGGCCGGCCGCATCGACTACAACACGCCGAGGACTTCGCTGGCCTGGCGTCTGATCGCCCGCCTGCGCCCCGGCGTGACCCTCCCGCGCGCCCAGGCGCAAGCCGATGCCGTGGCCGCGCAAAGCCGCGCCGTCGAGCCGGTCAGCCGCGGGGCTGGATTCGCGATCCGGCTCGAGCCCATGCAACCTTATCTGGTGTCACAAGTGCGGCCGGCGATCCTGGCGCTCATGGGCGCAGTGATTTTTCTCCTGCTGATTGCCTGCTCCAACGTGGCGAATCTGTTTCTGGTGCGCGCATCGCTGCGCGGCCGCGACCTCGCCGTGCGGACGGCCATGGGCGCAAGCTGGTGGAGGCTGGCCCGCCAGATGCTGGCCGAAGCTTTGCTGGTGGGCGCCGCCGGATCGGCGCTCGGGCTGGGTTTGGCATGGGCAGGCATTCACGATCTGCTGTCGATCGCACCCGCCAATCTGCCTCGCGCCAATGCGATCCGCATGGATCCGGCAGTGCTGACTTTCAGCGTGGCCGCCGGATTGACGGCCGCCATACTGTTCGGGCTCGCGCCCGCCTTCCGCGCGGCACGCCCCGATGTGGCCCAGGTGCTGCGCGCCGCCGGCCGCGCCAGCGGACTGAGCGGCGGCGCGCTGCTGAGGAATTCGGTGGTGGTGACCGAAGTAGCGCTGTGCTTCGTGCTGCTGGTGGGGTCCAGCCTGATGTTCCGCAGCTTTCTCGCCCTGCAGCGCATTCAGCCCGGATACGATCCGCACCACGTCCTCGCTTTTCGAACCATGGGCGGCAGGCCTACCCGCACTCCTGAGGAGAGCGCGGCCTATGTGCGCCAGCTGCGCGCCTCGCTGGCCGCCGTCCCGGGCGTCGACGGAGTGACCGCGGCCGACACCCTGCCGCTCAGCGGCGCATTCTTTCCTTATCGTTGGGGTAAAGAGGACGCGCTCACCGACCCCAGCCATTTCCAGGCCGCCGACGTGCAAACCGTGCTTCCCGGCTATTTCGAAACCATGCGCGTACCGCTCCTCACGGGCCGCACCTTCGATGAATCCGATTACAACCCGCAGCTCCGGCGCATGGTGATCGACGACATTCTTGCCGCCAAGGCCTTTCCCAACGGAAATGCTGTGGGACAGCGCATTTTGAGCCGGTTCAAGACTCCCGATCCCGAGTGGTTCGAAATCGTGGGCGTGGTGGCCCACCAGCGGCTGGCTTCGCTGGCGGAACCCGGACGCGAGCAGGCCTACCTGCCCGACAGCTTCTGGGGAAATCGCTTCGTGTCGGAGTGGGCTGTCCGCACCGAGGGCGACGCCGCGAGGTACGCGGCGCCGGTCCGCGCGGCGATGGCTTCGTTCGACCGCAGCATGCTGGTGACGCAGGTCGAAACCATGGATGCAGTAGTGCAGGGCGCCGAGACCGGGACGCGATTTTCGCTATTCCTGATTGCGGCGTTCGCGGCCATCGCGGCCATGCTGGCGGGCGTGGGACTATACGGTGTGCTTTCCACGGTGGTGCGCCAGCGGACGGCCGAAATCGGCGTGCGGATGGCGCTCGGCGCGGCTCCTACAGGCGTCTTTGGACTGATGATCGGCTACGGTTTGCGGCTGAGCGCGATCGGCATCGCGGCGGGATTGGCCGCGGCGCTGCTGCTGACTCGTGCCATGTCCAGCATGCTGGTTGGCACCAAGCCCACCGACCCCCTCAGTTTCGAGGCGATGGCCGTGCTGTTTTTCCTGATCGCGCTGGTCGCGACGTGGGTACCCGCCCGGAGAGCCGCGGCGCTCGACCCTGCCATTGCGCTGAGAGAAGAATGACTTTCTGATCCTGCTTCTGGCTCCCGGGCTTTAATACGCCCAACGCCACAAACTCGCGCCGACGGTGTACCCGGCCCCGACCGCCGCCAGCAAAACCACATCGCCCTTCTTAAGGCGGCCTTCCTCGATCGCATCGCGGGTGGCCAGCGGGATCGTGGCGGCGGTGGTATTGCCATAGCGGTCAATATTGATCATCACCTTTTCGGGGGCGATGCCCAACCTGTCGGCGGCAGCGGTGATGATCCGCTGGTTCGCCTGGTGAGGGATCATGACGGCGATATCGTGGCCCGTCAGGCCGTTGCGCGACAGCAGATCGCGGCAGCTTTCATACATCTTGCGGACCGCGTATTTGAAGACTGCGGAACCATCCTGGTGGACAAAGTGGAGACGCTGGTCGACGGTTTCGTGCGAGGCGGGCTGCCGGCTGCCGCCGGCGGGCATTTTGAGAGCGTCGCCGCCGGAGCCATCGATTTCGCCGAGGAAATCGATGAATCCGAGATGCTCTTCGCCATTCTCCACCGGCTCGATCAGTATGGCGCCCGCGCCATCGCCGAACAGCACGCAAGTAGCGCGGTCGGTGTAATCGATGATGCGGCTCATTGTGTCGGCGCCGATTACCAGCACTTTACGATGCGTGCCGGCGGCTACCAGGTGCGCACCTACCGTGGAACCGTAGACGAAACTGGAGCAGGCCGCGATCAGATCGAACCCCCATGCCCCCCGGGCACCGATGCCGTTCTGCACCAGGCAGGCGGTGGACGGGAACATGTGATCGGGTGTCACCGTGCAGACAATGATGGCATTCACCTCCGTGGGATTCACCCCGCGTTGCGCCAGCGCGCACTTGGCGGCATGGATGGCCATGTCGGAGGTAGCCATGTCCTTGGCGGCGATATGCCGTTCCCGGATTCCGGTACGTTCGAGAATCCATTGGTTGCTGGTTTCAACCATTTTTTCGAGGTCTTGGTTGGTAAGCAGTCCGGGTGGGGCATAGCACCCCAGCGCTGTAATTTTCGCCTTTGGCAATTCGTTTTTTCCTTAAGAATTCAAGAGTAGCGCATCGAGCACCGGGAACCAACAGGGCGGCGGCGGAAAGGAACGCGTTACCCTGTGAGGAGGATGTCCGATTCCGAGGGAATTCTCCTTACCGGTGTCCAGAGTTCCTTGTTCTTCGAAACGCCGGAAGAGATTTACGCGCGGGTGTTTCACGAACTGAAGCCGCGCACTCCGGTGCCGCCGCTCCAGTTGGAGTTCTGCCGGTTCGCCAATGCGGACAGTTCTATCCGGCTGGAAAACGGGTCGCTGCGAGTGCGGATCTCGGATCTGCTGGCGTCCGCGCCGGCTCCCGTGATGGAGGCTCTGGCGCACATTTTGCTCGGCAAGTTGTACCGCAAGCCGGTGGCACGGCTTTACCATCATCGCTACCGGCTATATTTGAACCGCCGCGACGTGCGCCGCCAGGCGGATCTGGTGCGGCAAATCCGGGGGCGGAAGTTCGTCTCCGGTCCGGCAGGCTCGGTTTACAACCTGGAGGAGATCTTCGAGCGGTTGAACCGGCAGTATTTCGATGGATTGCTGGGCATGCCGCGCCTCGGCTGGAGCCGCCGTGCGTCACGGAGTATGTTGGGCCATTTCGATCCGTCGCACAATGCGATTATTCTGAGCCGCATTTTCGACCGGCCGGGCTGTCCCGCATTGGCATTAGAATACGTAATGTTTCATGAAATGCTGCACTTGCGATATCCGGTAGATCACAGCGGAGCGCGACGGAGGGTTCACACGAAGGAATTTCGGGATGCGGAAAAAAAATTCCCGAAATTGAAAGAGGTAAAAGAAATGCTAAAGCGGCTATAGCGACCAAGGAGAACCAGCCGCTACAGCCGCCCCGGGAAACCGGGCAAAAGACATTCCTGCTCAGGCACCCATGGTAAGGGTAGCCGGAACAAGGCTTCGCAACTCCAAGCGCATCCGGTCAAAATTCTTAACCAGACTCGAAACGTCCACTCCGCATAACCCCCAACGATATAGGAAGAGGCGGAAATAAACCAATCCCATTTCGCAAGCGAACCGCATCTGCTGCTGTATCAGCAGACCAGCCAGGTCCGGCCGGTCCTCTCTGGACTGCAACATCAGTATCTTGATGGCCGCGCACACCCTTTGGAAATCCCCGTTCAGACAGCGCAGATAACCGCGAAAAATCTGGCACCGCTGAGTCCGGAGTTTAGCAGCCATTCGAGGAGTAAAACCGGGTTGAGATCGCAGAAAATCCAGGTCGGCGCCGTCCAACAAGCGCATCATTGGGCGGTAACGCTCGATCGAAAGTTCATCGATCCATTCGGCGTTCAACGGCAGACTGCTACCATTGAACGCTAATTTGCGGACGAGCAGAAATAGCGCTATGGCTAGAGCCAGGAATGTCACGATCGAAATTGCAAGGACGTATTCCATGACACCCACACTTTCTTCGTCAAATAAAGAATAGGGGTATTTTTGCCGAAAAGCAACGTCGTAACGGTAATATTGGTACTGATTTTACCTAAAACATCACCCTAGATTAACCAAAGATATGACTCATTTTCTGGAAACTTTCAGGAGGGTCGCGTTTAAAGCGTCGAGTTGATGCAGAATTCTCTCCTCGGCTTCGGGATTGATCTGCGGTAACTGCGCCCGGACCTCTTCGCCATGAGCTGTAAGGAAAAGCGCCCACGCAACCGAGCACGCCGACGAAATGGCTGCAAACACGACGTTGTAGGTGCCGCCCACCTTGTAACCGAAGAGTGTCCGCCAAAGCAGGACCAGGGCATCGCTGAGGAAAAAGATCGAATAAATTACCGTATGCACTACCACATTCCGGCTCAAAGGCACGGGGTATTTCGATAAGAACCCGATAATCAATATGATGAAGATCACCAGGGCCAGGTCCACGCCGCGCTCGAGCGCGACCTCGTACATCAGCAACTTGGAGGGTTCGGGCATCGAAGCCCCGATTTTCGGGATCAGGGTCAGGATCGAAATCGTTCCCGATATGACGATCGCGCCGTACATCGCCCACCGGCCCAAGGTGTAAAGCCCGCGGTAACGCTCCAAGACTAAGCTATAGAGCTCAATTACCACCAGGATATAGGCCAGGAGTTGGATCGGCTCGGTGTAAAAATAGGCATAGAAATAAAGGTACGACTGGATACCATCTCCGCCGGGCAGACCCTTCAAATTGGTGATAATCAGGAACCCGGTGATGTAAATCACGCGGAAAATAAAATACGCGAAAAAGATTTTATAGCGGCGATGAAGGTGGGACGTGTAGAGTTTGACGACTGTCAGAGCGGATCCCAGGATGGCCACACCCTGGAAGAATTGAAGAAAAAGCGCGGCGCTGGGCATTCTCGTGGACCGGCTTCAAGACCCGATTCTAACACCAGACGCCGCGCGAAACGTACGACTGCTCACCTTAGCGGACAAAGGGGCAGGGATTGCATTGCGGGAGCGGTACATCGACCCGAGCCGTCCGAGCTGTGGCCAGGCACGCGAACGCTACCAACGCGAATACAACGAGTTTTTTCATGGGCACGATCCTTTCTAGAGTGATCTACTATAGTAAGCTGAGTACTATACTAGGCGTGACTGTACGGTGGTAGGGGGTTTCACCTAAATTTTTTCCAAAAGCAGAACAAAGGTGCTATATCGCTCATACTGGCCCCTCCGGCTACCCCTGTTTACAAGCCGGCTTGTGGTTGGTATATAATTGAATATCTTGGGTTTTTTTGCGAAGGGCCAAGGCGGCGGCACTGCCTCCCTTCGTGGACGGGGGACCAGCTTGGCGGAGTACCTGGCCAATTCGCAGTCCATTCGGACGCCCGCAGCCGTACTGTGGCGTAAAACCCTGGCCCAGGTACCTACGGTCTTTGGCCGCCTTGCTTTTCTAGCCTCGCTCCGAAACCCCGCAACCGGCAGATATAATCACCAAGATCTCGTGCGCGTTTTGGGACCCGAGGAAACCGACCGGGCCCTCTGCAACAGCCATCACCAGGTGTTCTCGGAGTGGTTGAAGTTCAGCCTGTCCGAGCAGAAAGCGGATTTGGACGATTACTTCAGCACCGCTGGCGGCTCACGCCGGGCCTTCGATTACCACCACTTGGTGCCCCCTACCGCGCGCGATGTCGAACGACAGCTCTACCTCACGGATTTAGAGACTTTGCTGGAGTTGCTGAAATACGAGCATGGCGACGCTTTCGCGATTCCAGGAGCATAGCCACCCCGGCGATCTGGCCAACCACATCCACTTCGGACGATTCGAACAAAATCGGGGGCTCCTGGGCCGCCGGATGAGCCTCCAGCAGCAGCCGTCCACCTACCCAGCTACACCATCCGACGCGGAAACCGCCGCGATGCTCCAGAAAATAGATCGGCCGGTCGAATTCGCTAGTCCAGCCGTCGAGCGCTACTTTTCGGCGATTTTGATCGATTAAAACCAGCGAGCCGGGTTGCAGAACCGGATACATCGACCAATCGGAGAGGCCCACCAAACCGTAATTCAGGTGGCGTTGCTCCAGACCGGCGAGAAAACTCAGTGGCATTTTTCCCCATCGTCCGACCAAATGGCTCAAAAATGTAGTTTTGTTCAGGTCGATTTCGCGCTCCAGATTGGGTGGAACAGACGGCGTACCGTCAGCCCCAAACCTTATGCTATGTGTCTTTTTGTGCCGGATTTCGAAAGCGTCGGCAGGCAGCAGATCGAGCGGGATCCCGTACCAGCGAAGCACTTCCTTCCAATCCAGGCGGTAAATGGCGCATAGCGTATACAGGCGGTAGATGGTGGGGACCGTGCCTTTGTTCTCGATATCGGCCAGCCGGCTCAGCGCCACCACGAACTCTTCGCTATTCCGGCGTTGCGCGATTTTCTGGCTCGCTTCCGCCACATCGCGGTAGGTCAACTGCAGACGCTCGCGGGCCTGCCGAAGCTTTTCGCCGGGGCGCTCCATGTTATCATCCTCGCTGAAAGCATATCCCGCACTCGCGGTGGCAGCAAGGGAAAATTGCCGATTTTGTTCCGAAATCGGAACTGAGCCAATAATCGAGTGGAGAAACAACCTCGTGAAGATCACAGTGGGAATCTCGGGGGCGAGCGGCGCTATATACGGATGGCGTCTGCTGGAGCGCCTGGGGGGCCGGCAGGACGTGGAAACGCACCTCGTGGTATCGAAAGCCGGAGAAAAGACTCTCTTCCTCGAAACCGGCAAACTCGCTGCCGATATTCGAAAACTGGCTCATTTCTGGCATCCCGTGGAAGATATTGGCTCAAGCCTGGCAAGCGGCTCGAGCGCCGTGGATGCCATGGTGGTGGCGCCGTGCTCGATTCATACCCTGTCTGCCATAGCCTGCGGCATCAGCTCCAACCTGCTGGTGCGCGCCGCGGACGTAATTCTGAAGGAAAAACGCAAATTGATCCTCTTGGTCCGCGAAAGTCCCTTTCATTTGGGCCATCTGCGCACCATGACAGCACTGGCCGAAATGGGCGCCATTATCGCCCCGCCGGTTCCGGCTTTCTACCATCATCCGTCGACCGTGATGGACATCGTGGATCACAGCGTGGACAGAGTTTTAGACCTGCTGGGATTGCCTGATCCGGCGATACGCCGCTGGGAGGGCCCCTCAAAATGAAAACTGCGGAAATCGCATTCCAAGGGGCACGCGGGGCGTTCAGCGAAGAAGCGGCGCGCCAGTTAGCCGGCCCGAGGGTAGCCGTGCTCCCGTGCGAGCGCTTTGAAGACGTCTTTCGCAAGCTGAAATCGGGTGCCGTGGCAGGCGCTGTAATTCCCATCGAAAACACGCTCGCAGGCTCGGTCCACGAGAATTACGATCACCTGGTGAACTTTGAATTGCCAATTGTAGCGGAAACCAGCGTGCGCATTATCCACAACTTAATTGTGCGAAAAGGCGTGCCATTTTCCGCCCTCAAGCGGGTATTCTCGCATCCTGTGGCGCTCAACCAGTGCCTGGATTTCTTTGCCAAAAACCCACAAATGGAGCGGATTCCGTTTTACGATACGGCCGGCAGCGTGAAAATGATCGTGGAGGAAAAGCTCCAGGATGCGGCGGCGATAGCCTCGGCGGTGGCGGCGGAAATATATGGCGCGCGCATCCTCCGAAGGTCGATCGAAAGCGACCGTCAGAATTTCACGCGGTTTTTCCTGCTGCGAACGGCGTCTTACGCGCGCCGCCATGCGCTTCCACCTTCCGCGCATGCGCACTGGAAAACATCGTTGGTCTTCAGCACGCGCAATGTTCCCGGCGCCCTGTTTCGCGCCTTGAGCGCTTTCGCGCTGCGCGACCTGAGCCTTACCAAGATCGAATCCCGCCCGCTGCGCGGCAAGCCCTGGGAATATCTGTTTTATGTGGATTTCCTGGGCCGTGCGGACGCTCCCAACGCGCAAAACGCGCTCCATCATTTGCGCGAACTGGCCGATTTCTGCCGCGTGCTGGGCTGCTATCCGAAAGGCGCGTAGCCAGGTGCCCGGTTGCCGCTGCAGGAATCGCAGCAGCTTCGATTCGAGCGCTCGCCGCCTCGTATACCGCGGGCTTCGGAGCGGTGCGCTATTTTTGGAAGCCGCTACCACCGCATCTCGGTAGCATACGACGCGCTCTGAATATTCCGCGCCTCGCCCTCCAACTGCTCGAAAGAGGATTGCACCGCCACCCGCCCCGGTCCGATCACGCGCAGCCAAAGGTAGCGATTGCTCCACGTTCCCCAGCTCAGAAATCCACTCTGCGGATGTTCGAAATGCAAATGCATCTGGACAGCGGGATCCTTGAAAATCAGCGCCGTGGGTTTCACCAGCAAGCTCTCTCCCGGACCTAACGTGCGCACGAAGACATTGCCGGCGGCGTGCAGCAGCAGCAACCCCGGTTGGGAAGACCCGGAGAAGCGGTCCATGAAGGCTCCCACGGGGTAGTGGGTCTCGGTGTCGTCGCCGTTCCGCGTCTGGAACCAGACGTTGGTGTTGAACCAGTCGTAGAGCACCTTGCCGGTGGCGGTGAGGAAAAGATGCTCGCGAACGTCCACCGATTGCCCGGGGTGGACCGGAACCGCGATGAGTTCGCCGGGAGCGTCGCGGGAGAAAGCTACGTGGCCCGGTCCTTCAGCCTGCGTCATGATCAGCGGCATGCCGGCGAACATGCGTTTCCAGGCGCCTCTGAGGGGCATGGTGGTGATGACCGTGTCGGAATCTTTCCACAGCAGCACGTGGTGCGCGAAATAAACGCTGTCTCCGGCTGCCAACCGGATATCCGCGACGGGGACGTACACGCCTTCGATCTGGCACACGGACTGTCCGAATTGCAGCTTCGCCATGTCTTTCCGGCCGGGCAATTGCAGCCATCCGGATCGCGTGCTGACAGCCATTTCGGAGACTTTGCCGCCGCAGCCGGGACAACTGAGGGCTCCGGCAGCCAGCGGCGATCCGCACCACGAGCATCGGGCCGCCGGCGACGACTGCGCGGCCGTGGGAGGCGGCGGTGCAGGCGGCGCGTTGACAGGCGGCTGCGCGGCCGTGGGAGGCGCCGGTGCCGGCGGACCGGGAGCGGCCGGAGCATCGCGATAGGTCGTCCGCGCGCCGCAAGTCACGCAGAAATTGGCGTCCGCAGGAAGTTTCGATCCACAATTCTCGCAGAACATGCCGCTGCTCCTATTCCGTTTTGTGATGAACGTACATGGATTGAATGCCCACGCGTCCCGGGCCGGTTACGCGGGCCAGGCTCATGGTGGCGCCGCCGAAGAACCCAGCGCCTAGTTTCTGGAACTCCACGTCCATCGTCACCGACGAATCCTTATAAAGGAATGCGCCGGGCTCGAGCATGATGCTTTCTCCCGGTTTCAGGGTTCTCTCGAAGACGTTTCCGTAGCCGTGCAGGATCAGCATGCCGGGGCTTCCGGCGGTGACGAAGCGGTCCATGTACATGCCTTGCCCGCCGAACAGAATGTTGCAAAGGCCCTTGATGCGCACATAAGAATATTGAATCTGGTGCGACGACAGCAGGAAGGCGTGCTCGCGCACATCCACCTCCATGCCGGGGTGGAGCGGCAGGACCACGAGTTCGCCCGTGGCATCGCGCGAAAAGGCGATGCGCCCCGGACCGCTGGCGACACTAATCAGGAATGGCATGCCGCCGAACGCGCGCTTCAACCCGCCCGTGAGCGGCATCAACGTGAGCGGCACCGTACCGTCTTTCCACAGCATGACGTGGTGCTCGAAAAAGATCGCGTCGCCGGCCGACAAATTGATTTCGGCGACCGGCACGATTTCGCCTTCCACCTGGCAAGTGCTGCTGCTGAAATGAATCTCGGTCATGTCGCGGATGCGCGGGCATTCGCGCCAGCCCGATTCGGAAATCAGATTGGCCGCGTCGAGCGGCGCGCCGCAGGCGCGGCAAGTGACGGCCGCTCTTTCATTCAGGCTCTGGCACCACGGGCATTTCAGGCGTTCGAACGATTCGGCGGTGGGAGTGGACATGATGGCTCCCTGCCATCTTACCAGCGCAACGTCAGCAGCGAGACGCTTTGCCGCGGCAGCGAAAACATAATCGCCAACTTGCCGTCTGTTGTCCCACGCCCGTAGGACGGATACAAAAGGTGCAGTTGTCCCGCGGCTTCGAGCGCCGCGTACTGTTCACCCGTAGGCTTCTGCGGCGACCCCATCTGCTGCCACACGGTATAGGCGTTGCTGTGTCCATCGTCGACACGGAAATGCTTCACCAGGACTTCGGTATCGGGCAGCCCAACCACCGAAACCCGGACCAGAGCGGGTTCGGCGGGCACATCGTCATCGTGATAATTCCAGACCATCACAGCGACTTCATGATCGCTGCGGGTGGCGATCCCGTCGATATCGGGCTCGCCGGTGACGCCTGCTTGCAGGATGGTATCGAGACTCACGGCGCCGCTGCTGGTGAGCCTGATGCGATGACCGCCCAATAGACCGGCCATGCGGAAGAGATTGAGAATTGGCTTGTCGATGCCGTTGGTCGACAGCGTGCGGAAGCCCTCGAAGTATTGTTTTCCTTCGAATTCGAAGGCCCACGTGAGCATCCCTTCGATATTGGCATGCGTGTGATCGGCCAGCTTCAGGAGGTTGCCCAGCATGGCCGCGGTGTACGCCGGATAAATGGTGTTGTTGCGGTAGCCGACCTCGGGATGCCCGGCCAGCGGACAAGCGGCGCAGCCCTCCGGATCGGATTCGCTTAATACAATCGGCAGATCTTTATATTGCGGAAACCGGCTGACGATGTCGATGCCCTTCGCGACAGCGGCCAGGTTCCGGCGAATGCCCATGCGCAGATGCCCCTCCACCATCCGCGGCGCGCCCTTAGCATGGAAGCTGATGAAATCGAGTGGTGCGCCGCTATGCGCGCAATGATCCAGAAACTGGCGCAGGTACTCCCCGGCTTTGTCCGAGTTGGGATTGGTGGTGGCTGGTCCGCCCACCTTCGCGGTGGGGAGCGCGCGGCGGATGGCGGCGGAGGTTACATCGTAGAGCTTGTCGTACTCTTCCGGCGTGCCGCGCCAATAGAAAATGTCGGGTTCGTTCCATAGCTCCCATTGCCACGTTTCCACCTCGGCCTTGCCATAGCGGTTCACCGCATGCAGCACCCATTGGCTCACGAGCCCGGCCCACTTCTCGTAGTCTTTCGGAGGCTGCGCCCATCCGCGGCCCTCCGGAGTGTTAGGCCAGTTGCGCGCATATGGTTGTGGCTGCGAAGAAAGCGCTTCCGGCATAAATCCGACCTCGACAAACGGACGCAAATGAAGTTTCATGTAGGTATCGAAAATATGGTCGAGGAGGGTCCAGTCGTAAACCGGGTTTCCATGGGCGTCTTCGGTGTAAACGTTAGTCGAGCCCCATTTCATGGCGCCCTTGCCGTCGCCAGTCACCAGCAGGTGGTGGGTGCGGATCGAAACGCGCGCCGTGCTCAGCCCGGCCAGTTCTGCGAGCAACCTCTCGCCATAGGTAGTGTAGGTATAATTCGGCTCGTCATAGCCAAACCATGCGAAGATAGGCGGGAAAGCACCCTGTTTCCTGGCTGCATCGACGCGAATTTCCACCTGGCCAAAAAGCGCGGATGCGAGCAGCGCCGGAATCAGGCATCGTGACATGCGCATGAGGGGAATGATATCGCGGCGACAGGCCGCAGGAAAAATCGGCGGGGCCTTGCTGGCCGGACTGGCGCGGGCGGCGGGCGAGGAAGACCTGCGCATCGCCGGGCAGCCGGTCGAGGTGCGAAATACGGCAATCAGCCCATTGACGTGGCGAATCAGCGTGCTGCCGCTCCGCGAGGGCAAAGCCGTTCCGGTTGCAGGCGACGGCACACTGGTGCGCGAGAATTTGGGCAGGAGCTTTCGGTCCGCGCCCGTTTCGCTGCTCCTGAAGTCCGGCAAATGCGCAATCCGCATCGACAAGGACACCGGAGCGGTTTCCTTTTCGACCGGAGGCGCGCCGATTCTCGGCATGGGCGAAGGCGGTCCTCAGTTCGACCGCCGCGGCCACACCGATCGCATGTTCAGCGGATCGAGCGGCTATAACCTGCGCACCTTCGGCAGCCGGGTCCCGATTCCGTGGGTGATTGCGACAGCCGGCTGGGCCATCTATTTTCACCAGCCTTTCGGCCGCTTCGATCTCACCGGCGATGACGGCAAATTCCTGCCGAACGCCGGCGCGGAACTGCCGCTTGACCTGTTCGTAGTGCTTTCGAAGGACCCGGCAACCATCATGGCGGAGTACGCCCGCCTCACCGGGCTGGCCGAACTTCCGGCGCTTTGGACGTTCGGTTATCAGCAATCGCACCGCACGCTCTCGAGCCGCGAAGAAATCCTGAACGAAGCCAAAACGTTCCGCGAAAAGAAGCTGCCCTGCGACACCCTGATCTACCTCGGCACCGGCTTTTGCCCTTCCGGATGGAATACCAACAACGGCGAGTTCACGTTCAACCGGAAGGTGTTCCCCGACCCGAAAACCATGTTCGACCAACTCCACCAGGATCATTTCAAGGTGGTGTTGCATGTCGCCTATCCCACCGGCATTCGCGAAATGTCGGGCACCGTGCAAGACGGGTGCGATGTGCGGCGGCGCGCCGAGACGCAGCCCAACTGTTACTGGCAGATGCATCGCCCCGTGCTCGCGAGCGGCGTGGATGGCTGGTGGCCCGACGAGGGCGACGCGCTCGATTTGCCCTCGCGGCTGGTGCGGAACCGCATGTATTGGGAAGGTTCGCAGCTCGACCGCCCGGACGAGCGGCCGTTCGCTCTCCATCGCAACGGCGCGGCAGGAATGCAGCGGTACGGCGCGTTCCTGTGGTCGGGAGACGTGAGCTCGCTCTGGGAGACGCTGCGGAACCAGGTGCCGATCGGCATCAACTGCGGGCTCTCGGGCATTCCGTATTGGGGCACCGATATCGGCGGCTTCGTCCCCACGGCCGAGTTGACCGGCGAGTTGTACGTGCGCTGGTTTCAGTTCGGCGCCTTCTGCACTCTGTTCCGCTCGCACGGGCGCGTGTGGACGCTGCGGCTGCCATGGGGATGGAACGAAGGCGTCCCGGGTCCGCCGGTGGCCAGCGAGACGCCGCTGCGCGCGCCGGAAACGGAATACCACAACGCGGCAGTCGAACCGATTTGCCGCAAATATCTGGAACTGCGCTACCGGCTGATGCCCTATCTCTACAGCGCGGTGCGCGAGTGTACACGCACCGGTATTCCGCCGATGCGCGCGCTCTGGCTGCACTACGCCGACGATCCCCTGGCCGCGGCTCGCGGTGACGAATACCTCTGGGGCCGCAACCTGTTGGTGGCGCCGGTAGTCGAGAAAGGCGCCACTTCCCGCCGCCTCTATTTACCGCGCGGCACCTGGTACGACTTTTGGACCGCGGAACCGCACGAGGGCAGCACGGAGATCGAGAAAACAGTCGATCTCGAAACGCTGCCGCTGTTCGCTCGCGCGGGAGCGATCGTGCCCATGGGGCCGGTGAGGCAATACACCGGCGAGCCGGTAGACGGTCCGCTGGAAATTTCGGTTTACCCCGGTGCGGACGGCGAATTCCTTCTCTATGAGGATGATGGCGAATCGTTTGGCTATCGCAGTGGCGCCTGGACGGGAATTCGCATGGCCTGGAACGACAAGCGGCGGGCGCTTTCGCTCCGCCTCGCGCACAGTTCCAAAGCGCTGCCGCCGCCGCGCAGGAACATCCTGGTAAAAGCGGGTGCGGCGTCGAAATCCGTGGCCTTCGATGGCCGCCCGCTGGAGATTTCGCTGCGGTGAAGCAGACTCCGGCGCTGTTCGAAACGATGGGCGGCACGCGCGCATGCCGAAAGCTCTCGAGGGCGTTTTATGCGCGTGTAGAGCGCGATCCGCTTCTGCGTCCGCTCTTCCCGGGAACCACTTTCAAGTGCGCCATCGACGCATTCTCGTCGTTTCTGGTCCAATTCCTCGGCGGCCCCGGCGAAGCTTCGCAGTTGCGATCTTGGGTCAGCCTGCGCGAATCGCACCAGCGATTCCCCATCGATCAACGGCACCGCGATGCCTGGCTCGGCCATATGATCGCGGCCCTGGAAGATGCGGGGATCGAGGAACCGGCACGAGCGGCATTGCGCGGGTTTTTCGAGGTCGCAGGCGGTTACCTGGCCGGCGCCGCTCCCGGCGGGCACCGATTGTCGCACGAACTTGCCCGGCGGTGGACCGGGCAGCGCAAGGCGGACGATGCGATAGCGGCCATCGGCGCCGGCGACACGGCGCGCGCCATCCGGCTCGCCGCGCACTGCCCCCGCGCTCTACTTCCCGGTCTGTTGGCGCGGATGATACAAGCCCTTGATGCGCCGCTCCTCGATTTCGTCTGCGAACGCGTGGCTCGCGAGCCGGAATTAGTCCGCCAACGCTACTGGGGGCGTACCTTGCTGCACGCCGCGGCAGGCGCCGGAAGTCTGCGCGCAGTAGACCTGTTCTTGCGCCTGGGGGCGGACCCCAATGCGCTCGATGGCGGCAGGCACACGCCGCTATATTCGACCGGAAATGAGTGCGCCGGCGCGGAATCGGCGGAAGTGGTGCGCGCCCTCGTCCGCGCGGGCGCGCGATTGGACGCATGCGACGGCGTGACGGGAGCTACTCCGCTGCACATGGCGGCGCGCCGCGGCAATGCCGTGGTGGCGCGCGCCTTGCTCGAGTGCGGAGCGGATATCGAGGCTCGAGACCGGCGCGGAGACACCCCGCTCCAACGCGCGCGGAATTGCAAGAAAGCGCACGTCGCGGAGTTGCTGCAGACCTGGCGTCCAAGCAGCTAGTGTAGGGGGTGCAATGGCGCCGCATCGTTTCTGCGCCTCATGGCGCTCACCGGCAAGCCCGCAGTCACGTTCCCAGTAAAGTAAGCGGCCCCGGCCGGATCAACGGCCAACGGGGACCCGGCTTGGAGGGAAATGGCGGTAGTGCGGTACATAGGCGTTGCCAGCGTCATCGACAGCTACGCGCACAACCCCTTCTACACCGGGAGTTACAATCGTGGAGTCCATGAGCCCCGCTACTCAAGCCGGCCGCGAACGCCTGTCCGCCGAGCATCAAGCGCTGATCCTGCGCCGCAATGAACCCATCCCCGAAGCCAGCGGCTGGTACGTGCGCTATCGCTACCCCGTCCTGACCGCGGCCCACACCCCGCTCTTCTGGCGCTACGACCTCGACCCCGCCACCAATCCGCTCTTCCTCGAACGCCTCGGCATCAACGCCGCCTTCAACGTGGGCGCCATGGAGTGGAACGGTAACGTGGTCCTCATGGCGCGCGTCGAAGGCGTCGATCGCAAATCGTTCTTCGCCATCGCCGAAAGCGCGAGCGGCGTCGATGGCTTCCGCTTCTGGGATTATCCCGTCGTGATGCCCGAAACCGCCAGTCCCGAGACCAACGTCTACGACATGCGCCTCACCCGCCACGAAGATGGCTGGATCTATGGCCTTTTCTGCGCCGAACGCAAGGACCCCGCGGCGCGGCCCGGCGATCTCTCTTCAGCCGTCGCGCAGTGCGGCATCGCCCGCACGCACGATCTGAAATCCTGGGATCGCCTCGACGATCTGCAAACCCCCTCCGCGCAGCAGCGCAATTGCGTCCTCCACCCCGAATTCGTCGGCGGCAAATACGCGTTCTACACTCGCCCGCAGGATAGCTTCATCGAAGCCGGCAGCGGCGGCGGCATCGGATGGGGACTGGCGGCGAACATGGAGCATGCCGTCATCGACCACGAGCTCATCATCGACCACCGCGAGTATCACACCATTAACGAAGTGAAGAACGGCCTCGGCCCGGCGCCCCTCAAGACGGAAAAGGGCTGGCTGCACCTCGCCCACGGAGTCCGCAACACCGCCGCGGGGTTGCGCTACGTCTGCTATTGCTTCCTCTGCGCGCTCGGCGAACCGTGGCGCGTGATCGCCCGCCCGGGGGGATATTTCCTCGCGCCCCAGGGCGAGGAACGCATCGGCGATGTCTCCAACGTTGCCTTTTCAAATGGATGGGTGCGCCGCGGTGATCAGGTGCTGATCTATTACGGCGCCTCCGATACCCGCACCTACGTGGCGGAGACCACCGTTGAACGCCTCTTGGATTACGTTCTGAATACGCCTCCCGAAGCGCATCGCAGCGCCGCCTGCGTCCAGCAGAGAATTGCGTTGATCGAGCGCAATCGCCGTTTCCGGGGGGAATCGCGTTGAACATCGCATGGGCGGCCAGCCTGCGCAGCGAGGTCGCCGGCAACATCCTGCCCTTCTGGGCTGGGGCCGAAGACCGCCAGCTCGGCGGCTTCTACGGCAAGATCGACTGCGATGGCAGGATTGACGCACAGGCGCCACGCGCTGCCGTCATTCAGGCACGCATCCTGTGGACCTTCTCAGCCGCGTCCCGTCTAATCGATCCGGCGTACCGCGAGATAAGTGATCGCGCCGCGGGTTACCTGCTCGATCAGTTTTGGGACACCGAGCACGGCGGCATTTACTGGATGTTGGACTACCTCGGCCGACCGCTTTCTGATCGCAAGCAGATTTACGCGCAAGCTTTCGCGATTTATGGCCTGGCGGAGCACTTCCGCGCCACCGGCAGCGCCCAAAGCCTGGAGCGGGCCCGCCAACTGTACCAACTCATCGAAGCCCACAGCTCCGATCCCGTCTACGGGGGCTATATCGAGGCTTGCGCCCGCGATTGGGGCGCCCTCGCGGACATGCGTCTCAGCGAGAAAGACCTCAACAGCCCGAAGTCAATGAACACCCACCTCCACATTCTGGAGGCGTACACCAATCTCCTCCGCGTCTGGCGCGACGGCGGCCTTCTCTCCCGCCAAAGGGAACTGCTGGAAGTCACCGTCGACCGCATCGTCGATCCGCGCACTGCTCACTTCAAGTTGTTCTTCGACATGCCATGGAATTCCCTGACCGATCACGTCTCCTACGGCCATGACATCGAGGGCAGCTGGCTGTTAGTCGAGGCGGCCGAAGCCGTCGGCGATCGCGCCCTGCTCGATCGCGTTCGCCAACTCGCCATCCGCATGGCCGGCGCCGTCGCCCGCGAAGCCGTCGATGCGGACGGCAGCATCTTTTATGAGGCCGATGCCACCGGGGCTCTCATCGATCCGAATAAGCATTGGTGGGCGCAGTCCGAAGCGGTGGTCGGTTTCTACAACGCCTACCAACTCACTGGCGAAAAGCGATTTTGCGATCTCTCGCGCCGCGCCTGGGAATTCATCGAGTCGAAGATGGTGGACCGTGCCCACGGCGAGTGGCATGCCAAGCTCAAACCCGGCGGCATTCCCTTCCGCGAGCACGAGGACTCCGACGCCTGCCTCGTGGGCCCGTGGAAATGCCCGTATCATAACAGCCGGGTATGTTACGAAATGATCGAACGCTTGAAAAACTAATATGCAATACGGCTACTTTGACGACCGCAATCGCGAGTATGTGATTACGCGCCCGGATACTCCCCTGCCATGGATCAATTATCTGGGCTGCCAGGAATATTTCGGTATCATTTCCAACACCGCGGGCGGCTACTCCTTCTACCGCGACGCCCGCCTGCGCCGCATCTCGCGCGGCCGCTACAACAACGTGCCGTTCGACTTCGGCGGGCGCTATGTCTATCTCCGCGACGATTCGAGCGGCGAATTCTGGTCGCCTTCCTGGCAGCCCACCCGCCACGATGCCGAAGAATACCGCTGCCGCCACGGCATGGGTTATACAATCATCGGCTCCAAGTATCGCGGCATCCGCGCCGCCACGCGCTACTTCGTGCCGCTCGATGAGAAACTCGAAATCTGGCAGTTCTCCGTCACCAACGAGCGTCTGACGCCGGCCGCCATTTCCGCCTTCGCCTGCGTGGAGTTCTGCCTCTGGGACGCGCAGGACGACGCCACCAATTTCCAGCGCAACTTCAGCATCGGCGAGGTCGAGATCGAAGACGGCGTCATCTACCACAAGACCGAATACCGCGAACGCCGCAATCACTTCGCCTGGTTTGCCTGCTCCGCGCCAACCGCCGGTTTTGAGACGCAGCGGGAGTCGTTTCTGGGCCCCTATCGCGGCTGGGACCAACCCGCCGCGGTCGAGCGCGGCCGGTTGTCGAACTCCGTGGCCCACGGCTGGGCGCCCGTCGGCGCGCATCACGTGAAGACGGTCCTCGCGCCCGGCGAGACCCGCGAAATCCTCTTCGTTCTCGGCTATCACGAAAATCCCGCGGCCGAAAAGTTCGATCCGCCCGAATCTCAGACCGTCAATAAAAAAACTGCCAAGCCGGTCATCGCCCGCCACCTTGACACGCTCGCCGCAGACGCTGCCTTTTTCCGCCTCCGCGAATATTGGGACGGCCTGCTCGGCATCCTGCAAGTGCACAGCCCCGATGTCCATACCGACCGCATGGTCAACGTGTGGAACGCCTACCAATGCATGGCCACCTTCAACATGTCGCGTTCCGCCTCGTTCTACGAATCGGGCATCGGCCGCGGCCTCGGCTTCCGCGATTCCAACCAGGACCTTTTGGGATTTGTCCACATGGTTCCCGGACGCGCCCGCGAGCGCATTCTCGACCTGGCCGCGACCCAGCTTCCCAGCGGCGGAGCTTATCACCAATACCAGCCCCTTACCAAGAAAGGTAATAACGATGTGGGCGGCAACTTCAATGACGATCCGCACTGGCTGATCCTCGGCGTGGCCGCCTATCTCAAGGAGACCGGCGACACCGCCATTCTCGATGAGCCGGTTCCCTACGACAATCAGCCCGGCTCCGAACAGCCGCTCTACGAGCACCTCCAACGCAGTTTCCGTTATACGCTCGACCGCCTCGGGCCGCACGGCCTTCCCCTTATCGGCCGCGCCGACTGGAACGATTGCCTCAACTTGAACTGCTTCTCCGATACCCCCGGCCAGTCCTTCCAGACCACGACCAATAAGGAAGGTAAAGTCGCCGAGTCGGTATTTATTGCCGGACTATTCGTGCTGGCGTCCAAAGAGCTCTCGGCTATGGCCAAACTTCGCGGCCTCACAACGGAAGCCGAAAGCTATCTCGCCGAGGGCCGCCGCATGGAACAGACAGTTCGGCAGCACGGCTGGGACGGCGATTGGTTCCTCCGCGCGTACGACGATTTCGGCGGCAAAATCGGCTCGAAGGAGTGCGCGGAAGGAAAGATCTTTATCGAGACTCAAGGTTTCTGCGTCCTCGCAGGCATCGGCCTTGCCGACGGCACGGCCCGCCGCGCCCTCGATTCTACGCGCCGGTACCTCGCCACACCCCACGGCATCATCCTCCAGCAACCGGCTTACTCGCGCTATTACCTCAACCTCGGCGAGATTTCTTCCTATCCGCCCGGATACAAGGAAAACGCCGGCATTTTCTGCCATAACAACCCGTGGGTGATGATTGCCGAAGCCATGGCCGGCAACGGCGACGGCGCGCACGACTATTACTCGCGCATCAACCCGTCGGCCCGCGAGCCTCTCGGCGATCTCCACCGCTGCGAGCCTTACGTATACGCGCAGATGATCGCCGGCCGCGACGCCCCCACGCACGGCGAAGCTAAGAATTCCTGGCTCACCGGAACGGCGGCGTGGAATTTCTACGCCATCACGCAATGGATTCTCGGAATCCGCCCCGAGCACGACGGACTCCGCATCGCCCCGGTGATTCCCGAGCGCTGGACCGCCTTCCAGGTGACCCGCCGTTTCCGTGGTGTGACGTATCGCATCGATGTGGAACGCCATGGTCCCGGCAACCAAGTCTCGCTCTCGGTAGACGGCCACCCGATTGCCGGCAACCTGATTCCGTTACCTGCCGGCGCAAAAACGGAAGTGTCCGTCAAAGCCACCCTCGGGGAATAAGCCGCGCTGTAGCCCGGCCGGATCAATGAGGCACCGCGACCGCGAGGAGCGGTGCCTCTTACTCCTTCACTTTGGTCAAATTCAGTTTCGCCTTCCCCGATTGGCCATCTGGCGTGGTGAATACCGCCTCGCCATCCAGATGGTCTCCGCTCAACGACAGGCTACATTTGTAAACCATCCCGTCATCCGGGTTCTTGACCTCGAAGGTAACTTGGTTCCCGTCGACCTTCCCTTGCAGCCCGGGCCACTGAGCGTTTTCGTCCGGCCCGCCTGATCCCGTTATCGTGGCGCCGTTCTGCTTCAGAATTACGTATGCCGAACCGTTGTCGCCATTGTCCGGCGCGAAGGTCCCGCTCCACTTCCCCGAAACGTCGGCGGCGGCGGCGGCGAACGCCAGCGCAAAGCAGAGAAACAGGCACAGCAGTGTGGTTTTCATGGAAGATGAGACGAGCAACACGCGAAAAAGTTCCGGCCTACTTCGCCGGCAGCGCCTGCGCCTTCTCTGCCGGTATGGCGACTTCGCGCGTCACTAGCCGGTCGTACCAGGTGAACTTCAGAATGATCGACGACACCGCGATCGCGCCCACGCAATACCAGATCGCGGGAATATTGGTCCGGATCACGATATAAATCGGCAGGGCAACCAGCGCTACCTGCCACACCATCCCCACCGCGATATTAAACATATCGCGCAGAAAATCCGGATTGGGCTCGAACCGGGGATCCTTCGCCAAAACCTTGGCCTTGATCGGTCCCCAGAAACCCCATGGCCGCACCCGCTGGTAGAAATCCATCAGGACTTCATCCTCCTCGGGCGCGGTGAGGTATGTGCCAAGCAGGCACCCAATCATCCCGACGATAAACACCAGGGCGAACCCGATCGATACGTCCAGATTCAACGAGTGCAGGTTCGCCCAGTTTTGCAGCGCCGGAATCTGGCTCAGAATTCCCGGAATCGCCAAAGACCCGGTAATGCCGGTGACCATGCCCCAGAAATAGCCGTATCCGTTGAATCGCCACCAGTACCACTTCAGGACGTTGGAGGCAGTGTAGCCGCCCCAAAGCCCCGATACGATCCAGATCACAACCGAATTGACAGACGCCACGAACCATCCGATCAGGACCCCAATCACCACCACCAGAAACGAGCTGAGATAGCTCAGCCGCACGTATGTCCGCGGAGCTGCGTTTGGATTGATATACCGCTTGTAGATGTCGTTGACGAAATATGGTGGCGCGGCGTTCACCGTGGCGGCGAAGTTCGACATATAGGCCGCGAGCAAACCGGCAATCAGGAATCCCAGCAGACCCGCCGGAACAAAACGCCCCAGAGCGTACGGCAGCACCAGTTCGAAATCCATTTTGGTGCCCATGCCCTTGATCTGATCGCTGAAAAATACAATCGCCAGGATCGTCAGCCCGGTTATCAGGAAATATCGTGGAAACGTCAGCACCACGTTCACCCAGCCGCTCATCATGGAAGCCTCGCGCGGATTCTTGGAAGAGAGCACGCGCTGCATGTCATAGTTGGGCGCCGGACCGGCGGCGCTGATCAGCACGCCCTTGAACAGCAGAGCCATCACGAAGAACCCGAACAGTCCGTAGCCATCCTGGGCAATCTTGGCATTCGCTGCCGGGATCAGGTTAGACCAATCCAGGTTCAGGTGCCAGCCGAAGAACAGATTGTCCCACCCCGCCGGAACGTACTTCGCCAGCGTCTGCGGTGCGATCTTCGTGATGGCGATAATCCCCACTGCGAACGAAGCGATGGAGAGAATACAGAACTGCAACACTTCGGTGATGACCACGCTGAACATCCCGCCCTTGATCACATAGATGGTAGTGATGGCGATGAGCGCCAGAGCATACTGATTCGGGCTCAGATTCCATGGCAGGAAAGTCGACGCGAACTTTCCGATGCCTTTGAACCCGTAACTGAAGAATCCGATAATTCCGAAAAAGGCGTAGATCACCACGATGATATGGGCCAAGTGCGCGCCGCGGCCCCGCCCGAACCGCGTCTGAATCCAATCGGCGCCCGTCATCGCATTCGACCGGCGCAGCCACGCCGACAGGAACACCATCAGGAAGACCTGATTGAACGTAGGCCACAGCCATGGAATCCACACGCTCTTCACGCCATAAACGAACGCCCAATAGACCAGCAGCATGGTCCCGCTGATGTCGAACATGCCGGACGCGTTCGAGATTCCCAGCACGTACCAGGGCATGGTGTTGCCGCCCAGAAAATAAGCTTGCATATCCTTGGAAGCGCGGTGAGAAACCCAGTAGCCGACCAGAACCGAAATTACTAGATAAGCCACTATGATCGTGATGTCGACTGCGTGTAAATTCATTTCGATCCTCGTCGCTGTGGAAGCGGTCGGCAAAATCGCCCGCCGCGGCTTAAGTCGCCGCTATTGTATCAGATGTCATACTCTGAATTGCGGTGCGGGCCGCGCGATGCGGACCATCCACAAAATGAACGCCGGCAGGCGGACAACTCGGTAATCTCTGCCATTTCCACATGGGAAAAAGCGCATCGTTTGTTTTCTCGGCGCTGCAAGAAACCAGGTCTCCGGACATTGCTGCCAGCGGGCTTGGTGACGGTGGTGGGGTGGTTCAATCTTGCCGAAAAACCTGGGAAGCCTTCCGCGATTCCGGTCCCTTGCCGGAATTTCCCGGAGACGTTGTCAGCGGGACCGGCACTACTGAACCAACGCTCAGGTGACAAGTAGAGTTTCGCGGCATCTCGAGCAGCCGAATTATGCCCAAACCTCAGAACCTGCTCTCCGCTCCGCCGCTCGACGGCCCTTTGCCGGTACCCATCGAACTATATTGGGCCGACACCGAATCCGCGGAAAGCGACAACGAACGCTCCGCCATCCCTCTGGGGCATTATTTGTGGGTCCTCCGGCGGCACGCCCGCAAGATCGCGGGACTCGTGCTCACAGCCGTAATCTGCGCCTACGTGGTGACCAGGCGCATCACACCGATTTACGAATCCACCGTCACGATTGCCATCGACCATCAGACCCCCAGCGGCGTGGTGGGCCAGGAAGCCACGCACGCGCTGGTCAACGATTCCGACCAGTATTTCCTCACGCAGGTGAAGTTGATCCAGTCGGACTCCGTCATCCGGCCGGTCGCGGAGCAGTTTCATCTCGCCGGCGCGAGCTTCGACGGGCAGCCTTCGGAATCTAAAGTCGTGCTGCCGGGTTTGACCGTCACGCGCGTGCCCGGCACCTATCTCTTGCTGGCCAGCTACCGCTCCCCCAATCCGCATCTCTCGGCGGATATCGCCAACGCCATCGCTAAATCGTACAGCGACTCCATCTACGAAATGCGGTATCACGCCACCGCCAATCTCTCCTCATTCATGGAAAGGCAACTGGAGGAACTCAAAGCCAAGACCGAGCGCTCCGCGGCGGCGCTAGCCAGGTTCGAACAGGACCTCAGCCTGATCGATCCGGAGCAGAAAACCAGCATCGTGTCGGCCCGCCTGCTCCAGTTGAACACGGACTATGGGACGGCAGAGGGAGATCGTGTGGCCAAGGAAGCTGTCTGGCGCTCGGTGCAATCGGGCACCCTGGAGTCGCTCCAGGTATCCGCGCAGGGCGCGGGACTTCAGGCACTCAGCGACCGCGTGGCCGGCGCCCGGCAGAAACTCGCCGATCTTGAAACCCACCTTGGGCCCAAACATCCCGATTGCGTGCGGGCGGAGCTCGAGATTTCGGCGCTGGAACAGGAGTTCGAGTCCGCGCGCCAGAACATCGCAAAGCGCGTCGAAGCCGAATACCGCCAGGCGCTCGCCCGTGAGCAGATGCTGCAAAAGGAATTCCAGGCGACCAAGGCTGAATTCGACCAGTTGAACTCGCGATCGTTCCAATACAGCGCGCTCAAACGGGAAGCTGACACCGATCGCTCACTCTATGACGAACTGGTGCGCAAGATCAAGGAGGCTGGCATCAACGCGGGCTTTCAAAACAACGCCATCAACATTTCCGATCCCGCCCGGCCGAATTTCACGCCAGTCTACCCCAGCACGGCCGCTAACCTGATCGAGGCATTCCTGGCAGCGCTGGCCGTGGGAATCGCCGGGGCCATCCTGAGCGACAAGTTCGATAACACCATCCGCGACCCGGAACAGGTGCGATCGTCGATGGGAACGGATGTCGTCGCTAGTTTGCCGCTGGTGCGCGGGTGGAAAGGCAAGCTGGTGGAGGCCGGCCCGAAAGCCGAGATTTCACCGGCACCGGACCCCGCGGCCGCGCACTTTGAGGAGGCGGTCCGGACCCTCCGCGCGGCGCTGATGCTGCGTGGCGAAAGCCCGCTCAAGAGCGTCATGGTCACCAGCGTGGCGCCATCCGAAGGCAAGACCACGGTGGCCGTCCAGCTTGCCATCGCACACGCCCGGCAGAACAACCAGACGCTGCTCATCGATTGCGACCTTCGCCGCCCCGGCGTGCACACCAAGTTCGGCATCAAGCCCGAGACCGGTCTCTCCGCCGCGCTGCGCAATGGCCTGGTTTGGCGCGACAAGCTGATCCGCATCGAGAGTATTCCGAACCTGACCATTCTGCCCGCGGGTCCGTCCACGCAGGGCTGCGATGCCCTGATCGGGGCGAGCCTGAAGAACATTCTGGCGGCCGCGGAAGCGGAGTACGATCTCGTCGTCATCGATTCGCCGCCGTTGTTCGGTCTTTCCGAGCCCCTGCAAATGGCCGCGGCCGCCGGCGGCGTTGTCGTCGTCACTGTGGCGGGCATTACCGACCGGCACGCCGCCAGCCAGGCTCTTGCCAGCTTGCGCCGGCTTCGCGTCAACCTGCTGGGACTGGTTCTCAACGAGGTCAGCCCGGCCACTACCGGCGGCTATTACGACGATCGCTACAGCCGCAGGTTTTACCGGTATTACCGGCGCGAGTCAAGAGCCCAGGGCGCCTAAATTCCATGTGCGGAATCTGCGGCTACTTCAGCTTCGACGGCTCCATCGGACCTGGTCAAACCGCTGCCATCGCCGGCGTTACGTCGCGCCTTGCACATCGCGGACCGGATGATGCCGGCGTTTTCAGCGACGCGAACGCCGCTCTCGGCCATCGCCGCCTGGCCATCCTCGATCTCTCACCCGGCGGCCACCAGCCTATGTCGAATGAAGACGCCACCGTCTGGGTCACGTTCAACGGCGAGATCTACAATTTCCGCGAGTTGCGGGCGGCTCTAGCCGCGGCTGGGCATAGTTTCCGCTCCCGTTCGGATACCGAAGTTCTGCTCCACGGCTATGAGGAATGGGGCATCGCGAAGCTGCTCGAGAAACTGCGGGGTATGTTCGCCTTCGCGCTGTACGATGCGTCGAAACTGCAACTCATCCTGGCGCGCGACCGCTTCGGAATCAAGCCGCTGTATTACGTCCGTGGGCCGGAAGATCGCTGGATCGCCTTCGCTTCGGAAACGAAGGCATTGGTGGATGGCGGGTTGGCATCCCCGGAAATCGATCGCGGCGCGCTGGCCGGGTTCCTGCTGTTCGGCTCCATCCCTGCCCCTCTCACCATTCGGCGCTTCGTCCGCTGTCTGCCGGCCGGCCAATACCTTGCTCTTGCCCGCGGAAGCGATTTCAACCCGCGCCCCTATTGGAACTTCGCGCAAGCCGTCGCGCTCGAGCGTTCTGCGCCGCCGGATTCCTTAGCCGGGAGCTTCCGCGAAGCCGTTTCCAGTCACTTGACCAGCGACGCGCCGTTGGGCGTCTTCCTGAGCGGCGGCATGGACTCGGCCGCTATCGCCGCCGTCGCCAGCCGGGTGAGCGCGAGCCGGCTCCAGACCATAACTCTGACCTTTCAGGAAGGTTCTTACAACGAAGCCGTGGATGCGCTCGCCGCGGCGCGGGCGTTTGAGACGCGCCACTACCAAATGCGGGTCACCGCGTCCGATTTCTTGAACGAAATGCCGGCATTCCTCGCGGCGATGGATCAGCCGACCAATGACGGCATCAACACCTATTTCGTTTCCAGGGCCGCTCGCCGTCTCGGCCTGAAGGTGGTGCTCTCCGGCCTCGGCGGGGATGAAGTTTTCTGGGGATACCGCTATTATTCGTGGCTCGAAGGCCGCGTACCGTGGCTGAAAATGCTGCTTGCGCTGCCCGGCCCGCTGCGCCGGACCGTGGCCGCGGCAGCCTCCCTATACGGCCGCGCAACGGGTCGCGAAAAGTGGCGGCGCATCGACTTCCTGGGCGCCAAACCCACCGCCGGCGGTCTGTATTTCATGGCGCGCGGATTTTTTCCGGCCACGCAGGTGGCTAGCTTGCTGGGAATGAGCCAGTGCGAGCTTTGGAGATTGCTCGAGGGGGTGCTCGCAACCGATGCGAACGCCGACGCCGATGGCTTCAACCAGCTCGAAATGAAGCGCTATCTCCACGATCAACTGCTGCGCGATGCCGACGTGTTCAGCATGGCCCATTCCATCGAAACGCGCATTCCATTCCTCGATCACGAACTGGTCTGCCGGGCGGCTGCTCTGCCGGCGGCGGCGAAGCGCGCCAACGGCGTGAACAAGCCCGCGTTGCTCGCCGCCATACCCCATCCGGTCGTTTCCGCGGCCGCCCATCGCAAAAAGATGGGGTTCACGTTTCCTATCGGAAAGTGGCTGGAGGCCAATCTCGACCCATTGCGCGAAATGACCGGACTGCCCGACGCGGTGGACGCGGGCGAAGCGAGCCGGGTGTTCCGCGCTTTCGGCGCCGGCCGCCTCCACTGGTCGCGCGCCTGGGCCATGCTGGTATTGGGCGCGGCGGTGCGTCAATGACGGCCGCAACTCGCCCGCAACCCGCCCCCGAACCCCACATCTCTACTGAGCCGCAAGGGAACCATGATTTGGTTCCCGGCGAAACCTCGCTCGCCGCCAAGGCCCGCTCGGGCATCCTTTGGGTGACCGCGCTGAACGTATTCCGCGACTTTCTGCAATTCGGCACGATGCTCGTCCTGGTGCGCCTGCTCGCCCCGAAAGCCTATGGCGAATTCAGCCTTATCAGCTCAGTGATGGTTTTTTTCACGGTGTTCTCGTTCCGCAGTTTTCTGGAGCATACACTCCAGCTTCGGCCGGAAGAACCCGTGGATTATCAGAGCCACTTCACCGCCGGCGCATTCCTGCAAATCGCCATGTGCGCTCTGGTAAATGTCGCCGCATACGTTCTGCGTCACTTTGCGAAATACGCCGGCATCGCTCCCGTGCTGCACGCCACATCGATTTTCTTTCTGCTCGACTGGGCCGGCGAATTCCGCGTCAAAATGCTGGAGCGCGCGCTCGATTGGAAACGCTTGCGCAGCTTGCAAGCCATCGGACTCGCCGCCAGTTCGTCGCTGGCCATCGTGCTGGCCAAGCTCGGATTGGGCGTCTACGCGCTGGTTCTGCCTGGAATGCTGGCGACGCTGCCGTTCATATGGGACCTGTTCTTTCGCTACGGCTGGCGGCCCGACTGGACGTGGAGCGCGGCGCATTACCGGGCCGCCTGGACGTACGGGTGGACGCGCATCATGGCCGGAGTGCTCACTACCGCGCGCCCATTGATCGAGGGGGCCGCGATTGTGCAGGTCACGGGCTTCACCCAACTCGGATTCATGAGCCGGGCGGTCGGCCTTGCCGCGCTGTGCTGCCAGAAACTGCCTGGGGTGCTCACGATGACGCTTTACCCCCTTCTCACACGCATGGCGCGAAAATCGGAAGCGTTCGAACGCGCCAACGGCTTGGTGTTGCGGCTGGTGGGCTGGATGGCGATTCCCGGCGCGATTCTCTTTTCCCGGATTGCGCACCCGCTGGTGCGTCTGATCTACGGCTCAAAATGGGATGCCGCCATTCCGCTGCTTCCGTATGCGCTGGCCGGGGGAACGGCAGGCGCCCTCTATCAAGCCTCGACCATGCTGATGCTGGCCGACGTGCAGCACCGCGGATGCGCCGCGGCGGAATTTTTGACGCTGGTGGGTCTGACGGTGTGCCTGGTCGCAGCCCTGCCGCACGGCATTTCGGCGTATCTCGGCTCCGCCGCGGTGGTGCAGGCGCTTGTGCTCGCATGGATGCTTTGGTCTCTGGTGCGCGCGGGCGCGTTATCGCCGAGCGCCATCGTCCGCGGTGTGTTCGCGCCGGCCGCGGCGAGCGCCGCGGCGTGGCTCGCCTGCGCGGCCGCGCCGGAATCCAACTCCGCGCTCGCTATCGGCGGCATCAGCCTGCTGTTCGTCGCCAGTTACGGGCTTGGGATGCGAATGCTGTGCCCGCGCGAGTTTCGCGAGTTCGTACACTATCTCCCTTTGCCCGCAAGGAGCCGTTGAATGGTGGCATCGCTCATGAAACGCCTCTGTCCCGCGCAGCTCAAGCAGAAAATCAAGCTGGCTTGCGGGGTGCCCGATACCGGCGCCTGCCTCGCCGCCATGCGGCGGCGAGGCTTTAGCCCTCGAATCGCCATCGATATCGGCGCTTATACCGGTGAGTGGACCCTTTCCTTGCGCCAGTTATTCCCCACGGCGCGCGTGTTGATGATCGAACCGCAAGCCGCGCGCTGCACACGCCTGAAAACGCTGACACGGGTTCACAGCGGCCTGGAATTCGCCCCCGTGCTGCTCGGCTCGCGGACCGCGAAGGCCGTGACGTTTTTCGAATCCGAAACCGCCAGTTCGGTGCTGCGGGATCCCGGCAACGGCGGCGCGCGGGCGGTCGAAAGGGAGATGACCACTCTCGACGCCGTCACTCGCGGCACGCATTTCGAACGCGCCGATTTTCTCAAGCTCGACGTCCAGGGTTACGAGCTCGAAGTCCTCAACGGCGCGGAGCACGTTCTGGCGTCGGCCGAGGCCGTGATGATGGAGGTCAACCTGATCGCCATATACGAGGGCGCGCCGCTCGCTGGCGAAGTCGTGGCGTTCATGGCCGCGCGCGGGTTCTGCGTCTACGATGTCTGCACGTTTTTCCGCCGCCCGCTCGACAACGCACTCTGGCAAATGGACGTGATTTTCGTCCGTGCGGCTTCTCCCCTGAGGGCATCGACGCGATGGGATTGAAGAGGCGCATCTGCGTCATCACTGCCGGCCACCTCGCGACCTGTCCCCGAATGGTGAAGGCGGCCGGCGCCCTCGCCGAGGCCGGGCACTACGTGCGCGTGATCTCCGCGCAGTTCCTCGAGTGGGCCGCGGAGGCGGACCGGCCGCTGGCGCCGGTACGATGGAGTGCGGTCGACTACCGCCTCCGCGTCGCGCCCGCGAAATATTGGCGTGTCGCGGCGGAATTCCATGCGGCGCGGCGTTGGATCAAGCTGATTGGCCCGCGCTGCGCCTCGCTCGGCGCGCTGGCCGCCGCAAACGGCCGCGCGGCGCACGATCTGCTGAAACGCGCGCTTCGCGAACCGGCCGATCTTTTCTACGGCGGAACGCGCGGCGGCCTCGCCATCGCCGCGCTGGCCGCGCGGCGCGCCGGCGTGCCTTTCGGAGTCGACCTCGAGGATTTTCACGAAGGCGAGTCCCCAGGCCCATCAGGCGAGCTCATTCGCCAGCTGCAGCGCCGGGTGCTGCCGCGCGCGGCTTTCGTCACCGCCGGGAGTTGCGCGATCGCCTCCCGCTATGAGGCCGATTACGCCGTTCGTGTGCTGCCTATCCACAACACGTTTCCGCTGCCCGCGCAGGCGCCCGACCCCGAACCGCCGGGCAATGGCGCGCTTCGCCTCTACTGGTTCGGCCAGACCATAGGCGCGGACCGCGGCCTCGAAGACGTAGTCCGCGCGATCGAAGCGGCCGGCATCCGCGCGGAACTGCATCTGCGAGGCGCCGGCGTATTCACCCATCGCCGGATTCCGATCCACATTCATCCACCCGCGCCTCCGGAGCAAATGATCGATCTCTGCCGGCCCTACGATGTAGGCCTGTCGCCCGAGGCGGGACGACCAATCAATCGCGAGTTGTGCCTGAGCAACAAAGCCCTCACGTATATTCTCGGCGGCCTCGCCGTCGTCCTAACCGATACCGCCGGGCAGCGGCAGTTCGGCTGCGAACTCGGCGAAGGCGCGCTCCGCTATCGGCCCGGCGATGTGCCCTCGCTCGCTGCCGGCCTGAAGCGATGGGCGCAGGATCGCGCCGCTCTTCGCCGGGCCCGGGAAGCCGCCTGGAACGCCGCCCGCAATCGCTGGCATTGGGAGCACCGCCGCGAAAAGGGAGCCCTCGTCGCCGCCGTGGAAGGAGCCTTCCGATGAGCCGGTCGCTTCACATCGCCATCACCGCCGACCCCTACGTCCCGGTCCCGCCGCGGCTCTACGGCGGCATAGAACGGGTGCTCGATTTTCTGGTGCGCGGCCTCGCCGAGCGCGGCCATCGCGTCACGCTGTTCGCCCACCCCGAAAGCACCGTTCCTGCCGCCCTGGTCCCCTACGGTTCGCCCCCCCACTTCCACAAGTGCGACCGCGCCCGCGAACTCTGGCAGGTGGGCGCCAAACTCTGGGCCCGACGTCACCAATTCGATCTCGTCCACAGCTTCGGACGGCTCGCCGCGCTCGCTCCCGTGCTGGCCGTTCGCGGACTCCCCAAGATCCAAAGCTACCAGCGGGACGGCCTGCCGTGGAAGAGCATCCGCGCCGCGCACCGCCTGGCGAGTGCGTCAATTCGATTTACTGCTTGCTCTTCCAATGTTTATCGCAATATCCCCGCGCGCGACGGAGCGTTCGGTACCTGGCGGACCGTGTTCAACGGCGTCGATCTCGCCAAGTATACCTGCCGGCGGGAAATCGCGCCCGATGCGCCGCTGGCTTTCCTGGGACGGCTGGAGCCCATCAAAGGCGCCCACAACGCCATCGCCATCGCCAAAGCGGCGGGCCGGAAGCTGGTAATCGCCGGCAATCGTGTGCCGGCATTCGATGACTACTTCCAATATCAGATCGCGCGGCACCTGGACGGCGATCGTGCGCGGTATCTCGGCCCAGTGGATGACGCCGCCAAGAGTGAACTGCTCTCCCGTTCCGCCGCCCTGCTGATGCCCATCGAGTGGGAAGAGCCCTTCGGCATCGTGATGGCGGAGGCGATGGCATGTGGGACACCGGTAGTGGGGTTTGCGCGCGGCAGCGTGGGAGAAGTCGTGCGCAACGGCGTCAATGGCTACGCTTGCCGTGGAATCGCCGACGCCATATGGGCCGTCGATCATCTCAGTGCCATCGATCGCAACGCTGTCCGCCGCGACTGCGAGCGGCGGTTCTCCGCCGGCGTGGTGGTGGACCAGTACGAACGTCTCTATCGCGAAGTCTGCGGCGAAGGCGGAGCCAGGTGAAAAACGTCCTCATCGTCTCTCCGCATTTTCCGCCCGTCGATCTGCCGGACATGCATCGCGTGCGCCTCAGCCTGCCGTACTTCCGCGAGTTCGGCTGGCAGCCGACGGTGCTCACGGTCGCTCCGCGGTTCGTCGAAGGTGCCCGCGAGCCGCTTTACCGCCAGCCCGATAGTCCGGTCGTGCGTACTGCCGCGCTTCCGGCCCGCTGGACGCGCCTCGCCGGGCTCGGCAATCTGGGCCTGCGGGCGTTTCCATTCCTGTACTCGGCTGCCCGGCGGATGTTGGCCCGCGGCGCGTTCGATCTGGTCTACTTCTCAACTACCGTTTTCACCGCCGTACCGCTCGGGCGGCTGTGGAAGCAGCGCTTCGGCATTCCGTTCGTGGTCGATATGCAAGACCCGTGGGTGAACGACTACTACGATCGCCGGAGCGAAGCGCGGCGTCCGCCGAAATATAAGATCGCGAGCCGCCTGCACCGAATGCTGGAACCTTGGAGCATGCCGGCGGCCGATGGACTGATCTCGGTGTCGCGCGGTTACATCGACGCGCTTGCCTCGCGTTATCCGGCGCTCGACGGCAAGCCGGGCATGGTGCTGCCGTTCGGCGCCGCCTCGGAAGATTTCGAGCGCTTGCGCCCGGCAGGGCCCAATCGCTTTTTCGATCCGGGAGGCGGCGCCATTCATGTCGTCTATGCCGGGCGCGGCGGCGAAGATATGTGGCCTGCCCTGCGCTTGGTGTTTGCAGCGCTCGCGACCGGGCTGCGCGAATTGCCCGGCGTGTTCCGCCGCCTTCGCCTGCACTTCATCGGAACGGATTACGCTCCGGCGGCCCATGCGCGTAAGTCGATCGAGCCGCTGGCCGAATCGATGGGCGTGGCAGCTCAGGTGCATGAATATCCAGGGCGCGTCCCGTACTTCGAGGCTCTCCAGACCCTCCGCGATGCCCACATGTTGCTGTTGCCCGGGTCGGACGACCCACAATACACACCCTCAAAGCTTTGTCCCTATATATGGGCTCGCAAACCGCTCCTTGCGGTTCTTCACCCCTCTAGCGGCGCGTACCAAGTCGCCATGTCGGCAAATGCGGGGAAGGTCGTCACGCTGGACGGCGGCGGCGCGCTCTATCCCGCGTGGCGCGAGATTTTGAACGATCTCTCCCGCCCGCCCCAAACCGACTGGCGCGTGTTCGAGAGATTCTCAGCCCGTGAAATGACCCGCTGTCAGTGCGAATTCTTCGACCGCGTGCTCGCCTCGCGTTTTGTAAACCCATGACCAAGGTTCTGGTGGTGTTCAACACGGTCTGCCTGTACGGCATGGAACGTAGCGTTATCGAAACCTTCGAGGTGTTGCGCCCGGAAGTGGAACCGCTATTTCTCCTGAATCGCGCCAATCTCCGCCACCGGACGCCCCTTCTCGCCGCAATGAAGCGCTCCGGCATGGCGTTCCGCTTCTTCAGCGACCGGCGCGACTGGCCGCGCTTCGGACGGCCTCGCTCTCTGTCGCAGGCGTGGGCGATTCTCGCCGCCCTCGTTCAAGGAAATTTCGATGTGTGGCGCGCCGCCCGGCAAGCCGACGCGCTCTACCTCCCCATCGTGACCTCGGCCTACATTTCCGTGTTGGCGGCGCTGTGGTTTCGTCTGCACGGTCGCAAAGTGATCTACTTTTTTCACGATCTGCCGCCGGCGCGGTCCACGAAACTGTGCCCCGCCGTGGCGCTTTCCACCAATCTCGTGCACTGCGCGCAGCGGAGCCTCGCGCTCGCCGCCGCCGGCAATCCGTTCGTGCTCCGCCGACCGAATTGCGTGATTCCGCCGGCCGTCCGCCTGCGCCGGTCCGGCACCAGTGCCCCACCTTCCGGCATGGCGCGGCAGAACATTCTCTTCATCGGACAAGTTACCCCGCATAAAGGCGTCGATTTGTTGATCGATGCCTTCGACGGCCTCGCCGCGCGGCATCAGAGCCTCCACCTGGTGATTGCCGGCGGCGTCTACGACGAAAATCGCGCCTGGTTCGACGCGGTTTTGGACGCTGCTGCCCAAAAGGATCGTATTCACTTCGCGGGCTATTGCGAGGGCGTCCATGAGTTCCTCGACGCGGCCTATGTTCTGGCGGCGCCGACCCTTCCTTCACGCGTTCAGGAGTCGTTCGGCAGGGTCGCCGCCGAAGCCATGGCGGCCGGCGTGCCAACCGTGTGCTTCAAGAGCGGCGCGCTGGAGGAACTGGTGGTTCACGGCGTTACCGGACTGGTTTGCGCCGAAGAAAGCGCCAAATGCCTCGCCGCCAGCCTGGAGGAATTCCTCAACCGCCCCGATTTCCGCGACTCCTGCGGCCGGAATGCCCGCCGCCGCTACGACGAGCGCTATTCCGAAGACCGGGTGCGCCGGGGCTGGATGCGTCTTCTCGCGGCGGGCGTTTCCACCTGAGTGTGCCATGTGGGCTTTCGTGCTTACGCACCCCATCCAGTACTACACGCCGGTCGTGCAACACATCGCGCGCCTCACGGGCGATTGCGAAGTCCTGTACTGCTCCGGTGAGTTGGAATCGTCGCATGCGGAAGCCGGTTTTGGAGTGTCCTATCGGTGGGACCTTCCACTGCTCGAGGGCTATCCTCATCGATTTCTGAAAAACTGCGCGAAGAAACCTTCCACCACGTCGTTCGGCGGCCTCGATAACCCTGAGTTGGACAGCATCGTCGCCAGCCACGCCTATGACGCCATCGTCGTCAACGGCTGGCATTTCAAAAGTGCCTGGCGCGCCATGGTGTCGTGCTGGCGGCATGACGTTCCGGTGCTGATCCGGAGCGACTCGCATCTCCGGAGCCCGGGAACATTCCGGAAGTGGACTAAGTGGCCCTTCTATCGGACCTTCATTCCGCGCCTCGATGGCTGTCTTGCCGCGGGACTCTGGTCGCGCGATTATTTCGAGAACTATGGCGCCTCGCGTAACCATATTTTCACCGTTCCACCATGCGTGGACAATAGCCGTTTCGAGTGTGAAATGCGCCTCTTGTACCCAAACCGCGAGCAAATTCGCCGACGATGGGACATCCCCGCGGACGCCATGGTTTTCCTGTTCGCCGGCAAGTTCATTCCCGTAAAACGGCCGATGGATTTTGTGATCGCGATCGGCCGGGCGGCCGCCGCCGATCCTTCCATCGTGGGTCTCATGGCCGGCGACGGTCCGCTCCGCCGGCAATGCGAGGAACAGGCGCGCTCCGCCGGCGCGCCCGTTCGATTCACCGGATTCCTCAACCAAATGCGCATCGCCGAAGTGTATGCCGCCGCGGATGTGCTGGTGCTTCCATCGCAAACCGAAACGTGGGGGCTGGTGGTAAATGAGGCGATGGCATCGGGCGTTCCCGCCATCGTCAGCGACGGAGTCGGGTGCGGCCCAGACCTGATCGAACCCGGCGTCACGGGCGACATTTTCACCAGGGGAGATGTCGCCGCGCTCTCCGCCCGCATGGTGGAAATGGAGCACTCCGGCCGGTTGGCCGCCATGGGCCGGAACGCCAAAGACCGAATTGCGTCGTACTCGGTGGAATCGGCCGCGGACGCGCTGCTGCACGCGGTCGCGACTGTAGGAAGGCGCCGGCGGTGAGCGCACCGGCGATTCGCATCGTAGTTCCCCTGCCTTCAGACCAAACCGCGGCACGCGGCGAGCCCTGGTCTTTCGCTCCACCGCTTCTGGTATCGGCCATCGCCACCGTGCTGCTGCTTGCCGGATCGCGCCACGGCTGGACGCAACTTCAGGCGGCGCTGGCCTTCACGTCGATTGCCATTCCCTGCTTCGCCTATTCGCAATGGCGCCGGACGCGGCGCTCTCACATTCCGCTGTTTGCGGTTCTGGCCGCGGCGCATACCGTCTTCTATTCCGTGAGCGTCTTCTGGACGGACATTCTGGCCGCCGCCGGGACCCGCCTCACCACGGCCGTTCTCGTGTTTTGCAATTTGGGCGTCCTCAGCCTCTTCTTGGGCATGAAAATGGGCGCTGCCGGCATCCGCTGGCACCGCGTGCGCCTGCCGGACGTTCCCGCCGATCGCCATAACTGGACGCTCATCCGCGTCATCGCCGGGTGTCAGGCTTTCGTCCCGTTCTTTCCTGTCGGCACGGGCGGCGACTTTCGCCAGGAGATCGCGATAGTCGTCAGTTTCATCCCCGTGGTGGCTTTCCTGATTCTCTGGGACGCCACGCTTCGCGGCAAGGGAACGCGCGCCGACAAGACGCTGGTGGCCGTGTTCCTCGCCTCGAGCATTCTGGCCGGACTGGCGACTGGATGGTTGGGAGGGTGCATCGGAAACCTGGTGCTGGCTGGAATCGCGTATGTGCGCGTTCGCCGCCGCGTGCCCATCCTTCCGCTGGGCGCGGTGATCCTCGTCATGCTCTTCTTACAGGCCGGAAAACCGGCCTTCCGGGAACGGTTTTGGTATGGCAACGAGACGGCGAACGCCTTCGTCAAGGCGCGGTTCTGGCTTGAAAAATCGGCCGGGAGGCTCACCGCCATCGCTAGCCAGCCCTCGGGGGGCGGCTGGCAGCAGTCGCTGGAGCCGCTGCTGACGCGCTCTTCAGTGGTGCAGGAATCGGCGACGGTCTACTTGAACACACCCTCGCTCGTGCCTTACCAGCATGGCGCCACCTACCGGTATCTCCTCATCACCTGGCTCCCGCGATTTATCTGGCCCGGGAAGCCTTCGGTCAACGATGCCAACCGCTTTTATCAGCTCGCATACGGCGTGACGCTCGAACAGGACCTCGACCACGTCGCCATTGGGGCCGGCCTGATTCCCGAAGCCTACATGAACTTCGGATGGATTGGAATCCCCGTCGTCATGTGCCTGGCCGGCGTCATCCTGGGGATTTTCGAACGCATCTTTCTGTGGCATGATGCCGGCGTTTTCGCTTCCGCGGTGGGGTTGGCTTACGTGCTGCAACTGCTTTCACTCAACGGCCAGGCCGCCGCATACTTCGGCGGCATGATCCAGATTGTCGGCCTCACCATTGCGATCTTCCTGCCGGCGCTGCGGTTCCAAAAACCATCGCGCCGTATCGCCTGGCGTCTGCGCACCGCCGGAGGCGCCGCATGAAGGTGCTGCATGTGATTCCATCGCTGTCCCGCCTGCGTGGCGGGCCCACCTTCGTCCTGAAGACCCTGGCTGCCCACCAGGCGCGCGCCGGGGCGGACGTCCATGTCGCCACCACGGACGACGACGATTTCGGCCGCCGGAATGTGCCGGTGGGAACGCCCGTTCCCGCGGACGGGGTAACCTACTGGTATTTCGCGCGAACCACGAGAACCTACCAGTCTTCGCTCGGCCTTACCCGCTGGCTCCTCCACCGCACCGCCGAGTTCGATCTGGTACACATCCACAGCGTCTTCACTTTCCCGGCGACAGCTGCCGCGAAGATCGCCCGTCTGCGCCGCGTGCCATATGTGGTGCGCCCGTTGGGAGTGCTGAATCGCTGGGGGCTCGCGAGCGGACACGCCTGGGCGAAGCGCCTTTCCGTCCGCCTGATTGAAGGCGGCATCCTGCGCCAGGCCGCCGCGATTCAGTACAGCACCGACGCCGAGCGCGCGGAAAGCCAGCAGACGTTACCACTCGGGCGGGCGGTGGTAATTCCAAACCCGGTCGATCTCGCTCCGCCCGCTCCCCGCGGTCAATTTCGGGCCCGATGTCCCTTTGTCGAAAACCGCCGGATCGTGTTGTTCATCGGCCGTCTTGCGCCCGTAAAAGGCATTGAGCCGCTCCTTGACGCGTTCGCCATTGTGCGCCGGAATCACCCGCGGGCCGCTCTGGTCATCGCCGGTGCTAACGACGAGTTGTACGTTCGCGCGCTTCGCGCGCGCGCCAAAGCCCTCGACATTGCGAATCAGGTTCTCTGGACCGGGTACCTCGACCACGCCGGCAAGGCCGCCGCGCTGGCCGATGCCGACGTGTTCGTCGCGCCGTCGCAATCGGAGAGCTTCGGTTTGGCGGCTGTGGAAGCCTTGGCCGCGGGCGCTCCGTCGGTACTCAGCCGCGGCGTCGGGATCGCGAGCGAGGCTTTGGCCGCGGAGGCCGCTCTCGTGGTCCCTCCCGACGCGCCTTCGATGGCAGACGCCATCGCCGGCATTTTAAACGACCGGACCTTGGCCTTCCAGTTGGCAAATCGCGCCCGTGCGTTCGTCGAAACGCGGTACGGTCCGGACGCAGTCGCAGCACAAACCATGAGGCTGTACACGGAAATCGGGTGCCGTTCATGAAGGTTCTCGTATATCACATCGGGCAACTGGGGGACACCATCGTCTCCATTCCTGCCCTTCGCGCCGTGCGTCGTAAATTCGGAGCTTTTAGTCCTGTTCTAATGCTCCACGATGCCACCGGCCAGCTCGTCACGGCGGAAATGGTGCTCCAGGATTCGGGGCTGGTGGACGGCTTTATTCCCTATTCGCCGGTAAAAGGCGCCGGCCGGTTGAAGACCATGGCCACGCTCTGGCGTCGTCTGCGTTTCGAGCGTTTCGACGCCGTGGTGAGCCTCCTGCCGAGCGATCGCTCGCGATGGGCGCTTGTGCGCGACCGCCTCTTTTTTCGGGCGTGCGGCATCCCGCGGTCGATCGGCTTCCGCCCGTTCGCGGAATCGGAAATTCGCCCCCGCCAAGTTTCCGGACGCCCCGCGTACACGCCGAATGAAGCGAGCCTCCGGCTGCGCCGCCTGTCTGCCGAGGGCTTCGCGGCCGAAAGCGAGAATGTTTTCGCGCCGCCTCTGATCTCGTTGTCGCGCCAAGCCGAAGCCAGGATCGACATGTGGCTGGAGCACCGCCGGAAACATCCGTTGCGGCCGCTGATCGCGCTTTGCCCGGGGTGCAAAAAGCCAGCCAATTCCTGGTCCGTGAAGCGTTTCCTCGAAATCGCCCGCCGCCTGATCGCGCTCGGCCGTTGCGAGGTCGTCATCCTTGGCGGACCACCGGAGCGCGACTTGGTTCACATGATGGTGGATGCCCTCGATGGCGAAGCGATCCATGCCGCCGGGCGTTTCAGCGTCATGGAATCCGCGGCATTGCTCTCCCGTTGCAGCCTGCTGATCGGCCTCGATACCGGCACTACGCATCTGGCCGCGGCGGTTGGAGTGCCCTGCGTGGTGATTCAAAGCGCCAACAGTTTTCCCGGGCAGTGGGACCCGCTCGGCCCCGGACATGTCGTCATCCGCTCCGGTAGCGCTTGCGAGGGGTGTCAACTGCAAACCTGCCCCGTCGCCGGGCATCCATGCATGAGCGATATCTCTGTCGGCCGCGTCTGGCCGGCAATTGAGGTGGCACTTGCCGAAACCGAATATCAACGTCACGCCGCTCATTCTCACGCATAACGAAGAGGCCAATATCGAGACGGCTCTGGCCGCGCTTGCGTGGGCGCGCAAAGTCGTAGTGGTCGATTCCGGGTCCTCGGATCGCACGGAGGAGATTGCGCGCACTTTCGGGAATGTGGCGTGGTTCGTCCAGCCCTTTGATTCCCACTCCTCGCAGTGGTCGTTCGGCGTCCGCGAAACTTCGATCGACACGCGCTACATCCTCGCGCTCGATGCGGATATGCGTCCGGGGACCGGATTCCTCGAGGAACTGGCGCGGTTTGCGGGAGGGCCCGTCCGGTCGGGTCTGGTGCCGTTCGAATATCGTATGCAGCGGCGGCGCCTGCTGGGGTCGATTTATCCGCCGCAGGTCCGCGTGTTCCCCAGGGACGAAGTTCGTATCGAGCAGCGCGGGCATACCCAGGTTTTCACCTCCTCCGCTCCCATGTACCGATTCCGTTCCAAATTGATCCACGAGGATTGCAAACCGTTCGCCCGGTGGGTAGCGAATCAGCTCCGGTACGCCGCGCTGGAAGCGGACCGCATCCGCACCGCGCCGGCGCAGAGCTTTCGCGATCGGTTGCGGCGGTCGGGAATCAGCCCCGCGATTTGGGGAGGGTACGCTTACCTGCGCGCGGGCGGACCGTTCGCCGGCCGTGCCGCCCGCGCCTACGCTCAGGAGCGGATGGTTTTTGAAGCGCTCCTCGCGCGGTTGCTCGCCGGCGCCGGTCCGGCTCCCGGAGGTACCTCATGAACATTCTCGGTCTCAACGCCTTTCACGGAGACGCTTCCGCGGCACTCCTCTCCGATGGGCAGCTCGTTGCCGCGGCCGAAGAGGAGCGCTTCAACCGCACCAAGCACTGGGCTGGATTCCCGGCGGCTGCCGCGCGCTACTGCCTGGCTGGAATCGACCCCGCGGCGCTCGGCCACGTAGCGATTTCTCGCAATCCACGGGCCCATCTGTGGCGCAAGTTGGCGCGCGTCGCGCTGCGTCCGGGCGATTGGGGATGTCTGGCCTCGCGTGCCAGGAATGCCGCCAGAATCGCCGGGCTGGCGGGTAAGCTCAACCGTTCGGGAATCGCGCACACCGACCAGGTGAGGGTGCATTACGTGGAACATCATCGCACGCATCTGGCCAGCGCCTTCTTCGTTTCGCCGTTCGAAGAGGCGGCCGTCATCTCCATCGATGGCTTCGGCGATTACAGCAGCTTGATGTGGGGCGTGGGACGGGGCAACCGCATCGAGGTTCGCGGGAGCGTGCGGTTTCCGCATTCCCTGGGGCTGTTCTATACGGCTTTCACGCAGTTTCTCGGCTTTCCCAAATTTGGCGACGAATATAAGATGATGGGGCTCGCGTCTTATGGGGAGCCCCGTTTCGCCCCGCAAGTTCGCGACGTGGTTCGCACCGAAGGCGGCCAGGTGCGCCTCAATCTCGGCTATTTCATTCATCACACCGCGGGTGTCGAAATGTCCTGGGACGATTGCGCCCCGGCAATCGGCACGGTGTACTCTCCGCGCATGGTTGCCGCCTTCGGCCGCCCGCGCGTTCCACGCAGCGAGATCCTGGATCGCCATCGCGATCTCGCCGCCTCCGCGCAGACCGTTCTTGAAGAGAACTACTTCTCGATCCTGAATTTCGTTCAGCGCGAAACGGGACTGCAAAACGTCTGCCTCGCCGGCGGGGTTGCGCTCAACTGTGTCGCCAACGGGATGATCTTCGCGAAGACCGATTTTCGCGACGCGTATGTGCAGCCCGCGGCCCACGATGCCGGCACCTCTATCGGCGCCGCGCTCTATGTCCATCACCAGGTTCTCGATCAACCTCGCGCGTTCGTCATGCGGCACGTGCATTGCGGCCCGGAGTATTCCGATGCAGAAGTCGATCGGGCCCTGCAAGCCGCCGGCGCCAGATACCACCGTCTGTCGGAGGATCAATTGGTCGGCCTCGTGGCGGCGCAGATAGCCGAGGGCAAAATCGTCGGTTGGTTCCAGGGGCGCATGGAGTTCGGCCCTCGCGCACTGGGGAATCGCAGCATCCTGGCCGATCCGCGCCGCCGTGACATGAAAGACATCCTCAACCGCCGGATCAAATATCGCGAGCCGTTCCGGCCGTTCTGCCCGTCGGTGCTGGCCGAGTGCGCCGGCGACTACTTCGTCAACCACCATCCTTCGCCGTTCATGGTGATGGCTTTCAAGATCAAACCTCAGATGCGCCAGACCATCCCGGCCGTGGTCCACAACGACGGAACCGGGCGCCTGCAAACCGTCGAGAAAGACGTGAACCCGCTCTACTGGAAGCTCATCCGCGCGTTCGGCGACTGCACCGGGGTACCGGTGCTGCTCAACACGTCCTTCAACGAGAACGAACCTATCGTGAACACCCCGGCCGAGGCCATCGATTGCTTCCTGCGCACCCGGATGGACGTGCTGGCGATCGGCAGCTACCTGCTGGTAAAAACTGAGAACGAGCACCTGAGCGAGGGGCGCGGACTAGCCGTCGCCGCGTAGATCCATGCGCGTTCTGCTGCTCAACCAGACCTTCTATCCGGATGTCGCTTCGACCGCGCAACACGCGGCCGATCTCGCCGCCGGCCTGGCCGAAGCCGGGCATGAGGTTACGGTACTCGCCTCCCGGCACGCCTACGACGACCCGTCGCGGCGGTTCCCCGCGCGGGAATCCTGGCGGAATGTCACGATCTTGCGGGCGCCGTGCACTGCGCTGGGAAAAGCGGCGCTATGGCGGCGCACGATTGACTTCGCGTCGTTCCTACTCTCGTGTGCCGCCCATCTGGTGTTCCTGCGCCGGTTCGACGTGGTCGTTTCCATGACCAGCCCACCTCTCCTCGCGGTTCTGGCGGCGCTTTTCGTGCGCGCCAAAGGAGGGGCGCTGGTCTCCTGGATCATGGACCTGAATCCCGAGGAAGCCATCGCCGCCGGAGCATTGCGGCGGGATTCGCTCCTCGCGCGCGGTTTCTCACGCCTGCTGCGCTTCAGCCTGGCGGCGTCGGCGATGGTCGTGGTCCTTGATCGCTTCATGCGCGACCGCGTGGTAGCGAAGGGTGTGCCCGCGCATCGCATCGCGGTCCTGCCGCCGTGGAGCCACTCCGCTATGGTTCATTTCGACGGCTTGGGGCGCGATCGGTTTCGCGAGTCGCACGGGCTGGCGCGCAAGTTTGTGGTCATGTACTCGGGTAATCACAGCCCATGCCATCCACTCGATACCGTGCTGCGGTCCGCGAAGTCTATGCGCTCCGAAACCGGTATCGTGTTCGTATTCATCGGCGGCGGCAGCGAATTCCGCAAAGTAGTGAATTTCGCGGCCCGAAACCACCTCCGCAATGTCGCGTGCCTGCCGTACCAACCGCTGGCATCGCTCGCTGGTTCGCTTTCCGCCGCCGATCTGCACCTCGTCGTCATGGGCGAAGCGTTCGCCGGCATCGTGCATCCGTGCAAGATTTATAACATCCTGGCAGTCGGCAGCCCTTCCCTTTACATCGGACCTCACGACAGCCATATCGCCGGGCTTGCCACATTCCAGGCGGACCACGGCGACGACGCCGCGGTCACGGAATTCATCCGGCGTTCCGCTCGTTCCGGCGCGCGCCGGTCGCCTGCGAGCGTCGCTCTGGCAGATCAGTATGCCGGCCGGTGGCTGGTGCCGCGGATGATCGAGATCGTCGAAAATGCCGGGCGGAATGCCAGCGAGGGTGTGCCGGCTGTCGCATGGTGAACTGATGCCCCTGTTGCGGCCGGCTCTTGTCGCGTTTCTGCTGACAGCACTTTTGACCCCGGTATGCCGGGCGGCGTCGAAGCGTCTCGGATGGGTGGACCACCCCGATACGCGTAAGCTCCATCGCACACCGGTACCACGCGCCGGCGGGATCGCAATTCTCCTGGGGTATGCGGTACCCATGGCCTTTCGCGGCGAGTGGTCGATCCTGCCGGCGGTGCTGGCGGCCTTTGCCACGGGTCTGTTGGACGACCTGGTGGGCCTCAAGCCGCGCATCAAAATCTTGGGCCAGATTGCCGCCGCGGCGCTCGCGTGCGGCGCGGGAGTCGAGATCCTCGGCACGGGCGCATGGTGGCACGTCCCGCTCACCATTATCTGGCTTGCGGGATGCAGCAATGCCGTCAATCTCATCGATGGTCTGGACGGCCTCGCCGCGGGGGTGGGCATTTTCGCGGCGGTTGCGGCTATCGCCACTGAACCTGAATCGCCCGCGGCAGCCGCGGCAGCCCCTTTGCTGGGCGCCCTGCTGGGTTTTCTGCTCTACAACTTCAGCCCCGCCTCGATTTTCATGGGCGACTGCGGCAGTAATACCCTAGGATTCCTGCTTGGGTGTCTTGCCGTGATGTGGCCGGGAAAAAGCACGTCTATTGACCGGATGAGCGCACCCGTTGTGGCCCTGGCGATTCCGATTCTGGATACCGCGCTCGCCATCTTTCGCCGGTTTATTCGGAACGAACCCATTTTCGCTGCCGACCGCGGCCATATCCACCATCGCCTGCTGGCTCGCGGTTTTGCGCCGCGAAAGGTCTCCGCCGTCCTTTACGCGGGCGCCGGAGTCCTCGCGAGCCTGTCCGTACTTCTCACCCGCGCTACCTACAGTCGCGGAGCGGTGCTGGTGGCATTCTGTTTGATGGTCTGGCTGGCGCTGCGCTATTTGCGATACGACGAATTCGATTGTGCGCGCAGGGTGATTTTCGGTGGGGTTCTCCGGAGCGCCTTGAGTGCGAACCTGGCAGCGAGGGAGTTCGAAACTGCGATCCGCGGAGCGCGATCGCTCGAGGAATGCTGGAGCGCGTTCGAAGACCACGGGCCCAGATTGGGTCTCTACTCCGCCAGAATGCAGGTCTACGGCCGGATGTTCGCAGCGCCGTTCCGGGAAGCGGAGACAGTCACGGTCTGCTGGAGTCTCCGCGTCCCGTTAAACGGCGCCGGATTCGTTGAACTCGAGGCGCCATTCGGCGCCGCGCCTCGCCTGGTCCCGTTGACGGACTCGCTGAACAACGTTTTGGCGCCAAAACTGGAGACTTTCCGTCCCCTGATGTCGGTCGCCGCCGCGGCCGGGCGGCGAACGCAATAGCTACCAGACGCTTTGGATGGCCGTCCGTGCGATCAGCCCCAGAATCGCGTGGCCGCCGGCTGAGGGGTGTTCGCCGTCCGGATAGTATGCTGCATTCGCCGCGCAGGCATCGCAACCCATCGTCGCGTCGGCGGCGAAATCCGCCAGCGCGTCGTAGTACGAGTTATCGGCGTGGATCGAAGCATTCACCGAGTCGCGGAAGGTGTTGAAACCGGAAACTGTCTGCGGCAACAACGTGGCCAGCACGATCTTGAGCCCCGGACTGGCGGCCTTCCGCGCCAGGCAGTACGACTTCAAATTGGCGGTGAACGCCGCGGCGCCATCGCCCATGTCGTTCGCGCCTACGAGCAGGAAAAGCACCTTCGTCCCCGTAATGGGCGCGAACCAGGAATCGATAGTTGTGGACCGCGAACTGACGGTAGCGATGCTGCTCCCCGAAACGGCATCGTTACCACCCTGTGGAAACGGACTCATGCCCGATTGCGCCACGTAGTAATACTTCGACGCGGCCGCGACGCCGGTCGTCGGGTCGGTGATGGAATCGCCTTCGAATGCGAGGAATTGCGACATCGCCGGAATAGTGACTCCGCGCGACGCCATGATGGAGCGAATCGCAGCCATGTTTGCCGTGATCTGGCTCCCGGTGTGCGCCACGCTGTACAGCGCGGCGTACCCGATTTGCCCCGGCCAGTATGCCGCGTCGGCGAAATTGCTCAGAAAAAGCTGATAAACCTGAATGGGTGACGCCGGGCCGGCGTTGTACGTTGCTACCTGCGCTCCGTCCAGAAACAAATTCATATTGACGCCGTCGAACTGCCCCGCGACGATATGCCAGTTTCCGTCGTTAAGGTTCGTTGCGTAAGCGTAAGCCGTCAGGCTGCCGAAGCGGAACCGCGGGAACGGAAGGCCGCTGTCGATTCCCGCCAGGTACAGGTGCGGATCGTTGTAATTGTCGCTGAAAATCGGCGCATAACCCGCCAGCACGGGAGTGCCGGTCCATTTCACTGCCGCGTACATCGTCCCCCTGAAGAGGTCGATGGGTTGCCACCCGACCGCCGTCATGTAGCTGGCGCCGGAATTGGCCGTGCAGTCGATTCCGGCGGCGATCCACGTGCACTGGCTGGCGGCTCTTTGTGCCCCACCGCCGTTCACCATCGTGTATGCCTGCGGAACATACGTGGTGGGGTGAGGACCAAGTTCCAACTGCACACCCCAGATGGAAATATCCAGCGGGTCGTTGGCCGCGTCCTGCACAATCGGAAGAACGTAATTTCCAGTCCCGGATGCCGTAAACGTGTAAGCCAATCGCGTCCAGCCGGACGCCGGAACCACCATATTCGCCGAGTAGTTCACGTTGTTGTCGCCCATCCGCACGGTTTGCGCGGCGCCGGTATTGCTCGCCGCGTAAATGCTCAAGGTGTATTGCTGGCCGGAGATGTAATTTACACCCGTGAGCGCGGCCAGATACCCGCCGCTCGCGGTGGCCTGCAAGCGCGAAGCGATCCAGTCGCCATTGGGATTGGCGCTGTAGCCATCGGTCAGGCTGGTGGCCGCGTGTACCCAGAGATCAGTCGAGAATTGCTGCTCCGACGGCCCGGCCAGATTGTTGCTGGGCGGCGTCGCAAATGCGTAGTTATAGGAGTAGGCGCCGGTTCCTTCGGCCAACGTGTATTCAGCCACCAGGTTCGCCTGCGGCAGTCCGGCAGAGGTACCGCCCGCTTGCGACGTTCCACTGCTCTGCCCTGCCCCGCCCAGCGGCACCCACGCAGTTCCGGTGCTGATACACAACATCGGAGCTGTGCCGCTGGAGTTTGTGCAATTCGTTGTGTTGCTGACGAGCTGGATGAGATTGGCATTCCCCGCCGAAGCCGCGGGCAGAGCCGATGCCGCAACCGGCGCCAGCACCTGGCCGTTCATGCACACGCTGCCGCCGGGCGCGCCGGCGGGACACACCGTCCCAATGGCGGCCCGGCTCCCGCTGGGCGCGCTGAGCGTGTTCGAACTTGAGTCGTACGTCCAGGGGCCGCCAACTCCGGGGCCGCTGGTTTTCTGCGCGGACGCCTGGGCCAGCAGGACCGCCGACACGAGCGCCACATGGATCGCCTTTTTCATGCCGGCCTCAATTCTGGTGGTACTCGTAAAAGACCATGTCGCCGGCATGAGTCCCGTGTACGTAGTAACTCGCCGCGTCGATGGTGTTGGCGTCGGTGTAAGACTCCACCGACCATAGGCTCCCGGCTTGCGCCGAGCCATCTTTGTTAACGCTGCTCGAAGGCTCGAGGTACGTGCCCGGTGTGGAAGTGTCGGGCGTGACGTCCGGGCCGCCGATTTTGATCGATCCCGTGTCGCCGGGTGCGACCTGAAACGATAATTTACAGCACTTTAGATGCGTGGTGGAAATCCGAACCGGGGCCGAGCCGATGCTGAGTGTTCCCCATGTAGTCGTCATTTGGTTTGTCCTTTTACCTGGAATTCGGCCCTTGCGGGAAACTCCTTTGAGGGGTGGTCGCGTGGGCCGTCGCTTTCGTGCGAATTTCAGCACACAGAGGAAGCGCGGCCGCGGCAGTCGGGCAATAAGCTGTTTGGTTGCAACCCGAAATTTCAGAAAATTCTTGTGAACGGCTTCCCCGCCAGGGCCCGCTACCCTTTCGCCAGCTCCGCGAACACCTGCATCATTTGCCCGTGAGCCAGAACGGCGGCGGGATCGCGCTGCATCGCGGAATCGTAATGCCGGGCGAACTCCGAACCCGTTTCCGAAGGCAGCAGCAGCTCGCGTGCTTTGGCGATCAGGCGCGCGGCGTCCGCTGGGGTGGCCGGTTCTTTTTGTGCCAGCGTCTCGTCCACAATTACGATGAATTGCGAGATTTCCCTCAGCCACGCGAACCACGGGTCGTCGAGCACCAATTGCAGGTATTGTCCGGTGGTCGTGATGCGCGCCACATCGCGCTCGTATGCCGCGCGCTCGGAATCCAGCAGCGACTTGTGCCAGCGCAGCAGTCCATTGCGAAGAGCCGTGAGACGGGGGCGAGTGAGATCGGACATTCGGTTTTCATGTTACCGTGCCGTAATCGAGTTGGGGGAAACTAGAGAGAATGAGTTTCCTCGATAACCTGGAAAACAATCTCAAGAGCCTGGAGTCGCAGGAGGAGGGCAAGGATGCGGCTCAACGCCTGCAACGCGCACGGGAAAACGCAAGGGTCAATGCCCAGGCCACTGCGCCATGGGCCGACGAACTGAAAAAGGGACCATTTACCGCCGAACTGCTCAAGCAGGCGGCGCGCATCGGATTCTCGATGCGCATCAAAGTCCACGTGGCGTGGCTGGGCACCACGCTTCGCCTGGAGGCCCGCGACCGTCGCCTCGAGTTGCGGCCCACTGCGGCCGGCATCGTAGCGGCGTACCTGGAGAGCGGCGCCGAGCCGCGTATCGAGCCCCTCGACCTGAAACGCGAGCCCGCGGAATTCGTGCGGCGATGGCTGGAGAAGGAAGTTAGCCAGCCGCGGTCGGATGAAGAACCCCAGGACGAAATCGCCTGAATTTCGACGGCGCCGGCCGGTGCGCCCCACAACCTCTGAATTCACGAACGGTCGCCAGCCGCTCTACGCATGCCAAAACAGCCCGGCCGGCATCCCGCCGGCGACAGAGTCATCCGGTTTAATCGCTAGACTTGGTAGATATGCAGACCCCGACCTACGACCCCGGCCTGACCAACCAGGTGATCGCGCCTCTGCGGCGCGTGATCGGCGACAATGGCCAGTTCAACGTTCACCGCCGAGGCACTACCTGGCGCGATTTTCACCCGTACCTGCACCTGGTGAATATGTCCTGGCCGCGCTTCCTGCTCTCGCTATTCCTTGGTTATGTGCTCCTCAATTCGTTGTTCGCCGGTGTGTACTTCCTTCTCGGGCCCGATCAATTGAGCGGCGCCGGCGCGCCAACCGAGTGGACCCGGTTCCTCAACGACTTTTTCTTCAGCTCGCACACGCTGAGCACGGTGGGCTACGGTAACATCGCGCCAAAAGGAATCGCGGCAAATGCCGTCGCGACCTTCGAGGCCCTCGTCGGCGTGTTGGGGTTCGCCGTAGCCACGGGGCTGCTGTTCGGGCGGGTCTCGCGGCCTTCGGCGCGGATCGGCTTCAGCGAGAATATGCTGGTGGCGCCCTACCAGGGAGGTCTGAGTCTGCAATTCCGCCTGGTGAACCGACGTTCCAATTCACTCATGGAATTGGAAGCCAAGGTCATGTTGATGACCGTGCAGTCGGTTGATGGCAAACTTCAGCGCAGTTACGCCATGCTGCGCCTGGAACGGCCCCAGGTGCTTTTTCTGCCGCTCTCCTGGACCATCGTCCATCCGATCGACGAGGATAGCCCGCTGTGGGGCAAAACAGCCGAAGATTTGACGCGCTTGCAGGCCGAGGTATTGATCCTGGTGAAAGCCTACGACGATACCTTCAGCCAAAGCGTGCTCTCGCGCCACTCCTACCGCCACGATGAGTTCCTTTGGAACCGGCGCTTCGCTCCCGCTTTCTTTGTAGACGATGAGGGAGACCTTGTGCTGGAACTGAAAAAAGTCGGCGAGGTGGCGTGAGAACTGGGCTAATGGCCCGAAAATCTGCGCAGCCGAAACACTTCGCCAAGCGAAATATACAGGTTCACTACTCCAAGCCCGCTGACGGCGCCGCGAAAGTACATATTATCGAGATACGGGCGCCATGCGCGGACAAAGGCCGCGAAATTATCCCAGTAGTCCGTCCACGGGCAGATCAACAGGAACAGGCCGATATCCAGGCAGAGAGTGATGAACAGGACCGCCGATAATTTGTGGTACCAGCGGTAGCGCGGCGCCGGAGGCGGCTCAGGCGGGCGGGGTTCCGTCGCTTCGGTCGGCGGTTCGGTGGGCATCATGCGGCGCCCGCCGTTTCGAACAACTCCATCTGCGAGGTGTCATCCAGCGGGAATTTCGAGCACCGGCGCACCGGTTCGAAGCTCAGGCGGTGCAGCGGTGTGGGGCCGAGTTCGCGCAGCGCCTTCCAGTGCTCCGGCGTGGAATATCCCTTGTGCGCGGCCAGCCCGTAGCCGGGAAATACTTCATCCCAGACCCGCATCAGCGCATCGCGATAAACTTTGGCGACAATCGACGCCGCCGCAATCGCGTGACACCGCATATCGCCCTTGATGAGCGGGCGCTGCGGCACGGGCAGATCGATGGGCACGGCGTCGATCAGCAGAAAATCGGGCGCCGGCCGCAATTGCTCGATCGCTTTGCGCATCGCCAGGCGCGACGCCTGATAGATGTTCATGGCATCGATGGTGGCCGAATCCACGGCAGCGACGGCCCACGCGACGGCACGCTCGCGGATCCGTTCTGAAAGAACCTCCCGCCGCTCCGGTTCGAGCAGCTTGCTGTCGTTCAGTCCGCGGATCGGGTGGTCCGGTGAGAGAATCACCGCGCCGGCCACAACCGGCCCGAAAAGGCAGCCCCGGCCGACTTCATCCACACCCGCGACAAAGCGAAAACCGCGCGCGCGCAGTTCTCCCTCGAGCGTGGCTTGACATCGGAATTTGCCACCCGTTGCTTCGGGCCGCATGGCGTGAAGCAGCCTAGGTGCGCTCTCGGAGGCGGGCCGCTTTCCCCTTCAAATTGCGCAAATAATACAGCTTGGCGCGGCGCACGCGTCCCGTGCGCACCACATCGATGTGATCGATCACTTTGGCGTGAATCGGAAAGATGCGCTCCACACCCTGACCGAAACTGACTTTGCGGACTGTAATGGACTCGCCCATCCCCGTGTTGTGGCGGGCAATCACGGTGCCTTCGAAAGCCTGCAGGCGTTCTTTATCGCCTTCTTTAATCTTTACGTGGACCCGGATGGTGTCGCCGGGCCGGAACGTGGGAACGACTTCGGCCCGCTTGTTCTTGTTTATAAATTTCGTCAACAACGCGTTCTGCATGAGATTTCCTTGGAACTTCTATCATATACGATTGTGACCACTTCCTTTGATCCGGCCTCCTCGGCAGCGGTCTATTTCATCAGATCCGGTCGCAGGCGCCCCGTCTTTTCCAGCGCTGCTTGCCGGCGAAATTTACGAATTTCTTCGTGATTGCCGTTTAATAGCACTTCCGGGGCCTTCCAGCCGCGGAAATCCGCCGGACGGGTCCAGTGCGGGCAATCCAGCGCGCCTTCGCCGTGGCCGGTTTCCTGGAACGATTCGAACGCCGTCGAGCTTTCGTTCCCCAGCACGCCCGGAAGCAATCGCGAAACCGTGTCGATTACCACCGCGGCCGCCAGTTCGCCGCCGCTCAGGACATAATCGCCGATCGACACCTCGCAATCGGCAAGGTGCGCCGCTACCCGCTCATCCACACCCTCGTAGCGGCCGCAAATCAGAAGCAGTTCAGCCGAGTCCTTCAGCTGGTTGGCCATCGCCTGATCGAACCGCCCGCCCTGCGCCGACAGCAGAACCACCTTCCGATTCTCGCTGCGCTCCGGCCAGATGGATTCCACCGCCAGGAAAATCGGCTCGGCCTTGAGCACCATGCCCTCGCCGCCGCCGAACGGCCGGTCATCGACGGTCTTGTGCCGGTCGAAGGTCCAGTCCCGCAGATTATGGATGCGGATCTCGAGAATCCCAGCGTCCTGCGCGCGCTTCACCACGCCATGTGCGAACGGCCCCGCGAAGAACTCGGGGAAGATCGTCAAGACATGGAAGATCACGGACGGTTCAATTCCTTCAATCCTTCAGGCAAGTCCACCACGATCCGCCTGGCGGCCGGATCGATTTCCACGCAAATCGAGCGCGCGAAGGGAATCAGCAGGCCGCCGTTCACCACCAGCAAACCTGCCCCTCCGCCACTTTCCCAGCCCGATACGGCTCCGAGCGCCTGGCCGGTCCGCCTTTCGAATACCTGGCAGCCGACCAGATCGTCCTGGAAAAACTCCCCGGGCTCGAGCGCCGCCCGCTGATCGGGCGGGACGCACACTTCGGCGCCGGACAGCAGTTCCGCCTCGGAAATCGTATCTACGCCCCGAAACTTGAAAATTAGTGATCCCTGATGGAACCAGGTGGACTCGACTTCGTACCGCGTACCGGAGCCGAACAAAAAGACTTCCCGAAGCGCCTCAAAGCGTTCCGGCTTTCCGCTCAGCGGGACCGCCGTGACTTCGCCGCGATTACCCCTGGTCTTACCCAGGACGGCGATGGCGACCCATCCGTCCGCGGCCGAGTTCACTCGAGAATTTCCAAGGTGAAGCGTCGGTTCAGTTTCATCCCAGCCGCCCCAAGAATAGTGCGGATGGAACGTGCCGTGCGGCCCTGTTTGCCAATCACTTTTCCGAGATCGCTCGGAGCCACCTTCAACTCCAAAACGGTAACCTGCTCCCCCAGCACTTCTCGGACCGCGACCTCTTCCGGGATGTCAACCAGAGCCTTAGCTATATCTTCAATGAGTTGCTTCACTACCCGGCCTCCTCAAGTTCATGGTAACCGAACCGGGCACTCAGACACGCCTTCCGGCGCCCCTAAATAGTGGCTCCCGCGTTCTATTCATTACACTTAGGCCGACTAAGCCACAGGTTGAGGCGCGGGGGCTGGGTTCTTTTCCACAAGCCGTTTCACGGTGTCGGACATGAGCGCGCCGTTTTTCGACCAGTGCTCGATGCGGTCGTGCTTCAAAACCACCTGCGCCGGATGAGTGAGGGGATTGTAGTGGCCCACCACTTCCACGCTGCGTCCATTGCGGGCGCGCTCCTTCTCAATTACGACCACGCGATAAAACGGCTTCTTTTTGGCGCCAAACCGCGCCAGGCGAATCATTAACATCTGTACTCCCAACTGATTTTGGACTGAACCTGAGATGTCACACTAGCCCCCGAACGGAAACCCTGGGGGCATCTTCATCTTACCCAATTTCCGGCCCATAAACCCGCCGGAAAGCGACTTCATCATCTTCCTCGCCTCGCCGTACTGTTTCAGCAACTGATTGACTTCCTGCACGGTGGTGCCGCTGCCCTTGGCGATGCGGCGGCGCCGGCTGCCGTTGATGATCATGTGGTTGTTGCGCTCTTTGGGCGTCATTGAATCGATGATGGCCACCACATGGTTGATTTCTTTCTCATCGACCTTTACGTTCTTCAAATCTTTGAGCATGCCCACTTTGGGCATCATATCGAGCAGGCCGCTCAAGGGACCGAGCTTGCGAATCTGCCGCAGCTGATCGCGGAAATCCTCCAGCGTGAACTCGTTTTCGATGAGCTTGCGCTGCATCTCGACGGCCTTTTTCTGGTCGAGCTCGGTGGACGCCTTCTCGATGAACGAGAGAATGTCGCCCATGCCGAGAATGCGATTGGCGGCGCGATCGGGATGGAACGGCTCGAGGGCATCGAATTTTTCGCCGATGCCAACAAATTTCAGCGGCTGGCCCGTCACGTTGCGGATGGAGAGCGCCGCCCCGCCGCGGGCATCGCCATCCATCTTGGTGAGGATGACGCCCGTGATCCCGAGTTGTTTGTGGAACTCGTCGGCCGATTTGACCGCGTCCTGGCCGGTCATGGCATCGGCGACGAACAGAATCTCGACGGGATTGAGTTGCTCTTTGAGTTCCTTCAGCTCGCTCATGAGCTGATCGTCGATGTGCAGGCGGCCGGCGGTGTCCACCAGGAGCACGTCGCGGCCGTTGTTGACCGCTTCGCGGCGTGCCGAGCGGGCAAGATCGGCCGGCAGTTTCTCCTCGGGAGTGCCCTCGTAAATGGACTGTCCGATCTCCCGGGAGATGACGCGCAGTTGATCGCGCGCCGCGGGACGATAAACGTCCACCGAAACCAGCATCGGCCGGTGGCCGTTTTTGGAAAGCCAGCGCGCCAGCTTGCCGGTGGATGTAGTCTTGCCCGATCCCTGGAGCCCGACGATCAGGAATACGCTCGGCGGATCGTTCGCAAAGCGCAGTTTCGATTCGTGGCTGCCCAGGATCTTGATCAGTTCCTCGTGAACGATCTTGATTACCTGCTGCGAAGGTGAAAGCGCGGTGAGGACTTCCTCGCCCATGGCTTTCACCTTGATGTTTTCGATGAGTTGCTTGACCACCCGGAAGTTGACGTCGGCCTCGAGCAGCGCCATGCGGATTTCGCGCAGGGCGCTCTCCATATTTTCGGCCGAGAGTTTGCCTTCCCCACGCAGGTTCTTGAATACCCGCTGCAGTTTATCCGAGAGGTTATCGAACATGGTGGGAAATCAGGCTTGCGGGGCGATGCGGATACTGCTCGCCGCCATCTTACCGGTGCGGTCCATCCCCAATTCGTAGAGGACGCGCGTGCCCGGACGAAGGTCGGTGGCAAGACCTTCCACCAGGCGCGAGACGTGGAAAAAGATGTCGCGGCCGCCGTCATCGGGGCGGAGGAAGCCGAAGCCTTTGGCTTCGAAATAGGTGACGACCGAGCCTGGCTGCTCGCCCGAGGGCACTTCTCCCGGCTCCCCGGCTTCTGCCGACGCAGATGCCGGACGGCTGCTCTTATCACCCACGCCCTGTTTAATCAGGGCGAGATCGTCTTCCGTTAATTCCTCCGCCGCTGGTTTGGTTTCGGCGGGCATTTTGAGGTTCGGATTGCGCTTCCGGGCCTCTTCAAACAATCGCTTTTGGCTGGCGTTCAACTGAAAATATCCTCGAATTGCGTGCGCCGGTCAGGCCGTGACCGGTGCCACTTTCTTCTTGCGAGCACCCTTCTTTTCGGCGGGCGGTTGCCGGTCGCTCTTCTTCAAACTGCCCATCACCATGGCGGTGACGAACTTCTTTTCGCCGTGATCGTCGAACTTGATCACGATGCGTTCCTCCGTGCTGGAAAGAACCTGACCCAAACCGAATTTTTGATGTTCGACTTGGGCGCCCTGGCTAAAGGTGTTGGAAGCCATAGAATTTCTACGCTTTTCTCCTCGGGTAGATTACTGGGGGGTAGATCGCCGATGGGGTGGAGATGGGAATATCGAGCGGTAGCACCACAGTGGATCTACACTATATTACCAGATTTACCGCGTATGTTGCCGGAAGTTGGTTCCTCTGGGCCATTTAGCGGTACTGGCGTTATCATAATCGCACATGCGACTTTCCCCGATCGCGAGCCTGATTATCCCCATCGCCGCATGGTGCCAACCGTCACCCCCACCCCAGGACCTCGAAGCCGTAGTTACCACCGGCCTTGGCACGTTTCGCTTCGAATTCGCCCCAGACCAAGCGCCCAAGCATGTCGAGCAGTTCCTCACGCTCGCCCGCCAGGGCTACTACGACGGCAGCGCTTTCTTCCGCGTGGTGGCCAACGGCATGATCCAGGGCGGCGACCCGCTCCTCAAAGACCCCAAGACCGCGCGCAATCTCTGGGGCAGCGGCGGCCTCAATCTGCTCCCTTCGGAAATCAACAGCCTCAAACATGAACGCGGCGCCGTCTCCACCATCCGCATTGCCGGCAAACCCGATAGCGATGGCGCGCAGTTTTTCGTGTGCCTTTACCCTCAACCCTCTCTCGACGGACAGTACACCGTCTTCGGGCACGTCACCGAGGGCATCGAGGTGGCCGACAAAATCTCGCGGGTGCCGGCCGCTTCCGACGGAATGACCGAAACTCCCGTACGAATCTTGAACGTGACCATCGAGAAGAAGAAAGTCGAGCCATTCCTCAACGCCACGCCCGACGAAATGCGCAAGACCGTCACGCTCCAGACCACGCTCGGTTCGATCCGCATCCAGATGCAGCCCGACTGGGCGCCGAACCACGTGCGCAACTTCCTCAAGCTGGTATCCACCGGCTGGTATGACGGAACCGCGTTTCATCGCCTGGTGAAAGGCTTCGTGGTGCAGGGAGGAATGCCCAATACGCGGGCCAGCGGTCCCACTCATCCCGCCGACCGCTGGGTTCACACGCTCAAAGGCGAATTCCGCCCGGACATCAAGCACGTCCGCGGCATCGTCTCCATGGCCCGCGGCGACGATCCCGACTCCGCCGACACCAGTTTCTTCATCGTGCTCGGAGACGCCTCCTACCTCGACGGCAAATACTCCGCCTTTGGCCGCGTGATTGCCGGCATGGAAGTGCTCGACGCCTTCGAAAAGGAAGAAGTGAACGGCGAGACGCCCAAGCGCCGTCTGGAGTTGACCAAGGCGACGATCGACAAGTAATCCCAAGGCACCTCTTCGAGCCCCAGCTTGCTGCCGTTCGCAACCACACGCGGCCAGGTGACAGGATCAATTCGTATGGAGCCGGCGATTCAAATCCAGGTCGAGCACCTGCCTGAAGGTGGCTCCCCGGCCTCGTGGCGCACGGACGCACCGTTGCCGAGGCGTTGGAGATCGCACGCGACGTCGCGCGGAAGTTGATCGAGGCTCGGCGGGAACGCGACGGCATACCGAACCTGTTTGGACGGATTCCGCTATCGGGAATTGTGCGAATGCGCCGGCTGTTTGGTTTCGCGTTCGACCGCCAGGCGGCCGTCTGCCGTGAAATCTGATTCGGTGCGGTCACCAACCGTCACACGACGTTCCCAATCGTCCTGGCGACATGCCCCGACAGGACGCTCAGCGCCATCCCAAAGCAGGCGGAAATTGACGTGGGAGAGTCGTGGCCCATCCTTCTTGGACATTGCGATTCGATCTAGGAACCAGTTATTCCTACGCCGTCACCGGGGGCACCAGCGTCTTCAGGAACTCGTGCGCCATCCGGAATCCGCGCTTGTACTGTTCCGTGAAGTCCCTGCCGTTGTACGCCGGATAATAAAAGGCGTCCTCACCCTCGATATTCATCGCTCCGGTATATCCCACTTCCGAAAGCACACTGAAAAAGCCCTTCCAATCCATGGAGCCATTGCCCGGCAGCCGGAAACGCCACCAGCGCTGCCCGTTCACCGGCTGTATCCCGCCGCGCTTCACCAGGTGCCACAGGATTTCGGTATCTTTCAGGTGTACGTCGTAAATCTTCGTCGCGAATTCGCGCGCCGCCGCGATCGGATCCATGAATTGCCAGATCAGGTGCGACGGATCGAACTGCAAACCCACGCGCGCGCTGTCCGGGAAAGCCTTAAAAAGCGCCTCCCACCCGACCGGGCCGGTGGCGATATTCGGTCCGCCCGCGTAGGGCTCCCAGAGAATGCGCACCTTGTTTTTCTCGCACGAGGGAAAATACTTCTCGGTGTAGACCTTGACGATCTCGTCCACCTGCTTCTGGAGCTGCATTCCTGGAATGGTGCCGCTCTGCCCGCCAATGTTCGGGATTCCGAGCTTGCCGCAAAGTTCCAGGCACTTGAGAGTGTACGCGTTCTGCCGTTCCCGTTTGGCCGGATCGGGATCGATATGATTTCCGTCCACCGCGAGCGATGAAATGTAAATTCCGCTCTTCGCGATCTTGTCCTTGAGCCCGGCGATGGCGGCATCGTCGAGCTCATCCGGATTGAGGCGGAGCTGCGCGCTGGTGAATCCTTCCGCCTTGATGAATTCCAGATTGGCGTCCGAATATTGCATCAGCACGCCGAGCCTGGGCTTCCAATTAGGCGGCCGGTTGCGCTGGGCCTGCGCGGCGGCGGCCGCGGAGAGGGCGGTGAGAACCGTTCTTCGTGTAAGGGTCACGAATCGACGTTACTCGAATGTGGAAACGAGTGCAAGTGCGAATCGGCCCGCCCGGTGTATACTGCACTGATGCGGAGGACGGCAAATCGATGAGTGACAAGTTGAGTGGAGCGGATTTCAAACAGCAATTGCGCCAGGGCCAGCCGAAAATGGGTCTGTTTTTGAATGCCCACAGCCCGACGGTGGCCGAACAACTGGCCCATAGCGGCTACGACTGGCTGCTGGTAGATACCCAGCACGGACCCATGGGAAATCTCGAACTTTCGGCCATGCTGGCGGGAATTTCCAACGGCGGCGCCAAATCGATTGTCCGCGTGGCCGGCTATCACGATCGCGGCGGCATCCAGCAGTCACTCGATATGGGCGCCGACGGGGTGCTGGTGCCGTACATCAATACCGCCGGCGAAGCGCTCCAGGCGGTGAGCTGCGCCCGCTACCCCACGGCGGGGACGCGCTCGGTTTATTTCCCGCAGCGCAGCATGAACAAAGACGGTCTTTTGGGATACGCAGGCGCCGCCAATAACAACATCATCGTGGCGCTCCAGGTGGAGACGGCATCGTGCATCGAGAACATCGACGAGATCGCCGCCGTTCCGGGCGTCGATATCCTCTTCCTCGGCCAGAACGACCTGTGCATGTCCATGGGACTCTACGAAAAATACGAGTTCCCGCACATGTACACCTCGCCGGAACTGACCGCTGCCACCGATAAGCTGCGCGCCGCGGCCAAGCGCAACAACGTGATCCTTGGCCTGTTCCTCTTCGGCACCGCACGCGTGGCCGAATTCCTGGGCAAGGATTTCACCTTTATCAGCATCGGCAACGACCTGCACCACATCCTCACGCAAGCCACCTCCTACGTGAAAGACATGGAAGGCATCGCCGCCGGGAAGTGGTCGCGCCGCCCGACTGCGTTAATGTAATCTGTGCCTATGACCGTTCGCGCCTGTATCGCCCTGCTCGTCCTGGCGGCCGCCGCGTCCGCCCAAACTCCCGTCAGCGGACGCCGCGTGCACCGCCTGATCATCCACAACGCCACCGTCATCGAGGGCAATGGCACGCCCGCCGCCGGACCCAAAGACATCGTCATCGAAGACAACCGCATCGCCGACGTGATCGCGCTCGATCCCGTGTCTTTAGGCCGCGGCGCGCGCAATCAGCAAACCGCCGATGCCGTCATCGACGCCACCGGCAAGTACGTGCTCCCCGGCCTGATCAACGCCCATGCCCACTTGCAGGAGGAGCGCGGCGGCAAACCCCAGCCGATTGAATACGAGCTCGATATCTGGCTGGCTTGCGGCATCACCACCGTGCGCGACGTGGGCAGCGATATGAAGCGCGCCTTCGAACTGCGCCGTCTGAGCGCGGAGGGCAAAATCGCCGCGCCGCGCATCTTCGTCTACCCGATGTTCGGACGCCCCAAAACAACCCAGGAGGCCATCGCTCATGTCCGCGAGCTGAAGCAGGCCGGCGCCGACGGCATCAAGATCCTCGGTATCGACCGCGACACCATGCAGGCCATGGAGGCGACCGCGCACGAGCTCGGCCTGCGGATCGCGCACCACGCCGGCGTGGAAGAGACTAATGCCTGGGACGACATTCACTTCGGCACCACCAGCATCGAGCACTGGTACGGCATCCCCGACGCCGCCATCGAAGATGGCGTGCAGAATTTCCCGTCGAGCTACAACTACAACAACGAGACGGACCGCTTCCGCTACGCCGGCCATCTCTGGCGCGAGGCTAATCCCGACCGCCTCACCGAGGTGCTGCAAGCCATGGTGGATGCTCACGTGGCTTGGGACCCCACGCTCGATATTTACGAGGCCAGCCGCGACCTCCAGCGCGCGCAGACGCAGCCCTGGTTCGCGGAACTGCTGCATCCCACGCTCGCGGAATACTTCCGCCCCAACCCCGCCAATCACGGCTCGTATTTCATCGGCTGGACTTCCACCGACGAGACGTTCTGGAAAGAGAATTACCGCATCTGGGAGGACGCCTTACGCCAGTTCGACCGGCTCGGCGGCCTGATCGGCATGGGCGACGATGCCGGCTTCATTTACCAGATGTACGGCTTCGGCCTGATTCGCGGAATGGAATTGCACCAGGAAGCCGGCTTTCACCCGCTGAAGATCATCCAGCAGGCCACCGGCAATAACGCCAAAATTCTCGGCCAGGAAGACCACCTCGGCCGGGTGCGCGCCGGTTGGAATGCCGACGTGATCGTGGTCAACGGCAATCCGCTGGAGAATCTCAAGGTGCTGTACCCGACCGGCGTCGATGAAATCCGCGGCGGCAAAACGGTCCACACCGGCGGCGTGGAGTGGACCATCAAAGATGGCATCCCCTATCACGCGCCGGAATTGCTGGCCAAGGTAAAAGAGATGGTGGCGCAGGCCCGCGCGGCGAAGAACGGCTCGGATCCGGGCCTGCCGCACTAACGATTGAACGGCAATTCGCTCACCCAGTGGAATCCCCGCCCCAGCAAATTGCTGTGGCTCACGTCCATCTTCTTCAACCGGATCGAAACCGGTTGAAAGCCGGCCGTCCCGGTCAGTAGCAGGTGATCGGCGTCCGGCCGCTCCCACTTCAGCGAAAGCCCGACGTTTAAGTTGTTACCCACAATCATGGAACTGCCCTTGTCGATCTTGACCTTGTAGCCGGTGACCGAATCGTCCATTTTCTGGATCGAGAGGAAGCCGGGGAAATCCGCCACCAATCTCCGCCAGCGCATCGTGTCCGTGAGCAAGGGCGGCAGCGCCACGCCATCGCGCGTGAACTCTTCCACCTCCCAGATCCCGTATACCGGTGATTTCGCTGCTCCGGATCCGATCTGCTTCGCTCCCTCCACCATCCCGATTCCACTGGTAACCGCCACATATCCCAGAAAAAGCGTCTTCGCAATGCCTTCGGCAATACGCCACTTCCGGCTTGCGAAATGTGGTCGCACGGGCGCCGGAGCAGCCGGCCGGTTCTGGACGAAGAAGTCATAGAGGCCGCGCAGATCCGGTATCAGAAGATATCCGCACATGAGAACCAAGTGCGTGGAAAGCAGCTTCACCGGCGTGTCGTAGGCATAATTCAGCATGGCCACGTTGGTCATGTCCGCTCCCGACACCAGCGCGCCCAGCGTGGTCGTGCGGCGGAAGAACAATAAAGCGCCGCCGGCCAATTCGCACGCACCCGCGAAAAATGTATAGGCCGTGGACGATCCCATGAACTTCCACAGCATTCCCATGGGCGAAAAATCGCGCCAGGGTTCGATCAGCTGCCCCAAGGTTGGATCGTGGAATTGCAACTTCACCACCTTCACCGACCCGTAGACCACCATCGTCCACGCCACCGCGAAGCGCAGCAGGACGCGCAGCCACTCGTTGAGCGTCGCGTATTCTTTCCGCCGGTCCAGAACGGTCCAGAGCGCCGTGGCGGCGATGGAAATCACGAGGTGGCACAACAGCAGTACCCAGTCCGATGTCTTGTCGCCGCTGCCGCTGGGGAAGTAAGTAATCGGCCGGCTGAGGTGCAGGATATGCGCCCCCACCCAGGGAACGATGCCGTGCCACAATTTTTCGTAAGGCAGAAGATCCTCGACGTTGCTGAGTGTGATCAGGCTGTACAGGCCGAGGTAGCAGAAAGCGAAGCGAAACGCGACTCGCGCGAGCGGCTGCCACGCGGTTTCCGCGGCTGGCACAGGCGCGACGGCGGGTTGAGCGGCGGTCGACATAAGGAGAATTCTAGCCGAGCCGGTGCTAACATGGAATTTTCCGGCAATTCGATCCCTTCTGCCTCTTCTGTCTCCAAATGAATATGTATAGGCCTGTACCGAGAGTTCCCGATTTTCCAGCCATGGAGCGCGAGCTTTTGCGCTTTTGGGAAGACCGCCAGATCTTCCGCAAACTGCGCGCGCAAACGGCCGGAGCCGCGCCGTGGTCGTTTCTCGATGGCCCCATTACCGCGAACAATCCCATGGGCGTGCACCATGCCTGGGGCCGCACGCTCAAAGACATGTACCAGCGCTACCACGCCATGAACGGGCAGGAACTGCGCTATCAGAACGGCTTCGATTGCCAGGGCCTGTGGGTGGAAGTGGAAGTCGAAAAGAGCCTCGGCCTCCAGACCAAGCGCGAAATCCGCGATTTCGGCATCGCCAACTTCGTCCGTGCCTGCAAAGAGCGCGTGCTCACTTTTGCCGCGCGCCAGACCGAGCAATCGATCCGGCTCGGCTACTGGTGCGACTGGGACGACCCCAAGCTGCTCCTGGAATTGCGCGACGCTCTCGAGGCCGGCGACCGCGAGGTCAGCGCGACTTTGCCCAGCGGCGTGCAAGTGACCGCGCGAGCCAGCGAGATCATCCGCAAGCTCGGCTCGCTCGAATACGGCGGCAGCTATTTCACGTTCGCCGACGAGAACAACTACACCATCTGGGCGTTTCTCAAGAAGTGCCACAGAGAAGGATTCATCTATCGCGGCCACGACGTAATGCCGTGGTGTGGGCGCTGCGGCACCGGCCTTTCGCAGATGGAAGTGGCCGAAGGCCGCCGCATCACCGCGCATACCTCGGTCTTCGTGCGCTTCCCCATTCGCGGCCAGGAAAAGACGGCGCTCCTGGTATGGACCACGACCCCGTGGACGCTCACTGCGAACGTCGCCGTCGCCGTCAATCCAGACCTTACTTACCTCAAGGTGCGCCACGGCGACTGGATGTATTACGTCGCCAAGGGTAACTACGAGCACGATCGCGTGCAGGACCTGCAGGTGGAAGGCAAACACGAAACCCACAAGCTGCCCTCCATTCGCACCATTCTGAAGGGCAGCGGCGGCGTCGAAGTGATCGAGGAATTGCCGGGCCGCGACCTGCTCGGTCTCGCCTACGATGGTCCATTCGATGAACTCCCGGCGCAGAATACGCCCGGCGGCGTTTTCCCGTACGGGCAGACCGGCGGGGGCGCCACTTCCGCGGCGGCGCATCGCGTCATTGCCTGGAGCGCGATCAGCGAGGAAGAAGGCACAGGGCTCGTCCACATCGCGCCTGGCTGTGGCGCCGAAGACCAGGAATTAGGCAAGGAAAACGAGTTGCCGTTTCTCGCCCCACTGGATGAAAGCGCCAATTTTATCGATGGCTTCGGACCGTTCACGGGAAAAAACGCCAGCGCCGTGCCGGATGACATCATCGCGGCGCTGAAAGCCTCCGGGCACCTGGTGGCGCGCGAAAAATATCCGCACGTCTATCCGCACTGCTGGCGCTGCAAATCGGAACTGGTCTTCCGCCCGGTGGATGAGTGGTTCATCCGCATGGACTGGCGCGACCGCATCCAGAACGTCGTCCCCGGGGTCAAGTGGATTCCGCCCGAGGGCGAAGCGCGCGAACTCGACTGGCTCAAAAACATGAGCGACTGGATGATCTCCAAGAAGCGCTTCTGGGGTCTGGCGCTGCCCATCTGGGTGTGCGGCGCCTGCGAGCACTTCATGGTGATCGGCAGCCGCGAAGAACTCCGCCAGAAAGCCGTCGAAGGCTGGGAAACGTTTGATGGCAATTCGCCGCACCGCCCCTACGTGGACGCCGTGAAAATCCGCTGCGAAAAATGCGGCTCGATGGCCTCGCGCATCGAAGACGTGGGCAATCCGTGGCTCGACGCCGGCATCGTCTCGTTCAGCACCATGGGGTACTCCAGCGACCGCGCGTATTGGGAGAAATGGTTCCCGGCCGACCTGGTGCTCGAAAGCTTCCCCGGGCAATTCCGAAACTGGTTTTATTCGCTGCTCGCCATGAGCGCCATGATGGACGGCCGCGCGCCATTCAAGGCCCTGCTCGGCCACGCGCTGGTGCGCGACGCCCGCGGCGAAGAGATGCACAAATCGAAAGGCAACTCCATTGCGTTTGACGAGGCCGCGGAAACCCTCGGCGCGGAGGTGATGCGCTACATCTACGTCGAGCAGAAGACCGGCCAGCATCTCAATTTTCCCGATCTGCATCCCGCCGGCAACACCGGCACTACCATCGATGGCGAAGCGCGCCGCAAGCTGCTGACGTTCTGGAATTGCTACAGCTTTTTTGTGATGTATGCCGAGGCCGACGGCTGGAAACCGGGCGGCGCCCCGCTCCCCGTGACCAATGAACTCGACCGCTGGGTACTCAGCCGCTTGCAGCGGCTGGTGGGCGCGGCGCACACCGCGTTCCTGAACTACGAGCACTTCCGCGTGATCGAGGCGTTCCAGGAATTCGACGAGGAGTTTTCGAATTGGTATTTGCGCCGCTCCCGGCGCCGTTTCTGGGACAGCGATCCCCTGGCGTACCAGACACTCTA
>DATJMA010000167.1:0-31647 GCA_035509055.1 Bryobacteraceae bacterium | reverse complement strand
GCGCGGAAGGCGGGCGCGGCGGCCGTGGCGGACGCAGCGGGGCCGCGGCGAACACGCCTCCCAAGCCGGTGAAGATCGATTTCGACAGCATCGAGCGCCGCATCGTGGCTGTCAATTTGCCGTCCCGGGCCTACACCAACCTCACCGCCGGGCGCGCGGGATTCTTTTACGTGATGGAATCGGCCGCCGCCGGACGGGGTGCCGCAGGCGCGACGCTCTCCCGCTACGATCTCAAGGCGCGCAAGCTCGAAAAACTGGCCGACAACGTGGCCTTCTTCGATCTCTCCGCCAACGGAGAAAAAATGCTGCTGCGGACGGGCGGCGGCGCGGGAGGCAGAGGCGGCGGGCGCGGCGGCGACGGTGCGGCCGGTCCGCAATACGTCATCGTCCCGGCCACTGCGCCGCTCAAGGCGGGTGAAGGCGCGCTCAAACTCAGCGACGTCGAAGTCCACGTCGATCCGCTGGCCGAATGGAAGCAGATGTACCACGAAGTCTGGCGCATTGAACGGAGTTACTTCTACGATCCCAATCTGCACGGCGTGAACGTTGCCGACGCCGAGAAGGAGTACGAAAAATATCTCGATTCCCTGGGCTCGCGCACCGATCTCAACTACATCATCCACGACATGATCAGCGATATGACCGTGGGCCATCTGCGCGGCGGCGGCGGCAATATTCCGTCGGCGCACGCCGTTCCGGGCGGCCTGCTCGGGGCCGATTATGAAATTGCCAACGGCCGCTATCGCATCAAACGCATCTACGATGGCGAGAACTGGAATCCCACCTTGCAGGCGCCGCTGGCAGTCCCGGGCCTGAACGTCAACGTGGGCGACTATCTGCTCGCGGTGAACGGCGAGGAACTGACAGCCCAGGACGACATTTCGCGCCCCCTCGAAAACACGGCGGGCAAGCGCGTCACGCTCAAAATCGCCACCGATGCCGCCGGGGCGAACGCCCGTGAGATCACCGTCGTACCGGTGGCCAGCGAGACGCAGTTGCGCACCCAGGCATGGATAGAAGGAAATCGCCGCAAAGTGGATGAACTGAGCGGTGGCAAACTCGCGTATGTTTACATGCCCGACACCGGCCAGGGCGGGTTGACCAGCTTCACGCGCTACTACTTCGCGCAGTCCGACAAACAAGGTGTGATTCTCGATGAGCGCTTCAATAGCGGCGGACAGGTGGCGGACTACGTGATCGACGCCATGCAGCGGCCGATTGAAGGATTCTGGAGCCCGCGCTATGGCGCCATCTACCGCACACCCGCGGCATCGATCTTCGGACCGAAGGTGATGATCATTAACGAATTTGCCGGTTCGGGCGGCGATTGCATGCCGTGGATGTTCCATTACAACAAGGTCGGCACGCTGGTTGGCAAGCGGACTTGGGGTGGGCTGGTCGGAATCGGCAGCTATCCGCCGCTCATGGATGGCGGCAACGTGACGGCGCCCAGTTTCGGCTTCTTCAATCCCGAAGGGCAGTGGGACGTGGAGAACAAGGGGCAGGCGCCCGACGTCGTGGTGGAACTGGATCCGAAGTCGATGCACGATGGGCACGATCCGCAATTGGAGCGGGCCGTGGCCGTCGCCATGGGGCAAATGAAGGAGCACCCGGTGCCGGCGCCCAAGCGGCCTCCATACCCGAATTACGCGCCCAAGCCCGGCACCTCAACCGGGGCCAACGGCCCGAAATAGCCTGGCGGAAATGTAATATTCCGCACGTAAAAGCCCGGCAAAAATCGGGTTCTTCCGCACAGTTTCAGGGTGACGTATAGTACGATCAAAAGAGTATGCGCGTAGTTTGGGCCCTGCTTTTGTTTTCCCTCAGTTGTTCTGCAATGAACCCTCTGGAATTACGTCTGGTGGACCAGATGCGAGCCTGGCAGAAACGCCTCGGCATGGACGATTGGACTATGACGTTACAGGTGGTTCGCCAATCGGAGATCGATCCGAATGCGTGGGGTTCGTCCCACTGGGATTCACGCGCGAAAACGGCGACCATCCAGGTTCTCGATCCCCGGGACTATAACCTGAAAGGCGCCGATTTGAGGTTGGACATGGAGTGCACCATTGTGCACGAGTTGGTGCACATCCAGATCTCGCCGCTCGGTCCCGCCGATCCCCAGGTCAAGGAAGACGTGGTCAACCGGATCATGACTGCCCTGCTGAATCGCCAGTGCCCGAATTAGTTTTTGTGCGCGGGCGATTTTTGACCGGCCCGGATTGAGCCCCGTGCGAAATTCGCGTGCCGAGCGTTTTTTCAGTTAACCGCCAGGTGCTCCTGGGCTTCCTGCCAGACGTTGGAGAAGAACTCGCGGGAATTGGGCGAGCAGCCGATGTGCATACGGCCGGCGCCGTCCTCCACGAAGCCCAGATATCCGCTCCAACCGAGATCGTCGAGCACAAATCGCAGGCATTCCAACTCGCCCGCGGGCAGGTGTCCGATATCGAGATCGAACACTTCGCCCGAGCTGTGCTGGAGGGCATCGTGCTGCGACAACTGCTGGCGCGCATAATCCTCGGATTCGACCAGCGCCACCACCGGCAGCGGCTGGAAGCTCTCCCCCGGCGAACTCCGTTCCTCCAACAGGCGGCGCGTTTCGAAAGCGATGTAAGTCAACGTGCCGAGCGCCGCGGGCGATGCCTCGGAAGAATCCGCGAAGGCATCGCTGCTCGGAAGCTGCAATGTATAGCCCAGATAATCGGCATTGTCCAGGGCCTTAATGAGCCGCGAGCCGGGATTGGCGCGGATGTCGTCGCCGGTGCGGTAGATCAGGTCATCGGGGCGCAGCCAGGTGGAAAGCATGTGCGGAGCGCGCCGGCCGGAGGCGAACTGATTCTTATATTCCAGCTGGAGCGCGGCCAGATCGTCGGGGTTCTGGCGATAGATGGCCAGTAACTGCGCGGCACGCAGGATGCGGAAGTAGTAAGTGGGCGAGTAATCGCGCAGCATCTGCTGTTGGATCGCCTGGTACAGTTCGCGATTCCAGTTGGGGCTGCAGGAGAAGAACATGCGCGCCACGGTAATCTCGTCGGGCGGAATGCCTTGCGCGCGGCTGGTGAGTTCCTTCATGAATGTGACGCATCCCGTGCCGCAATGGTAGGCGAAGATGGCCCAATCCTCGGCGCCGAAGGTGCGCTCCAGGCGGGCGAGGTAGCGCGCCGCCGCGGGGATGGCGCGATCGGGAATCATGCGGTCGTCGCGAACCAGCACAGTGTAAGGCTCTCTGTGGGTGATGGTCTTGTATCTCGGCTTGGTGCTCTTATTGCGGCTTTTGACAAGCACCCTCTCTTTCGTGACGTGATACCGCGTGGCATGCACCACGCTCAGGCCCATGTCCTTCGCGGTAGCATCGGTGATCTGCATGATGCCTTTGGCTCCGGCGGGACTGGTTGGGCTGTTGGCATCGCCCCAGCTTTCGAGGTAAATGATGGCTTCGAGAATGGATTGCGGAAATCCGCTGCTGCGCGCGGCGGAGCGAATAATCGACTGCAGCGCGGGAGCGGTGACGCGGCGCGCGCCGGCGATGGCTTCCTGCTCGCGCATGATCACGAAGGTTTGCGACTGCACCATGAGGTCAGTGCGCAGTTGCAGGGTCTCGGGAGTGAGATCGTCGCGCTCTACGCCAACACCGGAGATGCGGTGCGACGGGAAGAAATACTCCGGCGAGCCGGCCTGCCCCCAGGCCGCAAAGCTCAAGAGAAGTACTGCCTTGAGTTTCATCCGCTTCCTACAGTGTAAACACCACGCATCCGCGCGCGGCACAATTTTTTGGACGTACGGCGCGGAAAATTGGTTTTTCCAAACTGAATATTTGCAGAAGGGGCGATTTACCAGCCCGTCAGGGCCATGCGGCGGAGAATCTCGTCGCTATAGGAGCCCATGTGGTCGGGCTTCCAGCGCAGCGGCGCGGGCAGAATCGCCGCCAGGCGGGCCGCCTGATCGCGATCGATTTTAGCGGCGGGGACGCTGTACCAGGCTTGCGATGCCGCCTGCGCGCCAAAGATTCCCGGTCCCCACTCGATCACATTGAGGTAGAGTTCCAGAATGCGGCGCTTGCCGAGAATGACTTCGGCGGCGGGAGCCAGGGTGAATTCCACGGCCTTACGGAGGAGCGAGCGATTGGTGGTGAGAAAGAGATTTTTCACCAGTTGTTGCGTGATGGTGGACCCGCCGCGGCCGAGTTTTCCCTGCTCCACGTCCTTATCGACAACCTTCTGCACTTCCAGCCAATCGATGCCGTGGTGCTGATAGAAGCGGCCGTCTTCGGCCGAAATGACGGCGTGCTGGAGGTCGGGTGAGATGCGGCCGAGGGCCGCAAAAACCTGGCGTTTGCGATACGGTTTGCGATGCCAAAGGGCCGCCAGGCGCCGTTCGGTCTGCACCGCGGTAGTGGGAGGATTGATCCAGCGGAGCGCCACCAGTTCGCCCAGGCAGATGGCATAGAACGCCAACACCAGAAGCGCCGCGCCACGCACCAGCATGCGAAAGATACGCCGCACTCGAGAACCCGCCACGCTACGATGTTAGCCTAGTAGTTTGACCGCATGATAACGTTCTGGAGAGCAGACTATCGTCTGCGGCAAACTTCAGCCCGCCGCCGCACCGTGTGGACTGAAATCTCGCGCAGGCTGAAAGCCTGGCCCGCCGGCTGCTGCTCATGACACGTCTCGATCATTCCCTGGCATTCGCGGAGTCGCACCGGACCGCGCTTTCGTGCGCCGCGGCACTCCTGATCGCGGTCGTGGCGTGGCTCGACTGGCTGATACCGAACACGTCGGTAGGCTACCTGTACCTGATTCCGATCCTGTTGTCGGCGGCGGGGCTGAACACCTACCAGATTCTGCTGATGGCGTTGCTGTGCGGATGGCTACGGGAAGCGGCTGACCCGTTGCAGGGCGAAGTGGGCTATCAGGCGGCGTTCGTTCTGAATCCGGCCCACTGGGTGGCGGGATCGTGGCCGAGGTTCATCGTGGCAGCGAGCGGTTTCGCCACCACCGGCTTTTTCGTGGGGGAGTTGAACCGCCGGCGCCGGCTGCTGCTGGCGCATCTCGACGAACGCGAAAAGCAGATGAAACTCCTGAAGGATGCCGAACTGAAAGTACACACGCTCATCGAAACCAGCCCGCTGGCGATTTTAACCCTCGATCACTCGGGGCAGGTGGCCCTGGCCAATGAATCGGCGCGGCAGTTGCTGGCATTCGAGGACGAGCCCTTGCAAGGACAGGACGTGACGCCGTACCTGCCCATCCTGAGCCGCATGCTGCACCATTCCGGCAGCAATATGCGCACCAACGTGGAGTGCCGCGGCCACCGGCGCAACGGCGATGTATTCCTGGCGCACGTCTGGCTTTCCACCTATCGCACCTCGCAGGGCGCGGCATTGGCCGCTGTAGTATGGGACGCATCGGAGAATCTGCGCGATCGCGAGGGCGCGGGGCTCGACGCCATGATGGCCACTTCGCGCGTATTGATCGGCGCCATGTCGCACGAGATTCGCAATCTGGCGGCGGCGGCGGCAAGCGCTTATTCCGGGCTCGCCGGTGGCGCGCCGGAAGCGCGCCCGGAACAATACCAGGCGCTGGGCAGCCTGATCCAAGGGTTGGAGAAGATCGCCTCCACCGGCTTGCGCATCGCGTCCAGCCGGGAAACCGTGGTGGCCGATCTGGGCACGGTGCTCGACGAAACCCGCATCCTGCTCGACCCTGCCTTGCGGGAAGCCGGAATTCAATCGCATTGGGAAGTGCGTCCCGGGCTTCCGCTGGTGCAGGCCGATCATCATGCGCTGCTGCAGGCATTCATCAACCTCGCGCGCAACAGCCTGAGCGCGCTCGAGAACAGCCAACGCAAGGAGATGCGGATCGTGGCGGGGATGGAACGCGACCTGGTGGTGGTGCGGTTCCACGACACCGGTCCGGGCGTGGCTCATCCCGAGGAGTTGTTCCAACCGTTTCAACCGGGGGCGCAATCGGTGGGTTTGGGGCTGTATGTCACGCGAGCCATTCTGCGGTCGCACGGCGGCGGCTTGCGATATGAGGCGCCGGAAACCGGCAGTTGCTTCGCCGTGGAGTTATGGCCGGCGGAAAGCGCGGCACAGGAATGATACGCGTATTACTGATTGACGACCACGCACTTTTTCGCGAGAGCGTAGCGCGCGCCCTGGCGGCGGACCCACAGCTCGTGGTGGAACATTGCGCCAGCATCGCGGCGGCAATGCCGCTGGTGGCGCAGCAACCGTTCGATCTGGTCCTGCTGGATCACGATTTGGGAGGCGAGAGAGCTTCGCAATTCCTGCCGGCCGCGCGGGAAGCCGGGTTTGCCGGACGCGTGCTGGTCGTAACCGCATGGGTCAGCAGCACGGAAGCGCGGCGGCTGCTGCAACAAGGCGTCGCCGGCATCTTCCTGAAGCACGCTCCGCTCGAAGAGCTCCATGCCGCGGTCAACGCGGTGATGGCCGGGGAGAGTTGGATGGACAAGTCCCTGGCGGGCGAGGAAGAGAAAGCCGCGGCCGAATCGAACGCGCCGCAGTTCAACGAGCGGCAGCGCAAGGTGTTGCGCTTCGTCCTGGAAGGGCTGTCGAACAAGGAGATCGCCTGGCGCCTGCAGATTTCCGAAAGCTACGTAAAAGCCATTTTGCAGAGTCTCTTTCAGAAGACGGGAGTGCGCACGAGGGGACAGCTGGTGCGCGTGGCGTTCGAGCAGTATGAGGATCAGCTATAAGAAAAAAGCCGGAAGCCGGAAGCCCGCAACCGGAAGGAAGACCGCGTCACTGTACAAAAGATAGGTTGGCACTTCCTGGCCGCTACGATAATGTAACTTAATATCGCCGGACCTCAGCCGGCATACCGAGGTTAGGGGTGAGTGGCCGCTGTCAATAAAACGGGTCCCGCCGGTCGCGGAGGACGGTGGGACCAGGCCAGCATGGATCGCGCGGGCTAGAATAGAAGCGTGTTTACCACCCCGACTCAGATCCCCGAAATCCTGGAAAAACTGCACATCGAGCCGGTGAATTCCGGCGCCTGTTATGGCGACTGGATCGCTGAACCTTCCGGCGGGCAACTGGAGTCGCTCAACCCGGCGACAGGCGAGGTGCTGGCCAAAATTCAACTGGCGGGTCCGCAAGATTACGAAACCATCGTGGCGCAGGCGAGCGAAGCGTTCCTCGAATGGCGCATGGTGCCGGCGCCGCGGCGGGGCGAAATCGTACGTGAGATCGGCAACGAACTGCGCGCCGCGAAGGACGACCTGGGAATGCTGGTGTCGCTCGAAATGGGCAAGATTCTGGCCGAAGGGTGCGGCGAAGTGCAGGAGATGATCGATATCGCCGACTTCGCCGTCGGGCTTTCGCGCCAACTCTACGGGCTTACGATGCACAGCGAGCGTCCCGGCCACCGCATGTACGAGCAATGGCATCCGCTGGGAATCGTGGGGGTGATCAGCGCGTTCAATTTCCCGGTAGCGGTGTGGTCCTGGAATGCCATGATCGCGGCGGTGTGCGGCGATTGCGTGTTGTGGCGGCCATCGTCGGACACTCCGCTCACCGCCGTCGCGGTCCAGAAAATCTGCAACCGCGTGCTCGACCGGCACGGGCTCAAGGGAATTTTCTCGTTGGTGATCGGCAAGAGCGATCCGATCGGCGAAATGTTAATTCGCGACCCGCGCATTCCGCTGGTGAGCTTCACCGGGTCCACCGGCGTCGGCCGGCACGTGGCCGAGGCCGTGGCGAGCCGGCTGGGACGCACAATTCTGGAGCTCGGCGGCAACAATGGCATTATCGCCATGGACGATTGCAATACCGACCTGCTGCTGCGCGCCGTGGTGTTCGGGGCGGTGGGAACGGCAGGCCAGCGCTGCACCACCACGCGACGCCTGTTCCTGCAGCGCGGCATCGCTGAAAGAATGACCGCCGCGCTGGTGAACGCCTACCGGCAGGTCAAGATCGGCAATCCGGTGGAAGAGGGAACCCTGATGGGGCCGCTGGTGAACCGGCGCGCGGTGGACGACATGATGGACGGCATCCGCCGCATTCGCGAACAGGGCGGCGAGATCCTCAGCGGCGGCGGGAAAATCAGCGGCAACTTCGTCGAGCCCACGTTGGTGCGCGCGCGCGCCGATATGCCGATTCTCAAGGAAGAAATCTTCGCGCCCATTCTTTATCTGGTGGATTTCGATCACCTCGACGAAGCCATCCGTTGGCACAACGACGTGCCGCAGGGGCTGTCGTCGGCCATGTTCACCAACAATCTCATCTCCGCGGAGACGTTTTTGAGCCACCGCGGCAGCGATTGCGGCATCGCCAATGTGAATATCGGGACGAGCGGCGCGGAAATCGGCGGCGCATTCGGCGGCGAAAAAGAAACCGGCGGCGGGCGGGAATCGGGCAGCGACGCGTGGAAGGCCTACATGCGGCGGCAGACGAACACGGTCAACTGGTCGACGCAGTTGCCGCTGGCGCAGGGAATCCGGTTCGAGTGAGCCATATTCCCCGTCTTTCCAGCCCGGACGACCTTCGCCGCCAGCACCTGCACAATTAGTGGGCGCAACCGCGCGGCGCGCGCGTTTGCCGATTAGTCGGCACTAGCAACCCGGGTGGTGGCACATTATGGTACGAATCGTCACCATCGGCCGGCTGCGAGGGCGCTGCCTGCCTGGCCCGCCGCACGCAAAAGTCTCCAACATCTATGAGATCCGATACGCACTGCCTGGGCGTGTGAGTTTTGGCCGCCGATGTGCCATTCTGGTTGGCACACGGTCCTGACACCAGGAGTTGCTGGATATACACCCGCGGGGACATCTCTTACCGCGCGGAGGGGAGAAGTGAAATGAAGCGTAGTCACGGAATGATGGCGGTGACCGCGGTAGTTTTGGCAGTTGTGGGAACCGTCTTCGTAGTCAGCAGATCCAAAACCACCGAGGCGGCTGCCCCACCGGCACCGCGCACCGTCGAAGTTGCCACCGTCGAGCAGCGCGATCTGCCGATCCAGCGGGAGTGGATCGGCGCCCTGGACGGCCTGGTCAATGCCGATATCAAGGCGCAGGTCACCGGCTATCTGCTGCGGCAGGACTATCAGGAAGGTTCCTTCGTCCGCAAAGGGCAGTTGCTCTTTGAAATCGATCCGCGGCCATTCCAAGCAGCCGTGGACCAGGCAGCCGGTCAACTGGCGCAAGCCCGCGCCCAACTGGCCGAGGCCCGGGCAGGCTTGGTGCAGGCGCAAGCCCAACTCCAGAACTCCGAGGCCAATCAGCGCCGGGCGCAACTCGACGAGGATCGCTATACTCCGCTCGCAAAACAGCAGGCAGTCACCCAGCAGGACCTGGATAACGCCAGCCAGATCAATCGGGCCAACAAAGCGCAGGTGGCCGCTTCGCAAGCTCAGATCGAGACGTCGAAAGCCTTGATTGAGGCGGCGCAGGCCGGAGTCAAGGCGGCGGAGGCAGGGCTGGAGACGGCCCAGGTCAATCTCGGCTTCACCAGGCTGACCTCTCTGATCGACGGCATCGCCGGACGGGCCACCGTACAGGTCGGCAATCTCGTCGGCCCGGCGGGCAATGCGGTAACAAGTGTGTCGACGCTCGACCCGATCAGGGCCAATTTCACCATCAGCGAGCAGGAATATCTCAGCCTGGCGCGGGCCGATGCGCTCCATAAATTGCAATTGAAGGTGATCCTGGCCGACGGAACCGAACACCCGCATCCCGGGCGATTCTCCTTCGCCGACCGGCAGGTGGATCCCAGCACCGGCGCCATCGAGATGACCGCCCTGTTTCCGAATCCAGGCAACGTCCTTCGTCCCGGCCAGTTTGCCAAGGTTCGCGCCGTGGTCGGCATGGACCAAGGGGCATTGCTCGTGCCGCAACCCGCGGTGACGGAACTTCAGGGCAGCTACCAGGTCACGGTTGTCGGGCAGGACAACCACGTGAGCGTCCGTCCGGTGAAGGCGGGACAGCGCGTGGGCACCATGTGGGTGATCGACGACGGGCTGAAGCCCGGCGAGACGGTCGTAGTGGTGGGCCAGCAGGCGCTTCGATCCGGCGCAGCAGTCGCCCCGAAACCGTTCCAGGGCAACTAGCGGGAGAGGAACCGACCGATGTCCAACTTTTTCATTCGCAGGCCTATTGTGGCCATCGTCATCGCCATTTTGACGGTGATCGTCGGCGCGATCATGATCGTGACCCTGCCGGTGGCTCAGTTTCCCAACATCGCGCCTCCGGAAATCCGCCTCCAGGCCACCTACGTCGGCGCCGACGCTCAGGCCTTGGAACAGGCGGTCGCCACCCCGATCGAGCAGCAGCTTACCGGCGTCGACAACATGAATTACATGTACTCCGTCAACGCCACCGGCTCCTCCTCCACCTGGCTGTTCGCCGATTTCGACCTGAAGACGGATCCCAATATGGACCTGATCCTGACGCAGTCGCGCGAACAGCTGGCCCAGGGCCAACTCCCGCCGGAAGTAAACAATTACGGGGTCACCATCCGCAAGTCCACCACCGCTCCGCTGATGCTGATTGCTCTGTACTCGCCGCATGGAACCCGCGACGCCACATTTCTCGCAAACTATGCCTATATCAATCTCAATGACCCCATCGGCCGCTCTTACGGCGTCGGCCAGACGCAGATTTTCGGCGCCGGGCAATATGCCATGCGGCTGTGGGTCAAGCCGGACCAACTGGCGAAATTGGGCATCACGGTTTCCGACATCCTGAACTCGATCCAGGCGCAGAACACCGTAAACCCCGCCGGGCAGGCGGGCGGCGAGCCTGCTCCCGCGAACCAGCAGTTCACTTACGCGGTTCTGGCCCAGGGAAGGCTCTCGTCGCCCGAGGAGTTCGGTAACATCATCGTTCGCGAAGCGCCCAACGGCGGAGTTGTGCGCGTGAAAGATGTCGCGCGGGTCGAATTGGGCGCACAAAGCTACAGCATCATCGGGCGCCTGAACGGCAAGCCTAGCGCCATCATCGCCGCCTACCAGTTGCCGGGATCGAACGCGGTACAGGCGGTTGAAGGCGTGCGCAAGCTGCTGGCCCAGATGAAACAGCGCTTTCCCGAGGATGTCGATTACGCAGTCTCGTTGGACCAGACACTTCCGGTCACCGAGGGCATCAAGGAAATCGTGGAGACTCTGGTAATCGCCATCGTATTGGTCATCCTGGTGGTTTATTTGTTCCTGCAAGACTGGCGCGCCACCCTGATTCCCATGCTGGCCGTGCCCGTGTCGCTGGTCGGTACGTTCCTGCTCTTCCCGGTGTTCGGCTTTTCCATCAATACGCTTTCGATGCTGGGCCTGGTGCTGGCCATCGGGCTGGTGGTGGACGACGCCATCGTGGTTGTCGAAGGCGTGCAGCGTCATATCGAAGAAGGTCTCGACCCCAAAGACGCGGCTCGCAAAGCCATGGCGGAGCTCTCCGGTCCGGTGGTGGGCATCGCGCTGGTGCTGGCCTCGGTATTCGTTCCCACGGCGTTCATCCCGGGCATCACCGGAAAGCTCTACCAGCAATTCGCGCTGACCATCGCCATTTCGGTCATGCTCTCGGCTTTCAACGCGCTGACGCTCAGCCCGGCGCTGGCCGGACTGCTGCTGCGCAAACAGGAGCACGATGCCAATGAGCGCCCCGGTCTGCTGGGGAAACTCTTCGCGCCGTTCAACCGTTATTGGGAGCGCACGACGGTCGGTTTCGTCCGCTGGTCGGACGCCGTGATTCGCAAAGGCGCCCTCGTGCTGCTGCTGCTGGCCATTTGCGGCGCGGGCGCGCTTTTTTTGGGCCGCCATCTGCCTTCCAGCTTCCTGCCGGATGAAGATCAGGGATACGCCTACGTCAGTATGCAGCTGCCCGTGGCTTCCTCCATGGAACGTACCGCCGCGGCGGCGCGGCAAGTCGAGAAGATTCTGGCGAAAACTCCCGGCGTCGCCTACACCACTACCGTGATCGGCTTCAACTTACTAAGTTTCGCCCAGACCACTTACAATGCCTTCTTCTTTGTCACGCTGAAGCCTTGGGACGATCGCACCACCAGAGCCGAGCAGTACCAAACCATCCGGCACAACTTGAACCAGGAATTCGGCAGTCTCCCCGAAGGAACCGTTTTCAGCTTCGCTCCGCCCGCCATTCCCGGCGTCGGCACCTCGGGCGGATTTCAGTTCGTGCTCGAAGACCGCGCCGGCCACGACGTCAAATTCCTGGCCGACAACCTCGATAAATTCCTGGCGGCCGCCAGGAAACGCCCGGAAATCGGCCAGATCTCGAGCACCTTTCTGCCCAGCGTGCCGCAGCGATTCGTCCGCGTAGACAAGGATAAAGCGCTCAAACAAGGCGTCGCTTTAGGCGATGTGTACCGCACGATTCAGGCTTACATGGGCGGGCTGTTTATCAATTACTTCAACGATTTCGGCCGTACCTGGCAGGTATATGTGGAGGCCGAGGCGCCATACCGGTCGAATACCGAGGGGCTCGACCAGTTCTATGTGCGCAACAACCAGGGTCAAGCCTTGCCGCTGTCTTCGCTGGCGAAATTCGAAACCCGCTCCGGCCCGGAGTTTACTCTGCGCTACAACGAATATCGCGGCGCCCAGCTCAATGGCGAGGCCGCCGCCGGATACAGTTCCGACCAGGCAACGCACGCCCTGGAAGAGGTCTTTAACCAGACGATGCCCCGCGACATGGGCTTCGACTACATGGGCATGTCGTATCAGGAACAGAGAGCGCGCCAAGGTGTGCCCGCCGTGGTCATCTTCGGCTTCTCCCTGGTGTTCGTCTTTCTGATTCTGGCGGCGCTCTACGAGAGTTGGTCGCTCCCGTGGAGCGTGCTGCTCTCGACGCCGGTAGCGGTCTTCGGCGCCATTGCCGCGCTCTGGCTCCGCCGCGTAGTGGCGGGAGCGTTTCTGCCGGCCTACCTGGTGCAGATTCAAAACGACGTCTACACGCAAATCGGACTGGTGATGTTGATCGGCCTGGGCGCCAAGAATTCCATTCTGATCGTCGCCTTCGCCAAGGAGGAATACGAACGGGGCAGGCCCCTAATAGAGGCCGCGCTGGACGCGGCGAGGCTGCGCTTCCGGCCGCTCATGATGACGGCGCTCGCCTTCATTATCGGGTGCGTGCCGCTCTGGGTGGCGTCCGGAGCGGGATCGATCGCGCGGCAGATCATCGGAACCACGGTGATCGGCGGCATGCTGGCCGAGACGTTCATCGGCCGGTTTTTCGTCCCCGCCATCTTCGTGGTGGTCGAGAAGCTATCCCGCCACGCCCCGGCTACCGGACCCGAACCCCTGCCTTCACCGGCGCAAGGAGACTGATATGAGATCTACCTATCTTGCAGTGGCCGCGGCGGCGGCTCTGCTGGCCGGATGCACCGTCGGACCCAATTACAAACGGCCGCAAATCGAGGCGCCGGCAAACTTCCGCGCACCCGAGCCGCTGCCGGAACCGCAGGCCAGTTCGCTGGCGAACCTCAAGTGGTTCGCCGTGTTCCAGGACGAGCAGCTACAGGGCCTGATTCGTACCGCGCTGGCGCAGAACTACGATCTGCGCCAGGCCGTGGCGCGGGTGGAGGAGGCGCGCGCGAATCTGGGCGTGGTTCGCTCCAACCAGTTTCCGCAAGTAGGCGCGTCGGGCAACCTGGAAATCACGCGTCTTTCGCGCGATGGATCGTTCCCGCTGCCGCCGGCTCTGGTCCCCAATCAGGACCGCAACTGGGGACAGGCGGGACTCAACCTGCTGTCGTTCGAACTCGATCTTTTCGGCCGCTTGCGCCGCGCGACGGAAGCCGCCCGCGCCAATCTGCTGAACGCCGATTGGAACCGCAAGACGGTGGTTAGTACGGTCGTCAGCCAGGTGGCAACCGATTATTTCCAACTGCTCGAACTGGACTCCGAGCTGCAGATTTCCAAGAGCACTTTGGAGACGCGCCGGGCATCGCTGGAGCTAACCCAGGACCGGCAGCGCGGCGGCGTGGCCACGCTCCTCGACCTGCGCCAGGCCGAGGAACTCGTGGATAGCGCGGCGGAGAGCATTCCCCAGCTTCAGCAACAGATCGAACAAACCGAAGACCAGATCTCCCTGCTGCTCGGCAAAGATCCGCAAAGCATCCCCAGGGGACGCGGCTTCCTGGACCAACATCTGCCTCCGGAAGTGCCTGCGGGCCTGCCTTCGGCGCTGCTCGAACGGCGTCCCGATATCCGCGCGGCCGAGCAGGCGCTGGCCGCCGCCAACGCCAATATCGGTGTGGCCAAGGCCGCCTACTTCCCGGACATCAGCTTGACCGGATTCATCGGCGGCCAGAGTTCACGGCTAACCAGCCTCTTCTCCGGTCCCAACGGCGCCTGGAGCTTCGTTCCGCAGATCACCCAGCCCATCTTCACCGCCGGCCGCATCAAGTCCAACGTGCGGCTGGCCGAAGCGCAGCGCGAGGAAGCGCAGGTGGCCTACGAGAGATCGATCCGGACCGCGTTTCAAGAGGTCTCGGATGCCTTGATCGCACACCAGCGAACGCGCGAGAGCCGCGTCGAGCAGGAACATCTCGTCGTCGCGTTGCAGGACCGCAAGCGTCTGGCTTACGCCCGCTATCAGGGCGGCGTGGATACGCAGTTGAACGCGCTCGATGCGGATCGCGATCTGCTTTCGGCCGAGCTGACGCTGGCGCAGATCCGCTATGCCGAGCTCGTGAGCGTGGTGCAGCTGTACAAGGCCCTCGGCGGCGGATGGGAGGGGTAATATGCTGGCGCGGGCGCTGATGGTTGTCCTGGCTGTTTCCGTTTCTCTCCCGGCGGCGGATGAGAGCGTGGAGACGACCATCAAAGATCTCTACGCCGCTTCGCAGAAAGCCATGCGCGAGGCGCGGACGAAGGAGGAGATGGCGCGGGCGCTCGCCACCTTCGCGCCGGAATGGGTCGGCAACATGCCTGCCGGGGAGACGCTCACGCTCGCCGACCTGATGAAGGAAGCGGAGGCGGGAGTTGCCGTTCCTCCCGAAAAACGCCCCATCCCGAAACAGGATTTCGTTTACATCCGGCAGACCGGATGGAACGTGCTGGTGGTCTATTGGAGCTCGCGCCGGTCGGGCAATCGGCTGATCGGCTCGCTCTATCGCGATACCTGGGTGCGAACGGCGGATGGGTGGCGCCGGATCAGGCAGGAGAAGTTCTTTCCGGACCGCCCGTTGATTCAGGATGGCAAGCCGGTCATCCTGCCCCCGGTGGAATGATCTCTCCATACCAGCGGTTTCGACAAAAACAAAAGAGCCGCAACCGGCGCAAACCGGCGGCGGCTCTCGGAGTGAGGCAACCCTACTTTTCGGGTTTCTCTTCTTCCGGTGCTTCTTCTTCGACTTCCTTGCCGGTGCGCTGCGCCTCGAGCCTGGCTTCCTTGCGCTTGGCGCGCTCGGCGGCGCGCTTCACGAGTTCGGAACCCACCAGCTCGAGCATCGCCTGTTCGGCGCCATCGCCCTTGCGCGGCCCCAGCTTGGTGATGCGCGTGTAGCCGCCGTTGCGCTGGCCGAACCGCGTGCCCAGCGTGTCGAACAGCTTCTGCACCGATTTGGGGTTGCGCAGAATCGCGGCCGCCTGCCGGCGCGAGTGCAGCGTGTCCTGCTTGGCGAGCGTGATCATCTTTTCCACCCACGGGCGGACGGCCTTGGCCTTCGGCACGGTAGTGATCACGCGTTCATTCTCGATCACGCTGGTGGTCAGGTTCCGCAACAGCGCGTTGCGGCTATCCACGGGCCGTTTCAGTTTGTATCCGGCGTAATTGTGTCTCATGGTTATTCCCCGGCCGGTTCGTGCGGCCCTTCCTCGTCGTGGGTGTAATCGATCATGCCGCCGGCTTGCGGCGGCGGAGCGATCAGGCGGCCATGCTGGTCGATGCGCATGCCGAGCGAGAGACCCATGTTGGCCAGAATTTCCTTGATCTCGTTGAGCGATTTACGCCCGAAATTCTTGGTGCGCAGCATTTCGGCCTCGGTCTTCTGCACCAGCTCGCCGATGGTCTGAATATTGGCGTTCTTGAGGCAGTTGTAGGAGCGAACGCTGAGTTCCAACTCTTCCACCGAGCGGTTGAGCACTTCGTTGATCTTGTCGAGCCCGTGCTCGGAAATCTCCTCGGCCTGCTCCGGAACTTCCTCGAAGTTGATGAAGATGGACATGTGGTCCTTGAGGAGCTTGGCGGCATAGCCGATGGCGTCCTGCGGGGACACGGCGCCGTTGGTCCAGACTTCGAGCGTGAGCTTGTCGTAATCGGTCATCTGCCCGAGGCGCGCCGCTTCGACGGCGAAGTTAACCTTGCGGACCGGCGAGTGGACCGAATCGATGGGGATGTAGCCCAGCGTCAGGTCGTCGTCGAAATTCTTGTCGGCGCTGACATATCCGCGGCCGCTCTTGAGGCGCATTTCGATGGACAGCTTCCCGCCTTCGCTCACCGTGGCGAGGTGTACGTCGCGGTCGAGCACTTCCACGTCGGCATCGGTCTCGATCTGTCCGGAGCGAACGTCGCCCGGCTGGTCCACCGTGAGCCGCACGGTCTTTACACCCTCGCCCATGATCTTGAACGGGATCTGTTTGAGGTTCAGGATGATGTCGGTGGCGTCTTCCACGACACCGGGGATGGGGCTGAATTCGTGCTCGACTCCCTCGATGCGGACGGCGGTGATGGCCGCGCCCTCGATCGAGCTGAGCAGTACGCGGCGAAGGCTGTTGCCGATGGTGGTGCCGAATCCGCGTTGGAAAGGCTGCGCCGTAAACATGCCATACCGTTCCGTCAGGGTCTCGGTATTGGCGACCAGTCGTTTGGGTTTTTGGAAGCCTCTAAACATTCGTAAATCCTCTTTTTAGACACGCGAAAAGCGGGAGCCGGATTCCGGCCCCCGCCTGTCTGGTTCACTTACTTCGAGTACAACTCGACGATGAGCTGCTCGTTTAACTGGATCTGCACCAACTCGCTGCGCTGCGGCATGGCGGTAATTCTCCCGGTGAGCCCTTCGCGATCGACATCGATCCAGTTGGGCGCCGGAGCGTGGGCTGTGGCATCGCGCGCGGCCAGAATGGTGGCGTTCTTTTTGCTGCTTTCGCGAACGGAGACGACGTCGCCGATCTTCACGACAGCCGACGGGATGTTGCACTTGCGGCCGTTGACATCGACATGGCCATGGCGGACGATCTGGCGCGCCTGGGCGCGGCTGGTGCCGAATCCCATGCGGAAGATCACGCTATCGAGCCGGCGCTCGAGCAGCGACATCAGGTTTTCGCCGGTGATGCCCTTGGTGGCGGCGGCTTTTTCGAACGTGCCGCGGAACTGCCGCTCGAGAACGCCATAAACCCGGCGGGCCTTCTGCTTTTCACGCAATTGCAGGCCGTAACCGACGATTTTCTTTGCCCGGTCCTTGCCATGCTGCCCGGGGATGAAGTTGCGCTTTTCGATGGCGCACTTCTCGCTGTGGCAGCGTTCGCCTTTGAGAAACAGTTTCATGCCCTCGCGCCGGCATTGCCGGCAAACGGGGCCAATGTATCGTGCCAAGTTGACTCCTCTTACCTTTCTTCTTTCAGGTGCGGTTTACAGCCATGGCCGGCCTTCGTCCCGCTTTTGAGAGCTTTTCAGCTCCCCGCTAAAAACTACACGCGCCTCTTCTTCGGCGGGCGGCAGCCGTTGTGCGGAATCGGGGTGACATCCTTGATGGCGCGGACATCGATCCCCGCGGTGGAGAGCGCCCGCACCGCCGATTCGCGGCCCGAACCGGGGCCGCTGACTCGCACTTCCACGACCCGCAATCCTGCTTCTGTAGCCTTGTTGGCCGCCGTCAACGCCGCCTGCTGGGCGGCGAACGGCGTGCCTTTGCGCGACCCGCGGAAACCGAGCGAGCCGGCGCTCGACCAGGAAATGGTATTGCCCTCCTGATCGGAGATGGTCACGATGGTGTTGTTGAACGTGGCCTGCACGTGCACGACGCCGGTGTGGACGACGCGCTTTTCCTTCTTCTTGAAGCTCTTTTTTTTGCCGGGTTTTGCTGCTGGTGCTTTCGCCATATGATGCCAGATCGCTCTCTAGGTTTTAGCCGACGCTTTCTTCTTGTTCGCCACCGTGCCGCGGCGCGGTCCTTTGCGCGTGCGGGCGTTGGTGTGGGTGCGCTGTCCGCGAACCGGCAGCCCGCGGCGGTGCCGCAAGCCGCGGTAAGAACCCATCTCGATGTGCCGCTTGATATTCATCGAGATCTCTTTGCGCAGATCGCCTTCCACCGCTCCTTCTTCCTCGAGGATGGTGCGGACCTTGTTGACTTCGTCTTCCGTCAGGTCGCGGACCTTCTTATTAAAATCGATGCCCGCGCGGTGAAGCAGCGATTTCGACCGGGTACGGCCGATGCCGTAGATGTAAGTGAGCCCGATCTCAGCCCTTTTCCCAGGCGGTAAATCCACACCGGCTAAACGTGCCATATTATCCCTGCCTCTGTTTGTGTTTCGGGTTGACGCAGATGACGCGCACCACGCCCTGGCGGTTGATCACCTTGCATTTGTCGCAAATCTTTTTTACGGACGCTCGAACTTTCATATCGACCTTGAAACCGCTCCTACGGCCGCGGCTCGGCTACCTTCCTCGTGATCCTTCCTCTGGTCGGATCGTTGGGACTTAACTCCACTTCGACCCGGTCGCCCGGAACCAGCCGGACGAAATTCCGTTTCACCGCACCCACCGTGTGGGCCAAAATCTTCTGCTGCGTGGGCAGCACTACTTCGTACAACGCTCTCGGCCGCTCCGAAACCACCACGGCCTCTATTTTCTTCACGGCCGGGTCAGAACCCACGGTCCATTCTCCGTCACCGCGATGCAGTGCTCGAAGTGGGCACTGTACGACCCATCCTTCGTCACGGCAGTCCACTTGTCCTTCAGGACCACCGCTTCCGGCCGGCCGGCATTCACCATCGGTTCGACCGCCAGCACCATCCCCGGCTTCAGGCGGGGATTTTCGTTCTTCCGGTCCACGTAATTCGGAACCTGGGGCTCCTCGTGGAGCTGCGTGCCGATGCCGTGGCCCACATACTCCCGCACCACCGAAAAACCATTCGATTTCACGTGCTGCTCGACCGTGCCGCAGATGTCGAACAACCGGCTGCCGTTGCGCACCTTATCGATGGCCATTTCGAGCGATTCCTGCGTCACGCGCAGCAGCTTCTTGGTCTCTTCGCTCACTTCACCGACCGGCACCGTGAGGGCCGAATCGCCATAATACCCGTCCAGCTTCACACCGGTGTCGATGGAAACGATGTCGCCCGGCTTCAAAACCCGCTTGGCATTCGGCATCCCGTGGACAATCTCGTCGTTCACCGAAGTGCACAGCACAAAACGAAACGCTTCACCGGCGGCGGGCACGTAATAACCCTTGAAAGCGGGTTTCGCTCCGGCATCGCCGATCATCTTCTCCGCGGCCACTTCCAGGTCCATGGTGCTGGCCCCTTCCACCGCGATCTCCTTCAAGCTCTGCAAGACCTGGTATACCAGCAGGCCACTGCGCCGCATCTTCTCCAGTTCCGCGGCGGTTTTTCGCACGATCATCAGTTTTCCATCGCCTGGCGGATCTTCTGATACACCGCCTCGGGCGGATCGTTCCCGGCGTCCACGCGGATTACCCGGCCACCGTTGGTCTCGAAGAAATCGAGAACCGGACGGGTTTGCCGCTCGTACGCTTCCAGCCGGGCGCGTATTACTTCTTCGCGATCGTCATCCCGCTTCACCAGCTTTTCGCCATCCAGATCGCACAACTCGTCCACCTTCGGAGGTCGCAGCGCAACGTTGTACGGGGTTCCGCAGCGGGGGCACTCGCGGCGGCCGGTCAAACGGGCAATAATAATATTGTAATCAACCGCGAGGTGAATCACCAACTCGCGGATTTCCCGCTCTTTCATCCAAGCTGCCAGGTGCTCCGCCTGCTGCAACGTCCGCGGATACCCGTCCAGCACGAACCCCTTGGCGGCATCCGGCAAACTGAGCCGGTCGTCCACCAGCGTTTCCACCACTTCGTCCTTCACCAGGATTCCGGCCTGCATTTTCGCCGCGGTCTTGGGAGTGACACCTTTCCCGCTCCGGACAGCTTCCCGCAGCATCTCGCCCGTGGAGACGTGAGGAATGCCCAGACACTCCGTAAGCAACTTGGCCTGAGTCCCTTTACCGGACCCTGGAGAGCCGAACAAGACGATAGCTTTCACAAACCTCGTTACAACGTCTAAAATGTACTGCTCCGCCGGCCGCGAATCCGGCCCGAACGCGGAGTAAACCCTTCATAATGCCGCATGATGAGCTGCGCTTCGATCTGGTTAATGGTATCCATGGCCACCCCCACCACGATCAGAAGCGAGGTCCCGCCGAAATAAAACGTCACGCCCATGCCGTCGAGCAGCCACCGCGCGTGCAGCGTGGTGAGCGTGGTATCCATCCAGTTGCCGATGAGCGCCAAATGGTTCAGCTTGATGCCCGAAATCATGATGTCGGGAATCAGGCATAGAATCGCCAGGTAAATGCCGCCCACCACCGTAATTTTGGTCAGGATCTGGTTCATGTAATCGGCGGTGTTGCGCCCCGGGCGGATTCCCGGAATGAAGCCACCGTACTTGCGCATGTTGTCGGCCGCTTCATTGGGGTTAAAAATGATGGAAATATAAAAGAAGCAGAAGAAAATGATGCCGGCCACGAAGAGCACGTAGTACATCGGCTCCCCGTGCCGGATGGACATCAGCGTGGCTTCCAGCCAGTGAATGTTCTTCACCGCCTGCATTTGCAGCAGCGTGGTGGGGAAAGCGAGAATCGACGAAGCGAAAATCACCGGAATCACGCCGCCGGCATTCACTTTGAGCGGCATGTGCGTCGATTGTCCGCCCATCACGCGCCGGCCCACGACGCGTTTCGCGTACTGCACCGGAATCCGGCGCTCGCCGCGCTCCACCAGCACGATGAAAGCCACCACCGCAATCATGAGCGCGATCAGGATGATCAGCGTCAGCGGGCTCCATTCGCGAGTCACGAAAGTATTCTGGTAGACGTTGTTGATGGCGGCAGGCAGGCCGACCACGATACCCGTGAAGATGATGAGCGACATGCCATTGCCGACCCCGCGCTCGCTGATCTGCTCGCCCAGCCACATGATGAACGTCGTGCCCGCCGTCAGAGAAATCACCGTCAGCACCACGAACCCGAAGCCGGGATTGATGACGATCCCTTCTCTCATCGACATCAAGCCGTAAGCGATGGTAATGGACTGGATGACCGCCAGGATGATGGTCAGGTAGCGCGTCCACTGGGTGATCTTGCGCCGGCCGAGTTCGCCTTCCTTCTGCAATTTCTCGAGGGTGGGGACCACGACGGTCAACAACTGCAGAATGATCGACGCCGTGATGTACGGCATGATGCCCAGCGCGAAAATGGTCAGCCGGCGGATGTTCCCGCCCGAAAACATATCGAAGAAGCTGAACAGCGACCCGCTCGACGAATTCATGAACTGCTGCCAGGCAGTCGTGTTCGTGCCGGGCGTGGGAACGTGCCCGCCGAGACGGTACACCGCCAGCAAGGCCAGTGTGAAGAAAAGACGCTTGCGAAGGTCCGGTACGCGAAATATATTGGCGAACGCTTCCAAAAACTTCATGGGTTCCCTTCGATTTCCCGGCCGCTTACTTTGCGGCCGCGCCGATTACCTGCGCCGTTCCGCCGGCTTTCTGAATTTTATCCATCGCCGACTTTGAAAAATGGTGGGCTTCGACCGTGATCTTCCTGGTCAAAGTGCCGTTGCCGAGCACTTTCACCCCTTCGCCGAGCTTCTTCACCAGTCCCAGCTCACGCAGGCTGTCCACCGTAAAAGTGTCGCCATCCGCCTTTTCCAGTTGGAGCAGGTTCACGATGGCGTATTCCTTTTTGAAGATGTTGGTGAATCCGCGCTTCGGCAGGCGGCGGTGCAGCGGCATCTGGCCGCCCTCGAAACCGCGCTTCTGGCCGAAGCCGGTGCCGGCGTGCTGGCCTTTCGATCCCCTCGTGGAGGTCTTGCCGTGTCCCGATCCCATACCGCGGCCTACGCGCTTGCGCGGCTTCGTCTGTCCGGCGGGCGGTTTCAAACTGCTGAGGTTCATAATGTCGATCTCACTTTTGAAGTGTTCCCCACAGAGTCACCAGGGCGCGGAGAAAAACCAAAACCCAAAACCGGGGTCACCGGGGAGACGGAGGACACCGGGAACGGCTCCGTGACCTGTACCGCCTCTGCGGCCGCAACCGTGGCAAACGCGCCGAAGGCGCTCGCCTGGAGAGCGGCGCCACTCGATGTCGTCTGCAAATCCTGCATTTCTCCGTGCCTCTGTGCCTCTGTGGGGAACAAACGCTACTCCACTACTTCCAACAGGTGCGGTACTTTCTTCACCATACCGCGGAATTCGGGCCGGTCGGGCCGCTCCACCACCTGGTTGACCTTGCGCAGGCCCAGCCCCTTCACCACCTTCTTATGTTTCTCGGGGGTGCAAATCGGACTGCGCACCAGCTTGATCTTGATTTTCCCTTCCATCAGAGTTTCTCCACCGCCAGGCCGCGCATGTCGGCCACCGCCGCCTTATCGCGCAATGATTCCAGCGCTACGATGGTCGCCTTCACCACGTTGTGCGGATTGCGCCGGCCAATCGACTTGGTGAGCACGTTGGGAATCCCGCAGGCCGTAATCACCGCGCGCACCGCGCCGCCGGCGATGACGCCGGTCCCGGCGGGCGCCGGCTTGAGCAGCACCTGCGAGCTGGCATATTCGCCCAACACCTTGTGCGCGATGGTCCCTTCGAGGACGTTTACCTTGCGCAGCCCCTTCTTGGCCGCCTCGATCCCCTTGCGGATGGCCGACGGCACTTCCTTCGCCTTGCCGACGCCGTAGCCCACCACTTTGGCCGAGGGATCGCCGATCACCACCAGGGCCGAAAAACTCATGTTCTTGCCGCCCTTCACCACTTTGGTGACGCGGTTGATGGCGACCACCTGTTCCTTCAAGTTCAGTGTCGCCGGATCGATGCGTTTCGCTATGGTTGCCATTAAAACTCCAGTCCCGCGCCGCGCGCCGCATCGGCCAGCGCCTTGACGCGCCCGTGGTATTGATAACCACCGCGATCGAAGACCACCGACTTGATGCCTTTATCCTTCGCCCGCTCCGCCACCAGTTTGCCGATGGCTTTCGCCGCCGCCACGTTCCCGCCCTTGGTCCGGGCGCTCTTGTCCACCGTCGACGCCGACACCAAGGTGGCGCCGGCCACATCGTCGATGACCTGCGCGTAGATGTGGGCGACGCTGCGGAACACCGCCAGGCGCGGCCGCTCGGCCGTTCCGTGCACCTTGCTCCGGATTCGCTTGTGGATTCGATTCCGGATTTCCTTCTTTTCGATCTTATGAATCATTTCGCACCAGCTCCGGTCTTTCCGACCTTCTTGCGCAGGACTTCGCCGGTGTACCGGACGCCCTTGTTCTTGTACGGATCCGGCGGGCGAAGCGCGCGAATGTTTGCCGCCACCTGGCCCAGCATCTGCCGGTCGTAGCCGGTCAGAACCAGGTGAGTCTGCTTGTCGATTTTCATTTCAATCCCGGGAGGCAGCAGAAACTCGATGGGATGGGAATAGCCCAGCGTGAACGTCGCGATGTTGCCCTTGACATCGGCACGATAACCGATGCCGACGATGTCGAGCTCGCGGGTGAACCCGCCGGAAACGCCCTGCACGGCATTGGCTGCGAGAGCGCGCGTCAAACCGTGCAGCGCCGCATGGTCGTCGGATTCCCGTTTGATTTCCAGCTTGCCGTTCCCCTGCTCCACCTTGATGCCTTCGGGGATCGGCACCGTCAACTTGCCCTTCGGGCCGGTGACTTCCAGTTGCTCGCCGATCTGAACTTTCACGCCGTTCGGCAGCGGGATCGGCTTTTTACCAATTCTCGACATAGCTCAAACCTCGTTACCAGACGCGGCAGAGAATTTCTCCGCCGACGTGTTCCTTGTGCGCATCGCGGCCGGTCATGACCCCGCGCGGCGTGGTGATGATGTTGATACCCATGCCGCCCAGCACGCGCGGAATCTCCGTCTGGCCGACATACACGCGGCAGCCGGGCCGCGAGACGCGCTCGATCTGCGAGATTACCGGCGAATTACCGGGCCCGTATTTCAGATAGATCTTGATGGTCTTCTTGGCGCCTTCCTCGGCTACTTTGAAGTTGGCGATGTAGCCTTCTTCCTTGAGAATGCGCGCGATTTCCGTTTTCAGCCGGGAGGCCGGGACGTCCACCTTCGGGTGGCGGGCCTGAATCGCGTTGCGTACCCGCGTCAGCATGTCGGCGATGGGATCACTCGTCATAAAACTCCAAAAAAGGAGTAAGGAGTTAGAAGTTAGAAGTCAGAATGGCGCGATCGCCTCTCTGATTCGTCCTTCTCTTTCTCACTCCAGCTTCTAAATTCATTCTTCTCGTGCCAGAAGGCCTCGGAGCTCTGCGGAACAGCGCATTCCAGCTCCTAACTCCGAACTCCTGGCTCCTTCTTCACCAGCTCGCCTTCGTCACGCCGGGAATCTCGCCGTTCAACGCGAGTTGGCGGAAGCAGAGCCGGCAGACGCCGAATTTGCGCAGAAAACCGCGCGGGCGCCCGCAGCGCCAGCAGCGGCTGCGCCGCCGGGTCGGCAGAATCGGCGTGCCCGGTTTTCCCTGGCCTTTGGCCACTTTGGAGGCCCGGCGGATTTCTTCCAGCTTCAAGTCTTTTGCAATTTTGGCGGTGGTTGCCATGTTGTCTCTCTTCTTTTCGCTTTACTGCCGGAACGGCATCCCCATCTGCTTCAGCAGCGCCATGCCTTCGGCATCGGTGCGCGCCGTGGTGGTGATGTTGATGTTCATGCCCTTGGTCTTCTCCACCTTGGCATAGTCTATTTCCGGGAAAATCAATTGGTCCTTCACGCCCAGCGTGTAATTGCCGCGGCCGTCGAAACTCTTGGTGGAGACGCCGCGAAAATCGCGAACGCGCGGCAGCGCCACGTTCACCAGGCGATCCAGGAACTCGAACATGCGGTCGCCGCGCAGCGTCACCGTGCAGCCGATCGACTGGCCTTCGCGCAGTTTGAATTGCGCGATCGACTTCTTGGCCTTGGTGATCACCGGCTTCTGGCCGGCGATCTGGGTCAGCTCGTTCACCGCGCCATCCATCAGCTTGGCGTTCTGCGTGGCTTCGCCCAGACCGATATTGATCGAGATCTTTTCGACCTTCGGCACGGCCATGCGGTTCTTATAGCCGAATTCTTTGGTCAGCGCCGGAACAACCTTAGTTTGATAGTGCTCTTTCAGACGTGCCGCCATGGAATCCTCACTTCTTATCGAAAGTCTGCCCGCACTTGCGGCACACGCGAACGCGCCGTGTCTTGCCGCCGGCCACATGATCCACGTGATGGGAGATGCGCACGGCCTTGTTGCAGCCGGGGCAGATGATCATCACATTGGAAGCCGGAAAGGCGCTTTCGCGTTCTGCGATGCCGCCCTTGATCTGCTTTGCCGGATTGGGGCGCGTATGACGCTTGATCATCATGGCGTGCTCCACCAACACCCGGCCGGTATCCCGCTCGACGCGCAGAACGCGCCCGGTCAAACCCTTGTCGCGGCCGGTGATCACCTTCACGGTGTCTTCCCTCTTCAGGTCGATCCGGACCGGCTCCGGTTTTCTCTTTGCAATTGCCATCAGATTACCTCGGGGGCCAGCGAAACGATTTTCATGAATTTCTTGTCGCGCAGTTCCCTGGCCACGGGTCCGAACACGCGCGTGCCTACCGGCTCGCCCACTTCGTTGATGAGCACGGCGGCGTTGCTGTCGAAACGGATGTAGGTGCCATCCTTCCGCCGCGTTTCCTTGCGCATGCGCACCACCACGCAGCGCACCACTTTGCCTTTCTTGATGGCCGAATCCGGCGCGGCTTCCTTCACCGACGCCGTGATCACGTCGCCCAGGCCCGCGCGCAGGCCGAGATCGCCTCCGCGCGGCAGAATGCAGGAGAGCCTGCGCGCGCCGGAGTTATCGGCCACTTCGAGAATCGTTCGCATTCCAATCATAAAAAAGCTCCAGGAGTCAGGAGTTGGAAGCTAGGAGTCAGGAGACGGCATTCTTACTCCTAACTCCTAACTCCTAACTTCTTTTCTCTCAAATCTTCACGTCCAGGTCGCTCGGTTGCGCCGCCAGCTGCACGGCCTCCCGCACAATGTCCGCCAGCTTCCACCGCTTCAGCTTGCTAATGGGCCGGCACTCGATGATGCGCACCACGTCGCCCATCTTGGCCCTGCCTTCTTCGTCGTGGGCGTAGAACTTCTTCCGCTTGCCGATGATTCGTTTGTAAATCGGGTGCGGCACGCGGCGGCTCACTTCCACCACGATGGTCTTGTTCATTTTCGTCGAGACCACCTGGCCGACCTTCTCGGTTTTAGTTACGTTGCCAGCCATGTTATTTCTTCTCCGCCAGCTCGCGCTCGTGCAGGATGGTTAACATCCGTGCGCGGTCCTTGCGCATCACGCGCACTTTCTTCAATCCGTCCATCTGTCCCATCGACATCTGGAAGTTGAGACGGAAGATCTGCTCTTCCATCTGAGCCAACTGGTTTTTCAATTCGGTATCGTCCAGATCGCGAACTTTTTGCGCCTTCATGATTTACCCCAAAAATGCCTACTCGGCGACGTCCGTGCGGCTGATGAATTTGGTTTTGATCGCGAACTTGTGAGCCGCGAGCCGCATCGCCGCGTCCGCCACGCTCCGCTCCACGCCTTCCATCTCGAACAGGATTTTTCCCGGCCGGATCACCGCCACCCACTGCTCGGGAGCGCCCTTGCCTTTACCCATACGGGTTTCGGCCGGCTTCTTGGTGATCGGCTTGTCGGGGAACAACCGCACCCACACTTTGCCGCCGCGCTTGATGTAACGCGTCATGGCGACGCGCGCGGCTTCAATCTGCCGGTCGGTCACCCATCCGCACTCCATGGCCTTCAGCCCGAACTCGCCGAAGGAAATCGACGAACCGCGCCACGCCTTGCCGGCCATGCGGCCGCGTTGCTGCTTGCGGTATTTCACCTTCTTTGGCATCATCATGGCGGTTATTCCTCGGTTACTCGCTCTTCTCCGGCTCGGTTCCCGGCTCCGGTTTGGATTCGGGCTTTGGCTCGCTCTTGCTCTCCGTCTCGTGCCGCGCTTCCTGCTTCCAGGAAGGCTGCTGCGGCGACATCAGCGGCGGCAGAATCGGCGTCGCCGGACGCACCGCGGGACGTGGCAAATCGGCCGGCGGCTGCTGTATCGCGGGACCGCTGGGTTCGGGCGGCGGGGCCTGCATCGGCGGTCCCGAAGGTCCGCGCTCGCCGCGATCGCCGCGGTCTCCGCGCCCGCGCGGCCCGCGATCGCGGTCGCCACGATCGCGCCGCTCGCGGCGCGGTTCGGGCTCGGGCAGCGCTCCGCGGCGCTTGGTCAGATCCAGAATCTCGCCCTTGTAAATCCACGTCTTGATGCCGATTACGCCGTACGTGGTGTGCGCTTCGGCGAAACCGTAGTCCACGTCGGCGCGCAGCGTATGCAGCGGAAGCTGCCCTTGCAGGTACCACTCCGACCGCGCGATTTCCGCGCCGTTCAACCGGCCCGAAACCCGCACCTTAATCCCCTTGCAGCCGAAACGCAGCGCCGAATCCACGGCTTTCCGCATGGCGCGCCGGAACGCCACGCGCTTTTCAAGCTGCAGCCCGATCGATTCCGATACCAGTTGCGCGTCGAGCTCGGGCTTGTGTACTTCCTGAATGTCGATGAAGACTTCGCGCTTGGTCTTCTTCGCCATGTCCTGCTTCAGCTTCTCGATTTCCGCGCCCTTGCGTCCGATGATGATGCCCGGCCGCGAGGTGCGAATCGTGACTCGCAGCTTGTTGCCCGGCCGGTCCACTTCGATCGAGCTCACGCCCGCCGATTTCAGCCGGTCCCGCAGATTTTCCTTCAGTTCGAGATCTTCCTGCAGCAGCGTAGAGTAATTTTGCTTGGCGAACCAACGGGAGCGCCAGGGCTTGTTGAAGCCCAACCGGAATCCGTACGGATGAACTTTCTGTCCCATCTATGCTTCCTTCTCCGTTACTTTGATCACGATGTGCGCCAGCCGGCGCTGGTACCGGTAAGCGCGGCCCATGGGCGCCGGACGCACGCGCTTCATGCGCGGCCCGTCGTGCACATAAGCCTCGGAAACGTACAGCCGGTCCACATCCAGGTCCTCGAACCGGTTGGTCGCGTTGGCGATGGCCGATTCCAATACCTTCAGGACGGTGGGCGCAATCCGCTTATTAACAGTCTGCAACGTGGTGCGCGCCACGCCCGCCTGCTGGCCGCGGATCAAGTCCACCACCAGCCGCGCTTTCTGCGGCGAGACCCGAATGTAGCGGGCCTCCGCCTTGATTTTGATGTCTTCGTCTGCCATGGCTTCCTCTTATGCCGGCTTGGCCGTTTTCTCCGTGGTGGCCGCTTTCACCGAATGGCCCTTGAAACTCCGGGTCGGCGAGAACTCGCCCAGCTTGTGCCCAACCATGTTTTCCGTGATGTAGACCGGGATGAATTTCTTGCCGTTGTGGACCGCGATGGTCTGACCCACGAACTCCGGGAGAATCGTCGAACGGCGCGACCAAGTGCGAACGACTTTTTTTTCGTTGCTGGCCACCAGCACCGCCAGCTTGGCTTCCAGATGCGTGTCGGTAAACGGTCCCTTCTTGACGGATCTGCCCATTGGTTACCTCTTCTTCGTCTTGTGCGTCACGATCCACTTGTCGGTGCGCTTGTTGTTGCGCGTCTTGAATCCGCGGGTCGGCTGCCCCCAGGGCGTCACCGGATGGCGTCCACCCGAAGTTTTACCCTCGCCGCCGCCATGCGGATGGTCCACCGGGTTCATGGTCACACCGCGGTTGTGCGGAGTCTTGCCCATCCAGCGCGTGCGCCCGGCCTTGCCGATCGAGACGTTCTCGTGGTCCAGATTGCCCACCTGCCCGACCGTCGCCATGCAGTCCGCCGATACTTTGCGGACTTCGCCCGAAGGCAGCTTGAGCAGCGCGACACCGCCCTCTTTGGAAATCAACTGCGCTTGCGAACCGGCCGAACGCGCCATCTGCGCGCCCTTGCCCGGCTTCAGTTCGATGTTGTGCACGATGGTGCCCGCGGGCATGTTCTTCATGGGCAGCGCATTGCCCAGAAGGATGTCGGCATCCGGGCCAGACATCACCTTCGCGCCCACTTTCAGGCCTTCGGGATGAATGATGTAGCGCTTTTCGCCATCCGCATAGTGAAGCAGAGCGATACGCGCCGAGCGGTTGGGATCGTACTCGACCGCCGCCACCACCGCCGGAACGCCCGCCTTGTCGCGCTTGAAATCGATCACGCGATAGGCCTTCTTGTGCCCGCCGCCGATGAATCGCGAACTGACCCGGCCGGTGCTCGAGCGGCCGCCGGTTCGCTGCTTCGATTCCACCAGCGATTTTTCCGGTGTCTGCCTGGTGATTTCCTCGCGGGTGGTGATGGTCTGGAAGCGCCGCGTGGGAGTGGTAGGTCTGTAAGTCTTGATCGGCATGCTAGATCTCCGCGAACTCCGGCACTTTCTGGTCTTTCTTGAGCTTCACGTAGGCCTTCTTCCATTCCGGACGGTAGCCCGCGAACTTGCCGCGCCGGCGCAGTTTGCCGTCAAAAGTGGCGGTGCGGACCTCCTCCACCTTCACTTTGAAAAGCTTTTCCACCGCGGCCTTGACCTGCGTCTTGTTGGCGTCTAACGCCACCTGGAAGCAAAGCGTCCGCTCCTTCTCCTTCTTATCGACGCCTTTCTCGGTGACGAGCGGCTTTTGAATAATGTCGTAGATGTTCATTTTGCGAGCGCCTCCGAGAATCTCTTCGCGGCTGCCTCAGAGAGGAGCACGTTCTGGTGGCCCAGCAGATGATAGGGATTTACTTCGCGGGTGGGAAGGAGGGTGACGCCCTTGAGATTGCGCAGGCCGAGCGAGAGGTTGCGATTCTCGCCGTTTTCCACCACCAGAACCGTCTTGCCGCTGGTCAGGCCGGCCAACGCGTTCATGGCGTTCTTGGTCTTGTGGTCGGCCAGGTTGAACTGGTTGACCACCTTCAGTTCGCCGTCCCGCACCTTGGCGGAAAGCGCCGACCGCAACGCGCCCACTAGCATCTTCTTGGGAAGTTTATAGCTGTAATCGCGCGGCACCGGACCGTGAATCGTGCCGCCGTGACGCCACAGCGGAGACCGTACCGAACCCACGCGCGCGCGCCCCGTGCCCTTCTGCTTCCACAACTTCTTGCCCGATCCGGCTACTTCCCGGCGAGTCTTCGTCTTGTGATGGCCGGTGTGCTTGCCCGCCTGAAACTGGCGGACCGCTTCGTACAGCAGCGCCTCGTTCACTTCGGCGCCGAAAACCTCGTCGGCCAATTCCAGTTCGCCGACCTTATTGTTTGTCAAATCCACTACGTCGAGTGTGGGCATGGTATTACCTCTTGGACCTCCGCACCAGCACGTAGCTCCCGTTGGGACCAGGCACGGCGCCCTTGATTACCAGCACGTTGTCCTCGGTGTCGACATCCACCACTTCCAGATTGCGCACCGTCACCTGGGCGTTACCCATGTGGCCGGCCATTCGCATTCCGGGAAGCACACGCGACGGGAAACTGGACGCGCCGATGGAACCGGGGGCGCGGTGGAACATGGAGCCGTGGGTGGCGTCGCCGCCGCGGAAATGATGGCGCTTCACCAGGCCGGCGAATCCGCGGCCCTTACTGACGCCGATCACGTCCACCTTGTCCTTGGGTTTGAACTGATCCACCAGCACCTTGTCGCCGGCTTTAAAATCGTCGTCGCCCGCGCGCAGGGGAAGCTCGCGGAGAAATTTCGCTCCCTCCACACCGGCCTTCTTCAGATGGCCGGTGGAAGGCTTATTGATGCGCTGCGGTTTGATGAATTCCACCAAACCCAACTGGATGGCATCGTAGCCGTCGGTGGTGGGTGTCTTGCGCTGCACTACCATGCAAGGCCCCGCCTTCAGCAGGGTCACCGGGACGGCTTGCCCGTCGGGCCGGAACATCTGCGTCATACCGATCTTCTTGCCAAGGATTCCTGGACTCATAAAAAAGCTCTCAGCTCTCAGCTTTCAGCGATCAGCTACTTGCCGAACGCTTTGATTTCGACATCCACACCCGCCGGCAGGTCGAGCTTCATCAACGCGTCGACCGTCTGCTGGGTCGGCTCCAGAATGTCCAGGAGCCGCTTGTGCGTGCGGATTTCAAACTGCTCGCGCGACTTCTTATCCACGTGCGGGGAGCGCAAAACAGTCGTGATACTGCGTGAAGTGGGCAGCGGAATCGGACCGGCCACCTGCGCGCCGGTCCGTTTCGCGGTGTCCACGATTTCCGTCGTCGATTGATCGAGCACACGATGATCGTATGCTTTCAGACGGATGCGAATTCTCTCTCGAAGGGCCATCTGTATGCCTACTTAATAATCTCGATCACTGTGCCGGCGCCGACCGTGCGGCCGCCCTCGCGAATGGCGAAGCGCAACCCCTGGTCCATGGCGATCGGGGTGATCAGTTCCACCGTAATGACCACGTTGTCGCCCGGCATCACCATCTCCGTGCCTTCCGGCAACTGCGCC
>DATJMA010000166.1:0-5355 GCA_035509055.1 Bryobacteraceae bacterium | reverse complement strand
GGGCGTCGTGAATCCGCCGCGGCCCACCAGGGCGCGATATTCGGCAGTCTCGGTGAAATCCCGCCAGCCCGGCGCCTGCCCGTCAGCCGTCACCTGCAGGCCGTATTTCCGCGCGCACAAGCCGTTGTAGTTGAGATTTCGCGGGTCGGCATCGTTCCCCCACGGATACTGGAAGCCCTGCGGGCCGCGCGCCGCTTTCTCCCATTGCGCTTCGGTAGGCAAGGCCACCGCGCGGCCACTTTCGCGGCTCCTCCACGCGCAGTATTTCTGCGCGTCGTTCCACGAGACCCACAGCACCGGATGGTTGGCCTTATCCTCCGGAAAGGCTCCGCCGCGCCAATACCGCGGCAGGCCTACACCGCCCGCCGCATCCGCAAAGGCCTTGTATTCCGCATTGGTAACCAGGTATTTCGCCATATGAAATCCGTCCAGGTACACCCGATGCGCGTCCTGACCTTCGCCCATCGTAAAATCGCCGGCGGGTATTTCAACCATCCCCGCCGGGGCCGCGGCGCGCGAAATCCGCTCACCTAATGCCGAGGCCAGCCCGCCTGCCACCACTGATCGCCGTGTGATCGTCATCCTCATTGCACCTTCAGGAGCACACCCGATTGCGTCGACATCCCGTTGACCGTTGCCACAACCGTTTGATCGCCGCTCACAACGCTCGGGACCACCACGTTGACCTGATACAAGCCGACCGAGGCCAGCCCAGCGAAGGATACCGTGGCCGCCGTTCCGCCGATCGTCACCGAGACGGTGTTCGTCGTGGCGTCCGCCCCTTGAAACACCAAGCCCGGCGCGACCGAGGGGCTGGTGGGACCGAAGCCCGTGCCGTAAAGTTCCAGCACGTCGCCGGGGTTCGCTGGAACGCTACCGGTAATGACGGTTCCGTCAACGCGCACGGCCGCCACATAACCGGAACTGGTGAAGAACGCCGGCGCCAATTGCTGCAACGTTGCGGTGACTGCCGAAGACGTGCCGTTGCCGTTGGTCACCGTCACCTGCACCGATCCCGAATTCGTATCGGCAGGCGCTTGCACGTTGATTTGCGTGGGGCTGACATAATCCACGAACGCAGCCTGGCCGTCAATTTGTACGCTGACCCCGGCCAGTGCCGGCGGCAAGCTGCCGTTCACCAGGTTGGCTGTCCCGGCCTGCTGAATGGTCGACGCCAGGTTCGATCCGAAGATGCTCACCCAAGACCCGGGCGCGATGCCGGCGCCATAACTGGCCGCATTCACCACGCCATTCGCCGAGATCGCCGGCGCGCTCACCGACACGCTGCCGGCGGGCAGCAATAGCCCGCCATTCACCAGCGTGAACGTCTTTCCACCCAGCGCGCTGTTGGCCGCAAGCGTGGCGTCGTAAGTGACTGTGTAGCCGTTGCCCGTGATGTTTGTGACGGTCGAGCCCGAAATGCCGCTCACGTCGCCGAGCGATGTCAGCGTGGAATTGGCAGTAACGTTCCACGAACTGGTGGAATCGAGAGTCAACCCCGCGTTGCGGATCGCGCCGGTCAGCGTGGTGCCGCTTTGCAGGCTCGCCGACGCAGTGCTGGTGCTGTCTGCCACAATGTTTCCGGTCAACGTTTCACCCACGGCGGTAAACTGCGCGGCGCCCGAAGTGACGGCATTCACGATGTTGCCGGAACTGGCTTTGAGGACCGCGCCGCCTTTGGCGGTGAAGGTTCCACTGGCGCCCTGCGCGTAGAAGGCGTCACCCGCGGTTGCGGTCAGGGATCCGCCGTTGATCGTAGCCGTGGATGTGCCGCTACCCTGGTTAAATGTTCTCACTCCCGCGGTGGTACCGGTGGTGGAGCTGTTGTTGGCCACGACGGTGGCGCCACCAGTTGTCACGGCGCCTACCTCACCACTGGATGTCAGAGTGGAGTTAGTCACCGCAATCACGGTGGTGCTGCCGATGGCATAGATTCCGGGAGAGCCGCTGCCGGCGGTTGTGGCCGTTACGCCGGTGCCGGTCACGGTCCCGCCGCCGGCATCGTTCGCCAGAGCAGCACCGTTGCCGCCTTTGGTAGAGATGGTCACATTGTTTAAAGTGACCGACCCACCGTAGGTAACGAGTACCCCATGGCCGAACTGAGCTGTGCACGAGATCGTCGTCCCAGTTGCCGAGACTGTGGCGCCGCCGGCGGCCGCGAAGATGCCGTTGCCACCCACTCCGGTGGTGCTGATCGCGCCGCCGGTAATCATCACGGTGCCTCCCGTGGTCGCGGTATTGAGGCTCGCCTCCACTCCATTGCCGATCTGGCCGCTGGTGGTGATGGCAGGATTGCTCAAAGTCAAGATGCCTCCGCCTGCGACGAAGACACCGAACTCATAGTCGCTGGTAGCGGCGTAAGTCTGCCCGGACTGACTCGCGGATCCGCCATTTAGGGTGTAGGCCGCGGTATAGACACCGGTCGGATTTTGAGGATTCCCACCCCCGGCAGGTTGGGTTTGAGCCTGCGCGGCGGGCACGAGACCGGTGGATATCAAGAGGGCCCACCCGCACAGTGATGGAAGTCTGACGGTGATGCCGACGGCAATCATAGAACTGCCTCAAGGTTTCCACATCTGGGCGTTCGCTGAGCCACAAGGGCTGATTCTTGACCCGGGCGGCCGGCGTGCAAAGGCGCGCCGTCCACGTCATAGGGTCCTTCCTCCTGCTCGGAGGTCAGCATGCAGGCGGGAGCGCTGGCGAATCCCTTTCTGGAAACCAGCGCGGCAGCTCCGCCAATCAACAAGCCTCGCCGGCTCGCCAGGCGATCCCATTCAGGACATACTTGACTCACGTTCAATTGGACTGGCAAGTCTCCGCCGGGGTTTACATTTGCCAGTTTTTTTCAAACCCGGCGCTTTGAGCCGTTGCCGCGCCGACTCCGGGTAGCCGCGCGGTCCGGACTGGAAACTCCCCCATTCTCGCGGTGGCGTTGAGATTGAAGATCGTCCGGCAGCTCGATGAAAAGCTTCCTGCGGATCGCCAGGGACCTCTGGGCGCAAGCTTCGAGAGCATGCCGGGAACCGGAAGTGGGACAGAAAGTGCTTGCCATCGGCAACCCTTTTGGATATGTGATTCGCAACGGGAAGGGTCAGAACGTGAGTAGTTAGATCCGGCAGAGGTTCGAGTGATTAAGGGTAGCGATGGCTTTGGCTTCCCGCCCGATTCGTTCGCCGAACTCCGTGACGCAAAACCTGAATGGAAATGCTGCGAACGTCGGAGGAGGCCCTCACCGACCTGTAGTGAATCGGTCTGACCCCGCGGATGTCTTGGGGAAGAACGAACCAGGGCGAGGACTGCAGAGGACCAGTCCACTGTAGTCGCCTAGCGTTTACCAAAACTTTCAGCCCGCAGTTGGGTGCTCCGTCCGTTTCACGCGCCACCCGGAGAAAGCCACCGAATGCAGTAGTTCGCGCCCGGAACCTCTGTCCGGAACGCGGACGATCCGCTCGGAGCGGATGATACACATCCGCGGGTAGGGCGTTTCTCGTCAACTCGCCCGGCGGTCCGCAGATTGACTAACGACGCGTCGCCGCGTATTGCTGTATACTTGCCGAAACATGAAAGCACGGATGCTCGTTCCTCTGTTGGTGCTGGCCGCGACTACCAATGCGGCGGAATCGACAACCACGTTGGTCAATGTGGGCGATGGCGTTAAGGTCGAGGTCGTCGATTGGGGAGGTAGTGGCCGCCCTTTGATCCTACTTGCTGGTTCCGGCAACTCCGCGCACGTCTACGAAGACTTCGCTCGCAAACTCACGGACACTTGTCATGTTTACGGAATTACGCGCAGGGGGTATGGCCTGTCCAGCAAGCCGGAGCGCGGGTATTCCGTACCCGAGTTGGCCGAAGATGTCTGGCGTGTCATCCAATCGCTTCATATTGTGAAGCCAGTCATCGTGGGCCATTCGATGGCCGGTTCCGAGGTGTCCTTTCTGGGCCAAAAGCACTCGCCCGACCTCGCGGCGCTTATCTACCTCGACGGTAATGCCGATCCGATGGACTACCCTTGGAGCAACGCCGAGTACCGGGCGCTCTCAACGAAACACGCCAGCGACACCCCGGCTGCGCCGCCAAAACGAACGGCCGCGGACAACGCTTCAGTCGAAGCGTACCAAGCCTATCAGAAACGAATCGGCGTATTTCCATTTCCCGCAGCCGAGATCCGCAGTGTTTATGAAGTCAACCCTGACGGGTCGGTAGGCAAGTATCGCACGCCGGCCTACGTTTCACGTGCGATCGATAACGGGTCTATCCGCAAGGACTACACCGGTATCACCGTCCCGGTGCTGGCGCTTTTCGCGGTGCCGCGGCCAATGGCGGAGCAGTGGAAAGAGAAGGCACCCAGAGATGAAGAGGATCGTCGCGATTCTGAAAGGCTGAACGAAATCGAGATGGAGTTTATCCATAGATGGGAATCCAATCTCACGCATGCTGACCCACTTGCTCAAATTGTAGAGCTTCCTGGGGCACATCACTACTTGTTCCAAAACGAAGAGGCTGACGTTTTGCGTGAGATGAAGACGTTTCTCCGGGGTCTGAATTGAGCTAAGTTGTCCCGAAATGCAAGGCGACGAAGTCCATTTGGGTGGGTAGTCGCCAACCCGTCGAAGTGCCGCTCCGTCCGTATAACGCGCTACTCGGAAACAGGTCGGACGCAAACGGGGGCGACAGGGCACGGTCTGGAAAAGTGGCGGAATCCGACCGGGTCGCTGTGTACCGAACGATCGGGCCTGCTCGGGGAAGCCTACGACGACCGCACAGCTATTCCCGGCGACCGTGGGCGCAACACGGCGTGGCGATTTAACCGGGATGAGCAGTATCAGTTCAAGGCTGGCGACCGGAGGCTAGATTTGGCCCGGCGCGCGTGCTTGCCCGTGCTTGCCCGACGCCCGTAAGTCTATGAAAAATTGGTAGCGCTAACGGGAATCGAACCCACTGACTCTCGGTCTGGTTGGGGCGAGTTGGTGCTAAGTAGTTGCGTTTTCAGTCCAGTTGGTATTTTTGGAAGCCGAAAACACCGCCACGGAGCGCTGACGTCATGACCCGGTCATGACCCGCTTCTAAAAAAGAGGCCGCCCAAACCTGCGGGCGCGGCCACCAACCTCCCGATGCCCGCCTCCGTTCAGCGTCGGCGACCCGTACGGGGAAGGCCCCAGGGCCTTTTGCCTCAGGCGGTACGTACTTCGGCAGGCTGTTGGCCAACCCCACGATTTTTCCTGGAGACCGTCCAACTTTTCTTGTCACAGTGCCACCTACATCCTGCATTCTTTTTTGGAAGCGGGGTCCAAACTCGAATCGGACAGCCGCACAAAAGGAGTTCAAGACCATGACCAAGAAGACGACTTCAACGTT
>DATJMA010000165.1:0-42885 GCA_035509055.1 Bryobacteraceae bacterium | reverse complement strand
AGCTCGATTTATCGCTGGTCGAGCACGAAGGCGAGGCGGAAGCCAAAGTTTATGAGGCTGCCGGCGGCTACGCGCCCACTATCGGCATCATCGGTGCGGTGATCGGCCTGATTCACGTGATGCAGAACCTGGCGGATATCGAGGCGGTCGGCAAAGGCATCGCCGGCGCATTTGTGGCAACTATTTATGGGGTCGGCTGCGCCAATTTGTTCTTCCTGCCAGCCGGCAGCAAACTGCGGTCGCGCATGCAGGTGACCGTGCAGATCCGCGAATTGATGCTCGAGGGAGTGCTTTCCATCGTGGAAGGCCTAAACCCCAAACTGATACGCACCAAACTGGATGCCTACCTGGCGGAACAGCACGGCGGAGGCAAAAAAGCGGCAGCCGCCCGCGGCGGCGCGGGCCAGCCGGTTTCCGCGGAGAGCTAAACCTTGGCCCGCAAGAAAAAGCACGAGGGTCATGCCAACCACGAACGGTGGCTGGTGTCTTATGCCGACTTCATTACTCTCCTGTTCGCCTTTTTCGTGGTGATGTTTGCCTCCTCGCAGACCGATAAGGCGAAGGCGCGAGCCATCTCGGATTCAGTGACCGAAGCTCTGGACAAGGGTGGCGTGAAGGCTGCTGTGCACGAGGTCCTGGGCGGTACGGTCGACGATAAGGGCCAGGGCAACGCGCAAATGAAAGGTCCGGGCGGCTCACAGCCTAAGAACGAACCCAATCCGCCCCCTCCGCCGAACAATAAGGAACTCCTGCCAAAGCTTACCTATCTGACGGAAGCGCTAAAGGACGAGATTAAAGCCGGGAAACTGGAGATCAAGCAGGAGGAGCGCGGCCTGGTGATCAGCATGAAGGACGCGGCACTATTCCCCTCCGGGGACGATACGGTAGATCCGCAAAACTATCCTGCGATCGCCAAAATTGCCGAAACTCTTCACGATCCGCTCCCTATCCGTCTGGAAGGCCATACCGATTCGCGGCCCATCCATACCGAGCGTTTCCGCAGTAATTGGGAGTTATCGTCGGCGCGGGCAATCGCCATGCTGGACGTGTTGAACACGCGCTTCCACATTCCCCGCGACCGTCTGGCCGTGGTGGGCTACGCCGACACCATTCCGATCGCGTCCAACGACACGGAGGAAGGGCGGGCGCGGAACCGGCGGGTGGATCTGGTGATTCTGAACCAGCGGGTGGCGCCGAACGCGGCCGCCGCCGAACCCGCCCAGGTAGCCAGGCGCCAGGCCGAGGCGCCCAAGCCTCAGCCCGACCCATCTGCACCTAAGAAGTAACTCTTCGGCACCGAGATTGCAGTTACTTCCGCTTCGATCTCTATGCCGCAGATCCGCACTACTTACTTTGGCGAACTCGATTACGCTGACGAGACGATATTTCATTTCCCGCTGGGACTGCCGGGTTTCGAACAAGAACATGCATTTCTGTTTATCCAGAAGCCCCATACCGAGCCCCTGCTGTTCTTACAAAGCGTCAACACGCCCCGCCTGTGTTTCATCCTCCTGCCGATTCTGGTTCTGGATCCGAATTACGCCGTGAATCTGGATGCGGACGATGTGGCGGCGCTGCATCTTCCGCCCGGACGCCAGCCGGTGATTGGCGGCGACATTCTCTGCGCCGCGATCGTAAGGACCGGAGGCGGCAGCGATAGCGAAGCCACTGCCAACATGATGGCGCCGGTGGTGGTGAACCTGAAGGAACAGATCGGCATGCAGGTAATCCAGACCGATTCCTCGTATTCCTACCGTCATCCCATTCCGTCCGGTAAGGAAGTGACGCCGTGCTCGTGATGAAACGCCGCGCCGGCGAGAGCTTCACGATCGGCGACGACATTGAGATCGAAGTTTTGGAAGTGGCCGGAAGCCGCGTCAAACTCGGTGTCGTGGCGCCGGATTCCGTGGCCATCATCCGCAAAGAAGCTCGAGTCACGCGCGAAGAGAATATCACCGCCGCCCAGCCGGTAGAGCCCGACGCGCTGGCCCGCCTGGCCCAAAGATTATGGACGAAGCAACCTTACTAAGTGCGGCGTTATCAAAAGTTATTACTACCAGGAGTAAAACTCGTTGTTTGTTGGAGATAGTATGTCAACTTCCTGACACGTCAAGTTCTATTGGTACCGAAAAATATCTTAGAAACCGGCGGTACCTTCCCGATATGAAGCGTGAAAGGCAGATACCTCGGGTATCCGTACCACTGGAGAACCCGAACCCGGACAGGACGTCCGGGATGTATCTCACAACAGGACGTTAAACTCATGTCGATTTCATTCCAAACCAACATTGCCTCGATGCTCGCGGCAGTGAATCTGAACAACAACAACAATTTCCAGACAAATACCATCGAGCAATTGACCTCCGGTTACCGCATCAACAACTCCGGTGACGATGCCGCCGGGCTGGCTGTGGCCAACGGGTACGCGGCGAACATCGCGGAACTGACGCAGGGCGTGCTCAATGGCAACGATGGTGTCAACACGTTGCAGATCATCGATGGCGGCTTGAGCAACATCAGCACAATGTTGAACCGCATGCAAACGCTGGCCACCGAATCGGCGTCCAACACTTTCACCGGCAACCGCAACACGCTCAACCAGGAGTATCAGACGCTGATCGGCGAAATCAACCGTGAAGCCGGCAACATCGGTCTAAGTTCCGCCAACCCGACCAACGCCACGGCACTGTCCGTATTCATCGGCGGCGGCCAGGCTTCCGGCATTGGCGACACAGTCGGCGTCGACCTCGCCAACGGCAAGGTGGACGCGACCGCTCTCGGCCTCAGCAACACGAGCATCGCCGGCACCCCGGTCACCATCGGATCTGCTCCAGCGACCGTGCTCGCCACGGGATCCACGGAGACGTTCAATGTGAGTACGGCGTCCGGCACCTCGACCATCGCCGTGACCGGTCAAACCGGCGATACCGTCGCCTCTCAGTTGGCGCGCCTCAACAATCAGTTGGCCACAGTGGGTATTACCGCCAGCCTCGACAGCACCGGCACCCTGGCTTTCAGTTCGACGTCCGCATTCAGTGTGACCGACTCCGGCACCACCTCTCTGAGCGGCGGCATTGCAGCCGCGGGTGCGGTAAATTCCGCGCTCAACAATCAGACGCTGGTTTACAACAACGCTGACCAGGCCGCTCCATTTACGGTCACCGAGGGCGCGACCACTGCAACCCTGAACATCACCACGGGCTCCACCGACACCCAGGCTCTTCAGCAGATCAACACGGAATTGGCGGCGCAAGGGATCACCGATGTGGTAGCGGTTGCCACCGGCACTGCCCATACCTTCAGTTTGCAGGGCACGGGCCAGTTCACTGCCACGGCTAACGCCGGCGCGACCAGCACCGTCGGGAATTATACCTCTGGCACTGGAAACGGCGGCGCCGCAGCGGCTATCATCGCTGTCACGACCGCGGTCCAGTTGCTCGGCAACGTGCAAGGTACCGTTGGCGCCGGCGAGAACGATCTGAATTACGCCATCGGCTTGGCGAACTCGCAGATCACCAATTTTTCGGGCGCCGAATCCGGCATCCGCGATGCCGATGTCGCCACGGAAGCGGCCAACCTGACAAAAGCCCAGGTTTTGGAACAGGCTTCTGTAGCCGCCATGGCCCAAGCCAATTCCGCTCCTCAGGTAATTCTGTCCCTGTTGAAGAGCGCGTAATGTTTCTATCGGCAGATTTAATTTGAAACGAGGAATCTCATGTCGCGAAGCTACACTTTAAGGACGTTCGTCCTCTGCGCGCTGGCTCTGGCCCTGTTGACCGGGACCGCAAGCGCTCAAACCATAGTTGCCGGCACTACCACGATCAACTTCGCCTATTCGAAAGGGCTAGCGGCGCCGGCGCAACAAACCTCAGCCATCAGCGACTCCGGCACCGGCGACACGTTCGGTGTCGGAGTAGTTTACAATCCGACGGGCAGCAGTTGGCTCACGCTCGGCTGCACCACTAGCTGCGCCATCCCCAGCAGCCTGACGCTCAACGTCAACACCGGGGCAGCCGGGTCGCTCAGCGCCGGTTCGTATGCAGCGACCGTAACACTTACCGATAGTAACGACAGCTCGACTGCTACTATTGCAGTCAACCTGACGGTCAGCATCCTCCCCATCGGCGCGAATGGCGGCACGAGCTCCAACTCGCCTGTCTCTTTCAACTTTACGAAAGGGAGCACGACGGCCAACCAGACTGTCACGGTGGAGGACGCCGCCACCAGTACAAACACCTATACCGTCGGGACTCCTTCATATGGCAGCGGACCCACTGGCTGGCTAACCGCGACCTCCGGCACCGGCATAGCGGACGGCGACACACTGACGCTCGCCGTCGTTCCGTCGGCACTGGCGAGTACAGCCGCCGGCGCCTACACGGCGACGGTTCTGCTTACCGATGTCGACACCTCGACGACTACGGTTTACGTGAAAGTGACCGTGGGATCGCCGCTGTCCGCATCTTCGCCCACGCTATCGCTTACTTACTCCCAGGGGACTGGGAACGGCTCTCAACCGGCAGCGCAGTACGTGCTTGCGGTTACCAGTTCCGACGCCACCGCGGATAGCTATACGCTAACCAAGAGCGCGGGCTGCCCGGCCTGGTTCAGCGCCACGTCGGCCAGCGGGAGTGCCAGTTCGAGCGCTTCCGACACTTTGACCATGGCGATTACCTCGGCGGCCGGCAGTCTGGGCTTGCCGGTCACTCCTGTTACCACCTGCACCGTGGCTCTCAAATATCAGGGTGTTGCTTTCGCGACGGTGACGTTCTCCAGTTTGAACGTCGTCGGGGTGGCGCTCTCGTCGAGTGCGTCCTCGATCGCCCTGACCTATACCAAGGGCGGCGGCGGAACGAACAGCGGGTCCACCAACATCACGTCTACTATCGTGGGTGGTCTGGCGTTCGCGGCGAACGTGGCCACAGTTCCTGGCTGGCTCACCCTAAGTCCCAGCGGCGGTACGGCAACTGCCAGTAATACGGCGGTGTCGTTCGCGCTGAACACGGCGGTGACAGCGACTATGGCAGTGGGCAATTACAATGCTTCCGTCCACTTCCAGGCGACCGGATACGCCGACCTCGTTGTTGCGGTGAGCCTCGGGATCTCGAATGCCGGGGCGACAATGTCAATAAAGGAAGGCGCCAGCGGCAACACGGTAATCGGCTATTATGCGATGGGTGCTACTCAGCCGGCTCCCACGGTTACGCCGTACTCCAGCGACGAACCTTTACCGTTCACGGCGAGTTGCGCGGTGGGTGTGCAAAACAGCACTTACACCCCCACGGCCACCTCGTGCCAGTTGAACGGGGGCTCGGCTACCCTCGGATCTCCCCTGACGGGCGTTGCCTACACCTGGGGTTATCCTTTGGCGGTCACCCTCGATCAAGCTCTCTTCGCGTTCCCCGTCGGCACAATCGTCACGGTAACCGTGACGGTCACCCCGACCGGCGGCGCCAGCAACACGCCCTTGACTCTGGCCTATCAGTACACCGCCGTGATGCCGGATCCGACGTTCGCGACCTCCAGCGCGGTGGTCCCGACTTCAGTGGCGCAGCAGACCGTCGCCGGCACCTCCATGGTGGTGTTGTTGAACGGCAGCAACTTTGTCGGGCCGCAGAGCATTGTGGGCGACGTGGTTTCGCCGACCCTGGTCTTCCTGGCCGGCTCGAATACGCCGGTCTCCAGCAGCCAGGTCACGGTGGTGAGTTCCAACCAGATCATGCTCACCATTCCGCAGACTTCCTTCCCCACCATCGGCACCGGCAAATCAAGCGTCAACCTGGCGATCGGCGTCGCCAACCAGACTGGCGCTACGGTCCCGAGCCAGGCGAAGGTTTCGACCAACCTGGTAGTGACGAACGCACCCGTTATCTATGCCATTACCAGCACGGCCAGCTATAACAACCCCGGTCTGGGAGTGGCTCCCAGTCTCGCTCCGTTCGAGCTGGTCAGCATCTTCGGCGACAACTTCGGCTACAGCACTTTGAATCCGAATTTCCAAACCGCCAGCGTGAACGCCCAGGACCAGGTGCCCACTTCGCTGCTGATCACCACCACCGGCACCGGCACCAGCGCAAAATCCACCTATCTGAGCGTCACCTTCAAGGACGCAACCGGCAAGACGGCCGTCACCTATGCGGCGCCCATCTTGTTCGCCAATCAGAACCAAATCAATGCCATCGTTCCATCTAACCTGACGGTCGGCCACACGGTCAGCGTGATCGTAACCTCCGGCGCCAGCACCAACGTGAGCGATGGACTTTACACGGTCGGCATCGTTGGCAACGACCCCGGCATTTTCACCGTTGCCTCCGACGGCACCGGACCGGGCGCCATTCTCAACGTCAACTCGTCGACCGGCGCGCTGACGGTCAATTCCGCCAGCAACAAAACGACTGCCGGCCAGGCCGTTGCCATCTACATGACCGGCCTCGGCGTTCCCGACAGTACGCATCCCGATGTGGCCCTCACCGCTGCCGACACGCCGGCGTTCCCGACCGATTGCTCCGCTATCAGCTTGACTACCAGCGCGAACTCGCCGGGATACATGCAGGTGGGCAACACGGCTAAGGCTACCATCGCAGGTTGGACCGCGCCATCGACAGCGTGGACCAGCATCGATGGTGCCGTGATCCAGGGTGAGCTGCTCAAGTCAAACATCCTGGCGCCGTGCATGGTCGACCCGATCGTCGTTACCTTCGGCACGGGCAGCAGCGCCAAGACCGCCAGCGTAGCGAATGGCGGCGTGACGTGGGCCGGATTCGCCGCGGGCTCGATCGCGGGCCTCTATCAGATCAACGTCACGATACCGGGTGGAGTAACCACCGGAAGCGCCGTGCCGGTGACTGTCACCATCACCCCCTCCGCTACTGGCTATACCAGTCAGGCGGGTGTGACTATCGCCATCCAGTAACACCAAGCCGCGATCGGAGCGCCGGCAGACAGCTCAGCTGGCGCGAAGATCGCGGCTTGGTTTTTCCTTTTTGGTGTGTAATCGGAGGAGCTAATCAGGGCCGAATCCGCAAGGGTTCGGCCCCAAGGTTGCAGAGGTAGTCATTTATGGGTAGCACGAGCAGCGCCGCCAGTTCTCTTTCTAACCCCATTACCTTCACCGGCCAGAGCACATATTCGAGTTCGTTTCAGCAGGTCTTGCAGCGGGCCGTCTCGATCGCCTCCCTTCCCATGCAGCAGTTGGAAGGCGAGATCGGCACTTTGGAGAACCAGCAAACGGATCTCAGTAATATGCAGTCGACCTTCAGTTCGCTGCAAAGCGCGGTTCAGTCGATTTCTTCCGCGATGACCGGCGACATTTCCGCCACGTCGTCCGATTCGTCCGTCGTCTCGGTCTCGGCCCAATCCACCACGCTGCCCGGAACTTATTCCATTCAGGTCTCCAATATCGGATCGTCGACTACGACGATCAGTAACGCCGGCTCGCCGGCGGTGACCGATCCGAGTTCACAAAATATCAGCGCATCTTCCAGTTTCACCCTCACGGTCAACGGAGTCGCCACTACCATTACGCCGTCGGGCGACACCCTCGACGATCTGGCCAACGCCATCAACGATTCCAGCACCGGAGTCTCGGCGACGATCGTGAACCTGGGGTCGAATAACAGTCCGGATTACCGCCTGACTCTCACCAGCACAGAGCTCGGCCCGGACACCATTCAGTTGAACGATGGGACAAGCGATCTTCTCTCCACGGTGCAAACCGGGGCCGATGCCCAGTACACCGTGAACGGTAACAGCACCGTATTGACCAGCAATTCCGACCAGGTCACGCTGGCGCCGGGCCTGACCGCAACCCTGTTGAACTCCGCTCCCGGGCAAAACGTGACGATCACCGTGGCGGCCAGCGAGAGCAACCTCGCGAGCGCGCTTTCCAGTTTCGCGACTGCCTATAATTCCGCCGTCAGCGCCGTCACCAGCGAGACCGGACAGAACGGCGGCGCGCTGGCCGGCCAGAGCGTGGTTTACGAACTTCAGGATGCTCTGAGCCAGATCGCGCAATTCATTACCCCTACCGGCTCGGTCCAAAGCCTGAGCGATCTGGGCCTGGATTTGAGTGATACCGGCACGCTCACGTTCGACCAGTCGCAATTCGACAGTCTCAGCGCGACGGGAATCCAGCAATTTCTCGGCGGTCTCACTTCGGGCGGATTTTTGCAGACGGCCAACAACGTACTATCCAGCATCGCCGGCCAGCAAACCGGCATGCTGACTACGGAGTTTAACAACGTCGCGAGCGAAATCACCACCGATCAGGGCCAGGTTTCCAACGACCAGAACCTGGTGAACACCATAGAGACGAACCTCCAGCAGCAGTTATCGGCCGCGGACGCAGCCATCGCGGTGCTACAGGAGCAGAATACTTACTACGCCAACCTGATGCAGACCGAGAACGCCAACAACTTTGCGGGGCTGGGATAATGCCGCGAGCGCACGATCGGTTTCCTCGCGTTTCGAAGCATTGCCCCTGCAAGGCTTTGCCTCAGGATGGCGATGGCGATGATTTTCACGCGGTCAGGTATCCGGGAAGCCGATGATCTCTCCGGCGCTGTTAACGCTGAGCGAAGAACTGCGGCGCGCCGCTTCGCGCCGGGCTTACCGCGATGTGGAACACCTGGCGCGCCGGGCCGGTTCGGCTGCCGCCGCGGAGGTTCGGGCCCTCCCGTCCGGCGATCCCGGTATCTGCGAGATCGCGGAGTGGCTCAAAGACCTGTTCGACCGCACCGAGATTCTGCTGCGTATTGCGCGTGCTTCCCAGGCCGCGGAACTCCGGCGCATCGCCTTCCTCAGACGCTACATGCCCGCGCCGGATCGCCGCGCGGCACGCGTGAAGCTGGCGCTGTAGCCGGGCCGTCAAACTACTGACGCTGTCATGGGGTTGACGCGAAAGCGCCGCGCCGGAGCGGTGCCTTGGTTTGCGAAACGGCTAATTTGTAAGCGCCCACGATTCCCTGCCCCGCAAGTCCCGCTAGAGATTTTCGTCTGGCCCCTCGCTTGCATCTTGCCTTTTGCCGTGATCGACAGCCTTACCGACAGCCTCGAGCAGTACATGGATCTGGTCAGCCTGCGGCAGAAGTTGGTGGCGTCCAATATAGCCAACGCCGACACCCCCGGCTATAAAACGCAGGATCTGGACTTTCAGGCCGCATTCCGCTCCGCCCTGGATGGCGGCACCGCGGAGGCCGTTCAGGTTACCGGGCTCCAGACCCGGAACGACGGCAACAACGTGGACCTCGACCGCGAAGCCCGGCTGCTGGCGGAAAATGCCATGCGATTCAGCGTGGCCTCCAACCTGATGCACACCGCCATTAGCCAGGTGAAGGAAGCGATCAACCTCGGAGGGAAGAGCTCATGAGCCTGTTTTCGGCTCTCACCGTCAGCGCCACCGGCATGGAAGCGCAGCGCACGCGCGCCGCCCTGCTGGTGGAGAACATCGCCAATTCCGAAACCACGCGCACTCCGGAAGGCGGCCCGTATCGCAGAAAGGACGCTATCTTCACCACGCAAGATGTCGGTTCGGCCTTCGGCTCCGAGATGGACGCGCAGCTCTCGGACTCGACCCTTTCCGGCGTGAGTGTCGCCGGCATCAGCGTCGATACGCGCGATCCCGAAAAGCGCTACATGCCCGGACATCCCGATGCCGACGCCAACGGCTACGTCGCCATGCCGCGCGTCAATCCGGCGGAAGACATGGTGGACCTGGTGGGGGCCAATCGCAGCTACCAGGCGAATGTGGCCGCCATGTCGGCGGTAAAAGACATGATTCAGAAATCCATCGATCTGCTGCGATAGGAGAAAATCGTGAACTCGATTGCCAACATCCAGCCACTGACCCTCCCGCAACTGACTCCGGCATCCACGTCCACGAGCCAGCCGGGCGAGTTCCAGAAGATTCTCACCGGCGCCATCAACCAGGTGGAATCGTTGAACAACAGCGCGACGGACTCGGTGCAGAAATTCCTGCGCGGAGACGATGAGGAACTGCACACCACCATCCTCGCCACCGAGAAAGCGGACCTCGCCTTTCAACTCGGCTTGCAGGTTCGCAATAAGGTAGTGGACGCGTATCAGGAAATCATGAAGATGCAGATGTAGCTCCGACCCGCTCATGGACCAACTCCGCAAACTCATCTCGGGCCTTTCGCTCATTCAGCGGATCTCTATCCTGGCCGTGGCTGGGCTCGTGGTCGCCGGGCTCATGACGTTCTCGCATTACCGTCACGAAGGCGATTTTCATCCTTTATATACCGGCATGGCTCCGGAAGACGCTTCCTTGGTGGTGCAGAAACTAAAGGAATCGGCTGTCGAGTACCGGCTCGGCGATAACGGCGCGACCGTGCTGGTTCCCTCCGCCAAACTCTCGGAGTCGCGGCTGGCGCTGGCGGCCGCGGGGCTGCCGAAGAGCGGGCGCATCGGGTTCGAGCTCTTCGACAAGAATAATTTCGGCGCCACCGAATTCGTGGAGCACATCAACTACAAGCGCGCTCTCGAAGGCGAACTGGAGCGTACGGTGATGAGCCTGGCCGAAGTGGAGCAGGCGCGCGTACACCTCACCTTGCCCAAGGAATCGGTCTTCCTCGATCAGCAGGAACCCGCTAAGGCCAGCGTGATGGTGAAACTTCGCGATGGCGTACCGATGTCGCCGCAGAATGTCACGGCTGTCACCAATCTGGTGGCCAGCGCCGTAGAGGGGCTCACGCCGGAAGCCGTGTCCCTGGTCGACATGGACGGCAACCTCCTCAGCAAACCGCATCGCGCCGGAGCCAAAGACGGCTCTGAAATCACCGCTGAATCGCTTGAAGTGCGGCAGCAAATCGAAAAAGCCCTGGTTACCAAGATCAGCGCCACGCTCGAACCGCTGCTGGGAGCCAACCGCTTCCGCGCCGGCGCTTCCGTGGATTGCGACCTGACCAGCGGCGACCAGCAGGAAGAAACCCTCGACCCCTCGAAGTCGGTGATGCTCAGCTCCCAGAAGACCGAAGAAGGGGCAGACCGGCCGGTTTCCGGCGGCATTCCAGGCACGGCTTCCAATCTGCCGAACCCTCCCAACAACGGTCAGAACAAAACCTCCACGGGCGTCTCCCGCCGCACCGAGAATATCACCTATCAGACCAGCCGCACGGTGCGCACCACGCATATTCCACAGGGCGTGGTGCGGCGCATGTCATTGGCCGTGCTGGTGGACCAGAACGTCCAGTGGGAAGGTGAAGGCGCCGCGCGAAAGAAGGTGCTGGTGCCGCCCACGCCCGAAACGCTCAAAACGATTCGCGACCTGGTGGCCGGCGTTACCGGATTCGACGAACAGCGCGGCGATCAGCTCATTGTCGAGAGCCTGCCCTTCGAATCCAGCCTGAATGCGCAACCGCCGGCGGCGAAGCCGGTCGGCGCCAAACCCGTCAAGCAGCCGCCGATTGTCGAGTTCTATAACAAATATCGCGACCTTACGCTGCCCGCGGCCCTTGGCGCAATTGTGCTGGCGGCGCTGGGCTGGTTCGTGTTCCATACCATCCGCAAACCGAAGCACGCGCCTGGCAAGGTGGAGAATCCCGAATTGGAATTGCCGCCCGGTTCAAATCATCGCGGGCTTGCGGCCCTGCCCGGCGCCGAAGGCGCGGCGGCGCGCCTCGACCTTTCGCCTCACGCCCAACAACTGGCCGCCGGGCCGCAGATTTCAGACGCCGAGCGCGACCAGTTAGCCGAGCGCATTCGCGCCGTGGCCAAGCGGGACCCCGCCGCCACCGCCAACGTCCTGCGCATGTGGCTGCAAGACCAGCAGAGTTAACCCGACCATATGACCCCCTCTCCGCAATCCGATTCCCCGGTCTCAGGCGCCCGCAAAGCCGCCATCTTCGTGATGGGGCTCGGCGGGCCTTTGGGAGCGGAACTGTTGCGCCAGCTCGATCCGGATGAAATCCGCCGCATCAGCGCGGAAATCTCGCAGCTACCCTCGGTGGCGCCCGACGCCATGTTGAACGTATTCCGCGAATTCGAGACGCTCAGCGGGTCCAGCCGGTTCTTCGCCAAAGGCGGCGCCGATTGCGCCCGCCGCCTGGTGGAACAGGCGCTGGGGCCGGAATCGGCGCAGAAGCTCCTCGACGCTCCACCGCCGCAGGTGGAAACCGAGGCCGCGGAGTTGCAAATTCTGCAGCAGACCGGACCGCAGCAACTGGCGGTACTGTTGCGCGAGGAGAATCCGCAGACCATTGCGCTGGTGCTTTCGAATCTGCCGGCGGACCAGGCTGGCGCGCTCATATCCCTGCTGCCCCTGGAGCTGCAACCGAAAGTGGCGGCGCGCATGGCCTCGCTCGACCGCATCTCGCCGGAAGTCCTGCGCCGCATCACCGAGGTGATTGGCAGCAAACTGAAAGCCGTGCGCGAGGTCAGCCGTTCCGATGGCATTAAGGGTTTGGCCAGCCTGCTGAATCACGTGGATCCCACGATGGTGGACACGATTTTGAGCCAGGTGGAGGAAGAGAATCAGACCGCGGCCAGCTCGGTTCGCGAAATGATGTTCGTCTTCGACGACATCCTGACCATCGACAAGGAGGGAATGAAAGCGCTGCTGGCGAAATGCGATCGCAAGGTGCTGACCACGGCGCTCAAGGGGACCTCGGCGAAGATTCGCGAGCACTTCACGCAATGCATGTCGCAGCGCGCGGCCGACATGATGGTGGAAGACATGGACGCTCTGGGGCCGGTGCGCATCCGGGACGTCCAGGCCGCGCAGGCACAAGTGGTTGCGGTGGTTCGGCAATTACAGCAACAGGGCGCCATCGCCAGCAGCCGCGGCGGCGGCGACGAATATGTGGTGTAGCAACCTGCCAGAATTTGCCGCCAGGCCGCAAAGTCGCAAAGGGCAAGCGGTCTTCTGCGCCGGCCTGAATTTCTCCGCGCGCTCTGCGCCCTTGCGGACGAAAGCTTTTCCCCATGCTTTCTAAAGTTCTCTCCGAAGATGCCGCGAATGTCCAGCCGGTGGCGTGGCGGCGAGGCCCGGCCGTGGCCACCGCAGCCGCGCAGCCGGTGCCCGCGAACGCTCCCGACGATATTCAGCACCTTCGCGCCCGCGTCACGGAATTGCACGCCGCCGCTGAACAGCAGGCCCGCCAGGCCTACGAAGCCGGCGTGCGCAGCGGCGAAACGGCCGCCCGCAAAGCGCTCGAAGCGGAAGTCCGCGCGGTTGTCGATCGTCTGGCCGCCACTGTCGCCGATGTCTCCGGCGCCCGCGCCGAGGTCATTCAGCGCGCCGAAGCCGATACCGTCCGCCTGGCCATCGAGATCGCCCGCCGCGTTTTGCATCGCGAACTGACGGTGGACGCCAATGCGCTCCTGGCGCTCACCAGGGCCGCCCTTCAGAAGCTGCAGTCGCAGGAGATTCATCGCGTGCGCGTCCATCCCGATCAGGAAGCGGTGGTGCGCGCGAGCCTGCAGGAAAGCGGCAGGGGACACGGCATCGAAATCATCGCCGATCCGGCGCAACCGCCCGGCGGCATCCTCTTCGACATCGGGCGTGGCGCCCTCGACGCCTCCGTCGGCACGCAACTCGACGAAATCGTCCGCGGCCTCACCGACCGCCTGGGGAATCGCTCATGAGCGCACCCACTCCCGCACCCGCGCCGGTTGGCGCCCTGAGTTCGTATATCAAGCAGGTGCGCGGCACTCCGCTTCTGCCGTGGACCGGCGAAGTGGTGGAGTTGGTGGGAATGCTGGTGGCGTCCAACGGGCCGGCTGCCGCGGTAGGCGATTTCTGCGAGGTAATCACCTCCAGCGGCCGGCGCGTGCGGGTTCAGGTGATCGGTTTCCGCGATGGCCATGTGCTTTCCATGCCTCTCGAGGAGATCGACGGCATTCAGCTGCGCGATCGCGTCATCGCACGACAGGAAGATGCACAGGTGGCCGTCGGTCCTGACCTGCTCAATCGCGTTCTGGACGGCTTCGGCCGCCCCATCGATCGCAAACCGCCCATCCGCGCCGCCGCGCATTACCGGCTCTATAGTCCGCCCGGGAGCCCGCTCGACCGGGAACATATCGACCAGCGGATCGCCACCGGAATCCGCGCCATCGACACGATCACGCCCGTGGGCAAAGGACAACGCATGGGGATTTTCGGCGGCAGCGGCGTGGGCAAGAGCACGCTGCTCGGCGCCATGTCGCGTCACAATTCCGCCGACGTGACGGTCATCGCGCTCATCGGCGAGCGCAATCGCGAGGTGCGCGCGTTTCTGGAACACGAGATGGGTCCCGAGGGCAGCAAGCGTTCGGTGGTAGTCTGCGCGACTTCCGACCGTCCCGCCCCCCTGCGTGTGCGCGCCTGTTTCGTGGCCCTGGCAATCGCCGAGTATTTTCGCGATCAGGGCGCCAACGTTCTCTTCATCATGGATTCGGTAACCCGCTTGGCGATGGCGCAGCGCGAAATCGGCCTGGCCGCGGGGGAGCCGCCCAGCCAAAAAGGCTACACGCCGTCGGTGTTCAACCTGTTGCCCAAGATTCTGGAGCGCGCCGGCAATTTCCAGAAGGGTTCCATCACCGGGTTCTTCACGGTTCTCGTGGAAGGCGATGACTTCAACGAGCCGATCTGCGACGCGGTCCGCGCCATCCTCGACGGGCACATCATCCTTTCGCGCCGTCTCGCCGCCACCGGTCATTACCCCGCGATCGACGTATTGCACTCCGTCAGCCGTCTCACTACGCAACTGTCGACCCCCGAGCAACTGGGAGCCGCGCGCAAAATTCGCGAGGCGCTCTCCACCTATGAAGATTCGAAGGACCTCATTGAGCTCGGCGCGTACGCTCCCGGCAGCAATCCGCGGCTGGACGCCGCGGTGCGCATGCAGCCCGAAATCGCCGCGTTCCTCCGCCAGGACACCGCCGAGGACGCCCCGCTCACCGACAGCATCGCCAAGGCGCAGGCCATCGCGTCGAGATTGTAGCCGGCCATGCAAGCCTTCCGCTTCCGTCTCGCCAGAGTGCTCGAGTGGTACACCCGGCAATACGAACTGGAGGAACGGCGTCTCACCGCCTGCCTGGCCGCGCTCACCGATGCCAAGGCGGCCATCGCCGCGCTGCTCGCCGAGCGCCTGGCAGTAGAACGCGACGTGCTGTCGCGCAAGGCGATTCCGGCGCGTGATTTCGCGGCCCTTGGGCTGTACCGCATCGGTGTGCGGAAGCGCGAGATAGAGCTGAACGCCGCCCGCGAGCGCTGCGAGGCGGAGGTGGAAGCGCAGCGCCTCAAGCTAAGGGCAGCCGAACGGCGTGTGCGCCTGGTGGAGAAACTGCGCGAGCGGCGGCTGGCCGAATACACCTATGCCGAAACCCGCGAGCTCGAGGAACTGGCATCGGACGCGTTCTTCGCCAAGTGGGCCGCCCGGTAGATTCTTTCTCTTCCCCTCTTCTCCCCCTTTCGTTCTTGACACACTGCTCATACTGTGTATACTGAGTATATTCAGATGAGGGGGCCTTTCTCCATTTCCCAGTCCGACAAGCGGCCCATGTACCTCCAAATCATGGAGCAGATCAAGCAGCGCATCGCCGTCGGCAACTGGGCCGAACGACAGTCGATCCCCTCCATTCGCCAGCTTGCGGCCGATCTCCAGGTGAGCGTCATCACCGTCAAGCGCGCCTATTTGGAGCTGGAACGCGAGGGCGTCATTGTGACGCAGCATGGCAGGGGTTCGCACGTGGCTCCCACTCCCGGGCTTGGCGCCAGACTGCGCGAGCAGGAATTGCAGCAGCACCTCGAACAGGCTGCGCGCCTTGCGCTTCAGCTCGGCATCGAGCAGCGCGAACTCGAAGAACGCCTGCGGGAAACCGGCGACCGTATCGCCGAGAAGGAGACTATATGAGCGAACTCGCTATCGATCTTAGCAGCGTTCGGAAAACATATCGCTTTTTCTCGCTCGAGGACATCGATCTGAAATTGCCCGAGGGAGAGATCATGGGCCTGATCGGGCCCAATGGAGCCGGCAAATCCACGACCATCCGTATTCTCATGGGCTTGGTACACCAGGATGGCGGCGACGTGCGGGTGCTCGGCCATCGCATGCCGGGCGAGCAGACCGCCGCCAAGCGTGATATCGGGTTCGCTTCCGAAGACATGCGGCTTTACGAATCGATGACGCTGGGTTGGCACATTCAATGGATGCAATCGATTTACCCCGGCTGGGACGGCAGCTACGCGCGGCTCCTTCTCAAGCGCTTCGGATTGCGCGCGGACCAAAAGCTGAAGGGCTTCTCCCACGGACAGCGCGTGAAATCCGTACTGCTGCTGGTGCTCGCGCGGCGGCCCAAACTGCTGGTTCTCGATGAGCCCACCACCGGGCTCGATCCCGTGGCGCGGCACGAGATCCTGCGCGAACTGACTGGCGTGATGACCGACGAGGGCCGCAGCATCCTGTTCTCGTCGCACAATACGCAGGACGTGGAACAGATCTCCGACCGGATTACGTTCATCGATCGCGGCCGCATCATCGATTCCATGGACAAGGAGATGTATCTCGAACGGTGGCGCCGTCTGCGGTTGGAGGTGCCGCACGGAGTCGCGCTGCCGGCGTTGCCGGGAATCATCGGTATTCGCCAGGAAGGCCGGTTGGCCGTCGCTACCGCGAACGCGTTCGTTCCGGAGCTGGCCAATGCTTATGAGTCCACCGGCGCCCGCGTTCAGCGCATCGAGAGCATGACTCTGGAGGAGATTTTCGTGGCCAATGTCGAACGCAGCCGCGAGGAGGTGGAGGTATGAACCAGTCGATTGTCGGGCAGCTGATCCTGAAAGATTGCCGGCTGTTTCGCGTGCCGATCCTGGTGAACACCCTCGCCGGAGCGGCGGCGCTGGTTCTGGTGCAGGTGGGTGGCGAAATTCCGGTGGTGGTTGGCGCGGTGTTGTTTTTTATCACCCTGATCCTGGTCGGCCACATGCTGCCGATGGCCGGAATTGTGAACGAAAGGAAGAACCACAACCTGACCTTCGTGATGAGCCTCCCGGGATCGTTTTTCCAGTACACAACCGCCAAGCTGATCGCGACGGTCGGAATGTTCTTCATTCCCTGGGCGGCGTTGGTGGCATCGGCGGTCGTGCTCATCGAAGTTCGCGCCATGTTGCCTCACGGAATCATTCCCTTCACGCTGATTCTTGCCCTGGCCCCATTCGTCGGGATGAGCCTGGTTACCGGAGCGGCGCTGGTCGGCGAGTCGGAGGGGTGGGGGATCGCCGCGAACGTGTTTTGCAATTCCGCATACGGGCTGTTCTGGTATTTTCTGGCTCGCAACCCGGTCCTGATGAACCACGCGAGGGGACCATCGCCGGTTTGGGATTCCACAACGCTGAACATCCTGGGCGGCGAATTCGTGTCGATTGTATTGATTCTGGGGCTCACGTACTTTTTGCAATCGCGAAAGCGCGATTTCGTTTAGCGCACGCGCGGTGGTTTTCCGCACGAAAGGAGATGTTATGCGATACGTCTGTCTTCTGGCCCTGATTCCGTCTGTTTTGCCGGCGCAGGATGGCGCGGCAATTTACAAAGAACGCTGCGCATCCTGCCACGACGCTCCGGCGGGACATACTCCCCCGATCTCCGCCATTAAACAGATGAGCGGTGAAGCGATCTATGCATCGCTGACCAGCGGAGTGATGAAGAGCCGCGCCGAGGGTCTGTCCACCGCCGGCGTCATGGCGCTGATTGGCTACATCGCTCCCACCGGCGGCGCACAACCGGCCTCCACCAAGCCCACGTGCCAGACTCCGGCGGCATTTCATCCCGGCGGGGAGTCGCCGCAATGGAACGGCTGGAGCCCCAGCCTCACCAACTCGCGATTTCAGGACAAAGCGGCGGCAGGGCTCGACGCGGTGGCCGTTCCCCGGCTGAAGCTCAAGTGGGCTTTCAACCTGGGCGACGTGACCATCGCGCGCGGGCAGCCGGTGGTAATCGGAGGCCGCGTTTTCGTGACCTCTCAAGCGGGCGCCGTATATGCCCTGGATGCCGAGTCGGGCTGCACCCGATGGGTGGCGAACCCCGGCGGGGCGATTCGCGCCGGCGTGGCGTTCGGCGATGCCGGCGGAAAGCCGGCGGTCTTCTTCGGCGTCGGGCCGAACGTATATGCCCTGAACGCAGACACCGGCGACCGGATCTGGATCACCAAAGCCACCGACCATTTTTCGGCCATGGCTACGGCGACCCCGCGCTATTACAAGGGCGTGATCTATCAGCCTTACTCCTCTTTCGAAGAGGCCATGGGACCGGCGCCGAATTTTCAATGTTGCACGTTTCGCGGAAGCGTGGTGGCACTCGACGCCGCGACCGGCGAGAAGCTCTGGCAGACGTTCACCATCGCCGGCCCCGCCCAACCCACGCACAAGAACAGCGCGCAGAAACAAATGTACGGCCCTTCGGGCGCCGGCGTCTGGTCAACGCCCACCATCGATGAGCAGCGCGGCGTACTCTATGTCGCTACCGGAGACAATTATTCGGACCCTCCCACCGATACCAGCGACGCGGTTCTCGCGATGGATCTGAAGACCGGAGAACTGCTTTGGTCGAAACAGATGACGCAGGGCGACGCTTATAACAACGCCTGCGGCTCGGGCGGTCCGAATTGTCCGGACTCCAAAGGCCCGGACTACGATTTCGGCCAGCCGCCGATCCTGGTGGAGTTGGGCGGCGGCAAACGGGCGCTGGTCATCGGCCAGAAATCCGGCATGGTGCACGCGCTCGACCCCGACCAGAAGGGAAAACTTCTCTGGCAGACGCGCGTTGGCCAGGGAGGGCCGTTAGGTGGCAGCCAGTGGGGATCGGCCGCCGATTCGCAAAGAATCTACGTGGCAGTTTCCGATATCGGTCTCGGCGGGGCGCCAGACCCGAAATCGCCCGGGGGATTTCGGATCGTATTGGATCCCAAGAAGGGTGGCGGACTTTACGCGCTCGATCTCCAGACCGGCAAGGTGGATTGGAGCGCCAAAGGAATACCGTGCGGGCCAACCAGAACTGACTGTTCTCCGGCGCAATCGGCGGCTGTGACGGCAATTCCCGGCGTGGTGTTTTCCGGTGCCATGGACGGGCATTTGCGCGCCTACTCCGCCTCCACGGGAGAAGTCCTGTGGGACTTCGACACGGAGCGCGAATTCACCACGGTGAACGGCAAGCCGGCGCACGGCGGTTCCATCGATGCTGCCGGCCCGGCGGTGGTGAGTGGGATCGTGTTTGTCAACTCCGGCTACAACCAGTTCGGAGGAGCCCCCGGCAATGTGTTCCTCGCATTTTCGGTGGACGGGAAGTAAAAAAGCGAGTTTTCAGGGCGGCGAGATTTTGAAGACGTGACATGTCTTGGCCTGACCGGGACGCAATCGCGGCGTGGATGGGAAATATCTTTGTTGTCTGAGGTAACATTTCTGCCTGCGCGGGATTACACTCTTGGTTGAGTTGGAGGTGATCGTGCCTCCAGCCGGAAAACGGAGAACAGCTATGAAATCGCGGGCAGTATGTCTCGCGTTGGCGGTGCTCTCAGGGCTTGTCTTGCCCGCCCAGGAAAAGGAGCCGCCCACGGCGCAGACGAAGCGCGGGCGCGACCTCTTCCTCAAGTCGCCCAAAGGAACTGCTTGTGCCACCTGCCATTCGATGGCTGGGCTTGGCACGGCGGTGGGTCCGAATCTCAAGAATCTAACCAGTCTGGCGACGCCACCTGGTTTGGTGGCAGCCATCCAGATGCAAATGACCGAGAATGTTCAGCAGGTCAAGACTGCCAGTGGTGCGTTCCCTGGCATCCAAAAGGATAAACAGGGCGACAACTTCGAAATCTGGGATCTGAGTGTCACGCCTCCGGTGCTGCGCCAACTCACATCGAAAGAGATCGTCTCCATGAATCGGGACGAGAAGTGGAAACATCCGCCGGCTACCGCGGATTACTCGACCCAGGAATTGGCGGATATCATCGGCTTTCTGAAATGGGCTACGAACGGTTCCACGAAGGAAATTAAGGCATCGGAAATCGGGCAGTAAATCAGAGGTCAGACTCGCAAGCCGGCGACCGCGTCGAGTCTAGTGGAGCGGATTCCAGCCGTCGTGGCCCTTCAGGAATACTTCCGGGGCGAAGGCGGCGGCCATCTCCGGAGTCACATTCCTCGCCCACGCCACCCGCGCCGCCGGGTTGGCTCCCGGTCCCGATGAGCCGAGTTCGCCGAACCATGCGGTCTTTTCGCGCGCGGGAATGCCCCAGTTGTCCCACCCTTCGGGACGTATGTGGTCGCCCATCCAGCAGTTGAGGTATACCGTGCGGGCGTAGTCGCGCCAGGGGCGGCCGAGGAAAACGCCTTTGCCGGAATCACGGGCAGGGAACGGCGTCTCGGCCCCGTCCGCCTCTTTTCGATTTCCGCGGAATAGGCCGGGCTCACCGGTGAGCCGGCAGTCACGGAAGATAAAGCCGGTGGGCTCGCCCGGCGAAGTGCGGCTCACCGCCGCGATGTACCCGCTGCCGCGGCTGTGGACCTCGCAGTGGTCGAACACCGCGGCGGCATCGCCAAAGATGAAATCGACGTGGCCCTGGATATAGCATCCGCGGAAATATTGACGCCCCCAGGCGGCGTACAGAGTGTCCTGCCATCCGCTGAAGCGGCAGTTGCGGAACACCGCCCGGTCGGAGTGGATTGAGAGCGCCACGGCCTGAGAGCCGACGCCGAACGTGTTTTCGAACGTGATGTTGCTGGCCTCGAATCCATCGCCGTTCACTTCTACGATCGAACTGAAGAATGTACCGCCGGCCGCCGCCGCGCTCATAGACGACGAAATGATCGTGGAGGCGGCATCCCGGCCTTCAAAAGTGAAATGCCGGCTGTCGCGCGGGACTTTGACCCGTTCGCGGTAGACTCCGGGACGAATCTCGAGAACCGCCCGCGAAGCGGCGTCCGGCGCACGATCGAACACATGGTCTACCGCCCGTTGGATCGTCGGGAAGCCGCCGCTGCCGTCGGGAGAGACGACGGCGCGGACCTCTTCCGCCCTACCGGCGGACCGCGCATCGACAGAGGCAGCAGCGGCCAGACTAGCCGCCGTCATAAAGGCTCTTCGTGTCGGCATAGATCCAGATTGACAACCCGGCGCGCGGTGCGTCAAGCCGCGATCATTCCGTTCTTCCGGACACGGCAATCCGATAGGCGGGCTAGGCGGCCTCGTCTTTCCCACCGCGCCGAAAGCTTTTCCACCGCCGCGCGTGCTTTTCGGGTTCGCGCCGGCGAAGCGCACTGCTACCCCGTCTACACGAAAGGCAGCCGCCCTCGACGAAAAATGCTCCGTTGGCCCAACTTTAGCGTTCCCGTTTCCCACCTCAGCTTTCCCTGAGATAAACTCTTACCAAGGGCTTCGCCTTGGAAATCCCTCCGGAATTTCGGAGCCAGAAGCCTGAAGTCAGGAGCCAGAATGGGGAAACCCGATACGGGCGTACCGATTGATCGCGCAGCCGAACCTCTTATCCGTAAGAGGCGAGATGGCTGGAGTATTCTGGTGTACGGCCTTTTATCCAAGAATCAAATGGGGGCAGCGGCAATGCAACTGACTCGACGAAACCTTCTCAAGGGCGCGGCGGCCACAGGCGCTCTTGCCAGCCTCGCCGCCGGCGAGCCCGACCCGGCGCATGGCTTCAACCTGGGCATCATCACGGACGAAATCTCCACCAACCTCGATGAAGCGGCGGACTTCATCAGCAGCTATCATCTCCACCACGCCGAACTGCGCGAGATCTGGGGCAAGAACCTCATGATCGCGCCGCAGGAGGATCTCGACCGCGCCAAGAAGGTGCTGGCCGCGCACAACCTCACGGTGAGCGACATCGGCAGCCCGATTTTCAAATGGAACATCCCCGGCGATGCCACCAGGAAGAACGAGAAGCACGATTTCGCACTCGGCCGGTTCACCGAGGAGGATTCCGATAAAACGTTGCTGAAATCTTTCGAACTGGCGCGCTTCTTCGGTACCAGGAAGGTGCGCATCTTCAGCTATTGGCGCGTCGCCGATCCCGATAAGGTTTATCCGCAGGTGCGCGATCGTCTGGCCCAGGCCGCAAAACTCGCCGAAAAGAACGAAATTGTGCTGTGTCTCGAAAACGAGTTCGAATGTAACGTCGGCACGGGCAAGGAACTCGGCCGCATCCTGCGCGACGTCAATTCGCCCGCCCTGCGCGGTGTCTGGGATCCTGGGAACGCGATCCTGTTGGGCGAGACGCCGTTCCCCGATGGGTACGAAGCAGTCAAGGGCTTGTTTCCGCACATGCACATCAAGGATGCCCGCAAGAACCCGGCTACCGGCAAGTATGTGTGGGCGCCCGTCGGCGGCGGGGTCATCGATTTCAAAGGCCAGTTCGCCGCCCTGCATCAGGATCACTACTCCGGCACGATGTCGCTGGAGACGCATTACCGCCGGCCCGACGGCAATAAAGTCGAGAGCACCCGCGAATCCCTGGAAGGTTTACTCAAAGTTATCTAGGAGTTTTTATGTCAATCGAGATCGACCGTAGAGATTTCCTGAAGACCGGCGCCGCCGCCGTCGCCGCGTTTCAGGCCAAGAACGTTCTGGGCGCAAACGATCGCGTCCGCATAGCCACCATCGGCCTGCGCGGCCGCGGCAACGACCACATTAAATCGATCCACAACACTCCGAACGTGGAACTGGCTGCCGTCTGCGACGTCGATGAAAATGTGCTCAACATGCGGCTGGGCACCATCGAAAAGCTGGGCATGCCCAAGCCGCAGACGTTCGGCGACGTGCGCAAACTGCTCGAGGACAAATCGATCGACGCAGTCACTATCGCCACGCCGAACCACTGGCACTCGCTGATCGCGATCTGGGCCTGCCAGGCCGGGAAGGATGTCTACGTCGAAAAGCCCTGCTCGCACAACTGGTATGAGGGCAAGCAACTGGTGGCCGCGGCGAACAAGTACAACCGCATCGTGCAGCACGGCACGCAGAGCCGGTCGAGCGCCGGCGCCAGGGAAGCCATCCAGCACCTGCGCACGGGACTCGTCGGCGACGTTTACCTGGCGCGCGGATTGTGCTACAAGTGGCGCGATACCATCGGCCGGACGCCGAAATCGGCGGTGCCCGCGGGCGTGAATTACGATCTGTGGCTCGGCCCCGCGCCGGATCGCGGATTCAGCAAGAATCGCTTCCATTACACCTGGCACTGGTTCTGGGACACTGGCAATGGCGACCTAGGCAACCAGGGGATTCACGAAGTGGATACCGCGCGCTGGGGTTTGGGCGTCGGATTCCCGACGAAGGTCTCGGCCATCGGCGGACACGTGATGTTCGACGACGACCAGGAGACGCCGAACATTCTTAACGTCGCGTACGAGTTCAACTCGCCCAATGCGCCGCGGCGCCTGATGGAGTTCGAAGTCCGCCACTGGATGACCAATCACGAGGCCGAAATCGGCACTTGGGGCCGCAGCACGCTCCCCCCGGCGGGCTTGAACGCTGCGCCCGAAAAGGCCGCGAAGGTCGATCCGTCCTCCGGTCCCGTAGGCGGAAAGCCGGGTACCATCGGCAACATCTATTACGGACCGAAAGGGTTCCTGGCAATCCAGGAATACGAGACGTACAAGTCCTGGCTGGGTGATCACAACACCCCCGGTCCGGAAGGCAAGGGTAAAGAGAATCACTTCGCCAACTTCATCGACTGCGTGCGCAGCCGTAAGAAGGAAGAGCTCAACGCACCGGTCGAGGAAGGCCACATCTCCTGCACCCTGGTGCACCTTGCGAACGTGTCGTACCGGCTTGGCCGCTCGCTGAATTTTGACCCGGCGAAGGAAGAAGTGATCAACGATGCCGAGGCCAATCGCATGCTGCGCGAAGCGGATCGCGGTTACCGCAAAGGCTTCGAGATCCCGAAGATCGCTTAACCGCTCGCTCAGAACGAGAACTCTGTCAGGAGCGCGAGTTCGCCCCTCCGGGGGTTCGCGGGGTCCGCGGAGTTGGGCCGTGCCCAATGCGTGAACCGCACGCCCGGCGAGACTTTGAGGCGTCCCGCGTGCGTTTCCACTCCCGCTCCGGCGCCGATGCCATACGGCTCCGCCCCGTAGACGTCTTGCAGAAGACGGAACGACGGTCTCCGGCGGAGCGGCGAGCTCGTGCAGGCGCCGGTACAGTCCGTCGGCCTCGATGGCAATGGACCCGGTGAAGGTCCACTCGGCGCCGATTCCGGCGAGCAGAGTGTGCGTGTTGGTGTAGGCGGCGCCAGCGTTGGAGAAGGGCTGAAAGTTCGGCGTGAGGTTCGCGCCGGCCATGCCGCCGAGCGCAAGATTCTGCGGCCATGCCGCCTGGACCGGAAAGACCAGCAAGCCAGTCAGAGTGACGACGAGCACCCGCACTCCACCGGCGTTGCAAACTCCTGGCCGGTCGCCCGCAATTGCAAACCAATCTCTTAAACCGGCCAAATCCGCGCGCGGCGGTGCGAACGGCCACACGGCCGGCCGGGAATGCCCCAGCTAAGCGGCTGTGCCCGGCTCTCCGATTTCCGGCCGGACCCACGCTCCCGTTTCGGCGGAGCGAAAGATGGCATCGATGACGGCCATGTTACAGAGTGAATCTTCGAGCGGCACCGGCGGTTGGCCGCCTTCGCGAATGGCGCGGGAGAATCGCTCGCCTTGCAGAGTGTAGTGATCACAGGCACCGAATTCTTCGGTCACCGCGCCGCCTCCCTTCAGATCGCGCCCGTCATCGATGGTGATGCGCGATGTTCCGCCGGGAGTGGCGTTGAATGGAATCTCGGGAGCGATGAATCCTTTGGTGCCGTAGAAGCGCATCATCTGGTGCGCGGCCAGCTGCATGCTGCAAGTGAAAATGCATGTGCCCGAAGGGTACTCCAGAATTGCGGAACTAAGAACATCCACGCCTCCGAGGCTGGCGTCGCGCCGCATGGTGCCGGACACGCGCACCGGCTCCTCGCCGAAAACCATGCGTGACGTCTTGATGGGATAGCACCCGATGTCCATCAGCCCTCCGCCGCCGTAAGCCAGAACGTTGCGAACATTAGCGGGATCGGTGTTGAAATAGCCGAACGCTCCGATGGCGCTGCGGAGTTGACCGATCCGCCCGCCGCGGACCAGTTCGACGATGCGCACCCACTGCGGGTGGGTTTGCACCATGAAGGCTTCGCCCATCACGACTCCGGTGCGGTCGCGGACGGCGATCAGTTGGCGCACTTCCGCGGCGTTCATGCCGATAGGCTTCTCGCACAGAACGTGCTTTCCGGTTTCGGCCGCGCGGACGGACCACGGCACGTGCAAATGGTTGGGTAGCGGGTTATAAACGGCCTCGACTTCGGGATCGGCGAGCATCTCTTCGTACGAGCCGTAGGCTTTCGGAATGCCGAGCCTGGCTGCCGCGGCTTCCGCCTTGGCGGCATCGCGGGACGCGATGGCGGTCACCTCGCAGAGATCGCTCAATTGCATGGCCGGGATGACGCGCTCGCGGGCGATCTTAGCGGCTCCCAGGATACCCCACTTCACTTTGCGCATAGATACCGCATTGTACAACCGGAATCGGTAAGACAGCTCGCCATTGGTGGGCGCCGGTAAACCCGGATTCAACCGGGCACTTATCGGCGTTCACCCACGTTCATGTGTGGTTGCACGGTTTTCCTCATCTCACTCCTCCAGTAGCTGCCACTGTGACACACTAAGCGATATGAAAACCTTCGTTGCTTTTCTGCTCGCGGCGAGCGTCTGTATGCCGCTCGAGGCCCAATCGCCCTTCACCGGAAGGTGGGACTTCAACACCGCCCCCGGGCAGGCCAACTGGCTCGGCGTCACCGAGAAAGCCGGCGCCCTCGAAATCTGGTTCCAGCCCACCGGCGGGAACGTGCGGAAGATCATGGACTTCAAGGCCGAAGGCGCCCACTTGACGCTCCATATTGACCGCCCGAGTGCCAGGAATCCGGGCATGGATTGGGAATTGGATGCCGCCGGCGGGAAGTTGACCGGCATCCAAAAGCGCGGCTCCGCGTCCATTCCATTGACTGGAGTGCGCGCGCCGGCGCTCGACCGCCATCCGCCCGCCGCGTGGAGCGATCCCGAGCCGCTTTTCAATGGCCAAGATCTCACTGGATGGGAACCCACCGATCCGGCCCACAACCACTGGACGGTGGAGAACGGGGATCTGGTGAACACCAGTCATGGCGCGAATTTGCGCGGCACGCGCAAATTCGATGATTTCCAACTGCATATCGAATTCAATTGCCCGAACGATGGCAATAGCGGCGTTTACCTGCGTGGCCGGTACGAGGTGCAGATTGAATACGAACCGCTCCGTGATAATCCGCCCGAGCGCCGGATCGGATCCATCTATGGCTTCCTCACGCCGGCGCCCGTGCCGCGCAGGCCGGGAACCTGGGAAAGCTTCGACGTCACGCTGGTAGGCCGGACGGTTACCGTCATTCACGACGGTATTTTGACCATCGACCATAAGGAAATCCCCGGCATTACGGGCGGCGCGCTCGATGCCAACGAAGGCGAACCGGGGCCGATCTATATCCAGGGCGACCATACCGGGGGCCTACGGTTTCGAAATATCCGAATTTCAGTTCCGAAGCGCTAAAAAGTGTTGGGAAATTGTGCAATTGGGCGTGCCCGGCGTTATGATGGACGCGAGGTTGCTATGGCATTCACAAGGCGTTATTTCTTTTTCGGTTCCTTGCTGGCTGGAGCGGTGCCGAATGCGGGATGGGGAAGTTCCGGATCATTGCCGCGGCTGGGTTACAAATCGCCTAACGAGAAGCTCAACATCGCTTCCATCGGCGCCGGCGGCAAGGCTTACTCCGATATTGCCGGTTGCGCCGAGTCGGAAAATATAGTGGCGCTTTGCGACGTGGACGACAAGAGCGCGGCGCGTGCCTACGGTAAGTGGGACAAGGCGACGAAATACAAAGATTTCCGCAAGATGCTCGATCAGGAGAAGGGCATCGACGCTGTGATTGTCACGATTCCGGATTTTATGCACGCTACCGCCGCCATCTGGGCCATGGAGCGCGGCAAGCACGTCTACGTGCAGAAACCGCTGGTCCGGACGGTCTGGGAAGCGCGCCAGATGCGCGAGATGGCCAACAAGTATAAAGTCGCCACCCAGATGGGCAACCAGGGCTATTCGAACGAAGGCACCCGGCAATGTGCGGAGATGATCTGGGCGGGTGAAATCGGCAATGTTACCGAAGTGCATGCCTGGACCGACCGGCCGTTGTGGCCGCAGGGGCTGACCAGCATCCCGGCGCCCACCCCCGTCGTGGAAGGCCTGGATTGGGATTTGTGGCAGGGAATCTCCAATGCGCGGCCGTACACTACCGGTGGCGCGGGTTACCCCAATGAGTGGGGCGGTTACTTTTACCAGCCGTTCAACTGGCGCGGTTTCTACGATTTCGGCTGCGGCGCTCTGGGCGATATGGCATGCCACATTCTGGGCGCGCCGAATCTGGCGCTCAAGTTGGGCAATCCGACCAGCGTGGAAGTGGTCAGCAAAGAGGGAACCAGCGATTTCATGTTCCCCAAGAAGTCCGTCATCCGCTACGACTTTCCGGCGCGCGGCAATATGCCTCCAGTGAAACTGTTCTGGCACGACGGGCTGGATAAGACCCCGGAAATTCCCGGTGTGCCGAAAGGCGAATACCTGGGCGACCTGCCGATGGCCAATCGCGGTCGCGGCAGGGCGAGGGGCGCGGCGGGATCGTCCGCCCCGGCTCCCGCTCCGGCTCCAGCCACGCCGAAAGAGACGGGATTCGTTGGTGGCGTCTTCGATTACGAGGCGTTCCAGCGGGTTCTGGAGGATCCTAATCCCCGCATTCCGAAACCCGACGGCAGCTTGTTCATCGGCGACAAGGGGATGATTACGACCGGAACTTATGGCGAAGACACGCGCCTGATTCCGGTGGAAAAGATGAAGGACTACAAGTTCCCGGAGAAATTCCTGACGCGTTCCCCGGGACACTACGCCGATTGGATTCGCGCCTGCAAGGGCGGTGATGCGGCTTGCTCCAATTTCAACGTGGCGGCCCCGTTCGTGGAGTGGATGCTGTTGGGCGTGATCGCGCTGCGGGTGGAAGGTAAGATCGAGTACGACCCGGTAAAGATGAAGATCACCAACAATGCGGATGCGAACAAGTACCTGCGGCCCACCTTCCGGAAGGGCTGGAGCTTAACTTAGGAGTCTCTCGAAGGGCGCCCCTCACCCAAAGAGCGGTGCCTTTGCCGCCAGCTACTGGCTGTTTTTGCGGGGCGGGGCATTGCTAAAGTCCAGATCGTTGGCCTTGAAGACGATCGAACGGTCAAGCACCATCTCCACGGTGGACCCCTTGGCGATCACGGCGTCCGGGCCGTGCGAAGCCAGGACGTAAATCAACCCGCCGGCCAGTCCGGCAGCTGCCCCGACTCCGATTCCGGTAAGCGCGTGTCCGGCGGTGGCGCCGGCGATGCCGCCAACGGTTGCGCCCATCCCGGTAGTTTCCGAGACGGTCCGGATATCCCCCGCCGTGTCCTTTCCTTCGCTCTTCACTTTGCCTTCGGCGCGGTCGAGTTCGCCCGTGGCGCTGGCGTCCATGCCGTCCATGCGCGAACGAAGATCGCGCGTGACCCCATTCGGAAGGGTCAGGGTGTCGAAGCGGATGTACAGTTCGCCGCGGCCCTTGACGCGTCCCGGCTTCTTCACTTCGGTCACCGTTCCGGCCACCCAACTACCCACCGGAATCACGATCCGGCCACCGGCGAGGACCGGAAATGCCGTTTCCAGATAGACCCGATCGCCAACCTGGGATTGCTTGGTGCTCACGCTGTTGATCAGACTTAGAGGCACTTTGGTTCCAGCACCAAGCGTGTAAGCGTCGACAGCGGGCGCGGCGGCTTGTGGAATGGCAGGCTGCGCAGCCAGGCCGCCCGCCAGGAGCATCAGTAGCAAAGGGCGTAGGGACATCCGGTTTCCTCACTCGATTCTAGCTCATCTCTTGAAACGCGCCGGACGTCCAAATAGTTGCGGCCAAAGCTATTGGGCGGCAAGTTTGAGGCTGCCGGAGCTTTGCGTTCCGACCGACACCTGGATCACGGGATCGGCCGGGACCCCCTGCGGCAACCGGATGTTGAGTTGGTAGAGGCCGGCGTACCCCGGCGTCACGCCGGCATATGAGACGAGAAGCGCCGGTAGCGCGGCGCCGTTCAGGGAAACATTCAGGCTGCCGAATAACTGGATCTCAGCCGCCTCGGTAGGAATCTCCCCGGGGGCGGGATTCGGACTTGTGACCCCCAAACCAGTGGCATAGACCACCACGAATTCTCCCGCCTGCCCGGGGGACGCATCCGTGAGTGGGGATCCGTCCAGGTGCGTCGCGATGGCAAACCCGGCGGTGGTAGAGAACAGCGCGGGCGCGCCGGCCACCAAGGTGACGGTCACGGGCGGTCCGGCAACGCCTTCCCTAACGACGCGGACGACCGCGCTTCCGGAGGTTTCGGTGCTGGGAACCAGAAAATTGATTTGCGAAGGGGAAACATAGAGCAGGGGCGCCTGCCACTCATCTACGCCAACCTGAACGCTCGCCAGTTCCGTTGGCAGAGCCGCCTGCCCGGCTTGCAAGGTATATGTCGCGGTATCCCAGGATAAGTTCGACCCAAAGATGCTCAGAACGGAATTGGGAGCAAACGGACCGGCTGAATAGTCGGAAGCATTGACGATATCGGCGGCCGTGTAGGACGGCGGCTGCGCATTCAGTACCCCGAACGATACCAGAACTTCTAGCACCAATAAATTGCGAACCATTTTAGGACAGTAGGTAAAGAAAGTGTGTACGGAATCTCCTATTTTTGTCACCTGCGTGAAAAATATGTTTCGCCCGCAAACGTCTTCTTGACCTGAATATAGAATTGGCTTAGGCTTTCTTATATAGTCGAAACGCACTCGAAGAACACAGCAACCTGGTTCACTGAGGTGCCGTCGCAGGCAACAGGTAGACTTCCCGGACGTGATGTGTGTTTTCGCAGATTGAAATAGACGTTCTGATTCTTTGCTGTCGATGCGAGCTATCTATAGTGGATCGGGCGATCGCCGATCTCGAGCGGAAAGCGCGTGAGGAGGTTACCCGCGTGGCGGACCTTCAGAAGATACCACCCGCGCGCGAAACTCGCCGCTTCGGCGCGCGAGACGGCTGGACCCATCACCGTCGGTGCGTATCCTGAGGAGGATCCCCGCCTTTTTTCTGATAACTGCGGGTAAGTTCCATATAAACTCCTAAATCGCGGTCAAGATCCGCCTGCGTGCCATCGAAATAGAAGTTACGAATTGGGATGCCGCCGTGATCGCGGCTGATGCGCGGGTAAATAGCCTCGGAGACAATTCCATTCATGCAGGTGAACGGGCTGATATCGATGATGCCCGCGGCTCCTTTTTGTGCGAGAAATACAGCCTTGCCCACATTCAGTACCATTTCCCCAAAGGCACCCTCGCGCGGCAGATAGGGCCGCGCGGCTTCCAGGATGTCGTATATATCCGGTTCTTCGCGTCCCGCGAAATCTTCGGCAAACGGCGCCATCAGGACGTGCTCGTCGCGTTTCTGCACGCGATTGCGAACCCACGCGCTCAAAGCTTCCGGGGTCCAGATGCGCCCCGTTAGTTTGAGTTTACGAAAGTGCTCGGAATTCGTGTACCAGATCCATTCCACGATGTCCGATACCCAGGCTTCCGCGCCGTAAGCTTCCAGCGAGCGCACCAGGTCCTCGTTGGAAAATGTATTCAAGCGGCAAAAAATCTCGCCCACAATGCCGACCAGCGGGATATCGCGCCGGCGCCGGGGGGCGATTTCGCGGAAGCGATTACGCCCGCGAACCAGGGAATCGCGCAGCAATAAGAGCTGCAACGGCGGCTCCAGCGGGCCGCGTTCGAGGGTGGCGCAAAGATCGCCCAGCGACTCTTCGTAGACGCGTTCCGTATCTCCCCGCCGCTCCTCGTGCGGGCGCTGGATGAGCAGCATTTTCTGTAGCAGGTCGGCGCAAAGCAGGGCTCGCCAGGCGGTTCGCACGAAAGGCTTGGAGAGCGTGCCCAATCCGCCGTAGGCATTCCGGCTGGTCGGCGAGAGGATTTCCACGGCGCTGTGGCCGTTGGCGTTCAAAATCTGGCGCAGATAGGGAGCATACTGGCCGAACCGGCACGGACCCTCGGCCGTGGGCATGAAGAACGCCACCCGCGATTCGTCGATTCCCGGCCGCTCCAGCACCTTCATGAAATCTCCCACCGTCACCTTCGCCGGATAGCACTCGTCGCCGGAGGTGTACCGGGCGCCCAGTTCGCGTGTGCGATGGTCCGAGGGCGGCGTGGGTTCGGCTTCCAGTCCGATGGCGCGAAAGGCCGACGCAAAAGCCTGCGCGCTTCCCCAAGCCATGGGCGGAATGTAAATCCGCTTGCCGGTTAGTGGATGGCTGCTTTCGCCGCGAGAGGCTGTTCTTTCGGCGGTTGATAGCATCGTAAAATTCCTTTGCTGTCGAGGTACGCTTCGCAGCGCGTCATATATCCGGCGTCGTTTCCGTGCCCATCGAACTGGAGGACCAGAAGCGGAGCTCCGGCGGCCTCACGGGCGAAGTGTTTGATGTAGGAATCGGGCCCGCACTTAAAATTGGTGATGTACACCATGTGCAGATTGGGACGGCTGGCGGCAATCCGCGCGGCCTCCAGAATCTTCCGGCCGGAAGTCCAATACATATTCGCTTCGGGATCGGGAGATTCCCGGCCGGTCACCAGAAAATCCAGCGGGATGACGTTCGCGCCGTAGCGCTGCCGCAGTTTGCGGGGAATATCGCAATTTACGCCGCGATCGTAAATGTTATATCCGCGGCCCGCCAGCACCAGTCCCGGTTCGCCGGTGTCATCCAGAACTTTGAGCGCGCGCCGGCCGGCGGCGAGCAGTTTCTCCTGAAATTCCCGCTGCGCGGTGTAAGCGGCCTCGCAAGCGCGATCGCTCGCGCGCCGCGTCGCGCCGATGCGCGCCACGGCTTCGGCGAGTCCTTTCTTTACCTGCGCCAGACCGAGCTGAAAGTGCAGGGTCGGAATCAGGAATTTGTGCTGGTGCGGTTCGAGCGCGGGCGCCGTGCGCAGAACCCAGGGCAGCGTCTGGTTCCACGGGCAGTAGTGGGAACTACAGGAATCGGCCGCGGCTTCGGCGTCCGCGATGTTGGGCACAAGCACGTAGTCCACGCCCGCATCGATCAGCGATTTCACGTGGCCGTGGGCCACCTGTACGGGATAGCAGGGCTGGGCGACGGCCATCTCGATTCCGGCGGCCGATATGCGCGCGTCGGTAACCGCGGAAAGCACGGTATCGATGTTCAGTTCCCGGAAATAGGTGCGCCAGAACGGCAGGCGATCGAGCACGCTCATGGCGCGCGGCAGGCCCACGCGCAGGCACGCTGAAGCGGCGTCCGGCTGCGGCGATCGCACCAGTTCTTCGCGAAGCGCGAATAAGTCTTCGATTACCGGTTTGCGTCCGCTGGCCGAGGGCTTGCGGAACTTGTCGGAGCACTTGTCGCCCCAATAGCTCTTCTGCCCCTCGATGACGAATTCCTTCATGTCGCAGGAATTCGAGCAGGCCTGGCAGACGAAGTCTCGCGAAGTCATCTGGAGCTTTTGCAGATCGTAGCCGCGGAAGCGCGACGGCGCGCCGGTGGCGAGGCGCCACTGTCGCGCGATCAGGGCCATCCCGATGGCTCCCATCACGCCGTTATAAGGCGGGACGGTGATCTTCTTGCCGAGCAGGCTGGCGAAAGCCGCGGTGACCGCGTCGTTGTATGCCGTGCCTCCCTGGAAGTAAATGACCCTGCCGATCTTGCGGCCGCGGACGACGCGATTGAGGTAGTTGAGCGCGATCGAATAGGCCAGCCCCGCCACCAGGCTCGGCACCGTCTCGCCCTTGTTGAGCCAGCCGGTGACATCGCGTTCCATGAACACCGTGCAGCGCTCGCCGAGGCGCGAAGGACTTCGCGCGGACAGCGCCAGTTTCGCGAATTCGCCCTTGATGCTGATTCCCAGTTTTTCGGCCTGCTCCTCGAGGAACGATCCGGTGCCCGCGGCGCAAGCTTCGTTCATGGCGAAATCGACCACCACGCCGTTTTCGATGGAAATGAACTTGGAATCCTGCCCGCCGATTTCAAAAATGGTGTCCACCGGTTCGCCGCCGAGCGTCCGGCTGATGTGGATGGCGCCGGTTTTATGGGCGGTAATCTCGTCGTTCACCACGTCGGCGCCCACGAATTCGGCGATCAGTTCGCGGCCCGAGCCGGTGGTGCCGACCCCCTGAATCTGGAGCCGCGTTCCCCAGCGCCCGGCCACTTCCGTCAATCCCTGCTGGACCGCCTCGATCGGGCGGCCGGCGGTGCGCAGGTACACATCGTGGATGACGCTGCCAAATTCGTCAATGGCGACTACGTTGGTCGAAACCGAGCCGATGTCGAGTCCGAGGTAAGCCGGAATGGGACCGTCGCCGGGCGGCGCCGTGTAGGCGCCGACGCGATCGCGCAGTTGCACCACGTTATCGGTGGAAAGCGGGTGCGTATCCTGCACGCTCTCTTCGGTGTGCTGGCGCAGACGGTGGATCTCGAGGATGGATCGTTTCTGCGGCTCGGCGGCTTCCAACATGGCGGTCCCGATGGCGCCGCACCAGGCGTACTCTTCCGGTACGATTAAGCCATCTTCGGCCAGGCCGAAAGCTTCCCGCAGCGCGCTCGTGACCCCGGAGTTCTGCGACACCGCGCCGATCAAGGCGGCCGGCGCTTCCACCTTTCGCCCCTTGACGATGGAACTCTTGAAATTACGGGCGACGGCATCGCAAAGTCCACGCAGGATTTCCGCCGGGGAATAGCCCTTCTGCTGGGCGTGAATCATGTCGCTCTTGGCGAACACCGAACACCGCCCGGCAATGCGGGCGGCGCAAGTCGCTCCGGCAACCACGCACCCAACTTCCTCTACCGCATACTGCATGCGCAGCGCCTGCTGGTCGAGAAACGAACCGGTTCCGGCGGCGCACTCGCCCGAGCGGTCGTAGTCCACGATATTCCCGCTATCGAGACGAATATATTTCGAACTCTCGCCGCCGATCTCGAACACCGTTCGGACTTGCGGGTAGACCGCGCCAATCATGCGTGCGATGGCACGAAATTCGTTCTCGAAGAACAAACCCAACACCTTGGCGATGGTCCGGCTGCTCGATCCGGTGACGCGAATGCCTTCCACGCGATGTTCGGGGATGGTTTCGTAGAATTCGCGCAAAAGATCGTAGGTGGATTGGATGGGGCTGCCCGCAATACGGCGGTAGTCGGAAAGCACCAGCGGGTGGCCCGCGAGTTCGGTCAGGCGGAACTGGGGGTGGGTGTCGCAAAGGTCCCGGAGGATGGCGCGATCCCCCGGGTTGCCCAGGGCAGCGAGCTTGAGGCTGATGGCGCCTATGTCCAGACCTAGATTGATGCCCATTTCAGTCCAGTTTGACTGGGATGCATTCAAATTTCAAGCCAATAGGGTCCGAATTGCGTAAAAGAGCATTAAACGGAGGGACGGGACGATCAGGAGCCGGGAACTGTCGGTGCGATCCGGCACGTCCATCGGGTGCCTCTGCCACCCTGGCAAACGGGATGCTCGCTTCGCCCTATGGCCACATCCAAGAAGCGAAGTAAGACGATTCTTGTCACCGGAGCCACCGGCCACCAGGGCGGGGCATCGCTCCGGCATCTCAGGGAGGGCGGTTTTTCGGTCCGCGCCCTCACCAGGAACCCGGACGAACCCCAGGTCCGGACGGTTGCCGGGCGCGGCGTCGAGGTGGTGCGAGGGGTCGCAGACTGCTGTTGACCCTGATCGCAATTGTGCTCAGAAATCGGAAGGTGGATGGCGAGTCAACCGAAAGCAGGCTCTACTCTCCTGACACCACGCTGTCAGGAGGCCTGCCCTAGACTCGCAGCATGACACCTCAACAACAGCAGCAACGCGCCAGCCGCGTTGTCTGGTTCGAAATCCCGGCCGCCGACATGGATCGCGCCTGCCGGTTCTATGAAACGGTTCTGGCCACCAGCCTCAACCGCGGACAATTTGGCCCCGAAACCCTGGCGATTTTCTCCTACGAAAAGCCCGCGGTGAGTGGCTGCCTGTGCCAAATGCAGGGAGTGCGGCCCGGCCCCAGCGGCACGGTGGTCTACCTCAACGCCGACCCCGACCTGGATGGCGCGCTGGCGCGCGTCGAGCCCGCCGGCGGCAAGGTGGTGGTGCCCAAGACGGCGCTGCCGCCGGGAATGGGACACTATGCGCGCATTCAGGACACGGAAGGTAACTTGGTCGGGCTGCACGCGATAAGCTGACTATGTGCGGCGCGCCGACCGTTTGTTCCAGATCGTCCAGCATCTGCGTGGGCGGCGGCTCACTACCGCCGCCCAATTGGCGCGCTGGCTGACGGTCTCCGAGCGGACGGTATACCGGGATATCCGCGATCTCTCGCTCTCCGGCGTGCCGGTGGAGGGCGAGGCGGGAGTCGGGTACCGGTTGAGCAAGGGCTTCGATCTTCCACCAATCATGTTTACGCTCGACGAAGTCGATGCCATGGTCACCGGCGCGCGCATGGTGGAAGCGTGGAGCGGCGAGACGCTGGCCGCGCACGCGCGTTCGGCGCTGGCGAAAATTGCCCTCGCGCTGCCTCCCGCGCGGCGCGAGGAGATCGCCCGCAGCCGCCTGTTTGCTCCGGGATTCCATGTCCGGCCGGAAGCGGCCCGCAGCCTGGAAATTGTGCGCCAGGCGATTCTGCAACGCCGTAAACTGCGCGTGGAGTATACCGACTCGCAAGGGCGCCCCTCTCGGCGCGCCGTCCGCCCGATGGCGGTGTACTTTTGGGGCACGACCTGGACCTTGGCGGCGTGGTGCGAGTCGCGCCACGACTTCCGGAACTTTCGGCTGGATCGCATGGGCGCCGTTGAAATGCTCCCGGATGAATTCCAGGAAACTCCCGGGCAGACGCTGGAGGACTTCGTCAGGATGATGCGAAGCCGGACGCCGCGCCTGCCAAATCCCTAGGTCCACTGCCCGATTCCGCCCCACGTTATAATCGAGGTCGAATGGACGTCTACGAGGAACTAGTGCGGCTGCGCGGACTGGGGCAGCGGTGTGCGCTGGCCACCATCGTCGAAGTCCGCGGCTCCATCCCCAGCTACGAAAGCGCGAAAATGCTGGTTCGCGAGGATGGGTCGATTGTGGGCACTATCGGTGGGGGGTGTGTGGAAGCTGAAGTGTGGAACGCCGCCCGGGAGGTGATCGAGAAAGAACAGCCGCGCCGCCTCACATTCAACCTGGGGCAGGATGCGGCTTACGACAATGGCCTCATCTGCGGCGGCCAACTCGATGTGTTCGTCGAGCCGGTACTGCCCATCCCGCGCGCGTTCATTTTCGGCGGCGGCCATATTTCCAGGAGCCTCTCCAAAGTCGTCTCGCTGGCGGGATTCGCCTCCGTGGTGGTGGACAACCGCGAGAGCTTCGCCAATCAGGACCGCTTCCCGGAAGCGGAAGCCGTGCATGCTGCCGAGTATGAGGAGATTTTTCCGCGGCTCGGTATCCAGGAGACCAGCTACATCATCATCGTGACCCGCGGGCATCGCGACGATATGCGCGTCCTGAAACTGGCGCTGGGGACCCCGGCGCGGTACCTGGCCATGATCGGCAGCAAGCGAAAAGTTCTGAACGTCGTCCGCGAGTTGGAAAAGGAAGGTATCGTCCGCGAGGCTTTCGAAAAGATCCATGCGCCCATGGGCCTGGATATCGGGGCCATTTCGCCCGAAGAGATCGCGATTTCGGTCGCCGCCGAGATGATCGCCGTCCGGCGCGGCGCCGCCTCGAACTGGCGCGCCCTTTCGATGTCGGTATTTGCCGCGGGTCAGGTACCGGCTGTGCTCTCGAAGTGAGTGCCGCGGGTCTCATTCTGGCGGCCGGCGAATCGCGGCGCATGGGTTCGCCTAAGGCCCTGCTGCGCTACCGCGAAGCGACGTTTCTCGACACTTTGACCGCTCTGCTGGGGCGCTGTTGCTCTCCCGTGATCGTGGTGCTGGGAGCGCATGCGGAGGAGATCCGGGCCGCCGCCGTTCGAGCCGCTACCTTCGTTGTCAATCCCGGCTACACCCTCGGCATGACCACGTCCCTGCAATGCGGACTGCGCGCCGTGCCTTCAGATGCCGAGGGCGTTCTGCTCACTCTGGTGGACCACCCCGCCGCTTCGCCCGCCACGGTCGCCGCGGTCGCGGCGGGCGGCGCATCTCACCTTCTGCGTGTCCCGCGGTACCGCTTCAAGCGCGGCCATCCGGTCTGGTTTTCGTGCGCGCTGATTCCCGAATTTCTGGCTCTCCCGCCGGACGGGGTGGCGCGCGATGTGGTAGCGCGGCACGTGGAACGCACCTGTTACCTCGATCTCGACGACCCCGGAATCGTTGCCGATATCGACAACCCCGACGATTACCGCGCGCTGACGGGAGAGCCCGCGTGAAGATCCCATTCGGCGCCATTTTCAAAGGCGTATGCGCGGCGGCCGTGGTATGGCTGCTGGTGGGACTCGGCGCTCCGTACATCAGCGCGACTCCCTATACCGGCCGTCTGCGCGGCTCGCTTTCCCGTGCGCTGGGACGCCAGGTGGAATTCCGCAGCGCGGTAAGATTCAGCCTCTTCAAAGGCCCCGGCTTCTCCGTCGACGACGTGGTGATCCACGAAGATCCCGCCATCGGCGCCGAGCCCATCGCGTACATGGACACCATCGAAATCCGGCCGAGTATCTGGTCGCTGCTCGGCGGGCGGTTTGTCGTCGATTCCATCGGGCTCGAAGGCGCGCACATCAACCTGACGAAGTCGGATTCTGGGAACTGGAATTTCCTGTCGTTCGTGAACCGCTCGGTGATGAGCGCGGCGCCGGCCATCCACGTCCGCGACAGCCGCATCAATTTCAAGTTCGGCGACACCAAGTCGGTGTTTTATCTCATGGACACCGATCTGGATATTTCTCCGCCCGGTCCTGGCGGCAGTGGCTGGAAAGTATCGCTCACCGGCAAGCCGGCGCGTACCGACCGTCCCGCGCAGGGACTTGGCTTGTTCACCCTCCAGGGCCGCTGGTTCGTGGCGCCCGAGCGCGTGGATTTCGACCTTCAGCTGGACCATTGCGGCCTGGGCGAGATCAGCGTGCTGCTGCAAGGATGGCGCGGCACGGTGCACGGCACCGTCTCCTCGCGCGTTCACCTGGGTGGGCCGATCGGCAATATCGGAATCGTGGGCCGCGTGGAAATCGCCGACGTGCACCGCTGGGACCTCATGCCCGTTCAGGGGCGCGGCTGGCCGTTCGACGTTCATGGCAAGCTCGATCTGGTGCGGCAGACAATCGAGCTCGAATCGAACTCGGCGCACAATACGCCGCTGCCGCTGGCCATTCATTTCCAGGCCAGCGACTATCTCACCCAGCCTCACTGGAAGGTCGACACCACGTGGAAAGACTTCTCGGTGGCGCCGCTCCTCGACCTTGCGCGGCACCTGGGCGCGCAATTCCCCCCGAATCTGGATGTCGCTGGCGTCCTCAACGGCGCCGTCGGCTTCGCCCAAGGCAACATGGAGGGACAGCTTGCCATTCGCGACGGCTCCATCACCATCCCGAATTCGCCGGCGATGCGCTTCGACCAGGCCGCCGTTCAGTTCGCCAATGGGCATATCCAACTCTCGCCCACAGCCGTCCACACGCCGGACCAGGACGAAGCCCAGGTGGAGGCGGATTATGCCATGGGCGATAACACATTCGATCTGTCCATCACCACCGATGGCATGAAAGTGGAGTCGCTGCGCGCGCAGGCCGCGCTGGCCGCGGTCCCCCTTCTGGAGCAAGTCCGCTCGGGGCAGTGGAGCGGCGAACTGCATTACCACTTCGGCATCGATCTGAGCGGATGGACGGGGCGCCTGGCCATCAACGGCGCCGACATTCCGATACCCGGTCTGGCCGATCCGCTCCATGTGGCGTCGGCCAATGCCCAAATCGAAGGGGCGCGCGTGGTCCTCGACCACATTCAGGCACAGGTGGGAACGAACGCGTTTACGGCATCCTACACCTATGAGCCGGGCGCGGCGCGCCCCCACCGCGTGCGGCTGCACGCCACCAAATTGGACGCCGCGGCTCTGGAAGCGGAGTGGATGCCCACGCTCCGGCACGACCCCGGCCTGCTGGCCAGGGCGCTGGGCCGGTCCAGTCTGCCGGGTTGGCTGAAACAGCGCGACGTCGACGGGGTGGTGCAGGTGGACGATCTGGCGATTGGCGGCGCGCACCTGGCCAATGTGCGCTCGCACGTATTGTGGGACGTGACGCGAGTCCAGTTCGAAGATCTGCAAGCCCGGTTCGAGAAGGCCAATATTACCGGATCGCTGGTGGTCACCCTGCGCGGCTCGCGTCCTTCCTACCGGCTCGACGCCAAGGTAAAGGGGTTGAGCTGGCAGGCGGGTAAGTTGGATGGACAAGGCGTGATCGAGACCTCCGGCACGGGTTTACAACTGGTGACCAACCTTACCGCCGACGGCACTTTTACCGGCACCGGGTTCGATTTCGGCGGTCTCACGGGCCGCGCCGTTTCCGGCAATTACAGTCTGGCGTGGGGTGTCACGGCTCCTCGCCTGCGGCTCACCGGGCTGAATGTCCGGAGCGAAGACGATTTTTATACCGGCCGCGGCGCCACGCTCGATGACGGCAGGTTGGTGGTGCTGCTCAGCGATGGCGTAAAGGAATTGCGTGTGAGCGGCCCTTGGGATAAATTGCGGCTCGAAGAAGCGAAATAGGAAACTTCTTGACCTACTTCGCCGGCGGCGATAACTTCAAACTAACCTGCCCGTCCATCCCGAAATAAATCAATTCGAAATCCGCATGCTTATCCTTGGATGGCTTGGGGAAAAACACATATCCCGCGACGGCGCGTTTGGTCTTGATATCGGGCAGCGACTTGTCGTCGATCGACTGTTCGAGCCTTTCATTGTTGGCGCCGGCCGATGCGCCGGGCGCGGGACGCGATTGCGGCGGGGGATAATTCGTCACCGTGGCGCTGGTATCGGTGTAAACGCCGCGCTGTCCATAAGGACCGTGGACCACTCCGATGGTGTCCGCGGTGTAAACATGCACTTTGCTGGGGACGTCCGCGTTGTCGGGTGACGGTTGGGGGTGGGCGTCGCTTGCGACCATGTGCGGAGTGGCCGCGCGCGTCACGGCGGAGTCCGGACCCTGCCTCAGTTTGAAATCGTCCGGCGAGATATCCACCTCGGTATCGCCGCTCGGAAACATCCCTACTTCGAATATCACATAGCCGCGCTTATCCAGGTCTTCGCCGAAGATTTTCCTGGCCTGGGCGGGAGTCACGTAAGCCGCTCCGATAGCCATTTTGCCGGAAACTTCGTGTGCCGTGTAGTCCTCGGCGGAGCCGCGCGGCGGAATTCCGTCGCCGGCAAGTGCGGCCGGCAGAGTGAGCACGAGCAAAAGGGACCCGAGCCGGAAGTTCATAACGTCTCCGTTGCTATCTTAACCCCGTCCAGTGTCCGCGCCAACTTACTGTCTGGTCTTGTACTCTTTAAAATCGTCGAGCACAGCCTTCTCCATCGCGCGCGCCGCCCGGAACAGCCATCCCGCGGGCCGTTTCTTCAAATCGGCGAGCAACGTCTTCGCCTTACCCGTTCCCAGGTGAATGTTGGCCGTCTCCCACCCCATGGCGTGCAGCAGGCGAAATTCATCCCGCTCCTTGGGGAGTGCCGAAAGCTCAATCCGCGAACAATCGGGCGCCAGCCGCCGGACGATCCAGCGTTTTTGCAGGCGCACGAACGGGTCGCGGGAGCGGACCGCCTCGTCGAGCATCTCCTGGTACAGGATCGGCCCCGTGCCCTTGCCTTTTTCGGCCCAGACACACGCCGATGGCGCCAGCGCCTTGGCTTCGCGCGCCACCGATCCGCCCTGCCATTCGGCCAGGGCCACGTAGCGTTCGCGGCCTAAGCTGCCCAGGCCGGCCACGCGATGCGCCACGCGAAAGGCGATGCCACGGGCGGGCATCATCCGTATGATCGCCTTGGACGCGCCGGCCGGAATGGGGCTACTCAAAGGCTGTAGCGCGTGCAGCTTTTCCCAGTACTTCTCGGGGTCGTGCAGCCGGGCTACGGCCATTTCTCGTACGGCGCAGTGGTGCTCGGCCAGGGCGAACGGGCGCCCCCCGGCTTCGAGCGCCTGGCGGTAGCCGTCCAGAATGGCTTGCGCGGCAGTCTGAGGATCGCAGGCCAGGCGGGCCATCATTGCGCTGGTGGCCAGGCGGATGAGATCGTTGGTGTAAGGCAGATACCAGGCTTCGTCGAAATCGTTGATGCCCCAGATCAGGCGGCCCTCGACGTCCCGCCAGGTGCCGAAATTCTCCACATGCAGATCGCCGACCGCCAGGACGCGGGGCGCACGCGCCGCGGCGCCGCAGATTTCCGCCCAGGTCTGGGCCCAGCGGTAATAGGTGGCTCGCAAAAACGGAAAGTCGGCCGCGCGCATCTGCTGGTGTTTGAGCTGCAAATCCGGCTCGATCAGGCGCAGGTGCCCGGCGAGCCAGGTTTCGTACTTCTCGGTGGCTTTGGCGATATCCATGAAGGGTTACACCACGGCCGGCGTGAGCAACCATTTCAGCACACCGCGGGCTTCGGCGCCGAAACGGTCACAGTCGATGCGCACCAGGCCGGCCTTTTTCATTTCCACCTGCAGCCCGGGGCATCCCAGCAGAAAAGCGGCCGCCGAACTCATCAGCGGTTCATGGCTGGCCAGCAGAATGGCGCGTTCGCCGCGGTGCGTGCGGACCTCGTCCCAAAGGTCGTGTGGCGAGGCATCCGGCACCAGCGCCTGGGAGTGCACCAGGCGGCCCTGGTAGCCAAGCGCCTCGGCGGCGATTTCGGCGGTCTGCAGGGCGCGCCGGTAAGGGCTGGTCAGGATCAGCGTGGGCGCCACCTCGGCCTGCCGGGCGCGCTTCAGCACCCGGCGCAGCTTGTCGCGGCCTTCGGAGGTCAGAGCACGTTCGGAATCGGGCCGGCCCGGGGGGGCATCTTCGGCAATGGCGTGGCGCAAGAGATAGATCTCCATCCGGTTATTTCCCCATTATGATGCAGGGGGTCGCCAGGGCGATGCGAAAACACGCGACTACCGGGCGGCGGCTGCAGTGTGCTACCGTCTGGACGATGTTTGCGTGGCTTTTTTCCGATCCCCTGCCGGTGGGAAGCCCGGCGCCGGAATTCTCGCTTCCCGATGACTCCGGGCACACCGTGTCACTGGCTTCCTTGCGCGGCAAGAGCGTGGTGCTGGTGTTTTATCCGGGCGACGATACGCCCGGCTGCACCAGGCAGCTCTGCCAGTTCCGCGACGATTGGAGTGAAGCCGTGGCGCGCGGGGTGGAAATCTTCGGCGTCAATCCGCAGGGCGCCGCCAGCCATGTAAAATTCCGCCGGAAATTCAATTTCCCGTTTCCCCTGCTGGTGGATGCGGGCCAGAAAGTCGCGGCACTTTATCATGCCAACGGGTTAATTGTGAAGCGGACGGTGTACCGCATCGGACCGGACGGGGTGATCCAGTTTGCCCGCCGCGGCATGCCCAGCCCCAAAGAGGTGCTGAGCTGAACAGGCCGGGCGGGCCTGCCGGTTCTACATCGTCGAGATGCGCAAGTACCGTTTAATGTCTTTCAAATTGGCGATAATCCCGACAGCCGCGGCGGCCACCGCCACGATCCCGACGGCTTTGGTAAGAACGCGCATAGTTCCCTGGCTCCTTTCAAGCTCGACCTTTCCGAGTGCTTCCAGGGAAGTAAGTGCAATCCGCCAGCCAATGGATGCCAGCAGCCGTCTGGGGAAA
>DATJMA010000164.1:0-6666 GCA_035509055.1 Bryobacteraceae bacterium | reverse complement strand
TGCCGCGGTCACCTCTTCCAGCGTGGCGCGGAAGGCTTGCACCAGGGTGGTTGGCAGATTGCGGATGAACCCGACGGTGTCGCTGATCAGCACCCGCCGGCGCGACGGCAGTACCAGCGGCCGGACCGTAGGATCGAGCGTGGCGAACATGCGCGCGTCCGTCAGCACGCCGGCGCGCGTCAGCCGGTTGAACAATGTGGATTTTCCGGCATTGGTGTACCCGGCGAGCGCGAGGGTGGCTAGTGGCACCGTCTCCCGGCGGCGGCGGTGCAGAGCCCGGCCGGCGCGCACGCCTTCCAGATCGTCTTCAATCTTCTTTATCCGTTTGGCGATTCGCCGACGGTCCGTTTCGAGCTGGGTCTCGCCAGGACCGCGTGTACCGATGCCGCCGCCAAGGCGGGACATCTCCTTACCTCGGCCTGCAAGCCGCGGCAGGAGATAATTCAACTGCGCCAGTTCCACCTGCAGCCGGCCTTCGCGAGTACGGGCTCGCGCCGCGAAAATATCCAGGATGAGCGCGGTGCGGTCGATGATCTTGGCATCGATGGCGCGCTCGAGATTGCGCTGCTGGGTGGGTGTCAGCTCGTGGTCGAAGATCACGGCATCGGCGCCGGTGGACGCAACAGCAGCCCGCAGTTCTTCCACTTTGCCCTGGCCGATGAGGGTAGCGGCCTCGGCGCGCTGCCGCGCCTGGATGACTCGCTCGACAACTTCCGCGCCGGCGCTTGTGGCCAGCTCGGCCAGTTCCTCAAGCGACTCCTCCGCCCGGTGCACCATCGTTCCCGGTGGGGCGGTGCGGATCTTCCACTCTACTCCCACCAGGATGGCCCGTTCCCGGGCGGAATTCAGGGTTGCCGCCGTCTACGCCTCCGAAGAATCTGAGTGAACCGGAATTCCAGGCGCCGACCCGCCTGCCACGCTCTGCGCCACTGCCTGCGAACCGGCCCCGTACGAGTGCGACGTCTTCTGCGTCACCACCGTAGAAATCGCGTGCTTGAAAATGAGCTGCTCCTGGTTATTCGTTTCCAGGACCAGGGAATACTTATCAAAGCTCTTGATTCGCCCAGATAGCTTGACGCCGCTCATCAGGTAAATCGTCACTACAACTTTGTCTTTGCGAGCGTTATTTAAAAAACTGTCTTGGATGTTTTGCGCCGGCTTTTCCATTCCGAGCCCCCAAAACCCTTTCGGGAAAGTAAAGCAATACACGAACGGCGTTAGTATTGTACACTATCGGCTGGTATGGGGGGAGCGGCAAAGCCCCACAAGCGGGTTGGGACTTACTCCTCTTCGTGATCCGGAACGACGGCGGGGCCGGTGGCGGACATGGAAGCCAGTTCCTCGCGCGCCACCCTGCGCGGCGCGGCGGGCGCCGGCGGCTCGAAAAGGAACTCGCAGGCTGCCGAGAGTTCCTCTTCCAGATTGAAATCCGGTTTGCCTTGCAGACCGGGAACCTGCGCCACGCCTTCGTTCACAATACACTCCATGCCGTTTTGCAGCCGGAAGTGGATCTTCACCCGGCGGCGGATGGAGAGCCGGCGCAGGTCCGCCAATTTCATCGGTTCGTCTCCTGAAACTCGTCCACGTATTCGCCTACGGCAATGCGCGCGGCAATCGCCTCCTGGCACGCCACGCAGTAGCGTGCCCACGGCACGGCGTCCAGACGTTTGGTGGAAATCGGCTCCTCACACTCCGCGCAAACGCCGAAGGTGCCGTGTTCATGGCGCTCCAGCGCGTCGGAAATCTCGCGCAGCAGGTTCATGTCGATGGTATTGCGATTCAGAAAAATCCACTCTTCGTGGTGCTGCTGGCTGAGGTCTCCTTCGTCGGACGGCACGTCCAGCCTCGATACCACCTGCGCAGCCTTCTGCGCCGACATACTACGCCGGACTTCGTCCGCCTTATTCTGAAGAGCCTTGCGGTAAACGGCCAATTTGGATCTGGAGCCCGATTTATCTATGGTCATGATTTCGCACTTGTACTTTCTCCGGCGCCGGTTCCACCGGTTGCCGGGATCCCGGGCGCAGGCCTCCACCCGAGCGGATTCGCCTGCCAAGGGTTCGCCTCAACGTTCCGAGGCTTTAAGACGCACACCCCCTGCTAAAAGTTGCAGAGTCGGAGAAGAATTTCCGGGGTCGCGTTGCCGGGCCAGGTTGCGGTCGCGGCACGGTCTTGCAGTATAGCCGGAGGCGCCGGTCAAAGTCAATTCGGGTCCGGATTCGCAGAAGTCAGAAGACAGGAGTCAGAATTGGGGATTCAGACCCATGGGCCCTCTATCCTTTTGCTTTCCGGATCGCCGCGGTCAACTCCGGCACCACCTGAAACAGATCGCCGACAATGCCATAATCGGCGATCTCGAAAATCGGCGCGTTGGGATCCTTGTTGATCGCCACTACCGTGCGAGAGCCTTTCATCCCGACCAGGTGCTGAATCGCTCCGGAAATCCCGACCGCCAGGTACAACTTGGGTGTCACGGTCTGCCCGGAGCTTCCCACCTGCCGTTCCATCGGCAGCCAGCCGGCATCGCAAATCGGCCGCGAAGCCGCGAGCTCCGCGCCCAGCGCATCCGCCAGTCCCTGTACCAGCGGAATGTTGTCGGCCTCTTTGATTCCGCGGCCCACCGAAACGATAATCTCCGCCGCACCCAGATCTACGGCCCGCTGCGAGTCACGGAATGTGTCAAGCGGCTTCGTGCGAATCTCGCCGGCCGCCAGTTGCGGCGAGAAGTTTTCCACACGCGCCGTTCCTTCGGCCACCTGGTCCGCGCGGTACGAGCCCGCCTGCAGGGATGCGAAATTGGGAGCGGCGCTGGCAAAACGCAGGTCCGCGCTAATCTTGCCCTGAAAAAGCTGCCGCACCAGCACCGGCTGGCCGTTTTCGACGCGGTGCGAAACCACGTCGCTCACCGCCACACGGTCCAGCGCGGTCGCCAGCTTCGGCAGAAAATCGCGCACCTGGTATGTGTGTGGAAAGAGCACCAGATCCGGCTTCGCCTGCGCGACAAGCTGCCGCAGCGCCGATGTGTACGCGTCCGGCGTGTATTCCGCGAGCAGATCGTGCTCCACGGCGTATACGGTTTCGAGTTGCCTGGACGCCAGTTCCTGCGCCAGCACTCCGATGCCACGCCCCAGCACCGCCGCACTCGCCGTGGTGTTCAACTGCCGCGCCAACTGCTGCGCCGCCGCCAGCGTCTCCCAGGACATTCGGTTCCACTGGCCCCCAAGCTGCTCCAGAACCGCCAGAAGACTCATATCACCCTCACCTCGAACTTCAGCTTCTCTACCAGTTGGGCCGCCGCTTCCTGCGGGCTACCATCGAAAAGCTGCGTCTGCTTGCTTCGCTCCGGCGCATAGACCCGCTGCAGCGCAATTCGCGGATCGGCCGCGCTCACGCCCAAATCGACCGGCGCGAGCCGTTTGATCTCCTTCGATTTGGCGCGCTTGATTCCCATCAGCGTGGCGTAGCGCAGCTTGCTGATGCCTGACTGAATGGTCAGCAGCGCCGGCAGCGGGATCTCCACGTGCTGGAACCAGCCGCTTTCCAGTTCGCGCTTCACCCGGATCGAGCCGTCCTGCTTTTCCACCTGCATGATGATGGTGGCGTGCGGCAGGCCGAGCAACTCGGCCAGGATCACGCCGGTCTGCCCGTAGCCGAGATCGTCGGATTGCAGCCCGGTCAGCACGAGGTCCGGCGATTCCGGCTTCAGCGCCGCGGCCAGCAACCGCGCCGCCGCCAGCGGATCGTACGCACCAATATTCTCTTCCTCGATGTGAATGGCCCGATCCGCACCTTTCGCCAGGGCCTCGCGGATGGTCTGCGCGGCGCGCGCCGGTCCGGCACACAGTGCGATCACCTCGCCGCCGTGCTTCTCCTTCAATTGCAGCCCTTCCTCCAGCGCGTAGGCGTCAGGCTCGTTGATTTCGTAGGAAAGGTCGGCTTCCTCGATCCACTTCCCCGACGCGGCCACGCGAAGCTGCGAGTCTCGGGCCGGAACCTGCTTGATGGCGACAATGATTTTCATAGAAAAAAAGGGATCAGGGATCTGGGATCAGGGGTCAGGGAAAGCTCTCGAAAGGGCGACCGTTCCTAATTCCTGATCCCTGACCCCGGATCCCTAAAGACCAATGCTATTCCGTATAGCGCTTGAAGATCAACGACCCGTTTGTGCCGCCGAATCCAAAACTGTTCGACAGTGCGTATTCGATCTTCATCGGCCGAGCCTGATTGGGCACATAATCCAGGTCACATTCCGGATCCGGATTGTCATGATTCATGGTTGGCGGAGCAATCTGGTCATGAATGGCCATGACCGTGATTCCCGCCTCCAGGCCGCCGGCCCCGCCCAGGAGGTGGCCTGTCATCGACTTCGTCGAGCTCACTGCCACATGATAGGCGTGTTCGCCAAAGGCGCGCTTGATGGCCGCGGTTTCCGCCTTGTCGCCGACGTCCGTAGAGGTGCCGTGGGCGTTGATGTAATCAATCTGCTCCGGGCGGATGCCCGCGTCGCGGAGCGAATTGCGCATCACGCGATAGGCCCCGTCGCCATCGGCCGGAGGGGCTGTTACGTGGAACGCGTCCGCGCTCATGCCATATCCAGCCATCTCCGCCAGAATGCGGGCACCGCGCCGCCTGGCGAATTCCAGTTCTTCGAGCACCAGGATGCCCGCGCCTTCGCCGACCACGAAGCCGTCGCGATCGCGATCCCATGGGCGCGAAGCCCGCTGCGGCTCATCATTACGGGTAGAGAGGGCGCGCATGGCGGCGAACCCGCCGATGCCCATGGGCGTAATGCAGGCTTCCGTTCCGCCGCAAATCATGGCGTCCGCATCCCCCCGCTGGATCAGCCGGAAGGAGTCGCCGATGGAATGCGCGCTGGTGGTGCATGCCGTGGCGGTGGCCGAGTTGGGGCCTTTGGCGCCGCTGCGAATGGAAACATAACCCGATGCCAGGTTGATGATGGTGGCCGGAATGAAAAATGGAGAAATCCGCCGGGGCCCCTGCTCCAGCAGCGTCTGGTGCTCGCGCTCGATCACCTCGAACCCGCCGATGCCGCTGCCGATGTAGACGCCCACCTGTTCGGCGATCTCCGGCGTCACTTTCAGCCCGGAGCTCGTCAGCGCACACTCCGCCGCCGCGATGGCGAACTGGATGAAGCGCCCCATCTTCTTGATTTCTTTTTTTTCGATGTATTGAGCGGGATCGAAACCCTTCACCTCGCCGGCGATGCGGCAGGAAAACGCCGCCGCATCGAACTGCGTGATGGGACCAATGCCGGACTTCCCTGCCCGTATGGCCTCCCAGGACGCTTCCGTCCCGATCCCGAGCGGCGTCAGCAACCCGACGCCCGTGACTGCCACTCTTCGCGTCAAAAGGCTCTCCCGTGGTCCGGCGCGTCTATTTTTTGGCTGTCTTACTCTCGATGTACTCGACCGCGTCCTTCACCGTGCCGATCTTCTCGGCATCTTCGTCCGGGATCTCCAGTTCGAAGGCCTCTTCAAAGGCCATGACCAACTCGACGATGTCCAAAGAGTCGGCCCCCAGGTCGTCAACAAATGACGCGTTCATGTCTACCTGGCTCTCATCTACGCCGAGTTGCTCGACAATAATCTGCTTGACCTTCTGCTCAACTGCTGCCATGCTTCCTCCTGGGATTTGTTGCGAACGCGTTGATTTTAGCTAGCTTTGCGGAGCTTCCGCAAGTCCGGGACCCCAGCAAACCGATTCTGTGTTCGCCAAGGCGGATGTCGGCTGACCGGATTTCGTATTGTGTCACATTTCACGCCCACGGGGAAGTGGGGATCAGAAGCAGGGATCAGGGATCGGGGGTCAGGGATCGGGGACGCGTGGCGATCTCGAATGCAGTAGCTCCCGGTGCTCCTGTTGGAATCAAAGGCGTACCTTCACAAGTGCCGCGAGGCTGCACTTCCCCCTTATCGATCCCTACAACCCCACCCACACCGATTTCACGCTCGTATACTGCTCCAGCGCCTCCGCGCCCAAGTCCCGGCCGAAGCCGCTCTGCTTGCAACCGCCGAAGGGGGAACCCGGATCCAGACTGTTATAGGTGTTGATCCAGACCGTGCCCGCCTGTAATTCCGCCGCCATCCGGTGAGCCAGCCGGACATCGCGTGTCCAGACCGCCGCCGCCAGCCCGTAGACCGTGGCATTGGCGATGCGCAGCGCCTCGTCTTCGTCGCGGAAGCGGATGGCGCTTACCACTGGCCCAAAGATCTCCTCCCGCGCGATCCTCATCTCGGGCCGGACATCGGCGAAGACGGCCGGCTTCAAATAAAATCCCCTGGCCTTCTCTGCTTCAGTGTCGCGCTCGCCGCCGCACAGCAGACGGGCGCCTTCCCGCTTGCCGCAATCCACGTAATCCAGAATCCGCTCCATCTGCCGGCCCGAGATTTGCGTACCCATCTGGCTAGCCGGATCCAACGGATTGCCCACCCGCAACTTCCGAGCCCGCGCCGCCATATCCTCCACGAAATCAGCGTAGATCTGCTCGTGCACCAGCAGGCGCGACCCGGCTGTGCACATCTCGCCCTTGTTTCCGAACACTCCCCAGAAGGCGCTCTTGCGCGCCGCCTCCTGGTCCGCGTCCGGAAAAACGATGTTCGCCGATTTCCCGCCCAGTTCCAGGCTCAGCCGCTTCAGATTCGAAAC
>DATJMA010000163.1:0-134281 GCA_035509055.1 Bryobacteraceae bacterium | reverse complement strand
CGGGCAGAGTAATCTCGATGTTGCTCATAAGGAATTTTCAGCGTAACACGCGCCACTCGGGAGTTTCGGCTTCACTTACTCGCCGATGACGATCTGGACGCGATTGCTTTCCTGGCCGTCCGCCGTGACGTAAAGTTCCATGGCGCCATAATTCGTCACCGGAGGGAGTTGCACTTCGACCACATACATGCCGACATACCCCGGCGCGAGAGTAGCACGCGCCACCGGCAATTCGCTGCCATCCAGGTAGGCCTGCACCTTGGCGGTCACCGCCGGCGTGTTCACCGACGGGGCCGTAATGCCGGTGGGCCAATCGGGCTTCACCTTCCCCAATCCGTTCAGCATGACCTGCAGCCGTTGCCCGGGATGCGCCACGTTACCCTCGAGCGGCATGCCGCTATCGGCATCGAAGATCACAGGAGCGCCATCCGGCCCGATGAAGATGGCGGGCGACACAGGCAGTACCTGTAAATCGCGGGTGGCGGTCCCGGTGTTGGTTTCGAGCGCCAGCGACACCTTCGAACCGACCACTTCAAACGGCACCTGGATCTGCGAGTTGTTCCACAACGGATATTGAAGAGCGCCGCCACTGACCGAATTCACCTTTTCGCCCAGAACGCTGACCAAGGAACCGGGGGAAGCCGCGCGGGTGCTGTAATCCGCGGTATTCACCAGGCGCAAGCCGAGAGCGCGATGGGGGGCAGGCGCGCCGAACAGGCCGTAGCCGTCCATGGCGACGTAGAGTTGCACTGCCGCGGGATCGAGCGCCACATCCACGGCGCGCGCCTGCGGGAGGCCTTCCGAGAGATTCGTCCAAGTCAGATTGTCGGGCCGGGCGCCGTTATCGAACGTGAAATGCGTCCAATAAACCCCTTTGTCGGTGGCTAGGTAGATGGCCCCGGAGGCAGGATCGGCGGTAACCGAGTTGGCGGATGCCGCGGGGAGGCTCGTGGAATCGAGCGGGTCCCAGTCCTTGCCGCCATTCCATGATCGGACGATATGTGGCCCGGCACCCGCAAGCGCCGCCAGAACGACACCGTAATTCTCGGGGTCAATGTATAGGTGGGCGACCTTCTGTCCCACCGTGGTGGTTTGAGGGAAGGTCAAACCGCCATCGTCCGATCTCCAGACGTGCCCGTCCACCGACCCCACATATACGTGCTGCCCCTCGCTCGATATCGCCACGGCAGAGACGTTGGTGGCCAGCCGCTGGGAGTACGCAAATTTCGCAGCAGCATCGGTAGCCATGGGATGCGGACGCCAAAGCTGGCTGCCAGGCGTCAAATCCAGGACACCCAGATTTGACGTGTCAATCCGCGCGGGGTGTCCGCCGCTCGGAGTAGCCAGAATACGCTGAACGGACAAGTTCGGCAGCAGCAGGTTCAGGCTGGCCCAGGTTAGACCGCCATCCATCGACCGCCATACTCCATTGCTGTTCGCTACCACTAACTCATTGGGGTCATTAGGGGAAACGGCAATCCCGCGAATTTCACCGCCGATCACCGAATCCGACTTGTAGGTGGTGAGGGTTTCCCAGTTTTTGCCATCGTCGGAGCGGTAAAGCTGCCGGCCTAATCCCCAGATCTGGTTGGAATCGGCGCTGACGGCGACGTAAGTCGCATCGGGCTCCGGTTTACGGATTGGTTGCCGGTGAATGGCTGCCGGAGGCGCGGGAAACTTGGCGGCCAAGTCCCAATTCTCGAAATCCTCAGTCTCAAATACCTTGCCGGTAACGGATTGAGCATAAAGGGTGAGAGCGGCACCATCGGCGGAAAACCAGACGTTGGTCATCGCGCCAGTAACGGGCCCGGCCAGACGCAGGTCAACCGCGGACAATCCGACGCGGCGCCAATCGGTCTGAGCGGACGCGCTCAGGACGCCAAGCAGCGCCAGAATCGCCCAGCGGACAGCCTTACCTGTTCCCTTGTGACACACAGTTGTGTTCCATTCTACCCCAATTCTATTGCTCCAAATTCAACAAACCGCTGAATTCAAGCAGCTTGCGAACGTTAACCTAGCGGTCAGCCATTTGCCTTGCAACTTTGGTGCTAGACTTAGAAAGTCATAGCCAACAGGCATATCGGCGGTAAGAGCCTGAAACTTGAGTTATGCACAAGCTCTTTACGCTCGCGCGGACTGGACAGGTGCTGCTGCTGGCGGTCTGCATCGGAGTGTCTGTAGCGATTCTCCACGGCCAATCTCATGAATTTGCGATTGCCACCGAGCTTGAGGGTCAGGTTTCGGTTATCCGGGGCGGACAAGTTCCGCTATTCCAGAAGGGTACTCCCGGGGCGCCGGCCGATCAGACCGGAGTAAGAGCCAAAGAGGAAATCGTGACCGGGCCGGACGGTCACGCGGTATTTCAGATTACCGACGGTAGCACGTTCGAAGTCTTTCCTAACTCGAGGGTTACCTTTCAGGGAGAGTGGACCATCGAAGATATGCTCCAGCTCATCCTGGGTAAGATCCGCGTCTCCATCGAACATCGCAACGGACCCAACCACAAGCGAATTTCCACGCCTACGGCGGTCATCTCGGTGCGTGGCACGGTATTCGATGTGGCGGTGGAGGATGATGACGGCACCACCTATGTAGGCGTGGAAGAGGGCCAAGTGCTGGTGCAGCACCGGCTGCAACCAGGCAACCCCAAGATCCTCAATCAGAACGAATGGCTCCGCATCTACCCGAATCAGCCGCTGGCGAAAGCCGCCGCACCCTCTCGAGGGGTGGGCGCATTCCTGTGGGACCGCATCCGGCAAGCGGCGGCCGATCTCATCATTAACAATCCCGGCGGCGTTGTTCCTCCCGCTGGTGGTCCCGTGGGTGGCCCCCAAGGCGACAACGGCAAGACGAAGAAGAATCCACCCACCACCGCGCCGCCGCCCACCTCCGGCGGCGGAAACTGAGCCCTCGGTCCTCCCGTGTTAGATTGAAAAGAGTTATGAATCGCGCCGCGCGAGGATTGATTTTATTCGTGTGCGCCGGGGCGTTCGCGCTCCGGGCACAGTTCCCAGCAAGCACACAGCCGGCGGCGGGCCTGGAGTCCGACTGGGATATAGCCGCCGTGCTCCAGGATATCGGCGGGCATGCAACGCGCTTGGCGCCCCTGCTTGACCGGGCTGACCCGCAAAAATGGGCGGCCAAAGGCGCCCCCGGGGCCTATGCCGACCAGTTGCAATGGAGCAAAGACCAGGCACGGGCGTTGGCGGATGACGCCAAAATGGTGGCAGCCAGCCCGGAAACGCTCTCCGCCGAATTACAGGTGCTCTTTCGCGAGCAGAGTCTGGAAACTTTGCTGAATTCGGTAGCGGAGGCCGAGCGGAAATACCAGGATCCGGGGACGGCCCAGGAATTGGTCGCAGCCGTAGCCGAATCCGGGGCCGACCGGGATCGACTCCAGCAATACGTAGTGAATCTGGCTTCCGAACGGGAGAAGGAATACCAGGTGATGGACAAGGAAGCGCAACGTTGCCGCGCCGTGGTACTGGCTCCGCCCGCGCCGGCCAAGAAGAAGAAATAGGCTCAACTATGCCCTTTACTTGCAGTATTTGCGGCGAAGAATCCACGCGTATTTGCGTGCGCTGCACCAAAGACGCCTGCGATAACCACCTGTGCGAGAAATGCCGCCGGTGCAGCGACTGCTGCGAGTGCGAAGTGGCGCTAGCGCCGCACCCGCCGGAATCGGTCCGCGAAGCTTTGCATGGCGCCGCTGCACAGGTGGAACCCCTCGTGGTCGAGGCGGCTTCCGCCACGCCGGAAGCGCTGGTGGCGGAACCCCCGATCGTCGAAACGCCGGTCGAAACGCCGGTGGTTCAGGAGCCCCCAATTGATGAGCGGGTAGAGGCGCCGACCGAAACGTCCGCCGAGGGATCGGCGGAACCGGCACCAGCACCGGAACAGACCGAATCGGGGTCGGCACAAGGCGGCTAAAGGCCCTCTGGCTGCGCATGATTCGAACTTGGTCAGTGCCTACCCTCGAAGTTAAAGATTCTCGCACAAATGGGATGTCGAGCGCGGTTCTCCGTCCAGGCAACCCCCCAGTTCTGTGCAATTCGATGGCGGAGGTTTTTGGCCGCTACCGGTATGCCGCTGCAATCTGCTTTCGCACGAAAGCCAGATCGTGCTTGATGGCGTCCACTTCTCCTGTGGGGCTGTGATCCACAGTCAACGTCACCGGCCCGGCGAAGCGCGCTTTGGCCAAGGCAGCGAACAACTTGGCAAAATCCACCACGCCGTCGCCCAAGGGGCAGGGCTTGGCCGTCCTCGGTCCGCCTTCCGGACCATCCCATTTGAAATCGCGCAGCGTCACCATCTTAAGTCGCGTAAGCGCGATGGCCAGCGGTCCTTCGAAGCCTGCCGGGCCACCTTCCATTGCCGCGCTGGCAACATCGAAGTCAAAGCCGACCCACTTCGGGTCGAGCGGGCGGATTACACGATTGATGTCCGACACCGCCGCGCCTTCCTGACCTTCCATATAATTCGGAACGCCCATCGACATCTTGGTGTACCGGCCCAATAGCGCGAGATTGGCAATATCGCGCTGCACGTAGGGAAGCTGCATCTCGACTTGCGTCGATCCGGTGCATTTAAAATGTCCCGACCGGTAGAACGGCACCTGAATATAGGTCGCGAGCCCCAGGACCTCCTGTGAGTCCCGATCCTGTGCGTGCGTGAGTTGCGTGGTGATCATGGGGACGTCGAGCCCGATGCCGGTGCACGCTTCCAGGGCCGGCATAAGTTGGTTTCCGGCTTTTGCCGGAATCACGTGGCCGTCCGGTTCCACCGAGAGGTCGACGCCGTCGAAACCCATCGCCTGCACGATCGGAGGCAGATCGATATACCCGATCTTGACCAGCACTTTCGAATAGAGGCACACCGGCGGAGTGGCGCGCGGCCGCATGGCGCCTTCTCGCTCCTGAGCCCCGCTGGCCAGGCAGCGGCCCGTGGCTGCCGCCAGGGAACTCGCCAGCAACTGTCGTCGCGTCAGCACCGTTACTATTGTAGGCCGGGCTTCTTCGCGGCGGCGTCCAGCACTTGCCGGATTACCTCTTCGGGATTGCCATGCTCCCAGCTCTCGGTCACATCGGCGTCCTTCAATCCACCCACCCGCCCCAGAAGCTCAAACGGCGGCAAAGCGTAGGAGCGCGTCTGCCAGCGAGCCATTTCAGCCAGCGAGGGCAAGGCCCGCTCGCGAATCTGGTCGATGGTGGCGGCGTTCGGCGGATCGGTGAGAACCAGGAGAGCCTTGGTAGCCTCCGTGCGATCGCTCAGCACCACCGAGTTCAGCAGGTCAACCAAGTTGGTGGGCGGGATCCGAATGCCCAACGCAGGCTGGCGCCGGGCGATTGCGGCAATCGCCGCCAACTCACGGATGGCATTCGATCTCACTCCATCGTCCGGATCCTGGAGGGCGAAAAGCAGGTCGTCGAGGACCGGCTTCTTGTTCGCGGCGGACGCGAGCACGGTGACCGCGGCGGCGCGCTGCTCCGGATCGGCGCCGGTACGCAATTCGGTGCGGAGTTTCAGAAGGTGGGCGGCGGCATAGGCGCGGAAATATTCCCGGTCGCGGCCCATCGCCGCGTCGGCAACGCCGCCATTCACTGCCACGCGCATCTCCGCGCCCGAATATTTCCGATAACGGGTCATCAGATCTTCCGGCAGGGTGGCCGGACCGGAGGGCGGAACCCGAAATTCCACGTCCGCCTGGCCACGTTCGCGGATGCCGATGAAGAGGGTGGTGCGGTCGCCTTCGCAGCAGAACGATTGCACGTGCGCGTCCATCACGTCGGGCAGTCCGATGATGCGGTCCTCGAGTTCGATCCGTGACGCCGGGAGGGTATCGCCGGAAGAAAGGTGAGCGACGGCCAGAATCTGTTCGGGAAGAAGACTGTGGAGGCCGTAAAAATTGATGTTGCCGACGCGCGGCAGCTGTGCCGAAGCCGCACACACGAATAGCACGCCGAGGAAGAACCGCGTCACAATACTCAGACGCGGGGACCAGCGCCTCTGTTGCGGAATTATCCCTGCGCCTGCTTTTGCGCCAGGGGCCCGATCACTGGAAGCACCAGCGGTTTGCCTTGATAGGCCCAGATTATGGCATAGAGCCAAACGGCCAGACACGCTAGACGAAAAACTGCCCATACGAGGAGATATAGCCCAAACCCAAATGGGAGAACTATGCCTAGCAAGATGCTGACCACGATCGCAGCGACACTCAAGAAAATGGACTGGAAGGCGTGGAAACGAATGGCGCGGTTTTTGCTGTAAGGTTCGAGCACCAAAAAGATGATGCCGGTAATGAACCCGAGCACGTAGCACAGTGCCGATGCGACGTTATCCGCCATCGGGGCCGACACCACCGGCGCGGCATAAGGATTGGGACCTGGCGGAGCCGGGGCCGATCCTCCGGCGACAATCGCCGCACCGCACTTAGGACAGAATTTACCTTCGACTTGCGTTCCACAGCTGGCGCAAAAGGGCACGACATCCTCCTTCGCGAAACTCTACAGGTACTTGTAACAATTTGCAAGTACCGATTACGAAGATTGTGAGGGAGGGCCCAGAATCAGTAGGGGAATCACCCCTCCCAATACGGCGCCGCCAATCAGAGCCCAGTTGCCGGCGCCCAGAAATGAGACCACCAGACCGGCCAGAGATCCGACGCCGGCTCCGACCACCACGACCATAATGCGCTTGGCCATTATCTCTACCATACCGCTGCAGACTGGCTGTATCCTATTTGCAAAGGAGTCTCCAATGCGGTTATCGGTGGGGGGCTGCTGCCTGCTGCTGGCGGTTGCGGGTTGGGCCAATGAGACCTCGGCTCTGGATTCGGTGAAATCCACGGTGGCTGCTCTCAATGATCCGGCCGCCCGGGGATCGCTCTTCACTTCAGACGCCAGCGGCCGTTTTCAACTGGAAGGACTACTGTCATCCCCCGGAACGCCAAACCGCGCTTTGCCAGACGTGGTGAGGCTGGTACCGGAGCGGAATCCGACCGTTGTGATCTCCCACGAGCCGCTGGGGGAGGCGCAAATCGTGATCGCAACGCCAGCCGTCTATTTCAACGGCGTTCCGCGTTCTCCGAAGCCCCCGCATATCGCCAGTCGCGGGGTTCGTTTTGTGACTTCCAATGTGGCAGTGGTCGATGCTGTAGTGGACAACCCCGCGCAAGGGTTCGCGAACTTTCAGCCATTGCTTGCCGGCTCAGTCAATCAGCGCGCCGCCGCTGTGGACGTGGTGTTGATCCTGGTGAAGCAGGGCGGGAATTGGCTGGTGTCGGTGGCGCGCGTGGCGAAATAGAAAAGACAAGCGGATCAGGTCCGTGAAACCACTCGAGCCCGTCATACGTGTCGCGACTTGGGCTGATGTGCCGGCGCTCCAGGACCTCATCGGCGCGTCGGTGACGCGCCTGCAATCGGAAGACTACAGCGAAGCGCAGCGCACGGGCGCGCTGGGTTCGATTTTCGGGGTTGACCCGGCGCTGATCGAAGACGGCACCTATTTCGTGGCGGAGTGGGAAGAGCGGATTGTGGCGTGCGGCGGATGGAGCCGGCGCGGCACACCCTTCGGCAGCGACCGCTCGCCGGCTCGGGACGATCGGGTGCTCGATCCACTCCACGACGCGGCGCGCATCCGCGCTCTGTTTGTCCATCCCGATTTCGCCCGGCGGGGACTGGGGACCGCGATCCTGGAGGCATGCGAGCGGGCGGCGGCGGAGGCCCGCTTCCAGTGCCTGGAACTTACTGCGACATTGACGGGAATCAAGCTTTTCCGTTTGCACGGCTTTGTCCCGGCGGAGGAAATCACCCTCCGGCTGGGCAACGGAGAGACGCTGCCGGTCATCCGGATGACGAAGAAGTTGCGCTAGCTCTGCGCCGGGCCGCGGGCTATACTTTTTACAAAATCCGAAAGGAGCCTTCGGCCGCATGAAGCGTCGCCAAGCACTACAATATCTGGGCGCTGTCCCCCTGCTCCACACTTCCCTGCTTTCGCAAACCAGGGATCGCGCCGATTTTCTGAAACAACATCCCGCCTTCGACCTACATTGTCATCCCGGCCTGTTCGTGGAGCGCGGCATGCCGCCATACGCCGGCGACCAGGCTTTCGCCCGAACCGTTGCCGATATGCGCGCCGGCGGCCTGGCGGCGGCGTTTTTCAGCCTGGTGGCCGATGCCAGAATCCTGGTGCGCGACCCCAGCGGAAAAGTGCTGGCGCCCAAGCCTTTCGCCGCGGGCGAGGCATGGGCCGATTGCGAAAAGCAGTTGCGGGATTTCCACGAACTCGCCGGCCGCGAAAAGCTAACCCTCGCCCACGGCGTCCGCCAGATGAAGCCCGGCCAATTGACCGCGTTCCTTTCCTGCGAGGGGGGCGACTGCCTCGAAGGAAGCGTGCAACACGTCGATGACCTTTACAATCGCGGCGTGCGCAGCCTGCAACTCGTCCACTATGCACAGAACAACCTGGGTGATTCGCAAACTCTGCCTCCTGTCTATCATGGTCTGTCCAGCTTCGGCCGCGATGTCGTGCGCCGCATGAATCGCCTGGGCGTGCTGGTGGACGTCGCGCACGCCTCTTTCGACACGGTGAAGGCCACCGTCGATCTGGCCTCGGCCCCGATCGTCCTTTCGCACACCCATTTGCAGAGCCAGTCGGCGCCGCATCCGCGCCTGATCACCGTGGAACATGCTCGTTTGGTCTCGTCCACAGGTGGCGTGATCGGCGCCTGGCCGTCGGGTTTCGCCAATCATACCTTCGCCGATTTCATCGATCAGACCATGCGCCTCGTGGACGCGGTCGGCGTCGATCACGTCGGCCTGGGAACCGATATGGACGGCAACTTTCAGCCGGTATTCTCGAATTACCGCCAACTGCCCGATTGGATTGCCGGCCTGCGCGGCAAAGGGCTATCGGAAGCCGAAGTCGCCAAGATCGCCGGTGGCAATGCCCTGCGCATGATCGATCAGGTGTGCAAAGAATAGCGGTCCTTTGTTCATGAGCGCAACAAGAACCGCGTTTGACACCCCCCATGGGTGCTGTTAGCCTGAATTTTTCATGCCCTCCGACGCGCCGCTCCGCACCACACCCCTGAATTCTGTTCACCGATCGTCAGGCGCCAAAATGGTCGACTTCGGCGGCTGGGATATGCCGGTGCAGTACTCCGGAATCATCGACGAACATAACGCCGTCCGCAATGCGGTGGGAATTTTCGATGTCAGCCACATGGGCGAGATCGAGATTCGCGGGCCGGAAGCAGCGAAATTGGCCGATTTCGTCAGCACGAATCACGCCGGCAAGCTCAAAATCGGACAGGCGCATTATTCCGGTCTGCTTTACCCTCATGGTGGATTCGTGGACGATATTCTGGTCCATAAAGTGGCCGACAATCACTTTTTCCTGTGTGTGAACGCATCCAATCAGGAAAAAGATTACGAGCACATCCTGGCGCACAATCGCTTCGACGCCCAGGTGGAATTTGCCTCCGAGCGGTATGCGCAGATCGCCATTCAGGGGCCGAAAGCCAGGGCGACCCTGCAGAAAATGACGCCGGTGGATCTTTCGGGAATCAAATATTATTGGTTCGCCGATGGCGAAGTGAGCGGAGTTCCGGCGCGCATCGCGCACACCGGTTATACCGGCGAGGACGGGTTCGAGATCTACGTGCCTCCCGTCGAGGCCGAGCGGTTGTGGAACGAAGCCATTTCGGCCGGCGCGGAGTTCGGCATCAAACCATGCGGCCTGGGTGCGCGCAACACCCTTCGCCTGGAGGCGAAAATGGCGCTCTACGGGCATGAAATCGACGCCTCGATCTCGCCGCTCGAAGCCGACCTCTCGTGGATCGTGAAACTCGACAAAGGCGACTTTGTGGGCCGCGACGCGCTCGTGAAACAGAAGGAAAAAGGCATCGCGCGCGCGCTGGCAGGATTCGAAATGTGCGGCCGTGGGATCGGCCGCGATGGATACGAGGTGTATCTCGATGGCGCACCGGCCGGATGGGTCACGAGCGGATCGCCATCGCCCACGCTTTGCAGGAATATCGGCCTGTGTTATTTGCCGGCAGGTCAGGCGCAGATCGGCAAGACGATTCAAATCATGATCCGCAACCAGCCCGTGGATGCGATCACGGTGGCAACTCCGTTTTACAAACGAGCGAAATAAATATGTATCCAGACAATTATCGTTACACCAAGGAACATGAATGGGTCCTGGTGGAGGGCGACACCGGTACGGTCGGGATCACCGATCACGCCCAGGAAGAACTCGGGGACATCGTTTATGTAGACCTACCTAAAGTGGGGGCCGCGATCGAGCAGGGGAAATCGCTCGGCTCGGTGGAATCCGTGAAAGCCGTCTCCGATATTTATTGCCCCGTAAGCGGCGAAGTCAAGGAAATCAACTCCACATTGGCCGACCAGCCGGAATCGCTCAACAGCGACCCGCATGGCGCCGCGTGGCTCGTCAAGCTCAAGCTCAGCAATCCCGCCGAGGCTCAGAGCCTCATGACCGCCGCCGAATACCAGGCTTACATAGGAGCCGAAAAGTAAGTTGAGATACCTTCCTAAGTCCGATTCCGAGCGTCGTCAGATGCTCGATGCGTGCGGCGTGTCTTCGGCCGAAGAGTTGTTCGCCCACCTGCCCGAAGCGGTTCGTTTGCCACGGCCCCTGGCGCTCGATCCAGGGATTTCGGAATACGAAATCGTCCAGTATTTTCGCGATCGCGCGGAAGAAAACGCCAACGGCTACGCGTCGTTTCTGGGCGCGGGAATTTATAATCACTTCCGGCCTGTTTTGGTGGACACCGTGGTATCGCGCGGCGAGTTCCTGACATCTTACACGCCATACCAGGCGGAAATCTCGCAGGGAACGCTGACCACGATCTTCGAATTCCAGACCATGATCTGCCAGCTTACCGGCATGGATGTGGCCAATGCCTCGATGTACGACGGTTCCACCGCCGTCCCGGAGGCTGCCATGATGTCGGTGCGGGCCACCGGCAAGGGTCGTGTGCTGGTGGCTCGGTCGGTCCACCCCGAATATCGCGAAGTGCTGCGAACTTACGCCAAAAATCAGGGCATGCCGGTGGACGAATTTGGGTTCGTTCCGGAAACCGGCGCCATCGATCTCGAGGACCTGGAGCGCAGGATGGACCCGCTCACCGCCGCGGTCATCGTGCAATCGCCCAACTTCTTCGGCATCGTCGATGAGGTAAAGGCCGCCGCGGAGATCGCGCATAAACATGGCGCTCTGCTGGTGATGGTGTTCACCGAAGCTGTCTCGTTGGGAATCCTGGAGCCCCCGGCGGATGCCGACATCGTGGCTGGTGAACTCCAGTCCTTTGCGATTTCGCCGAGCTATGGCGGTCCGTACGCCGGTATCATCGCCACGAAAGAGAAACTCATCCGGCAGGTGCCGGGCCGGCTGGTCGGTCAATCCGTCGATTCCCGCGGCAATCGCGCGTTTTGCCTGACGCTGGCGACACGCGAGCAGCATATACGCCGCGAAAAGGCGACGTCGAACATTTGCACCAACCAGGCGCTCATCGCCCTGATGGCCACCGTCTTCATGACCGTCTTCGGCAAGGAAGGCTTGCGTGAACTGGCCACACAGAATCTGGCCAAAGCGCATTACCTGGCTGGAAAATTGAAACCGCGCTTCAGCGGCCCGTTCTTCAACGAATTTGTGGCGCGCTTCGAAGGCAAATCTCCCGACGAACTGAATAAGGCCTTGCTTAAAAAGAAAATCATCGGCGGCCTGCCGCTCGGCCGATTCTATCCCGAACTGGCGGATTCGGTGCTGCTCTGCGCCACCGAAATGACCAAACGGTCCGACATGGACCGGCTGGCGGAGGTGGCGCAATGATCGAAAAAGTCAGGCCGCACCCTTCGCAGAACGAGCCGCTCATCTTCGAGCGCAGCTCGCCCGGCAAGAAAGCCTACCAGCTTCCCGATCTCGATGTGCCTGCGGTGGATGCCCTTGAAGCGCTCGGCGCGGCCAACGTGCGAGCCGAAATCGCAGGATTCCCCGAAGTGAGCGAGGTGGAAGCCATTCGCCATTTCACGCGCCTTTCCACCTGGAATTACGCCATCGATTACGGCATGTACCCGCTAGGGTCGTGCACCATGAAGTACAACCCGCGCATCAACGAACTGGTGGCGCGCACCGAAGGGCTCGCTTGGGCCCATCCCTATCAGCCTGAAGCGCAGGCGCAGGGGTGCATGGAAGTGATGGCGAAGCTGGAAGCGGCGCTCGCCGAAATCACCGGCATGGACGCCGTCACGCTCCAGCCAGCCGCCGGCGCGCATGGCGAATTGACCGGCATTCTGCTCATCCGCGCGCTGCTCGAAAAACGCGGCAACCCGCGTAAGAAGATTCTGATTCCCGATTCTGCCCACGGCACCAATCCGGCCACGGCGGCGATCGCGGGATATGCCGTGGAGAATATCAAGTCGAGCGAGAGCGGCGTGCTCGACGTGGCGGCGCTGGAACAAATCGTGAACCAAGATGTGGCCGCCCTCATGGTCACCAATCCCAACACGCTGGGCGTTTTCGAAGAGAACATCGTGCACGTGGCTGAGATTCTGCACCAGAAGGGCGCCATGCTCTACATGGATGGCGCGAATATGAATGCGCTGGTAGGCATCGCGCGCCCCGGCGATTTCGGCGTCGACGTAATGCACCTCAATCTGCATAAGACGTTCTCCACCCCGCACGGCGGCGGCGGTCCGGGCGCCGGTCCGGTGGCCGTAAAGAAGATGCTCGAACCGTTCCTGCCCGCTCCGCGCCTGCGGCGCGCCGGCAAGAAGTGGGCCTGGGATTTCAAACGCAAGCATTCCATCGGACGCGTGAAAGCGTTCTACGGGAATTTCGGCGTGCTGGTCCGCGCGCTGGCCTACATCCTGGCGCACGGCGGTCCGGGACTCCGCAACGCGACCGTCGATGCCGTGCTCAACGCGGTCTACATCCGCAAGCAGCTCGAGCCGTACTTCGATCTGCCTTATACGCAGGCTAACATGCACGAAGTCGTCTTCAGCGACGACCGGCAGGCGAAACTCGGCGTGCGCACCGGCGATATCGCCAAGCGGCTCATCGATTACGGCTTCCATCCCTACACGGTGAGCTTCCCGCTCATCGTCCACGGCGCGCTCATGATTGAGCCCACCGAGACCGAGGGCAAGCAGGAGATCGATCAGTTCGTCTCCGCCATGATCGCCATCGCCAAAGAAGCCGAGAGCGATCCGCAACTCGTGAAGAGCGCCCCCCACGGCACCCGCACCAGCCGCGTGGATGAAGTCACCGCCGCGCGCAAGCCGGTACTGCGATGGAAGCCGGCGTAAAAGCGCGGCAACTCCTGCTCGTTTTGGGGCTGGTGCTCGCGCTCCGGCTCCCGTTTCTCGATCAAGCGGTTCAGGGCGACGACCCGGTGTATCTTGCCGAGGCGTCGCACGCGCTCATCGAACCGCTGCATCCCGATCACGTGGAGTACGTCTTCCGCGGGCGCGACGTCGATCTGCGCGGGCTGACTCATCCGCCGCTCGATGGCTGGATGCTGGCGGGGCTGCTGGCGGTATTCGGAAGCGCGAAGGAAATTCCGTTTCATCTCGCGTACCTGACGTTTTCGCTGGCCGCCGCGGCTGCCATGTGGTCGCTCGCGCGGCGATTCTCCGCCGATCCGCTCTGGGCGACGCTGCTCTTCCTCGCGGTCCCGGCATTCGTAGTGAACGGCACATCGTTCGAAACGGACGTCCCGTTTGTGGCGTTCTGGATGGCGGCGATCGCACTGTTCTGCGCCGACCGGCTCGCCCTGGCGGCGGGCGCGATGGTGCTGGCATCGCTCACCGCGTACCAAACCGTCGTTCTGATCCCGATTCTCGCGGTCTATTGCTGGCTGTACCGCCGGCGCTCGCGGGCGCACTGGCTGACGCTCTCAGTGCCCGCGGCGGTGCTGGCGGCGTGGCAGATCTTCGAGCGCGTTTCGACGGGCGCGCTACCGGCGGGAGTATTGAGCGGCTATTTCACCATCTATCAGACCGTGCAGGCGAAGCTGGTGAACGCGCTCGCGCTCTCGGCGCATTTCTGGTTTCTGATTTTCCCGGCGCTCGTGCCATTTGCGTTGGCGCTCGCGTGGCGCAAGCGCCGCGAACCGCGGACGCAGTTTCTAGTGGCCTGGATCGCCATATTCTTCGCGTCGGCGTTGGTGATTTTCTTCGCCGGCTCGGCACGCTATTTGCTGCCGATTGCCGCGCCGATGGCGATGCTGGCCGCTGGTTTGCCCAAGCGCTGGCTCGCCATCGGGCTTGCGCTTCAGATGACGCTCAGTTTGGGCCTGGCCGTCATGAATTACCAGCATTGGAACGCATATCGCGCGTATGCGGCGTCGCTCGCGCCGGTAATCGAGAACCATCGCGTCTGGGTGGACGACGAATGGGGCTTGCGCCATTACATGGAAGATTTGGGCGCCCTGCCGCTCACCAAGACCCAGCACTTAGGCGCCGGCGACATCGTCGTCTCGAGTCAGTTGAGCCACGCCGTCGAGCCGGCGGCGCTTCTCGCGCCCGCCGCGCCGGCGCTCGAAATCCAGCCGGCAATTCCGCTCCGCCTGATCGGGCTCGAGACTCACTCCGGGTATTCCAGCGCCGCGTTCGACCGCCTTTGGCCGTTCGGAATCTCGGCGGGCTTGATCGATCGCGTGCGCACCAGCCGCGTGGTCGAGCGGCATCCCACACTCTCGTACCTCGATTTGAAAGCGCCCGGGGCAAAAGACCAGATTGTCAGCGGCATCTGGCCCAATGACCATTGGATGTCGGCGAGCGGTGTGGTGATCGTGAAAAGCCCGCCGGCGGCGATGCCGCTCTCGGTGAGCTTCTACGTGCCCGATAACGCACCCGCGCGCCACATCACCATGCTTCTGGACGATCACGAAGTCTGCGCTAAAACGGTGGCCGCGCCCGGTCCGGGCGAACTCACCTGCCCGTCGCCGATCGCTCCCACGGTTCCGACAGCCACGATCGAAATCCGCGTGGACAAGACCTTCCGTGTGCCGCCGGACGAGCGCGATCTCGGCATCGTGCTGTTGGGCGTGGGATTCCGGTAGTATTGGATAGAGGAGAACTTCAAGCACATGGGTTGTGGCGCCGGCGGCTTTAACCAGATCAATAACGCGATTCGTCCGGGAGCGCGCAAAGTCTTTTGCGTGAAATTCCAACGCGAGATGGAGGGTCTGGACGAAGTTCCCTTCGAAGGCCATCCGCTGGGTCAGAAAATTTACGAGAACGTTTCGAAGGAAGCCTGGAAGATGTGGGTAGAGCACATGAAGATGCTCATGAACGAATACCGCCTCAATCTGGGCACCGCGCAGGCACAGGAATTTTTGATTCAGCAAATGGACAACTACTTTTTCGGCGAAGGCGCGGCGCTCCCGCCGGATTTCGTGCCGCCGAAAGCGAAAGCCTGAACTCCTATTTAGCCGTGGGCAGCCAGAATGCCCACTGGTCCTGATCGGGAGAGGAAGTAGCTTCCGCAATCGGCCGCAGAATCGCTTGGGCGGGCTGCATGGGATAGCCACCGGGACTGTACGCCAGCCGGAAATGCGCCACCGGGATGCTGAATGGAGCGGCTGTCGCGGGTGGCGCCACGCGATCGAGTTTCACTTCTCCGGGAGCTAGCTTCACGGTATTGCTGGTGAACGGCTCATCGAAAAAACCGGGCGACGACGATTCATCCACGCCCAAAAGCCACGGCCCGTGGAAAATCGAAATCATGCCGGGATGTTTGGGATCTGTCACCGCGCGTGTGCGGAGAGAGTATTGCAGTCGCAACGTGTCGCCTGCTTTCCAGACGCCCGTGATCGATACATATCCCGCGTGCTCAACCGGCGCCAGCTTCCTGCCGTCCTCGAAAATCGACAGATCCGACGTCCATTCCGGCACACGAATGCTCAGCGTGCGGGGCGATGTTTCCGACTGTGCCACGGTCAGGGTAATCGAACTATCTTTCTCCAATGACGAATCGGCCCGGACGCTGAACCCCGCCGATTCGCCTGTGCCATCCGCCGGCAGATCGTATGCGAGCCCTAGCGCCTGTTTGTGGAAGACCATGCGGCGGATCGCATAGAGGGCGCGCGCGCCATGCAGCGTACAGCACCACCAGGCGCGTGCCGCCGGGGTGGTGGTCCCAGTGGCAGTGAGGACGTGATGGCCGAAATCGCCGGTGTGGAACTGATTGAATGCGAATTCGTTGAACAGCTCGCGCTCCGCCTGCGCCAGGAACTCGGGCCAGTACAGGACCTGCCAAAGTTCCAGACTGAGGCGCAGCCAGTCGGCTTCCGAGCAGCCTTCATCGCGCTCCATTTTGGGCGCGAACATCTCCGGCACTCCCCCTTGCCACAAGACGTTTCCGGAATCGACGACGCGCCGCCAGAGGTTGATGGTTTGTTCCAGATATTTCTTTTCGCCGGTCGCGCGATAGAGCGCCAGCATCCCGCGCAGCGATGTGAGGTACCCGTGACTGTGCTGCGAAGGACGGAATTCGACGTCCGCCGCGATTTGCTTCGCGAGCGTGAGGAATCGCTCCTCCTTCGTTACCACATATAGATTCACGACCCCTTCGAGATTGCTGGTCCAACAGATATATCCGACCGCGAATTTTTCCTCGTTGTATTTCGCGCGCACCGGCGGAGCTTCCAGGCGCGCCGCCTGATCCGCAAGGAATCCTCCCAGTCGCCGCGCCGCATCGAGAGTCGCCGCATTGCGCGTGAGTTTATAGGATTCCACCAGCCCGGCCAGCAGCCGTCCCTGGCCCCAAAGCAGCGCCATGGTATCGTCATCCACCTCGCGCGCATTGATCGACGCTCCGAAATGGCCGTCGGCCTTCTGGAACGAGAGCACGCTGGCCACCGCGCCATCGAGTGAGACGGATTTCGTGCCCGCCTCCGCGGCAATTGACAGCGCCTCGATATACCTGCCGGAAAGATCGCCGCTGAAATTAGTGAAGCGGCGGCCATCGAGCGGAATCACGTCGGCGATCACGAACTTCTCGTCATAACGCGGGGAGTCTCCCTGGAGAATGCGATTCATGGCCAGTTCCAGGCGCGCGGAAAAGTCGCCGCAAATGGCGGGCGCCGCCCAAAGCAACAAGATCGAGAGCCGCATGGACCCTGATTATAGCTGCCGGCTGGGATGCCGGTACTCTTCGTCAAGCTCCGTTGCACGTTGGGGTTTCCTGCTGCCGTACCCGCTGCGCCAGACGATGAGCGGTGCTACGAGCAGGGCGGCTTGCGAGAAAAACGTGAGCGCGACGTCTGTCAGCATCTCGTGTAGGGGCGGAATGGATCGCGCCGCCTGAAACGCAATCCGTTCCATGGAAGAGTAGCCGAAAACGATAATGACCATGCGGACTAATTGAAACGCTACCCACAAACTCCACAGCAAGACCGTTAATTTTGTGAGGTTGACCATCAGTTCCGAGGGCAAAGGCTCTTCGCAAGGCTCGTCAGGGCCGTCCCGCGACATGATGAGTAAAAGAAGGACATAGGCAGCAGTACTTAGCTGCCCGAGCAGTGTGAACCAAGTGATATTTCCAACCTTTTCAATGCGCACCAGAGCGACACCGGCACAAGTCACTGCGGCTGCCAAAGCCAATTTCCGCAGGGAACGGGAAAAATGCATTGGCCCCGGATCCCGGAATAAGGCGAAATAGAATGCCAGCATCAAGGCAGGGAAGGCAACCGATACCAGCAGCGCTGGCACAGTCCACCAGCGACCTATTCCCAACATGCGATTCACAGAGGTCCAAAGGGGCCCGATCAGCCCGGCGAGTGACGCTACAAAGGCAACTAAAGCAGCCTTTCGGATGCCCATATCGACTAATTTAACGCTTCTGGCCGCAGTGTCTCCAGCGTTGTCGCGATTTGAAAGGTCAATTCGCCATGCGCCTGCCGCAGCGAAGCTTCCACCTCGCCTGCCGACTCTCCGCGCGCGAAGATAAAGCCCAGATAACTTGCACCCTCCGGCAGCGGCACAAGTCTTTGCCCATCGGTCGCCGTGATGACCACATCTTCGATCCCCGCGACCGCCTTTGCCCGTTCCACGCCTTCGGCGCTCTGGTAGATGCCACCTTTCGGGATGGGAATCATCATCACGCCCGACGCGGCGTGGGCCAACCGCACTTGCGACATGTCTTCGCCGAGCGCATGCCGCAAAATCAGTTCTTCGAGCGTCATCCCGCCCTCGAAGCGAAGCGTCCGGGCACAGAGTCCGCCAATGGGCCGAGCGTGCATCTCGAGCATCCATGCGCCTTCGTCGTTGTGCCGCAGTTCCGCATGCACCGGCCCGTGGCGGAATCCCACCGCGCGCGCGGCCCGCGCCACGGCATCGAGCAGTTCCTGCTGTAGATCCGCCCGCTGGCGCGAGGGCGTGACATAAATCGTCTCTTCGAAGAACGGGCCTTCCAACGGGTCGGGCTTATCGAAAATCGCCAGCGCCTGAAAATGGCCCTCCGTGACGATACCTTCGATGGCAAACTCGCGTCCGGGAATGTATCCCTCCACTTGCAGGAATCGCTCGCCGATCCTGCCAATACGCCGGAATGCCGCCTGGAATTCGCCGCTGTTGTTGGCGCGAATCACTCCGCGGCTGGCCGATAGCCCCAGAGGCTTGAGCACACACGGATATTGCGCTTTCGCCGCCAGCGCGGCGGCATCGCCATCCAGAGCGGCGCGGAAGAACCACGGCGTGTGCATGCCGGCCGCTTCGTAAAGCTGGCGCGCCAGGAACTTGTCGCGGCACGCGCGGGCGGCCGCCGGCGGATGGAACGACACCCCGAAAATTTCCGCGGCCACCGCCGCCGCTTCCGCGGGGCCGTCCCCCACCGCGGCCACGCCGTCGAAATGCATACCGCGAAGGCTTTCTACCGTCGCCGCCAGCCGGTGATCGAACTTCACCGGCAGCGCGCCATCGCCCCATGGATCGTCCATGCGCAGGCACCGGTCGGTTGCCAGCGCGATATCGATTCCCAGGCGCGCGCCGGCACTCGCGAACTCGCGAATCTGGTATCCGGTGGTGGCGGCGAACAGTAAGAGTCGTTGAGGCACTGCTGCTATCGTAGTGTATGTGAAAGCACTGGTAAAAAGCAGGCGCGATCAGGGACTCTGGCTGGAAGACATCGAAGTCCCCAAAATCGGAATCAACGACGTTTTGATCAAGGTCTTGCGCACCGGTATTTGCGGCACCGACGTCCACATTTACAAGTGGGATGCCTGGGCGCAGGAGACCATCCCCGTTCCCATGGCCATTGGGCACGAATTCGTCGGCCGGATCGTGGAAGTGGGGTCGAATGTCTCCGACTTCTTTCCCGGCGACCTGGTGAGCGGCGAGGGCCACGTGGTGTGCGGCCGGTGCCGCAATTGTTTCGCGGGACGCCGCCATCTTTGTGCGCATTCGATGGGCGTGGGCGTCAATCGGCCCGGAGCGTTCGCGGAGTACATCGCCCTGCCGATGACGAATATCTGGCGGCATCACGAGGGCGTCCCGCTCGATGTAGCGGCGATTTTCGACCCGTTCGGCAATGCCGTCCACACCGCACTGTCGTTTCCGGTGCTGGGCGAGGACGTGCTGATCACCGGCGCCGGGCCGATCGGCATTATGGCGGCGGGAGTCGCTGTCCACGCCGGCGCGCGCTATACGGTGATTACCGACCTCAATCCCTACCGGCTCGATCTCGCCCGCAAGATGGGTGTCACACGCGCTATCAACGTGCGCGAGACGAAGCTCTCGGAGCTACAGAAAGAGCTCGGGATGAGCGAGGGATTCGATGTGGGGCTCGAAATGTCGGGCAGCCCCGCGGGATTCCGCGACATGATCGCCAACATGAGCCATGGCGCAAAGATCGCGATGCTGGGAATCCCCGCGGAGGAGATGGCCATCGACTGGCGCGCGGTGATCTTCCACATGCTGACCATCAAGGGCATCTACGGCCGCGAAATGTACGAGACTTGGTACAAGATGACGGTGATGCTGCAATCCGGGCTCGATATCAGCCCAGTGATTACGCACCGCTATCATTACACGGAATTCCACAAGGGATTCGAGGCCATGATGTCCGGAAATTCGGGAAAAGTCGTGTTGAGCTGGGAATAGCTATTCCGGAATTTCGTAGTGCTTCAGAATCTCGCCCCAGCGATTCTGCGCCTTGAGCAGCAGTTCCACTACTTCGCGCACGGCGCCCTCGCCGCCCGCGGCCGTCGTGACATAGTGTGCCATCTTCTTGACTTCGGGGCGCGCGTTGGCGGTAGCGATGGCGAGGCCGACACGATTCATGATCACGACGTCGGTAAAGTCATCGCCGATGTAGGCCACTTCGATAGACTCGATTTGCTCCTTGGCGAGAATCTCTTCGAGAATCGGGATCTTCTCGATGTGGCCCTGGTAGACGTAGGACATCTTGACTTGCCGGGCGCGCTCGGCTGTTGCCGGCGATTGGCGCCCGCTGATCACGCCCGTCTTGATGCCCTTCCAATTCAGCCATTGCAGGGCGATGCCGTCCTGCGAATCGAATCCCTTGGTCTCCGCCATTTTGCCTTCGGGATCGGGCACGTTGTACAGCCTGCCATTGGTGAGAACGCCGTCCACGTCCATCAGCAGCAGCTTGACACGGGCAGCGGCCTCCAGAATTTTGGCGTCCATCGTTATACCGTGTAGGTGCTCGACGAGACCGTGCCGCCCTTGCCGGTCCAATTCGTGTGGAAGAACTTTCCGCGCGGCTGGTCGATGCGTTCGTAAGTGTGGGCTCCGAAATAATCGCGCTGCGCCTGGAGCAGGTTGGCGGGCAGGCGCTGGCTGCGGAAGCCGTCGAAGAAAGCCAGCGCAGTCGTGAACGCGGGCACCGGCACGCCGGCCGATACCGCCTGCGCCACCACGCGGCGCCAGGACGGCTGGCAGCGCTCCACTACGCCCGTGAAGTAGGGATCGAGCAGCAGATTGCCGAGGGCGGGATTGCGGTCGAAAGCTTCCTTGATCTTGCCCAGGAACACCGAGCGGATGATGCATCCGGCGCGCCAGACCATGGCGATGCCGCCGTAGTTCAGATTCCAGTGGAATTCCTTGGCAGCCTCGCGCAACAGCATGAAACCTTGCGCGTACGAGACCAGCTTCGACGCCAACAGCGCCTGGCGAATGTCTTCGACGAACGCCTTGCGATCTCCGTCGAACTTGAATTTCGGCCCCGCCAGAATCTGAGAGGCGTAGGCCCGCTCTTCTTTCATGGCGCTCAGGCAGCGGGCGTAGACCGCTTCGCCGATCAGCGTGACCGGCATACCGAGATCGAGCGAGCTGACGCTGGTCCACTTGCCGGTGCCCTTCTGGCCCGCGGTATCGAGGATCTTGTCGACGACATACTCGCCGTTCTCGTCCTTATATGCCAGAATGTCGCGCGTGATTTCAATCAGGTAGCTGTCCAGTTCGCCCTTATTCCACTCGGTGAAAACGCCGTTCATCTCCTCGTTGCTCATGCCGAGCCCTTCCTTGAGGAGTTGGTAGGCCTCGCAGATGAGCTGCATGTCGCCGTACTCGATGCCGTTGTGGACCATTTTCACGTAATGGCCGGCGCCGTCCTCGCCCATCCAGTCGCAGCAGGGCTCGCCGGCGGGCGTGCGGGCGCAGATTGCCTGAAAGATATCCTTCACCAGCGGCCACGCTTTCGGGCTTCCGCCGGGCATCATCGACGGGCCGTGGCGCGCCCCCTCCTCGCCGCCCGAAACACCCGTCCCCACGTACAGGAGGCCTTTGCCTTCGAGGTATTTGGTGCGGCGGATGGTGTCCGGAAAGTGCGAATTGCCGCCGTCGATGATGACGTCGCCGGGTTCGAGGTGGGGCAGAATCAGCTCGATGAATTCGTCCACCGCGCCGCCGGCTTTGACCATCAGCATGACCTTGCGGGGCCGCTTGAGCAGGCTCGCCATCTCCTCGATGGAGTGGGCGCCGATGACGTTGGCGTGGCCTTTGGCGGCTTCGTTCAGAAAATCGTCCACCTTGGAAACGGTGCGATTGAAGGCGACCACTTTGTACCCGTGGTCGGCCATGTTGAGGATGAGATTCTGGCCCATAACGGCCAGTCCGATTAAGGCAATGTCGGCAGTAGGTTCCATGATGTAAGGCTCGCGGGAAGTCTCCGTTATAGCACGTGGCTAAAGGGGGCTCAAATTACGAGTTTTCCCTTCAGAGACAACCGGCTATGACCGGCAGGTCCCCGGTTTTGACAGGCCTATAACACCAATTCGTTCCGCGTCAGCTTCGAAAACGCCGCTTCCACCCACGTCGAGGGCAGATCGTGCACCGCGCAGCGCATGCGTTCCTGCCACCAGTTGGAGATCTCGCGCAGGTCGTCAGCCTTGTAGCGCTGCTCCACCAGGGTGAAGCTTCCGCGCGAATAAAGCGCTACATCCACGGGAAAATCCACGTCGGCGGCGCACAGGCGCGTGGCGTCGAATGCCAGAAGACCCACCTTGAAGGCGTACAACATGGAATCGCTGCGGGTTAGAGACCGTTCCAGAATGGGCTTGCCGAATCCCGATGCGCCGATGATCTGGTAGGGGGTGTCGGGTCCCACTTCGACCCAATTTCCTTCGGGATAGACCAGAAACAGCCGGTGGGAGGAATCGCCCGACATCTGCCCGCCGATAATCGAATACAGGTCGAATCGCAGACCAGCCTGGCGGAGAGACTCGGCGTCGTCGCGGGCTACGCGGCGCACTTGTTCCGCGTAAAGGTTCACCGTGCGGTACAGGCGCTCGCGGGAAGTGGTCTCTCGCGCGAAACTTTCTTCGAAATAGAACAGCGCCTTGTCGCGCAGCGATCGCAGGCCGGAATGCATGATGAAGAAGGCGAATCCCGGCCCCTGGTAGCTGGCCGATTTGCGCGCCACGGAACATTCGTTGCCCGCCACCAGTCTTGTGTCGGAGATGGCAACCAACCCTTCGTCTATTGTGATCCCCAGGCAAAACGTCATGAATTTTTATCCCTGCATCCGGCGTCCGGCTGTGAACGCATCTTACAATTGTACTGGAACCTCCACCGTACTCGTAGTCCTGTCATTCCACCAGAGCCGGTGGCAGAATCGATTTGCGGCCCAAGAGCGCATGCTCCCGTTTGGCAGATTTCTCCAGTAACGACAGGTCGGAGGTCCATGGGCCGCTTAACTTCCCTCATACTCCCTGAGTGTTCGCGCCCACTCCCATCGCAGTTTTTTGAGCGAAGAAATCCCCGCGAATGCAGTCGCCGATGCTGTTCATGCGGAGCTGCAGGCCATCGAAAAACTCGTGCAGTCCCGATTGCAAAATGGGCTCCACCTGCGCGTAGTCGAGTTCCGAGCGCAGAAGGCCGAGGCGCTGCTCGGTGGAGCACGAGAACGCGCCCAACCGTGTGCCCGTAATGGCGTGCAGGGAATTGTCGGCTACGCCGATACAATACCGCACGGCCCGCGGGAACTCGCCATCGAGCAGCAGGAATTCCACCACTCGCTCGGGAGACAGCCGCCCGTAGCACTTGCGGTACATTTCGAACCCGCTCACCGATTTCAGCACCGCGCTCCATTGAATGTCGTCGTACGGCGTGCCGACATCGCTGATCGAGGGCAGCAGGATGAAATATTTCACGTCGAGAATGCGGGTGGTTTTGTCGGCCCGTTCGAGCGAGGTGCCGAGGCGAACGAAGTGCCAGGCTTCGTTGTGGCTCATGGTCACGTGGTGAATGCCCTGGAACAGATGGCACGCCATGCGGACTTCGCGGCAGAAGTTCGGCAAGCCTTCGTCGAGATGCTTGCGGCTCTCCATGGCAATCAGCAGATAGAGGCTGTTGATCTGCTCCCACATCTCCGAGGAAATGGTCTCGCGCACCGAGCGCGCATTTTCACGCGCCGCCGTCACGCACGAATAGATGGAATTGGGATTGGTCTGATCGAATGCCAGAAACTGCACCGCGTTGGCCATGTTCGCTTCGCCGTATCGTTCTTGAAACGCGGCTTCGTCGCCGGTAGTATCGATGATCGGCTGCCACTGCTGGCCGAACTCGCCGGGCAGGTCGAGCATGAGATTCTGGTTGACGTCGATGAAGCGAGCCACGTTTTCGGCGCGTTCGATATAGCGGCCCATCCAATAGACGGCGTCCGCCACGCGGCTGAGAAGCGGGCGGGGGCGATACGCGTTGGTCATTGCCGCTGCTCCTGCCGTTGGCCGGCGCCCGCGGAGAGCACCCAGGTGTCCTTGCTGCCGCCTCCCTGCGAAGAGTTCACTACCAGCGACCCCTTCTTCATGGCGACTCGCGTGAGGCCGCCGGGCACAACGTAAATTTCCTTTCCGCAAAGGACGTAAGGGCGAAGATCCACGTGCCGTCCCTCGAAATGGTCGTCTACGATCGTGGGCACGCGCGAAAGCGCCAGCGTGGGCTGCGCGATGTAGTTGCGCGGCTCGGCCTGGATTCGGCGGGCGAATTCCTCCCGCTCTGCGCCGGTGGAGTGAGGCCCCACCAGCATGCCGTACCCGCCCGATTCGTTGGCCGCTTTCACCACCAGTTGCGCCAGATGTTCCAGCACATACTTCCGGTCGTCCTCACGCCAGCAAAGATAAGTGGGCACGTTGGGCAGGACGGGATCTTCGCCTTCGTAGTAGCGGATCATTTCGGGAACGTAGGCATAGATCACCTTGTCGTCCGCCACGCCGTTGCCGGGAGCGTTGGCCAGTGCCACGCGGCCATTTTTGTAAGCCGACATCAGGCCCGGCACGCCCAGCAGAGAATCCGGGCGGAATGCCTGGGGGTCGAGAAAATCGTCGTCGATGCGCCGGTAGATGACGTCCACGCGTTCCATGCCCTTGGTGGTGCGCATGAAAACGTCGCCGGCTTCCACCACCAGGTCGCGCCCTTCCACGAGCTGGACGCCCATCTGTTGCGCCAGAAAACTGTGCTCGAAATAAGCCGAGTTGTAGATTCCAGGGGTGAGCAAAACCACGCGCGGGTTGGCGAGGGCAAGCGGAGCGATCGATTCCAGCGTCTCCAGCAGCCGGCTGGTATATTCCGCTACCGGGCGTACCGAGAGTCCTTCGAAAACCGCCGGGAAAATGCGCTTCAGCACCTCGCGGTTTTCGAGCACGTAAGACACCCCAGAAGGCACGCGCAGGTTATCTTCCAGAACGTAGTAGCGGCCATCGCCGCCGCGCACCAGATCGGTGCCGGTGACGTGGCACCACACGCGGCACGGTGGATTCAACCCGTGGCACTGCTTCCGGTAGGAAGCCGCCGAAAGAATCACGTCACGCGGAATCACCCCGCTCGTGAGTATTTTCTGATCGTGATAGATATCGTCGATGAAGCAATTGAGCGCGTGGACCCGCTGCTTGAGGCCGCGCTCGATGCGGTCCCATTCATCGGCCGCGATGATGCGCGGAATCAGGTCGAACGGGAAAATGCGCTCGGTGCCGGCGCTGTCGCCATACACGTTGAAGGTGATGCCCATCTGTAGCAGGAGCCGCTCGGCGGCGTGTTTGTAGCGCAGCAGATGCCCGTCGGAGAGGCGTTCCACGGTCTCCAGCAAAAGCCCGGCATGAGGACGGGGTTTGCCATCGGGTTCGAACATCTCATCGTAGAATCCCTGAGGGTCGTAATTGGAAAATTGCATGTCCCGTTCGCTGAAGCTCGACGGGGAGCAGGTGGAAGCCACGTGTGAAGTGGTTTTCCCGACGATAAGCCCTGCGGCGGCTCCATGTCAAGCGGGACATGCTCCTCAAACTCCATCGCTACGCCGGGCCCGGTGCGCCCGCTTCCGGCTGCCCGGCGACTCCCCGGCCAAATCGCGCGCGTTCTTCGGGCGTCATGTGCTCCCAGCGCTCCCGCAGGCGGCGTTGCGAGCGGTGTCCGGAACCGCCTTGGAACCCGCCGAAGAGCAGTTTCGAGAGGAAGAAGATTCCCCACGCCTGCCAGAAGTTGATGGTGCGGCCCCCCAGCACCGAAGGCACCAGCCAGTTCCACAGCAGCATGACCAGGAACCCGATGCCTACGAACGCCACGGGCGCTATCATGGCGATTTTCACGCCCCTTTTAACCCATCGTTCTCTCATATTCCACTCCTTAGTTCGTTGTGAATCGCCTTCAACCGCCGCCTCAGGTGAAGCACGGCGTAACGCTTTCGCGAAAGCAAAGTGTTGACGCTCACTCCCTTCTCGCGCGCGATTTCCTGAAAGCTGCGGCCTTCGATTTCGTGCGCCACAAAGACCTCGCGCTGCTCGGCGGGTAATTCGTCCAGCGCGGCATCCAGTTCCTCCAACAGCACGCCACGAGCGAACACCGCGTCGGGACCGGCTTCCGGCGAGGGAAGCAGGTCTTCGAAACTTAATGCCTCGTCTCCGTTCGCGTTCTCCGGCAAACTGCCGAACAGCTCCGGCTTTTTCTTGCGAAAGCTATCGATGATCCGGTTCCGCGCCACCCGGTACAACCAGGCGCCGGCCTGCTCGATTGGGTTCATCAGACGGTAAGCCTGTGTCAGCTCATAAAACACGTCTTGCAGGATGTCTTCCGCGTCAGCCTGGTCTTTCACCCGCCGCCGGATGAAGCGCAGCAGCGCCCGCCCCTCGCGCTGGATCACCGCGGCGATGCTGCGATCCTGCTCGGTCCGGCGGCCGGCGCCATCCGCTGCGAGGCTCAATGCGTCCTCCATCTATCCTTGTAGACGAACGAGGCTCCCGCATATTTTGTTCGATTGGCATAAGATGATTCCAGGCGAGGTAAATTTCGAAAATGACGCAGCGACTGGCGTTGCTTCTTCTTCCCGCAATCCTGTTGGCGCAAGGCGGCCGCGGTACCGGCCCGGGCGGCGCGCCGCTACCCCAAGGTCAGAACCCCAAAGGCATGCATGTATATATTTGGGCGGGTTTGAAATCCCACAACGAGGGACAGCACGATTATCCGCAGTTCCTGGCGGACTGGAGCAAAGTGCTCACCGCGCACGGCGCGGTGGTGGATGGAGCGCTCCATGGCCCCAGCGCCGCCGACCTGGAACATACCGACGTGGTTGTGATCTATAAGGGCGATGCCGCGTACCTGACGGATATCCAGAAAGCTACACTCGAGGCATACGTCAAACGCGGCGGCGGAATCGTCAGCCTGCACGATTCTCTCTGCGGACCCGACCCGGCCTATTTCGCCACGCTCGTGGGCGGAGCGAAGAAGCACGGCGAGGTGAACTATACGCTCGACGCGCCAATTTCCTATACCATCGTGGATCGCGATAATCCCATCATGAAGGACATGACGGATCTCACCCTGGCCGACGACGAGGCGTTCTATTCGATCACGTGGTCGAAAGATCCAGCCGTACACGTGCTGGCGACGGTGAAGATTCCCGGCACGCCGAGCGCCGGCAGCCACAAAGGCGAAGTGGTGCCGCAGATCTGGACCTACGAGCATACCCTTCCCGGCGGCCAGCCGGCGCGGGCATTCGTTTACATGCAAGGCCATACCTACGCTAATTTCGCCAATCCGCAGATTCAGAAAATGCTGCTGCGCGGTATCGCGTGGGCCGGCAATCACCCTGTGGATGAACTGGTAACCTATGTGCCACCTCCGCGCCCGGCGCGCCGCGGAACGGCTCCCGGGAAATAGCACCGGCTGTAACGCGTCCTGGCCGGCGGCGCGTCATTGGAACATGCGGGCCGCTGTCGCTGTTCTCTTTGCCGCCGGACTATCGGCTCAAGCCCCGCCCAAGTTCGATCTCGCCGACGTTCACGTGAGTCCTCTCGCGAACGGCCCGATGATCATGCTCGGACCGGGTAAACCCCTTACAGGCGGCCGCTTTGAATGGCAACGCGCGACCATGGTGGACCTGATTCGCACGGCGTACGCTGTGGAACCCGGCAATATCCTCGGCGGCCCGAGTTGGCTCGAATGGGACCGCTTCGACGTGATTGCCCGCAGTTCGCCATCCACTCCCCCGGCGACCGCCCGCCTCATGCTCCAATCCCTGCTTGCCGAGCGTTTCAAACTGGTGGTGCATCAAGATACCAAACCGGTGGCGGCATTCGTGCTGTCGCCCGGAAAGGGCAAGCCGAAGCTGAAAGCGTCGGACGGGAGCGGCGATTCCGGCTGCCGGGTGCACCCCGATGGTTCGAGCCTGGTTCCATTGGTCTGTCATAACGTGACCATGGAGGCATTCGTAGAACGATTACGGACCATGGCCGGCGCCGATCTGAACCTTCCGGTGGTAGATTCTACCGGGCTCCAAGGCGGATGGGATTTCGAAATCGGCTGGACGCCGCGCCGCGCCCTGGAACGCTCGGGTGGCGATGGAGTCAGCTTGTTCCAGGCCGTGGATCAGCAGTTAGGCCTGCAGCTGGAACAGAAAAGCGTGCCCATGCCGGTGATTGTGGTGGATCGAGTGAACCAAAAGCCCACCGAAAACCTGGCTGGCATCGCAGCCAAACTGGAACCGCCTCGGGACGCCGGGTTCGAGGTGGCATCGCTGAAATTGAGCGATCCGGACGAAGAGCCGGGAGGCAGCGGCCTCCAGCCAGGAGGGAGGGTAGGTTTTCGGGCTTTCCCCTTGATTGCGCTGATTACGATTGCCTGGGATCTCGATCCAGGCCTGGAGCTGGCAGGTGCCCCGCAATGGCTGCGATCAACCGCGGTCGATCTAATCGCCAAAGCGCCGGAAACCAGCGAAGCTCTGACCTTGCGCGACCTGATGCCTATGCTCCGAACCCTGCTTACCGAGCGCTTCCAGATGACAACCCACTTCGAAGACCGTGCGGTGGATGCCTACACACTGGTGCCGGTAAAGCCGAAACTTCAAAAAGCCGATCCGGCAGCGCGTACCAGGTGTAAAACCGAACGTATTCCGCCGACGCCCTCCAGCCCGCGGGTGACTCGCGCCACTTGCCAGAATATGACCATGACGCAATTTGCGCGGAGTTGCGGTCGCTGGCGCCAAGCTACCTGCACTATCCCGTGGTGGATGCTACCAAGGTGCCGGGCGCTTTCGATTTTTCCTTTGCTTTCAGCGTGCTGCCTCCGGGCGGCAGCGGAGGAGGGGGACGGAACGGCGGCCGACGCCAGGGCGGAAGCCCGCCCGCGGCGACCGCCAGCGATGCCGCCATGGAACCCAGTGGCGCCATCTCGCTATTCGACGCCCTCAACCGCCAATTGGGGCTTAAGCTCGTCATGCAGAAGCGCACCGCGCCAGTTTTCGTGATCGATCATATCGAGCCCAAGCCCAAAGAGAACTGAAAACGCGGCATCTGAAAAAATTTTGGCCCATTTTCTCCTCGTTTCGCGCGTATGCCTATGAGGAGCAGCGATTCGTGAGCCGTTTACATGTGCGCCGCGGACGTCCGGCGCGTTGTCTTTCGGTACAGAGTATCAGGGAGCTCTACGGCCAGGGTTATAGTTTTCGGGCAATAGCCGAAACTACCGGGATTGGATATGGCACCGTGAGGCGGGCATTCCATGGACTCGCGCCGCTTGGCGCGGACCTCGGGCCGCAAAAGGCGCGCCCGGCAGGGCGATCCCCCAAATCCGCTCGAAAGTTCAAGACTGCAGCAGCCTGACGGACTTCAGGCACAGGTCAGTTGGTAAACCGTAATCTCCGGTGGGGCACCGATCCGAATCGGCACTCCGATCGTTCCGATCCCGCGATTTACGTATAACCGCCCGCCTGGCTTATGAAACCACCCGGCGACATAAGGTGTCACCAGCCGGCTCGGGGCGATCTCCGGGCTGATGAACTCGAGCGCCGCCTGCCCTCCATGAGTGTGCCCCGCCATGCTCAAATCGATGCCCAGTTCGGCCGCGCGGTCGAAGGTATCGGGATTGTGGCTCAGCAGGATATTGACGCGCCCGGGAGCAATTAACGGCACGACGTCCGAAAGAAGATTCGGTACGGCGGCCGATGGGCCAAACCGGTGCTTGCTCTGAAAATCGGTCCCGATCAGGTTGAACCACTCGTCCCGAATCGCTATGGGGACCGCTTCGCTGCGCAAAATGCGGATTCCGTGCTCCCGGAAAAGTTTGGTGATGGAAGATTCCACGCCGGCCCAAGCGTCGTGATTGCCCAGGGAGCCGAAAACGCCGAAGGGCGCCGTCAGTCCCGAAAGGGCTTCCACCACGGGCTGTTGGGTGCGTGGGTCGGTCGTCACGAAGTCGCCCGTCAGCACAATCAGGTCGGGCTTCAGCGCGTTGGTCATGTCCACGTACTTGCGGATCTGCTCGAAGGGCATGAAAGGACCGATGTGAATATCCGACATCTGCGCGATACGGAACCCGTCGAACGCGTGCGGCAGTCGGGGCAGAGGAACGCGATGAGTGGTGGTTTCGAGATTCAGGCGCCCGTACAACAATCCGTAGGCGCCGGCCAAAAAGGGCGCCAATGTGACGGCATTGGCGGTGCGCTCGAGGAACACCCGCCGCGCCGGCGATGCGATCGGCCTGGCTCCGCGGGCGCGAATGCGCCGTGCGATCCCCACCATCGCCTGCGGGATGGCGAATACCAGGGCGATCAGAGCGCCGAAGAACGAACTGACGGCGAAAGTCATGAACGGCGCTACCAGCAGCGCTTCCTTCAGCGTCAGGTGAACCGGAGTGTAGCGGCGGAATTCACCGAAGTTGTAACTCCACAGCCAGACATATGCCGCTACCGCGACGGCGATAGTCGCCCAGCGCCAGCCAGGCCGCGGAATCCGGCGGCGCGCCAGCCGGAAGCCGCGCCAAAGCCAATAAAACTGGCTGGCGAAAATTAAAAATATCGCAATGGAAAAGATGGACATCCTGGAAGAGTGCGGCTAATCCCCATTGTCGCCGATTCGCCGGGAACCGTCAGCTTAACCGATCCGCCGCCTGAATCAATGCGCGGATGTAACCGTAACAGAAGGCGAACGACTGCAGCCCGTTGGGATCGCTGGCCGCCTGCGGGACGTGATCGGGCATCAGCAAATACCGATAGCCCACCTCTTGGTAGACCTGAATGGCCTTGACGAAGTCGATGTCGCCCTCGTCCGGGTAGACCTCGCGGAAATCGTTGCGGTGGCCGCGGATATTACGGAAATGCACGTTGAAGATCTTCTTACGCGTCCCGAAATAGCGAATTACGTCGAAGATTTCCCGGCCGGGGTCGGCCAGCATTTCCGATACCGTGCCCTGGCAGAAATTCAGGCCGTGGTACGGGCTGGCTTTGATCTCGATGAAGCGCTTCAGGCCGTCCACCGTTCCCAGCACGCAGTCCACTCCCTGATAGCCTTCCGGCGGCACGCCGGGATCGTGCGGATGGCACGCAATGCGCACCGTGTATTCCTCGGCCACCGGGACCACGCGCTCCAAAAAGTACGTGATGCGCTCCCAATACGCGCCGGCATCCACGCGGCCGGCGCGTGTAAGGGGCGTTTCAGGATGGGCCGCCGCCAGTTTCCACGCGCTGTAGGTCGCATCGCCGCGCCCGGGCACGCGGCCGGTGCGCAGCACGCCGAGCAGGTTGAGGTTGTACTTGATGGCGGAAATTCCCGCCGCCGCGCAGTTGCGGATCAGGGTTTGGAAGTCTTCGATATCGCGATCGCGTTCGGGACTCGATGCCAGCATGATCGCGGGGTGCTTCTCTTTATCGATATGGGTCGAGGTGAGAAAAGGCGGCGCGACGCAATCGAGGCTGACGCGATATTTTTCGGTCAGATCGCGGAGGCGCTTCAGTTCGTCGACCGTGGCGTAGAGATGGCCGGCCGGAGTTTCCGGGTATCCGCAAATTCCTTCCACGCCGTAACGTGCGAGGTAGGCCACGTGCGTCTCGTTCGTGGGCGCGCTCTGGCATCCCAGCTTCATCCGTGCGGGCGGAGAGGGCGCGCCGCTCGCCGGTACTGCGGCGAGTGCGGCCGAAGCTCCGCAACTCGTGACAAAGGCGCGCCGGTTCATGATTTCACCTCGCGAACGAATTGTATCAGGCCGCCGCGCAAATTTCGCTTGCCAATAGGCGAATAAAAGGCGAAAATAGTGAAATGGAGCTGGTCGGCATCGCGCGCCTCGCTTCGCAAAGCGAATTGCTGGAAGCCAAGCGCGAAGTTCAGTATTTCGAGATCCCGGCCCGCAGCATCCTCAATCGCACCACCCCCAATATGCCGTTCCGTTGGACCATCAATCCCTACCGCGGGTGCGAATTTGGATGTAAATACTGTTACGCGCGCTACACGCACGAATTCATGGAAATGACGCCCGAGGAATTCGAAGACAAAATCTACGCTAAATCGGCTACCGCGCATCTGCTCCGTCAGGAACTGCGCCGCGTCGACCGCAAAGACGCCATCGCTATCGGCACCGCCACCGATCCTTACCAGCCGGCCGAGCGGCGATTCCTGCGCACCCGCGCCATGCTGGAAGTTTTCGCCGGCGAGCGCGGGCGGCACGTCTCCGTCACCACCAAGTCGGACCTCGTAGCGCGCGATATCGACCTGCTTCGCGAAATCGCCCGCGCCAACGTGCTGGCCGTCAACATGACCATCACCACGCTCGACGAAAAGCTGGCGCGCGCACTCGAACCCCGCGCGCCCCGGCCGCAACTCCGTCTTCAGGCACTGCGGCGGCTGGCTTCGGCGGGGATTTGCGCCGGAGTATTTCCGAATCCGATTATGCCCGGTCTCACCGATAGCGAACGCGCGCTCGACCGTCTGGCGCGGGCCGCGCGCGAGGCGGGCGCTATGACCTTCGGCTGCGGTCCGCTGTTTCTGAAACCTTCGGCACAAGCCGTCATGCTGCCGTTCCTTGAACGCGAAATCCCCGAATTGGCGCCGCGCTATCGCGAACTCTACGCGAAGAGCGCGTATTTAGGCAAGCCGTACAAGGATGCTCTCGCCGCGCGCGTGCAAAAAGTCCGCGACCGCTACGGCCTGGCTTCCGGAATGATCGAATACCGGCCCGAGTTGTGGGAAGGCGATGAGCAGGGAGAACTGTTTCCGGTAACCTGAAAGTTCGATGGATCTCGCGGACTTCGACTTTCACCTGCCCGAGGAACTGATCGCACAGCAAGCGCTTTCCGACCGCGCCGCCTCGCGCATGCTGGTGGTCTACCGTGACGAGGGCCGCTGGGAAGATCGCCAGTTCCGCGAATTCCCCGAATTCCTGCGCCCGGGCGACTGTCTCGTGCTCAACGATTCTCGGGTTTTCCCGGCGCGCCTGTTTGGACACCGCGCCGGCGTGCATGCGCTACCGGTCGGGCGCCACAATCCCAAGCGGCGCGAATATCTGAGCGGGGAAGTGGAGGTTCTGCTGCTTCGCCCGGTGGGCTCCGATGGACGGGATTGGGAAGCGCTTGTCCGGCCCGGCCGCAAAATGCGCCTGTCCGAGCACATTCGCTTCAGCGACGATCTGGAAGCGGAAATCGTGGGCCGCGGAGAGTTCGGCGAGCGCACGCTGCGTTTTTCGGGCACGGGCGATCTGTTCTCGGAGTTCGAGAAAGTGGGCCACGTTCCGCTTCCGCCGTACATCCGGCGGGACGATACCGGCACCGACCGCGATCGTTATCAGACGGTTTACGCCCGCGAGCGCGGATCGGTGGCCGCTCCTACCGCCGGACTGCATTTCACATCGGAAATTCTCGACGCCTGCCGCCAACAGGGCGTGGAGATCGCGCCCGTCACGCTCCACGTCGGGCTGGGGACTTTTCAGCCACTCCATACCGATCGCGTGGAAGAGGCCCATCTGCATTCCGAGCGATATTCCATTACCGCCGAAAGCGCCACCCGCATGCGCGCCGCTTTGCGCCGCGTGGCTGTCGGCACCACCAGCGTGAGGACCATCGAAACATCCTGGCGGACGGGCGAACTCTCCGGCGAAACCGGCATTTTTATTTATCCCGGGCAGTCCTTCCTCGCCACCGGCGCGATGCTGACCAATTTCCACCTGCCGCGCACTTCGCTGTTGCTCCTGGTATGCGCGTTCGCCGGAACGGACCTGGCGCTGGCGGCCTACCGGCATGCGGTCGAGCAGCGGTACCGGTTCTATTCGTACGGCGATTGCATGCTGATCGTGTGAGGATTTCGAAAGCATCGCTCCCTTTGCAGCCGTCGCCCGGCAGGGCGCCATTCACAGTCGCGGCGCCCGAAGAATTTACGATAAACTGAGGTTGTTTCCAGGCGGGAATCATTTGAACCGTTTCGTAGTTTCAGCCATCACGGCAGGTATTCTTTTTCTTCGCGCCGCGCCCGCGCAGCCAGGCCAACTCGACGCCAGTCCCACGCTTTTCACGGTCATGGCGGCCATTAATGCTGCGGGCTATGACGCCGATCTCGATTCACCCAACAACAGCCCTTTGCGAAATGCCGTGCGCGCGGAAATTGCCAGGCGCGACGTCCCTTCGCTGGCGCGCATCAAGGAGTTCTATCAGGAGCACCGCAAAGACAACCCCACGGAGAATCTCGGCCAGTACATTTCCTTCGCTCTGTGCATCAACCCGGCGCCGGATTTTTCCTTCCGCAAAGACGCGGACATCCCTCCCGACATTCTCCACATGGGTGATCTTTCGCGCCTGCTCGCAGCCTTCTACAACGAAGCCGGCATCGCCGGCCTGTGGAAAAGCGCGCAGCCGCGTATCGATCAGTTCATCGCCGCCTATCATTCGGGCGTCATGAACGCGGTGATGCAGGTCAACCTGTATCTGCGGCAGCAGAATTCCGGTTTCCGCGGGCGCCGCTTCCAAATTTTCCTGGAACCTCTCGCCGCGCCCGGACAGATGCACACGCGCAGCTACGGAAACGAATACACCGTGGTGATATCGCCGTCGCCGGAGCCGCGCATAGAGGAAGTTCGGCACGCGTACCTCTACTATCTGCTCGATCCGCTGGCGACCCGAAATCGCGAAATTCTCGAACGCAAAAAAGTTTTGGCGGACCATGCGCAGCGCGCGCGGCTCTTGAGCGAAGACTATAAGAATGACTTCCTGCTGCTCGTCACCGGTTCCCTGGTGCGAGCTGTGGAAGCGCGCATGGACCACAAGCCCGAAGAAGCCCGGCAGGCACTGAAAGAGGGCTTCATTCTGACCCCGTATTTCAGTGAAGCGCTGGTGGAGTTCGAGAAGTCGGACCAGTCGATGATGCTGTTCTACACCCCTATGGTGCAGGCCATCGACGCGCTCAAGGAGGACCAGCGGCTGATGCCGGTGGTTTTCGCGAACCAGGCTCCCGCGGCGCCCAAAATGGAGGCGCCGGATGCCAAAACCGCGACTCCGCCCGTTTTTGACGCGCTCAATCAGGCGGAAGACTTGTTGAAGGCGCATGACATGGAAAAGGCCGAAACGCTGTTCCAGCAGGCTGCCACACAGACTGCCGACAAGCGCGCCCAAGGCGCGGGATTTTATGGCCTGGCGCGCATCGCGCTGATGAACGGCGATGCGGAAGCCGGCGAGAGTCTGCTGGAGCAGACTCTGGATGCGGACCCCGAGGGACAGGTACGGGCGTGGGCGCTGGTGTATCTTGGAAAACTGCGGCTCGAGGTCAACGACAAGGCGAATGCCACGCAGTACTTTCAAAAAGTGCTCCTGGTCGAGGGCGCGAGCGACGCCGCCCTTAAGGAAGCCCGGCAGGGCCTCGAAAAAAGTTTGAGCAAGTGAATATTGAAGGAGTTCTGGAAATGAAATCGATCATTCTCACCGGCATCCTGCTGATGACGGCCGGTCCTGCGGGCCTGTTCGCCCAAGCTCCCACGCCCAAGCCCAAGTCGAACGGAGAGCGCAAGGCAATCATTGCCATTCAGAACGCGGCGGCAAGCCAGGATCCGGATGCCATCATCAAAGCCGCCGAGAATCTGCTGAACAATTACGCCGATACCGATTACAAAGAGTACGCGCTCACCATGGAAGCGCAAGCGTACCAGATGAAGAAGGACGATGACAACGCGCAGGTGTATGCCGATCGCGTGCTGCAAATCAATCCCAAATCCTATTCCATGGAGTTGCTGATCGCGGATGCCACGACTCCCAATATCAAGGATCACGACCTGAACCGCGATCAGGAGATTTCCAAGGTCACCAAGCTTTACAACGATGCCATTGAAAACGTCAAGGTCGCGGTCAAACCCAATCCGCAAATTTCCGATGCGGACTGGGAAAACAACCAGAAATTCACCATGGCTAGGGCCTACAACGGCCTCGGCATGGTGGCCGGCCTGCAGAAAAATAACGATGAGGCCATCAAGGATTTCAAGTTGGCCCTGGACAACGATCCGGAGCAGGATGCCTATGCCACTCGCCTGGCCAACGCATACCTGACCGCCGGGAAGAAGACCGAAGCCATCGCCATCTGCGATAAGCTGCTGGCGAAGCCCAACCTCCATCCGACCATCAAGCAGGTGGTCACGAGCATCAGGAACGCTGCCAGTCACTAGTTCGAGGCGGCTGCCATGCGTGCGGAACTGGCGTTACTGGAATCGGCGCTGGGCTATCGCTTTGCCGACCAGGAGTTGCTGCGCCGCGCCCTGATGCACAGTTCGGCCGCCCATGAAGCACAGACCGGGACGGGCGCTGCGGACGAGGACAACGAACGGCTGGAGTTTCTGGGCGACTCGGTCCTGGGGTTCCTCACGTCGGAAGCTCTGGTGGCGCGATATCCGGAATCGCGCGAAGGCGACCTCTCGCGCCTGCGCGCCCATCTGGTGAGCGCCGCCCATCTCTATGGGGCCGCGTGCGCGCTCGATCTCGGCCGCTACCTCGAGTTGGGCCGCAGCGAGGAAATGAGCGGGGGCCGCGGCAAAAAGACCCTTCTGGTGGATGCTCTCGAAGCTCTGATCGCTGCCATTTACCTGGATGGCGGCATCGAGCCGGCGCGCGCTTTCGTGGCCGCTCACGTTCTCAGCCCCATGGTTTCCGGCGAGCTTTCCGTGGACCCGGAGGTGGAGGCCTCCATCACGAACTTCAAAAGCGCGTTGCAGGAATTGGCGCAGTCCCGGAAGCTGCCGCAGCCGCGGTATGTGATCGTGGAGGAGCGCGGACCGGAGCATTGCAAGACCTTCACCGTGGAAGTGCGGATCGGCAAGGAATGGACCGGCCAGGGCGAAGGCGCTTCCAAGAAAATCGCGGCACAGAGGGCGGCCAAAGAGGTTTACCAGCGGCTGCGCAGCGAAGGGGCCGCCATTCCCTAGGTGGCGGCGCCAACACGGGCGCACCGGTCGTCCCATTAACGCACACATAAATCCGAAATTGAACGAGCCGCGCCGCGCAGATATCTAATATCAATGAGTTAGGGCGGTTTCTCGGGTGCATACTGAAAGAAGAATATGCGCAGCCTCTACGAGGATTTGCGCTATGCTATCCGCGTTCTTCGGGGCAGCCCAGGGTTCACGGCGGTGGCCGTGATCACGCTGGCGTTAGGCATAGCGGCGAACGCGACTGTTTTCGGTTGGATCGATACACTTCTGGTGCACCCGTTTCCCGGCGTCAAAGAGGGCGGACGACTGGTGGAGCTCGAAACCGTCACAGCAACCGGCGAGTACGCCACCACCGCCTACCGCGATTACCGCGATTATCGCGACCGTCTGAAATCGTTCTCCGGCTTGGCGGCATCGCTGTTCAACCCTTTCACTGTCGGCCCGTTGGCCAGCCCCCGCCGGGTGTTCGGCGAATATATCTCCGGCAACTATTTCACCGTGCTGGGAGTGGAACCGGTGCGTGGACGCGTGCTTTCACCGGCGGAGTACGCCGATGCCGAGCGGCCGCTTCCCGTAACGGTAATCGCGTATCAGCTCTGGCAAAACATGTTCCATGGCGACCCGGCGGCCATCGGTAAGACTATCCGCGTGAACCGCTATGAATTGACCATCATCGGCGTCGCGCCGCCCGATTTTCACGGCACTATGCCCGGCATGACTTTGGACCTGTGGATTCCCATCGGCATGGCGCCGTCGCTCAACGGGCAGGGCGATTGGCTGCTCGAAAACCGCAACGCGCGACAGGTGTGGATCACGGCGCGGTTGAAGCCCGGCGTGTCGATCGAGCAGGCCGGCGCGGAAGTGGAGGCCTGCTCGCGGCGGATTGCCGAGGAGTCGCCGAAAACCAATGCCGGCGTTCGCGAGCGGGTAATGCCGGTGTGGAAGGCGCATTTCGGAGTCCAGGTCATCCTCCTCACGCCATTGCGGCTCCTGATGGCGGTGTGCTTCGTTCTATTCCTCATCGTGGGAGCGAACGTCGCCAACCTGCAGCTTGCGCGCGCCACGGCGCGGCGGAAGGAACTGAGCCTGCGTATGGCTCTGGGCGCGAGCGGCTGGCGTGTGATGCGGCAACTGCTCACGGAAAGCCTTCTGCTGGCGGCCGTGGCTGCGATTCTGGCAATTCCGCTGGCGGCATGGCTGGTCCGCTCGCTGCTGTGGATGTTTCCGCCGCTGGGATTTCCGGTAGAGTTTGATTTCCGGCTGAACGGGGACATGCTCGCGTTTACTGTCCTGTTGTGTTGCGCGGGTTCGGTGCTCACCGGCCTGGCAGCGGCAGTGCACCCCCTGAGGAGCAGCTTGCTCGAAGCTCTGAACGAGGGGGGCCGCGGCGGAAGTTCCGGCGCCAGCCGGAACCGGACACGCGGATTGCTGGTGATTTCCGAAGTAGCATTGGCCCTTGTCGCCCTGGTGGGCACCGCGTTCGCCGTGCGCAGCTTTCAGGCCGTGCGGCAAATCAGCCCGGGATTCGACGCTCACAACGTGCTATTCGCAAAATATCATCTCGATACGTTCTGTCCGGACCGGGAGGACAGGCTGCGTTTCTGCCAGCGCCTGCGCGATCGCATCGCCGCTCTGGCGGGCGTCACCGCGGTGAGTTTCTCCGACGACGTTCCGCTGGAATTAGGCACCCGCGGCACGACCGAGATCGACGTGGAAGGCTACACTCCGGGGCCGAACGAACAAATGAGAATTGCCGGCTCCATCGTCGCGCCGCGCTTCTTCGACGCGCTGCGCATGCCCCTGCTCGAAGGAAGAGACTTCACGGAACTGGACGACCGGGATCATGCCCAGGTGGCAATTGTCAATCAGAGTTTCGTGCAGCGGTATTTCCGCGGCGAAACTCCGGTGGGGCGCAGGGTCCGGGCGGTCGGTGGTAGCTGGATCACGATTGTTGCCGAAGTGAAGGACAGCAAGTATCGCCAGTTGACCGAACCGGCGACGCCGCATGTCTACACGCCTTATCGCCAGACCAACGGCGATCAGTTCTGGATCGCATTTTTCATCCGCACGGCTGGCTATTCGCCCTCCTTCATTCCGGCCATTCAGCGCGAGGCGGCGGTGCTCAATCCCAATGCCGGTGCCACGCCTTTGGTGGCTTTCGGCGAGGAGATTGGCGGAGCGGTGTACGCCCAAAAGGTAGCGGCAGCGCTGCTGGGCGTGCTTGGCGCGATATCGCTATTCCTGGCCGCGCTTGGAATGTACAGTGTGCTGGCTTATACCGTCACGCAGCGCGAGCACGAATTCGGAATCCGTCTGGCTTTGGGCGCTAAACCGTCGCATGTGGTGCGTCTGGTCCTGCGCCGCGGCCTCATCCTGACCGCCGTTGGAGTTCTGGCCGGAGCTGTGCTTTCCGTGTTTGCCGCCCAGGCGACTGCCGGTCTTTGGGTCGGCGTAGCCCCGGACGATCCCGCGCCGATTGCCGGCGCGGCGCTGTTCCTGACCGTGATCGCGCTGCTGGCAAGCTACCTGCCCGCGCGGCGCGCCACCCGGGTCGATCCCATCGTCACGTTGCGCGAATCGTGAGACTCTCGCGCATCTGCGCGGAATGGCATCGGGCCGACGGCACGGTTTCCTGGCGGTCCTTACAGTATTTACTTCAGGCATCCGCAGCCACGCGGAAGCCGTAATCGGCGTAGCGGAATTCGGGTGGAATGCTGCTGCGCGCCGCGCACCGCGAGCACTTAATATGATGCCGCCAGGCGCCCCCGCGCGACGCCCGGCGCTTGCCCTGCTCAGGACCGTGCGGATTCTCCTTGGGCGAGCCCGCGTAATAGCCGGGGTCATACCAGTCCCCGCACCATTCGTGGACGTTCTGGCACATGTCGAAGAGGCCGTATCCATTGGCTTGCTCTTGAGCTACCGCCTCGGGCCCATCGCGCCAACGTTCCGGCTGATAGTGGCGCGGCTCCGCTCCCCAGGGATAACTCTGCCGCTCCATGCCGCCGCGCGCGGCAAATTCCCATTCCGCTTCGGTAGGCAGGCGCACGTGGGCCGACCACTGCGCCGCAAGCCACTTGCAGAACGCCATGGCATCGAACCAGTTCACACTTGCGGCGGGCGCGGTTTCGTGCGCGTAGCTCAATTTTTCGCGCCCGGTAGCCTTGCGGAACTGCTCCCAATGGGCATTCGTCACCGGATACCGGCACATTCGGAACGGCGCGAGCACGACCGCGTGGACGGGCTTCTCGTCATCTCTTCCGTCGGCCTCGCCCATGAGGAACTCGCCCCCGGGAATGTGAACCAGGTCTTCGACCTCCAGATGACTTGCGCTCATCGTCCCAAACCGAAAACTGCAATTTCCGTTCGTTCGCGTCTATGCGATCGAGAATCACCCGCAGCCGGTCGCCGATGGAAAACTGGCGGCGGGTCCGCCGGCCCACCACCTTGCGGATGTTCTCCTGATAAGTGTACTCATCCCCGGGCAAGGTGTCGATAGGCACCAGCCCTTCGATGAAAAGATCGGTCAACTCCACAAACAGACCGTACTTCGCCGTGGAAATCACCAATGCGTCGAAATCTTCGCCGACGCGTTCGGCCATGAACTTCACTTTTTTCCACTCCACCAGCTCCCGTTCGGCATCCGCCGCCCGCCGCTCGGAAAGCGAGCACTCCTCGGCAATCGACTTCAGCTCGTTGTAACCCAATTTGGGATCGCGGCCCGCCAGCAAGCCTCGCAGCAGCCGGTGGACAATCAAATCGGGATACCGCCGGATGGGCGAGGTGAAATGCGTGTAGGTGGGCGCCGCCAGTGCAAAATGTCCGGCGTTGTCGACGCTGTAGCGCGCCTGCTTCAGCGAGCGCAGCATCAGGTAGCTCAGGATTCGCTCCTCCGGTTTGCCCTCCACCTTGGCCACGAGCTTCTGGTAATGGCGCGAGGAGATGTCGATATCCGCGCCGGTGACCGTCATTTCGCGGCGCTTCTTGGTGCCGTCGCGATGGCGGTCGGTGAAGGCGAATCGCTTTACCGGAATCGCACCCACGCCGAGCGAAAAGCCGAAATGCGCCGCCACCTCCTCGAATTCCAACACACGCTTGGGGTCGGGCTTTTCATGAATGCGGTAGAGCGAGTTCTCCAGGTGTTCCTCCAGATGGCCCGACACCGCTTCGTTGGCCGCCAGCATGAATTCTTCGATCAGCCGGTGCGCCATGTTACGCGGCGCGCGCGTCACTCCGGTCATGGCGCCAAACTGATCGAATTCGATGAGCGGCTCGGGCAGGTCGAAATCGATAGAGCCCCGGCGCACCCGCTTGCGATTGAGCACCAGCGCCAGTTCCTGCATCAGCTCGAAGCGCGCCACCAGCGGACGGTACCGTTCGCGCAGCGCGCCATCGCCTTCGAGCAGCTTGTGAACGCTGGTGTACGTCATCCGCTCCACACTGCGGATGACGCCTTCTGCGAACTCCTGCGACACAACTTCGCCCTGGTGATCGATTTCGAGCAGCGCGGAGAGCACCAGCCGGTCCTCATGTGGCACCAGCGAGCAGATATGGGTGGAAAGCTCGTGCGGCAGCATCGGCACGGCCCGGTCGGGGAAATAGACGCTGGTGCCGCGCAGAAGCGCCTCGCGATCGATGGGAGATCCGGGCCAGACGTAGTGGCTCACGTCGGCGATGTGGACGTGCAGCATATAATTGCCGCTGGCAAGCCGATCCACCCAGACCGCATCGTCGAAATCGCGCGCGGTTTCGCCGTCGATGGTGACGACGTCCATGCCGCGAAAATCGCGGCGGCCGGAGAGTTCCCCGGGCCCGATACCGGCCGGCACGCGCCCGGCCTGCTCCACGACTTCGGGCGGAAATTGGTGCGGCAGGTGGTGCTTGCGGATCACGATCTCCACGTCCACCCCGAAATCGTCCGGATGGCCCAGAATTTCGATCACTCGCCCCACGCTCTCCTCGTAGTCCAGGAGTTCGACATTGACGATCATGCCCACCAGTTCTTCGGCGCTGCTGATTTTCGGCGCCGTGACCCCGATGCGGTCGAGCGTCGCGCCGGCCGTCGGAATCTCCATGCCATCGGGAATTTCGATCCATTTCTGGATGCGGTCGTCGTGCGGCACGACGTACTGCCCGCGGCGGCCGATACGGAATTCGCCCACCACCGTGGGGTGCGCCCGTTTCAGGATCTTGACGATTTCGCCGTCGGCCCGCCCGTCAGGCTCGATGCGGGCGATACGCACGATGACGCGGTCGCCATGCATGGCCTTTTCGGCCGAACCGGGCGGTATGAAAATGTCTCCGGTAATCCCCTCAATCGGCCGGTCGGAAATGAGAAAACCGTAACCGTCACGGTGTACATTCAGGCGGCCGATGGCGTATTCCCGTGTGCGCGCGGTGACGGTGAAGTGTCCGGAACGCAGTTCCAGCAGTTCGCCGCCGGCGGTCAGACGGTCGAGCGCGGCTTCCAGTTCTTCCCGGCCGGCGCCCTTTGCACCCAACTCGCGGACGAGTTGCTTGAAGGTGGCGCGCGCGTGCGGAAGGCTGGAAATGTGGTCGAGGATGGCGCGATCCGTCATAGCCCGATTTTACGGCAACGGATCGGCCGCCCACTGCGTCATCAGTTCAACCGGAGGTATGCATGCGACTGGTGACGCTGCTCCTGGTGCTGGCCGCGGCGGTGGCGGCACAGACCCGTTTTGCCCGTTTGGGTGAGTTTAAAGGTCCCGTGGAGGTGCAGTTAACCGCGGCGGATTCCTGGATTCCCGCCGAGCGCAATCTGCCGCTAACCGAACTTGCCTGGGTAAATACCGGTGCCGGCGCGCGCGTCGAAATTGAGATGGATGACGGCAGCGTCTGGCGTCTCGGCCCGAATTCCCTGGGCGAGATTTCGGACTATACGCGGCTCTCCACCGGGCAGCGGATCACGCTCCTCTCCCTCGATCACGGGATCGCTTACTATACCGGCCAACCCGCCGCCAAGGACGTCACCATGCTGGTGATGCCCGGAACGCAGGCGACCATCCTGCAAGGATCGCGCGTGCGCGAGACGGCACAGGGAGGCGTGAGCGAGGCAGCCATTCTTGAAGGACAGGTGCGATTCTCGTCGCCCACGGCGGAAATGGACATCCACGAAGGCACTACCGCTCACGTGGAGCCGGCTAACTCCTCGCGGTTTTCCTTGGTGGATGGAATCGTGGTCGGGCCGCTCGATCAGTGGAGCGAGGACCGCGACAAAGCTGAGGCAAAGCCGGCGTCGAGCGCTTACGTCAATGCCGCGTTCGGTTTGGCCGATCTGGATTCCGCGGGCCAATGGCTGCGGGCGGGGGATCTCGGCATGGTCTGGAAGCCGGAGGTGCCGGATGATTGGGCGCCTTATCAGAAGGGCCGCTGGCGATATTACGATGCCCTCGGCTACACCTGGGTGAGCGACGATTCTTGGGGGTGGATGCCTTACCATAATGGCCGCTGGGCGCGCGTGGAAAAGATGGGATGGGTTTGGCAGCCGGCGGTGACTACCATCTTCCACCCCGCCGAAGTGTACTGGCTGCATGGCGACCAATTCGCGGGCTGGGGACCGCTTGCGCCGGGCGAAGAATGGACCGCTCCGAATCCCGGCTCGGTGACGCCGCGGGCCTACGCTTCCGGCGGCACCAGATATGCCAGCTTCCAGCAGGACGCCCGCACGATCGACGGTACGGGTTTTCCCGCGCCCACCGCCGAGCAATTGAAGACTGCGTTCTTCGTTACGGCACCGCCTTCGCCGGCGTTTGTCACGTCGCGCCTGGATGCCCAACGCCCCATGCTGCAAGTGGGCGCCACACGGGTGATGCCGTCGGTGCCGGGCGTGGCGTTCGGCGATGCGGCCCAACCGCCTTCGGACATTATGACCAACCCACCCGCCGGTGAGCCCCCATCGCCACCCGCATCGGACGCCGGCGTGCCGCCGCCTCCCGACGGCGTGTATCCGGTTCCGGCGGTGATCGTCCCACCCGTCGATGTGGACATCGCGGTCTACCCCGGTACGGCCGGCCATCCGACCTACTCGACGCCGCGGCCCACGGCGGCTGGCCCTGGCACCGGCAATACTGCCGCGACACCTGTCCAGCCATCGGGATCAAATCCGCCAACCGGGATCAGAACGGGGAACAAACCGGTCGGGCCGGCGAATCCCTTGCCGATCGGACCGGCACCGTCGAATCCCGGTCATCCGGCGAACGAACCACCGCCGGTACACCATCCGGCGCCTCCCGTGACTCCCCCGAAGAGCGACGATTCCGGCAAAAAATTTGCCGCGGCGGCCACCGAGCCGGATCTGTACCGAATGGTCTTGCAGGACATCGACCCGAAAAAGCCCGATCTCACGAAGGCGCTGAGCGACCTGAACCTGTGGTCGCGCAAGTACCCTGCGAGCAGCTACTCGAGCGAACGGTCATACCTGTTGATCCACGTTTACAATCGCACGGACCGTCCGGAGCAGGTTCTGGATGCGGCTGCTCCGCTGGTGCAAGCGGGCGTGCGAAAGAACTATGGCGATCCGCAGCAGGTGTTGCAAATCCTGGTGGCGGCCAGTTCCGGAGTTTCGAAGCTGCGCAGCCCGACGGCGCAACAACTCGCTACCGGGCACCAGGCTGCGCGGGAACTTCTGGAATTCCTGCCGGAGTATTTCGCCCGGAATCGCAAGCCTTCGGACGTCAGTGAGGCTGCATGGTCGATTGCGCGCGGTCAACTGGAGGACGTGGCGCGCCAGGCGCTGGCGCACCATCCAGCCGCGCGCCTGGCGGCCAATTAACGCATCCGGTACGCAACGCTCTCCCGCAGGCTCGCGCCCATATCGCGGGTGCGGATTTCGACCTCGCGAACATCCGAAAAGACCTCGCTCAAGCTCCAGATGTCCGTCGAGAAGAACGCTGGTTTGCCCGCGGGTTGTCTGCCATCGAGAAGGGTCACGATCCTGCGGTAATCGCCGCGGCCGGCGAGGTGGTGGAAAATGGCTATCGATGCGGTGTCCGAGGGCGTAGGCGGCAGGTCGAGCCGGTCGAGCGCCGCTCCCAGGGCGGCTTCCGAATCGGCGAGCAGGAGCAGTTTGCCATCCACGGCGACTGCGAGCGGCGTGAGACCGTCGAGCGAATACCAGGAACGCCCCCGGCGCTGATGAGCGACCCATCCGGCGCCGGAAGCCGCCGTAGTCCAAAGGCTGGCGGCGGCAGCGCTCAGCGCGCCGCGGATGGCGGCGCTGTCCCAGTTCGCCGTCGATTGAATCGCGAGCACGGTGGGAGTCTCGACGAAGACTCCGTCGGGCAAGGGTTCGCCGGATTGCACCGCCAGCGCGGAATCCAGCGGGGCCGATTCGACCAGGCGGCTCAGCTCATCGAGCTGGATGGTGGCTTGCGCGGCGAGCGGCGGCTCGTCGATGCGGGTTTCGAGGTCGGATTCGCTGCCGGTTTCACCGCCGCCGGCTTCCACCGCCGGGGCGAAATCTTGGGAATCTCGCGGCGTCACTCTCGGCGCGAGTAGTTTCTCCTCGATGAGCGAGACCAGTTGCCCGGCTGCGGGATGCGACCAGGCCCGGACGTAAGCGGCCGTATCGGGGGCGAGGCGAAGCAGGTTGTCCGCGACCCCGGAGACCGGCGGCGCGCCGGTTTTACGCAGGAAAACGCGCTCTTCGTGAATCTCGCCGCCCGTGCGGACGAGATCGGCAATACCCGCGCGGTAATTGCGGACCTCGGACGCGTTGCGCTGGATCCAATAAGAGCGGTATTGCGGCGTCTTGAGCAGCGCGTCGAGATTCGTCACCAGGCGCCAATCGCCGGGAGCGCCGGCGGCGGCGGCCGTGTCGTGGAACCAGGGTTCCGCGGCGACGGGAGTGAGAGATTCGCCGGCGATCAGGCGCAGCGCACCGGCGACGAGTTCCTCGCGCGTGCCGAGAACCAGGTAGTCGCCTGCGGCGGCGAACGCGACCGTGCGACCCGACTCTGCATGGACAAAGAAATCGCCGTTGCCGGCGTGGCGCATTTCGTATTTGGCCCGCGATTGCCACAGCGCCGACTGGGTAAGGCGCGCGGTGGGAATATGTGTGACGTAGAGGAATTGGAGATTGCCGATATCGTAGATGGCGATGGCGGATTGCCCGCCGGCCAGCGATGCGACCAGCGCGGAATCGGGCAGAAACCCCGCGGCGGCGGTGAATTCGGTCCAGGCTTGATGAAGCTTCAGGTACAGATTGGATCGCTGGAAGGCCTGGTACTGCGCGCTCGCAAGCCAGCGGTGCTGTTCCTCGGAAACGTTCCAGGAATGCAGTTCGCCCTGAAAATCCTTGGCTTCGAGGTACACCAGCGCGCCGGAGGGAAAGACCCCCGCGAGTGGCGCGGGCGAGCCCTGGAAGGGCGCGGCGTAAAAGACCGCGGTGATGAAAGCCGCCGCGGCCAGCGCGGCGACGATGAGCTTTTTCATTTCTCGATCCTCGGCCGTACCACGTGGTCCTGGACCACGGAAGCGCTCACATGGGGACGACGGGCTTCATTCTGCTCGCGGACCTGTTGGCGATGCTCGATGGCCGCGATCTGCTGTTGCAGTTGAGCCTGCCTCGCGACGCCGATGGCCTGCCAGTAATCGCCGCCTTTTTCGAGAGCCGCGCTCAATTCCCGCGCGGCCTCCGGAGGAATCTGCATCCGCGCCCCCGAAACCCGCTGCGCAACCGCAAAGGCCAGTTCGAACGGCCCCGCTCGATTGGCGGCCTGGAATAAAGGCAGCAGCGGCGCATTCCGCTCGGGATGGACCGCAACGGCTTCCATCAGCAGCCGCACTTGCGCGGCAGGATCGGCGGAATTCTTCGCCGCTTCCAGGCGGGCCTCGTAGTAAAAGGGGCGTCCGGCCTCGGCGGCTGCGATGTGCCCGCGCGCCAGCAGCGCCAGTTCACCGGTCCCCCCGGCGCCGCCGCGAGTGGCGGCTTCCGCGCGGATGGAATAAGGCGCGTCGGCGTCGGCGACGATGGCGTTCAGGTCGCGGCCCAGACGCACGCGTGCTTCGTAGTCCCAGGGCACGGCGCGTACGCGAGCCTGGATGTACTCCGCCGCCTCGCTGGGGTGGCCGTACTTTTCGAGCAGATTCGCCGCGGGAATCAAATCTTCGAATGGCTCGTCGGCGACCAATTGCATGCGGCGTAAAAGCTGCGTAGCGCCGGCCGTATCGCCGGTTTTCAAGCGAACCTCGGCGAGCCCCAGGAAGTTGCTGCCGGCGAAGTTGCCGTTGTCGAGATCGCGAGAGTAGGCGAACGCCAGAATCTGGTTGGCAGCCGCGTCTTCATGGCGGCGGGTAAAATTCTCCGCGGCGTTGCGCAGAGAGTCGAGGTTCGGCGCGTCCGCGGGATTGCGGCGGTAGCTTTCGAGCAGGTTGGCCAGTTCTCCCGATTTCGCGGCGATGCGCAGATCGAGATCGAGAAACTGGCCGCGATTCGCTTGCGGCACCGCCGCGAGCACCGCGCGGGCGCCCGGAACGTCGCCGGCATCGAGGAGCAGATTGCCCAGCTGCTGGAGCCAGGTATTGACCATCCAATCGTTGCGCTGCTCCGGTGGTTGCTGGCCGTTCAGCACGAGCAGGCGTCGTAGGACGGCAATCTGATCGGCTGCGGCAAGTTCCCGAATCGGGGCGAACTGCTGCAGCACACCGAACGGCTGGGCGGAGTAATTCACCAGGTGATATTTGGCAATCGGCGCCGTTAAGGCGGCAATCCGGTACCCGTTGTGCCGGTCGAAATATCTGTTCAGCAGAGAATCGGCCGCGGGCATCAAGTCGCCTGCTATGCCGTGTTCGCCGATGTGCTGGAGCGCCGCGGCGCATTGCGGCCAAAAGCTGTCGATGAGGTTCGGACGCCCCTGTTGCGCTTCAAATTCCGCGAGCGACTGCTTCCACTGCGCGATAGCTTCGGTATGCTTGCCCTGATCCCAATAAAGGAGCGCGATGCGGTCGTGGACCGCGCCGCTGGTGGGGTCGAGTTCGAGCGCGTGATGGTATTCGTTGAACGCCCGCCCCGCCTGCCCACGCTCCACGTACCAATCGGCGAGAGCGGTGTAAGCCGCCGCACGGCCGGGGCTCGCTTCGAGTTCCGCCGGCAGATAGTCTTCGGCCTGGGGGCTCGACTTCAGCGAAAGATATTCGCCATAGCGGGCGCCATAATAGAACCAGACCGAGCCGGCGAGTTGCTGCTTGCGGTCCACCGGCTGGCCAAGCCGTTCGCCGATGGTGCCGCCACCCAGCGCCTGCTGAAAAGCGGGCGACGAATCCGGCGCGGATTTCCAATAGTAGAGGCTGGTGAGTGCGGTGTAGGCCCGGGTCCAGACTGGCGGTTCGTGCTGTCCCCGCGCTCCGATCGCGTCGAGCGCGACTTTCGCGTTCCCGCTGGCGACGGCGAGATCTACGGCATCGTCGCGCTGCCCAGCCCACCGCAGCAACTGCGCCGGTTCGCCGCGGGCGATGATTTCGAGATACCGGCGGCTCTCGGGGACTTGCGCGAAAATGCGCGCCAGGCTGCCGGTATCGCCCGCGGTAGTATACGCGTCCGCTGCTTGCTCGAGAAGATTGGCACGGTTTGGACTGGGAGCGAGCGCCGCGAGCGATTCGAGCTGATGTCCGAGTTCTTCGAAACGCAGGCGGCTCTGCTGGAGTTGAATCAGCTCCCACGGCTGCCCGCCGGCGGCATCCTGGTCCATCATCCAATTCGATTCCAGGTCGAACAATTCGGCCCGCCGTGCGATATCCGTCCAGTACCAGACAGGTGGGTTCGCGCTGGCGTGCTTTTCGAGATCTACGGCGAAGGCCGATTTCTCTGCCGGAGTATAGTAGCCGTCCACCGTATCGGCCATTACGGCAAGGGCGGGTGCTTGTTTTGGCGTTAACTTATCGAGCACCGCGTTATGCTGGCGCGCCCGAGTCATCACCCGGGCGTAAGTGGTGGCGTCTTCGTTACTAAGATCGCTCTCTCCGGCGCGGCGGGCAAAATCGAGCGCTTGGCTCACCAGTCCCCAACTTTCCAGCTTCGAAGCCACCGCCAGCAGGAGTTCGGGGCGTTCCGGGCGGCCTTCGAGGTACGCTTTACGCAAAGTCGCCACCGCGGCCTCGGGCTTTTGCTGGCGAGCTTCGAGCTCCGCCACTCTATCGAGCCACTGAGCGTCGCGATAGCTCAACTCCCAAACCGCGGAATAGGTGTTTTCGGCCTCGGTAAAGCGCATCAGGCGCTCTTCCAGCGCGCCGCGGCTGACATAGAGGTCGGTACGGTCGGGCCGGATCTTGATGGCGGCACTGTACGCGGCGATGGCGGCATCGAAATTCTCAAAACTGGTCTGGAGCCGCGCCGTCACCATAGGCCAGCGGTAATCCTTGGGGGAATCGGCGGCCGCTTTGGCGTAATAACCGGTCAAACGGCCCGATAAGTTGTGGCGCGCGGCGTAAGTGGCCGCCTCATGAGTCAGCCCCTGGTCTTCGGGGTAGCGATCCATCAGCTCGATATATTGATCGACCGCGCCCGGGAAGTTATTCAGGCGGGTAAGTGCCGGGATCAGTCCGCGCCGGAGGGCGGCGATGCGGGTATTCCGTTCTTCGGCGGCGAGCGGAGCCTGCTTCATGGAATTGATGGCATGGAGGTAGAAGTCGCGCAATCCGGCATCGTCGGAAGCTTGCGCATAGGTGTCGGCCATGGCGGCGAGGTATTGGCCGTTAAACGGGTCGGCGGCGAGCAGCGGGGCGAGCAATTGCCGGGCTTCCGCGAAGTTGCCGGAAGCGGTGGACTTGCGAGCCGCTTCGTAAGTGAAATCGCCGCGGTAAGCGGCGTTGGCTCTCGCGGCAGCGGCGGTGAGAGTGGCGACGGCGTCGGCAGGCAGCTTGTTGCGCCAATAGAAATCGGTAGCCGCGCGGACCACGCCAAGGCTCATGGGGCTGTCTCGCAGAAGGTCCGCGACAGTCTGGCGTGCGGCGGCGATCGCCCCGTGTGCTTCCTGAATTCGCATCAGCGCGAGGCTGAGACGGATGCGATCGATGGGATCGTGGCTGATGGCGGCCTGGCGTGCCGCGGCGGCTTCCTGGATTGCCGGAAATTCGTATTGAGCCGCGGTCGCTTGGATGTATTCGAGGTCCGTCGGAGCGGTCGCGGTGGCGGCGGCGCTCCGGAGCAGCGCTTCGACATCCGCCCGGCGCTTCTCGGCATCGAGCACGTCTACCCGCAGCCGCAAGGGCGCAGCCGCGGTGGCGGAATCGACGAGCCCGCGATATTTCGGGTTGCCCGCGAGCTTGAGCAGGCGGGCCTGGGCAGGCGAATCGTCCTTCGCGGCCAGAACGTACTGGCGGACGGCATTGGCGTACTCGCGCCTGCCTTCGTAAATCGCGCCGGCCTCGTAGCTGTAGAGATCGGGTTGGTGGAATCGCGCGCGCGCTTCGGTGATGAGGCGCAAGGCATCGTCGTACTTGTAGTAGTCCCAGAAAATGGTCGCGGCTTCCAGATAGCCATCGGGCTTGCCGGGCTCGATCTGCGGAATGCGATTCCAATACGGGCGCGCCCGGGCGAACAGTTGCCGATCGGCGAGGGTATCTCCGATGCGCGCGAGAGCCTCGGAGTTGCGCGGCTCCATTTCCGACTGGTCGCGGGCGAGCGCGACGGCGCTTTCCATGCGCCCGAGCGAGCGCTCCACCGTGGAAGCGCGCAGGACCATCGAAGCATCGCCGGGGAACTCCGCGGCGATGGCCCGGAATTCCGGGGCGGCGGCTTCGAAATGGCCGCGCCAGGCCTCGCCTTCGGCGATAAATTGGGCCGCCGAAGGATTGGCGTTGGCATCCACCTTGCCGGCCGCGGCAAGATCGCGCTCGAGCGCGCCGGAGCGCGACATCTGTTCGAAAAGCTGGGCACGCAATTGCGGATCGTAGAACCAATAGGAGCGCAGGAGGGCGATGCGGGCGGCGGAGTCGGCCGTCTCGCGGCGCCGGTAGGCGTTGAGCAGGTTCTTCACGAACGTCAGGTTGTCGGGAAAACGCTGGTGCGCATAGAGGTTCACCTGCCGGTAAAGCGCGGCGTCCAGCGAAGCCGGCGCCACAATTTCGCGGAAGTATTTTTCCAGCTCCGTGCCTTTGAAAATCTGCACCACCTGGCGGGTGAGCTCGGCGAAATCCTGATTGCGGCGGAGGCGCAGATACCATCGCGCCAGCTTCTCCTGCCAGCCGGAATCGGGGAATCTGGCAGCGGCATCTTTGTAGACCTGTTCCACCTGCGCGCCCAACCCGCGCTGTTCGAGGAATGCCGCCAGCTTCTCATAAAGCCGCTGATCCTGCGGATTGCGGTCGATCTCGCGGCGATAGAGTGCCAGCGCGTCGTTGGTACGCTTCAGCTCCACCATTCGCGAGACGTAGCGGTCGAACACCTGGTCGTACTCCCGCTTCAAGGACTGGTTGCCAGCCAGTTCCTTAAGGAGGGAGTCGTAGATCGCCTGCTCCTGAGCGACTCGCTGCTCGCGCGCGAACGAACTGGCCATGCTAAGGGCCACGCTGTAATGCTCCAACGATTGCGGATAAGCCGCCAGGAACTTGCGACCCGCGCGGATGACGCCTTCGTCATCGCCATACTGCGCGTATGCCCCGATCAGGCTGGCGTGCAGGGAAGGCGCTTCCTTGGCAAGCGGGAAGCGGGAATCGAACAGATCAAGCAGTTGCGACGCTCGGGCGCGGTGAAAATAAGCGACTGAGTTTTGATTTTCGCCTTCGTACTCCCCATGCGGAGAATCGCCGTTCAGCACGAGCGAGAGAATGCCATTAAGGAAACCGGGATGGGGGTCCATGGTGGCGATGTCCTTATATAAGGAGAGATCGCCGGCGCCGAAATGGATCTGCGATTCGGGCGCGCTCAGAAGCAGGCGGGCGAGTGCGGAGAGGGCGCGCTCCCGCGCCGCGTCATCGGCCGAGGGAAGACTGTAGAGCGCGTAGTATTGACGCGCCGCGTTGTCCCACTCCTCAACGCCCTCGAAGAGTTGGCCGGTATCGTACAGTTCCTCGGCGGTCCAGTTTTTTTTGCGCTCCCGATACTCCAGCAGAACGCGGCGGGCGGCCGCCCCGTTTTTCTGGTTTTCGTAATAGCGGAACTGGCGCGCCACGGGGTCGAGGCTTTCCGGATTGGCGGCAGCCGCCGCGCGGGCGCCGGCCAGGAAATCGCGCAGGCGGCCCTGACCGGCCAGCAGATCGAAATAGCCCTTGATCCAGTTCGCGGGCATCAGCGGGCGGAAAGCCTTGTCGAAAATGGCGATCGCCTGATCGACGGAGCCTCGTTTCAGCGTCAGGCCGGCCTCCTCCATCCAAATGCTCTCGTCATCGGGAAAAACGCGGCGGTAGGACTGAATCTCGCTCTCGGCGTCAGCGAATTCGGCACGGGCAACCAGGTAGCGGATGTAAGTCTTGTAGAGTTCGGCGTCCTTTGGGAATTTGCCAATCCAGGCGCGGTACTGCTCCATGACGGCGGCCTCGGGCAGCCCCTGGTCCTGCGCCAGCCTGACGGCGCGCTCGAACGCCGCGGTGGTGGCGACGGCGTCGAGAGCAGCCAGTTCGCGCGTGGTTTCGAGGCGCCGATGGTAGTAATCGGCGAGCGCAATGCCGTCTCCCGAAAGCCCGGCGAAGGATTTCCAATCCGCCTCGGCGGCCCTGAAATCGAGCGCCAGTTCGTCTTCTCCGGCGCGAAGGCGATAGAGGTACGCATCCTTGGGCGACGCCGCGATGCGCGCCGCGAGAGCGGGACGCGTTTCGCGCGGCGGACGGCGGCCATCGATCGTGCCATAAGGCAACGCCATCGGACGGAAAAAGATGCTCCGCAGGCCGGTATCGGCAGCCAGGTTCTGCACCCATTCGGACAACTCGGCGCGCAGCGCCAGTGTGGCCAGCAGAACAAGCCATAGAGGCGCGAGAACTCTACGGAAGGATTTCAATGGGCACCTCCTCGCTGCCGATATTGTGCGCCACGTCTTCGGCGACCACCGTGACCTCATATTTGCCGGGGCTCAGCTTGGGCACGCTCAGCCACCCGGTGTTCGCGCCTGCCCGCTGATTCCAGCGAATGTCCGCCGGTGCGGCTCCATAGAGGCGCGCCACGATGGTGCGCGCGCTCGCCGGCGCGCTGACGCGCAGTTGGATGATTTCACCGGCGCGGTATCGCGTCTTATCGAGGTGCGTGCGGATCTCCGGCGGATGGCTGGCGATGACAAACGTCTTCGATTCCCGGTAAACGCCGCCATTGCGGTCGCGGAGGATGAGGCGGACCGCATAAGTGCCGTCGGCTAGGTCGGCGGGCGCCAGGAAGCGTGTCTGCCAGGTGTCTTCATCCTTGAGGTAGCGCAGGGGCTTGGTAAGTCCGAAGGGGAAAATGGCGATCACGCTTTCGATGGCCGGATCGGTTTTCACGCGGATGAGCGGATCGCCGGGACGGATCACCCGCGGGCGAAGAATGGCGCGCGGCGCGGCCAGAAACGAGGTGTACGGCGTGACGAACTTGAACTCGCGCGAGAGACGGATGATTTCGTCGATACTGGCCCGATCCTCGCCCTCGCGGTCGATCTTGGCGAGCAGGGCGTCCACGCGAGCTTTCGCCCACGTTCGGGGCAGTTGCGGATGGTCGAGGCTTCGCACCGGCAGCGTGACTTGCGCGCCGGCCGTGCCGGCGCTGAATGTCGAGGGCGCGCCAGGCTTCTCATACTCGCCAACCCACGACGCCATTGAGCCGGGGAAAAAGCGGTCGTCGAGCGGGTAAATCAGGTGGAAATCTTCCTTGGGAGTCACCGTGAGGCTGAAATGATCCACCGGGCGCTTGCCGAGTTTGTTCAGAAACGCCGCCAGTTTAAAATCGAGCGGTTCCGTGGAGCGAACCCATTCGGAAAGGCCGTCGTTCGCCGCAAGCAGGTTGAGCAGCGGCAGGTTGGCGTCGTCTCCTACGCCGAAGACGTATGTGCGCGGGCGGCGATCGGCGGGAAGCCGTTTCCAGGCATCGGAGTATTTGGACGCCAGACGCGCATTTTGAATCGTTCCGGCAGTCGCGCCGCCATCGCTGATGAGGACCAGATAGGGGGCACCCTCGCCATGCGCGGCGAGGTCGAGCCCTTTAGTCAGAGCGCCATCCAGATCGGTGCCGCCGCGCAGATTGCTCTGTTTTACGTAGCTCAGCGCCTTCTCCACCTGGTCGGTAGTGGCGGCAACTGGCGCGGGCGCGAACAGGTTCACTTCGGAGTTAAACAGCACCAGTCCGAAGCGGTCGGCCGGGCGTAGCGCGTGCAGCAGACCTTCCAGCACACGATAGCTGCGTTCGAGTTTCTCCCATTGCATGGAGAGCGACGTATCGAAGAGCGCCACCACCAGGCGCGGCGCCTCATCGGATTGGCGCGGCGGGAGAAGCGTGGACGCCTCAAAGTACCCCGTCGCGCCGCGCGAAGGATCGCGCCAGGTGAGAACGGAGAGCGCGCCGGCGCCCGCGGGGTCGAGCTCCCATTCGCAGGCGAGATCCTCGGAAAGCGGTATATTGCGGCCCTCGAAAGCGGCGCGCACATGGTGCGCGTCCCGCTCCGTGATGCGCAGGGCGTACGCTTGGCTCGCCACGCGGAAATCGCGCAAAGCAGCCGCGCTTTCGAGATCCAGGGAAACGTGCAGAACGCCCGCGGTGAGCGCCTGATAAACGTCCGGCCGAAGCGGAATCGCCAGCGCCGAGCGCAGATTCTCCACGCGCATGCTCTGGTGGTACTCCATCTCGATGCGTTTCGTTCCGAAAGGCGGGACCGGTACGATCTTCGCCGTGAACAGGTTGCCGCGTCGCGCTTCGTCGGCATCGCGCTCGCCCTGCTGGAGCAAACCGGGGTCGATCGCCTGGTTCTTGAGATTTTCGTAAATCTCTCCGGCACGGCGGCGCTCCATGATCACGCCGGGAATGCGGGTGAGTTCGTCCCACACCGCGAAATCGGAGACCATGCCGCCCGCGGGCAGCGCGAACGAATATGTTCCCTCCGTAATTTGCGCGGTGTGGCTGCCGAAGATCTGCCGTATGCTCACGCGCGCATCGCCGTTGTCCACACGGATTTCAATGGTCATGTCGTCGAGCGAGAAAATCGCGGCGTCCGGCTGCTGCCGCCCTGCCGGGACCAGCACGCCCGCGTCGGCCATCGCCAGCCGCGCCATTGCCACTAATACCCACCAGCGTTTCATCGCAGATTCTGCTCCGCTACGCGCACGAGCCCGTTATCGGTCCCGATATAGATCGTTCCGCCGCCCGCGGCGAGCGCCGTCACATTCAGCGATGGCAGGCCGTCCGTCGCCAGGTGCCACCGCCCGGCCGCGCGCTCGTAGATCGCCAGCCCGTTCTGCATGGTGCCGGCGTAAACTCGCGCGGCCGTTACCAGCATGGCGTTGGGGTTGATCACGATAGATCCTCGCAGATCGGCAAATGCATCCCAATCGCCATCGCGGGTGAGGCGCTCGACGCCCGCGCCGTAGGTACCCACGAACCAATCGTTGCCCACGCGGCGGATGGCGGTGATCCAGTTGTGGCGCAAGCGGGAATTGAAAGTGGTGTAGCTCGCGCGCACGACACCGTTTTCGAGCACCGAAAGACCGCCCAGCGTGCCAGCCAGCAGTTGCCGGTTGTCCTGGGCCAGCGCGTACACATGCTGATTCACGAGCCCGTGAAAGTCGGACACGCTGTGTGTCCCGCTGTCGTCAACCAGGGTGATCCCGGCGGGCGTGGCCAGTGCCATGGCGCTGCCGTGATAAACGATGTCGGTGACGTCGTCGGCGATCAGCCCTTGCGCTCGGCGCATCACCTGGCGCTCGGCGGGCCGGCTGTCGAAGATCGCGAGCCCGTTGGCCGTGGCCACGGCGGTGGAATGCTCCTCCGGGTTGTCGACGATGCGGTTGATGCAATAAAGCTCGTCGCTCTCGAAATGCGAGACGCGATCGCCATCCAGCACGTCCAGGCCATGGTCGAAATACCCCACCCACAGGCGCCCGGCGGCATCGAAGGCGAGCGCCGAGACGTTGCGGTCGGCCAGTTTTGCGGGCTCGGGGGCGGTGACCTGCTTCCAGGCCGATTGGCCGCCGGCGGCGGCGTAAAGGCCCTCGGAAGTGACCGCCAGAGTAGCGCCGGGAACGCTTACCAGCCGCTCGATGGCGCCTTTCGGCTGGCCGGTCGCGGAGTGCTTGAGGCGCGGAAATCGCGGCGCCAACGGAATGGCGGCGATGCCTTCTTCGATGCTTCCGGCGAACAGCGTATCGCCATCGAGGGCCAATGCGGAAGTGAAAAATCCGCTGGCGAGGGCCCGATAAAAGCGGCCCTCCCGGAATTCGGCGATGCCCATCGGCCCGCCGGCGAAGACAGCCGTTGCCGACACGAGAATCGACGTTACGTTGGCGTCGGGCAGGCCTTCCGGCTCGCCGAAGTGCGTGAGCGTGCCGGCCTGCCAGTGGTATACCCCGCGATCGGCGGTGCCCGTCCAGAAGCTGGTGCTATCGCCCGCGAGAGCGGTTACGCGCAAACCGGTAAGCGCGGGGGCGAACGGCGCCAGCGTCTTGCCGTCGAAGAAAAATACCCCGTGCCCGGCCGTGCCCAGGAGCATGCGGCCGGTGGCCAGCGGCAGCAGCGCGGTGATCTTGCGCGCCGCGGGGTCGGCGGGCAGAATCTGGCGGAAGCTTTGGCCGTCGAAGGCGATCACTCCGGCGCCATCGGTGGCAATCCAAAGCTCGGGGCCCCGGGAGCCCGCAAGGGTTGCAACGGCGAGCCCTGCCAGTGGCGCCGGAGGCAGTTCCAGTCCTGCCCGCCAGCGATGGCTAACCGTGCCGCCGTCGTCGTATTGCAGAAGCGCCGCGCGCGTCAGAACGAAAATGTTGTCCGCGAATTCCGCGACATCGGTAAATGCCAGGGGCGAGCCGATGGACTCAACGGCCGGCAGGGTGTGATCGAGTTGCCGCGAGGTAAAGCTGGAGACTTGCGCACCGGCCACCTCGGCGGCGGCTTTTCGGGCTGCCTGGGCAGCTTTCCAGATGGCAGCGCCCGCCCAAAGGATGGCCGCCGTGGTAAGGAGCGCGGCGGACAGCCACAATTTTCGCATCATAACGAACGCTCGTTGTGCAAGTGAGGGACCGCGACCAATCCCTCACCGGATGCCTCTGCGCCGCCGCGAAAAGTCGTGCTATTTATCGGCGCCGGGAACGATTTTCGTGCCGGTGAAGTCCCCCGCGACATCGTACGGCGCCACGTTCACGTCGCCCTTGATCTCGGTGTCCGAACTGAAGGTAGCGGTATAAGTCAAGGTGATCGTGTCCCCGTTATACGGCACCTGGTGCTGCCACGTGAATTTCTCGCCATCCACCTGCCCGGTGAGGGGACCCTCGCCCGTTTCCCCTTTGCAGGTTCCGGTTAGCTTGTCGCCATCTCTTTGGAAGGTGCAGGCGGCATCATGGCTCTCTCCAGCTACGTTGATGACGATCTTCCAGCTCCCGACGATGGTGCGATCGGCTCCCAATGCCGCCATAGCGGTCAGCAGAGCCAGGACAAACAGACGTTTCATTCAAGTACCTCTTTTCCCGTTGACGAACGGCAATGGCTTATTTTAGCAGCACAATCAGAGGTTTCTGAGCTAGACTAAAGCCATGGAGTGGGGTACTCCATCCACGAACCGCCCTGGCCTGTTCGGGTCCGACTAGCTTCCTACCTTTTGCGGCCCGCGCTCCGCAGTTTCCAAAATCCACAGGAGTTTTTATGAGTAAGGTTATGGAACAGGTCCGCCAGGATCTTCCCCATCTGCGCGGCAGTGTGCCCGGACCGAAGGCACAAGCCATTATCGAGCGCGATGCCGCCGTGGTGTCGCCTTCTTACACGCGCTGTTATCCGCTGGTCGTGGCGAACGGCCAGGGGGCTATGATCGAGGATGTAGACGGCAACCGCTTCCTCGATTTCAACGCCGGAATCGCCGTGGTGGCAACGGGCCATTGCCATCCGCGCGTGGTGGAGGCCATCCAAAGGCAGGCCGCTAACCTCATCCACATGTCCGGCACCGATTTCTATTACGAAGGGATGGCCGCGCTGGCTGAAAAACTGGCCGCCGTCGCTCCCGGCGGCGTGCCGCGGCGCGTGTCCTTCGGCAATTCCGGCGCGGAGGCCATCGAAGGCGCCATCAAACTGGCGCGCTGGACTACCAAACGCGACAAGATCATCGCCTTCTTCGGGAGTTTTCACGGCCGCACGCTGGGAGCGCTCTCGCTCACCGCGCGCAAAGCGACGCAGCGCGCCGGGTTCGGGCCGTTCATGCCGGGCGTGGCCCATGCGCCCTACCCGAATTGTTACCACTGCCCGTTTGGCCAGAGCGAGGAGACTTGCGCAGTGGAGTGCGTGCGCCATATCGAAGATGTACTGCTGAAGACCATCGCCCCGGCCTCCGAAACCGCCGCGATCGTGGTTGAGCCGGTCCAGGGCGAGGGTGGATATGTCGTTCCGCCCAGGAAATTCTTCGATGAACTGGCGCGCGTGGCTCGCGAGAACGGGATCCTGCTGGTCTGCGACGAAGTGCAGTCGGGCATGGGCCGCACCGGCAAAATGTGGGCATCCGAACACTTCGATCTCGTGCCGGATATCATGGCCGTCGCCAAAGGGATCGCCAGCGGGATGCCGCTCGGGGCGACCGTGGCGCGCGCCGATCTCATGACCTGGCCGCCCGGCGCGCATGCCTCCACTTTCGGCGGCAATCCGGTGGCTTGCGCCGCTGCCCTGGCGACCATTACCCTCCTCGAAGAGGAACTCGTCGAGAACGCGGCGCGCATGGGCGAGCATCTGCGTTCCCGCATGCGCGATTGGCCGTCGCGATTCCCCTCCGTCGGGCAGGTCCGCGGCCTTGGGCTGATGATCGGCATCGAACTGGTGCGCGATCAGGCCACGCGCCAGGGCGCTCCGGAATTGCGCGATCGCGTGGTCGATATGGCCTTCGAGCGCGGACTGCTGATATTGGGCGCGGGTGAAAATACCATCCGGCTATGCCCGCCCCTGGTAGTCACGCGCGATCAATGCGATTTCGCCGTCGATACCTTGGAAGCCTGCCTCGCGGCAGCGTAGACCATAGACAACTGTGCCGCGACCGCGAGGGAGCGGTGCTTTTCGCTTTGACCCCGCCGGCCTCGCGAAGCTATCATTGGTGCGTCATGGAGCTTTCCAGAAGACGCTTCGCCCAGGTGGCCGGAACGGCGCTGGCTGGCGGGCGGTTGGCTGGCCAGCAAACACCCATCACCGCCCAGCAGGTAATCGATCGTGTCGGCAACGCCGGGAGTCCGGACGGGATCAAAGCTGGAGACGCCGGCGCCACAGTCACCGGCATCGCCGTCACCGCCATGGCCACTATGGACGTGCTCGCGCGCGCGGCCAGGGAAAAGGCCAATCTGCTCATCACGCTCGAACCCGTCTTTTTCGGCGCCGGAGACGCACCGCTTGCGGGCGACCCGGTGTGTGCGGCCAAGCAGGAGTTCATCCGCCATAACGGGATGGTGATCTGGCGCTTTAGCGATTATTGGCGCGCCCGGAAGCCCGATCCTTTCGCCGCCGGTCTGGCGCGCACGCTTGCCTGGACCCCATACCGGACCGGTGACGACCCCTTCCGCTATGAAGTGCCGGAGTTGACAATCGGCGCACTGTCGGACGTTCTGTTGAAGCGTCTGAATGCCCGCGCGGGAATCCGCGTGGTCGGCGATCCGCGGACGCAGGTGCGGCGCATCACGCTGCTTCCCGGCAGCACACCGCTCTCCGCCATGCTGAAAGCGCTGCCCGAATGCGACGTGGTGATTGCCGGAGAAACGCGCGAGTGGGAGTCCGTGGAGTACGCGCAGGACACCGTGGCATCAGGCCAGAAGAAAGGTCTGATTATGGTCGGCCGGGTCCTCTCGGAGGAGCCCGGAATGAATCTTTGCGCCGAATGGTTAAAGACGCTCGTGCCGGAAGTTCCGGTCCGCTGGATTCCTGCCGGCGACGCGTATTGGAGGCCCGCGGTATGACCGCCAATGAGGTTGTCGAGCGCATCAGGAAGAACATCGGCATTCCGTGGAATGAGAAAAGCTATCGCGATACCTTCAAGGTCGGCGACCCGAACACGGAAGTGAAGGGCATCGCCACGACGTTTATGGCGACCCTCGATCTTATCCAGCGCGCTCGCGCGGCGGGATTGAATTTCGTCATCACTCACGAGCCGACTTTCTGGAGCGACCGCGATACCGTCTCCGAACTCGCGAACGATCCCATATACAAATTCAAAGTCGATTACTGCGCCCGCAATAAGATGGTGGTCTGGCGGTATCATGACCACATCCACTCGCGCCCGCCTGACCTGATCTGGGTGGGGCTCGTCCGCTCACTCGGCTGGCAGGACCGGCAAACGTCCGGCAGCCGCAATCGGTTCACTTTCCCGGAGACGACGCTGGGCGCTCTCGCGGCCGATATCCAGCGCCGCATGAACGTCCACGCCCTCCGCGTGGTTGGCGACCCGAGCGCCAAAGTGAGCAGCGCGGCGGTGGGGATGGGCTACAACATCCCGCGCGCCACGCCCGATGTCGATGTGGTGATCGGCGGTGAGAATCCCGAAGCCGGCGGACCGTTCGACGATACCGAATACATCCTGGACGCGGCTTACTTTGGCCGCAATAAGGGGCAGATCGTCCTCGGCCACGCCATTTCCGAAGAGCCCGGAATGGAAGATTGCGCCAACTGGCTGCGCACTTTCGTTACCGAGGTCCAGATTCAGTTCATTCGCGCGGGCGAGCCTTTCTGGTCGCCGAAGGCATGAAGTTCGCGGCGCTATTGCTGTTCGCGGCTGTTTTGCAGGCCGCAACGCTGCGCTATTGGGTCGAACCTTGCACACATTCCGGGAGCGGCTGCCAGGCTGACGATCCGCAGCTGGCGCAATGGGCCATGGAAGCGTGGCAGGCGGCATCCGGCGGGACGTTGCACCTGGAAAAAACCGCCGACCGCGCCCAGGCTCACATTCGCATCTATTGGGCCACCGGCAGCGACGGACTCTATGGCGAAACGCGCCCCATCGACGTGAACGGCGAGCGCGGCGCCGACGTCTACATTCTGCCCGCGGTGGTCCCGGCGGGCGAGAAGGATCGGTTACTGCGCGACGCCATCGTTTATCTAACTTGCTTGCACGAAACGGGGCATGCTCTCGGGTTGGAACATACCGCTAATTTCGCTGATATCATGTACAGCTTCCAGTACGGTGGCGATATCCCGGAGTATTTCGGGCGGTATCGAAGGTTATTGCGATCGAGGGCGGATATCCGCAAGCACTCCGGTATGTCGGCGGCGGACCGGCAGAAATTAGTCGAAAGGTTTCGATAGTTATGTTTCCGCGCGTATGTCTGCTTACGATGCTTTTGGCCGGCAGCTCCCTGGCCGATGCTACGGGCGCTACTTCGCGCTGGCCGGTCTAAACCTGGACTTACTTCGGCCGAAACTTCCGGCGGCTACATCGGCTGGATACCGATACCCAAGTGATTCCGCCGAACGAGATTCCAGCGGGCGCGGGCCGCGGGCCCGGCGGCCGGGGTGGACCGGCCTTTCGGCTCGTAGTGACGGATGTCGCGGCTGGGCTGAAGGCGGGCGACCGCATCGCCGGCGTGGACGGCGCCGCCGCAAACACGCTCCCGTCCTGAATGACGCCATCAATGCTCACCAGCCTGGAGAGAAGATCGAACTTCATGTGATGCGCGCCGGCACGCCGGTCGGCATGGAGGTCGAAGTGGCGCGAAACGGGAAGAAGACGTACCGGCTGACCGTCTCGGAAGGGGCGACACCCGCCCAAACCGCCATCTTTAACGACTGCCTTCGCTGAACGTGCTAACCTGCTTTCCGTGCGAGCCATTTTGCTTTTCATGCCGGTCGCCCTGTTCGCCCAGGACCAACCCCTGGCATCTTTTCCTTACACTCCCAGCCTGGAAACCAGGTTCCTTGACCGTTCCGCTGACCCATGTGTCGACTTCTACAAATATGCGTGCGGCAACTGGAACCAGTTGAACCCCATCCCACCCGACCAGGCGCGCTGGGATGTCTACGCCAAACTTACCGACGACAACCAGCGCTACCTTTGGGGCATTCTCGACGAAGCGGCGAAGCCCAGCCCCAATCGCACCGCGGTCGAACAGAAGATCGGCGATTATTTCCATGCCTGCATGGATGAATCCGCAGTCGAAAAAGCGGGCGCCGCGCCGCTTCAACCGCGCCTGAACCAAATAGCCGCCCTCACCAGCGCCGCCGGCATCGCCGCGCTGCTGGCCGGCATCCATCTGGAGACCGGCGGAGATGCGCTTTTTGCCTTTACCTCGGCGCAGAATTTCGCCGATTCCAGCCAGGTGATTGCTTTCGCCTTCTCCGGCGGACTGGGCCTGCCCGATCGCGATTACTACGTCAATTCCGACGCGAAATCGCAGGAGATCCGCGCCCAATATATCGATCACGTCGCGCGCATGCTCGCGCTCCTGGGCGATTCTCCCGCGGCCGCGCGCGCCGGCGCGCAGACCGTGATGGCCATCGAGACCGGACTGGCAAAGGCCACGCTCACGCGCGTCGAAAAACGCGATCCGTACAAGCAGTTTCATGTGCTCACGCGTGCGCAACTGATGGCGCTAACGCCGGATTTCAACTGGGACGCCTATTGGGCCGGGCTCGGGCTTGCGGCACCCGCCACGCTCAATGTCACCGAACCCGAATTCTACAAGGAAGTGGAACACCAGCTCGAGACCCGCCCGGTCTCCGACTGGAAGACGTACCTCCGGTGGCAGTTGGTGCATTCCGCCGCGCCTTACCTTTCGCGCCGGTTCGTGGAAGAGAATTTCGATTTCTACAGCAAAACGCTGCGCGGCGTCGCGGAAATGCGGCCGCGCTGGAAACGATGCGTCAGCTACGTGGATCGCGATCTCGGGGAAGCTCTCGGACAGGTATTCGTGGCCAGGACGTTCGCCCCCGCTACTAAGGCGGCAGCCCTGGCCTTGACCAGGCAGATCGAGGCCGCCATGCAGAGCGAACTGGAGCATCTCGACTGGATGAGCGATGCCACCAGAAAGCAGGCGCTCGTCAAACTGCACGGCGTCGTGAACAAGATCGGCTACCCCGACAAGTGGCGCGACTACAGCTCGGTCCACGTCGTCCGCGACGATTTTCTGGGCGACGTGACGCGTGCCACCATGTTCGAAACCAAACGCGAACTGGCCAAAATCGGCAAGCCGGTGGACCGCGGCGAATGGCAGATGACGCCGCCCACCGTGAATGCTTACTACGATCCGCAAATGAACGACATCAACTTTCCGGCCGGCGTGCTCCAGCCGCCACTGTACGATCCGAAAATGGATGACGCTCCCAATTACGGCAATACCGGCGCCACCATCGGCCACGAGCTGACGCACGGATTCGACGATCAGGGCCGGCAATTCGACGACAAGGGCAATTTACGCGACTGGTGGACCAGGGAGGATGCCTCCCGGTTTGTGGAGCGCGCCGCTTGCGTCATCGACCAGTATTCGGGGTACACCGTAATCGACGGCATCAAGATCAACGGCAAGCTGACAGCCGGCGAGGACATCGCCGATCTCGGCGGCACTACACTTGCATATATCGCGTGGAAAGCCGCCACCAAAGGAAAGGACCTTCAGCCCATCGATGGATTCACCCCGGAACAGCGCTTCTTCATCGGCATGGCACAATGGGCCTGCGGCGACGAGCGGCCGGAGAATAAGCGCCTCAACGCAGTCACTAACGAACACTCGCCCAACGAGTATCGCATCAACGGCGTGGTCGCCAACATGCCGCAGTTCGGGCAGGCATTCTCCTGTAAGCCGGGCCAGCCCATGATGCGTGTCAACGCTTGCAGGATATGGTAAGGAGTGGCCCGGCGTTCACACTGTGCAATCGTGAGAACAGCCCAAAGGCACATCGATTTCTGAGAAACTGAAGTAATCAGCAATGCATCTTTCGATCCGTATGAACCACGCGCGCAGGCGCCATGGGGCTCGGGCGGCCATGCCCGGGCTCGTTGCGATAGCGGCTTGTTTGCTGCCGGGCTTATGTCTGGCACAGTCGCCGGTCCCCAGTTTCACCATTTCGACGGTGGCGGGGCAGGGACCTCCGGCTACCGCGGCCTACAGCGGCGACGGGAATCCCGCCATCAGCGCCGCTCTCAACGGTCCCGCGAGCGTAGCCTTCGATTCCAGCGGCAACATGTATATCTGCGATCAGGTCAACAACGTGATCCGCATGGTGGCCGCCAGCAGCGGGAATATTTCCACGGTAGCGGGGAACAACTCCGGCGGTTACTCGGGGGACGGAAAGGCCGCAATCAGCGCGCAAATCAACGCGCCCGTTTCCATCGTGGTCGACAGCAAGGGAAATTTCTATTTTTCGGACTTTAAGAACGGCGTGGTCCGGATGGTGAACACTTCCGGGATCATTTCCACCTACGCCGGCTCGCAGTCGGAGGGCCAGGGCTTCTCCGGCGATGGCGGCGCGGCAACGGCTGCCGCCCTGTTCAACCCCACCGGAATCGCCCTGGACTCTTCGGGGAACATGTACATCTCCGATTGGGGCACGTATGCCGATCTGAATTATGTGGGGAACGATCGCATCCGCGAGGTCGTCGCGTCCACGGGGATCATCAACACTATCGCCGGTAGCGGCACCGTCGGATACAAACCAACCAGCGGTCCCGCGCTTTCGGCAAACCTCAACGGGGTCGCGCAGGTTGCCGTAGATACCAAGGGCAATCTTTATCTGGCGGACAGCTTCAATAACGAGGTCCGCAAAATCGCCTTGGCCACGGGCGTCATCTCGCTTCTGGCCGGCAGTCCCACGGCGCAATACGGATACTCCGGCGACGAGGGGCTGGCGATCAACGCATTACTCAATAATCCCACCGGCGTCGCCGTGGATACAGCCGGCAACGTATACATAGCCGACTCCTTCAACAACGTGATCCGGGTAGTGACGCCGGACGGTCTGATTCACACCGTCGCCGGCGGCACGAGTTTGCCGAACCAGGGATTTATCGGAGATGGCGGCCCCGCCCTCGGCGCGCAATTCAACAATCCGAATTTCCTGACGTTCGATTCCAAGGGGAACCTGTACGTGGCGGACTACGGGAACAACGTAATTCGCAAACTGGTCCCCGGCGCTCCGGCCGGCAATGGCGCCCCCGCTCCCGCAATCCGCACTGCGAACGGCGTCATCAGCGCCAGCGATTTCGGCGCGCTATCGTCGGTGGCGCCCGGTTCGTGGATGGAAATTTACGGGACCAACCTCGCCGCCATTACGCGTGAATGGAATTCCGGCGATTTCACGGGCGTCGATGCCCCAACGCAACTCAATAACACGACGGTCTCGATCGGTGGCCAGTCCGCGTTCGTGGAATACATCAGCTCCGGGCAGGTCAACGCGCAAGTGCCGGCCGGCGTCGGGTTGGGCAGCGAGCCCGTAGTCGTCAGCACCCCATCCGGGGCGAGCGCGGCGTATAACATCAACGTCAATCTCGAGGAGCCCGCCCTATACGCTCCCGCCGCATTCAGCAGCGATTTCAACCAGCAGCAGATCCAATGGGTGGGCGCGTTGTTTCCCGACCTGACCACTTTCGTATTTCCGCCGAACTCGTTTTCCGGAATCAATTCGCAGGCGGCCAAACCCGGCGACACCATCGTCTTCTACGGCGTGGGCTTCGCTCCGGTGCCGGGAAGTCCTCCGGGGACCATTCCCCAGACTACCAACGGGCTCACGCTGCCCATCGTTCCCAACTTCTATTTCAACGGCGTCCAGGCCCAGGTGACGTACGCCGGCATCGCGCCGCAAACTGCCACGACGGGATATATCGGGCTCTATCAGTTCAACGTCGTCGTGCCGCCGATTCCTAATTTGCAGGTCGGCACTCCCAGCGCGGTACAGGTCACCTTTACGGTGAACGAAAACGGCACCACCGTGGCGGGAACTCAGACGCTGTATACGGCAGTAGAGAATTGAACCTCGCGCCCGTCGCTTGACGGCGGGCGTTTTATATTTTTTCAATTCAATTCGCTCTCAATTACTAACTATGCACGCCTAAGTGCCGAGCTTTTCCATAAGGAGATTTCCGGGCCTTAAAATGGACGAAAATTCTCCCCTTCCGCCGATGTGTTCCTGTGCCGGCGAGCGTCGACTTCCGGTGTCCGTTTGCGAGGCTGATTTACAGCTCGTAAACATACTTGGTGCGCAAGCACGGGAGAGGACGCGCGGTGGAAGAACAGGATCTGGAGGTCATTCATGAGTTCCTCGTCGAAAGTTACGAGAACCTCGCAAAGCTCGACCAGGAACTTGTTGCCCTTGAGTCGCGTCCCAACGACAAAAGTCTGCTAGCCGGAATTTTCCGGACTTTCCATACCATCAAGGGCACGTGCGGCTTCCTGGGGTTCGCCACCCTGGAAAAGGTCACCCACCAGGCCGAGAATCTCTTGAGCCAGCTGCGCGACGGTCAACGGGAGCTGACTTCGTCGCTGGTGACTTTGATTCTCGAAACCGTGGACTCGGTACGCCGGATTCTGTCCGCTATCGAAGCAGGCGGCGCCGAGGGCGGTGAAACCTTTGAGCCTCTGATTGAAAAACTTCGCGCGGCCGCTCAAAAAGGAAACGAGCCCCTTCCGCCTGCGGCGCCGGCGGCGGCGCAAACCTGCCCTGAGAATGTCTCCGACGAAGACGGGCCTAAGTCTGGTTCGATTTCGGATTCGAACGTTCGCGTAGGGGTGGAAGTTCTTGACAAGCTCATGGACCTGGTAGGCGAACTCGTGCTGGCGCGCAATCAGATCCTGCAGTACAACTCTGAACGCGAAGAGCCGGTGCTGAATGCCACGTCTCAACGGTTGAACCTGATCACCAGCGAGTTGCAGAGCGGCGTAATGAAAACCCGCATGCAGCCCATCGGCGTGGTATGGAACAAACTGCCGAGAGTCGTGCGCGATACCGCGGTGGCCTTGGGTAAGCAGATTCGCGTGGAAATGGATGGCGCCGAAACCGAACTGGATCGGACCATCATCGAAGCTATTAAGGACCCGCTGGTACACCTGGTCCGCAATGCTTGCGATCACGGCATCGAGCGGCCCGAAGTCCGCGTCCGCGTGGGGAAAGCGGTACAGGGGACCCTATCGCTGCGGGCCTATCACGAAGGCGGCCAGGTCAATATCGAAATCGCTGACGATGGCGCCGGAATCGACGCCGCCCGGCTGCGGCAGAAAGCCGTCGACAAGGGCTTGCTCCGCCCCGAAGAGAGCGGCAGGCTTTCTGAGAAGGAAGCTCTCCACCTGATCTTTCGCCCCGGGTTCTCCACGGTCGAGGCCGTGACCAACATCTCCGGACGGGGTGTGGGTATGGACGTAGTCAAGTCTCATATCGAGAAGGTCGGGGGCGCCGTAGATGTCGTCAGCCAACCGGGCAAAGGCTGCGCCATCCGCCTCAAAATCCCGTTGACGCTGGCTATCATTCCAGGGCTGGTGGTCGGAAGCGGCGGGGAACGCTTCGTAATTCCTCAAGTGAGCTTGCTCGAACTGATCCGCCTGGAGGGCGACCGGCGGCTGGAGAACGTGAACGGTACGCCCGTCTGTCGCCGGCGCGGCTCTCTGCTGCCGGTGGCCTCGCTCAGCGATGTGCTGGGGCTCGCCGGAACGGCACCGGCGGAAGCCGTAAATATGGTGGTGCTGCAGGCCGAAGACCAGCAATTTGGCCTTCTCGTTGATGCCATCGGCGATTCCCAGGAGATTGTGGTCAAGCCTCTCGGCAAACAACTCAAAGGGCTTTCGGTGTATGCCGGCGCCACCATCATGGGCGATGGCCGGGTGGCGTTGATTCTTGATGTTCGGGGCATCGGACAATGCTCGGGTGTGCTGGCCGATTCGCGCCAACAGGCACGCGGATCGAGAGAGCCGCAATCGCGCGTCGAGAGCGAGCGGCGGCGCTTGCTCCTCTTCCGGGCCGGTTCCTTCGAACGCCTGGCGCTGCCGCTGTCGGTGGTTTCGAGGCTGGAAGAGTTTCCGCGATCGTCCATCGAAAAAGCCGGCGGTCGCCACGTGGTTCAATACCGCGGCGAGATTCTGCGTCTCGTCCCGCTCGGCGCTGTGCTCGAAGGAACCCGCCCGGACATCGAGATCGCGGACCCGGCCCCGGTGGTGGTTGTCAAGGATGGTGCCCGCAGCGTCGGGCTGCTGGTGGATGAAATCCTGGACGTCGCCGAAGAGGCCGTGATTGCAAGGCAGAAGACAACCCGCAAAGGACTCCTCGGCTCCGCGGTGGTCGGCACGCAAGTGGCCGATTTCCTGGATCTGAATTTCGTGATCCGCGCCGCGGTCGAAGACTGGTTCGACGATGTCGGCAAGACGCCCACCCCCGCTCGCATTCTGCTTGCCGAGGGGTCGGGATTCTCGCGTGGATTGATTCGCGGCGGGCTCGATATGGCGGGCTATACGGTTCTGGAAGCCTCGAACTTCGAGGAAGCGCTTCGCCGCCTCGAAGAGCAGCCGGTGGATATAGCGCTGGTGGCGGCCGATCTGCCGCCGCACGGAGCCTCCGCGCTTTTGGATGCAGTGGGCGCCCGGACAGAGTGGCACGCCATCCGGGTGCTGACCTTGGCGGCCGGCAGTGAGACCGGGCTGCCGGACGGTCTGGCAAAATTCGATGGAGATGGCGTACTGAAGTCGGTGGCCAGCCTTGCCGCCGCCATCGCCTGCGATTTCCAAACACCGCAACATACAACGACGGGAGGCCGGCCGTGACCACCGAAGCCGGACAGTTTGCCACATTCGTGGTGTCCGATCTGTCTTTTGCCGTGGACGTGCTGCGCGTACAGGAAGTATTGCAGCCGCAGCCCATGACAAGGGTGCCGCTCGCGTGCGGAGTGATTGAAGGCCTCATCAATCTTCGCGGCCAAATCGTTACCGCGATCGATATGCGCCGCCGCCTGGGACTGCCTCCGCGCGGTAGCGGCCGGCCTTCCATGAACATGGTAATCCGTTACGAGGATGCAGCCGTCAGCCTCCTGGTGGATGAAATCGGAGACGTGCTCCAACTGAACCCGGAAGCGTTGGACGAGCCTCCCGTGAATCTCGATAGCGCGGTACGGAATATCATTCGCGGCATTTACAAACTCCCAGACCGGCTGCTGCTGGTACTCGACATTGAGCGCGCCGTCGACCTGGCACAGGCAATGGCGGCCTGATGCAGACATTTACGCGGCGCGCTGCGCCTGAAACCAAACGAGGACCAAAGAAAACCATGACACCGAAAACGATCTCCCCTAAGAAACGGGCCCTGCGATCCCGCCGTCCGCGGCCCACAGGAAGCGCGCTACCAAAAGCTATCGCCGGTACACGCGAAATCGAATGGCCCGCTCCCGGCGCGCAGTCGCTGGCGGCGCAGTTTGGGGTGGACGAAAGCAACGTCACCATGCGCCGGCAGTTCGTCCGGTTGGGCGGCCAGGACCGCGCCTTGTTGGCGGAATGGGTGCCTTGGGCACAGGATATCGCGCCGCACATTGCGCGCGAGTTTTACGATTGGCAATTCAGCTTTCCACCGACCCTCCGGTTCTTCGAGCATTTGGCCGCGCAGCGCGGCCTTCCATTGCCCGCCTTTCGATCGGCGCTCGAAGCCGCCCAAGCCGGCTACCTGGTGGAGGTCTTTGCCGGCTCCGCCGTGAACTGGGACCTGCGCTATTTCGAGAAGCGCCTGCGGATCGCGGTGGTGCACGACAAGATCAATTTGCCGTTCAAGTGGTACGTCGGATCCTACACCGAGTACCGGCGGCTGCTTGGGAAGTATCTGCGGCGCGATCTGGAAGACGAGGCATTGGTAGCCCAAATCGAGGAATCGGTGACTAAAGTATTCAACCTCGACATGCAGGCCATCGGCGACGTGTTCATGCTCCGCAATATCCAGAGCATGCTCGCGCCCATCGGAATCCGCCTGGAAGAGGTCTGCTCCGGCGATCAGGCCGAGCAGTTCAGCCGGATCAAGGATGCCATCAGGACGCAGACCGACGGCTTCGTCACAGCCATGACGCAGATGTCGGAGGCGCACGAAAAAGGCGATATCGAGGCACGAATCGATCCCGAAAAACTTCTCGGCCCATTCCGCAAAATGGCCCAGGGCGTGAACGAAATGGTAACCGGCCACATTGCTCTAAATGCCAAAGCCATGGCGTGCGTGGCGGAGTTCGGAATCGGCAACTTCGATGCGCCCCTGGAGCAGTTTCCCGGCAAGAAAGCGTCTATCAACGAAACCATCGAACGCGTCCGCGCCAACCTTAAGGCCCTGATTGCCGACACCGACCTCCTCATTGACGGCGCCACCTCCGGGCGCCTCAGCATTCGCGCCGACGCCAGCCGACATCACGGCGGTTTCGCCAGGATCGTCCTCGGCTTCAACCGCGCTCTCGACGCTGTGGTCACGCCCATCCGGGCGGCATCCGAAGTGATCGGCAAGGTGGCTGCCAAGGACTTGCGCGCGCGCGTCGAGGGCGACCAAAAAGGCGACTACGCGCGCCTGAAGGACGACATCAACCAGATGGTGGCGGATTTGCAAGAGAACTTCCGCACCATCGGCCAAAATGCCGAATCACTGGCCACCGCCTCCGAGGAGCTTACCGCGGTTAGCCATCAAATGGCCGGCAACGCCGAGGAAACCGCCACGCAGGCCGGAGTCGTATCCGCCGCCAGCGAGGAAGTTTCGTCCAACGTTACCAGCGTCGCATCCAGCGGGGAGCAGATGCAGAGCTCCATTCGCGAGATTGCCAAAAATGCCAATGAAGCGGCGCGGGTCGCCAAAAGTGCCGTTCATTCCGCCAACGTTACCAACCTGACCGTTGCCAAGCTCGGCGAGTCCAGCAGTGAGATCGGCAATGTGATCAAAGTAATTACTTCCATCGCGCAGCAGACCAATCTTCTGGCGTTGAATGCCACCATCGAAGCCGCGCGCGCCGGGGAAGCCGGCAAGGGCTTCGCCGTCGTGGCCAATGAAGTCAAAGAACTCGCCAAGCAGACGGCTAAGGCTACCGAGGAGATCAGCCGCAAAATCGAGGCCATTCAGGGCGATACCAAAGCCGCTGTGGGCGCCATCGGCGAAATCACCACGGTAATCAACCAGATCAACGACATCTCCAATTGCATCGCTTCCGCCGTGGAGGAACAAACCGTCACCACCAATGAGATCAACCGCAGCATGGCAGAAGCATCCAAGGGGGTCGGCGATATAACCCGCAACATCAGCGGCGTGGCCGAGGCGGCCAAGGATACAACCCAGGGCGCCACCAACACCCAGGGCGCGGCACAGGAACTGAGCCACATGGCGAATCAACTCCAGGCTCTGGTGGAAAAATTCAAGTTCTAAGCGTTGGTATCCATGACAGATCGGAGGAAATGATGGTCAAAGCCCTGGTGGTGGACGATTCCAAGGCCATTCGCATGATTCTCGGCAGGACCCTGCGCGAGGCGGGATACGAGGTGCGCGAAGCGGCCAACGGCAGGGAAGCGCTGGCGGTGATCGAGGCGGAGAAAAACTCCTTCAGCCTGGTCCTGGCCGACTGGAATATGCCCGAGATGAACGGGTACGAACTGCTCAAGGAATTGCGGCGGAAACCCGAGCTGAGTTCCCTGATGGTGGTGATGGTCACCACCGAAACCGAAGTGCAACACATGGCGTCGGCGCTGGAAGCCGGCGCCAACGAATACGTGATGAAGCCGTTTACCAAGGACATCCTGCTCGAAAAGCTGGAACTGGTCGGCGTTCGCCCCTGAGGAACATTTGTGCCGGTACACAAACGCACTTTACAACCGGGCCAGCGCATCCGGGTTCTGGTGGTGGACGATTCCGTGGTCATCCGCCGGCTGGTGAGCCACGCGCTTGAACAGGACCCGCTGATCGAAGTGGTGGGCGCCGCCGCCAACGGCGTCATCGGACTCCAGCGCGTGCAGCAGTTGAATCCCGACGTCATCACGCTGGATATCGAGATGCCCGAAATGGACGGCCTGGAGATGTTGCGCCACGTACGGCAAACGCATTCGCACGTCCGAACCATCATGTTCAGCACGATGACGGAGCGCGGTGCCGCCGTCACGCTGGAGGCGTTGAGCCTGGGCGCTAACGATTACGTTACGAAAGCTTCCAATGAAGGGTCGCTCGACCGCAGCATGGTTCGCTTGCGGGAAGACCTGCTGCCTCGAATCAAACAGTTCTTTCAACTGGCTCCGGCTTCGGACGGCCCCGTAGACGTGGTAACCGTCCCGCGCAATGACCGGAATTTGCCGAAGGTTCCGCCAAGAGTGGTCGTGATCGGAGTTTCCACCGGCGGTCCGAACGCCTTGAGCGCGATTCTGCCGGCGTTGCCGGCCTCGTTTCCTTTGCCCGTTCTCATCGTGCAGCATATGCCCCCCATGTTTACCCGGCTGCTCGGTGAGCGTCTGGATTCCGTCTGCCCGCTTGCCGTTCGGGAAGCTTCCCAAGGAGAACTCGTGCTCGGCGGCAATATTCTGATCGCGCCTGGCGATTTCCACCTGCGAGTGGCGCCGAATGGCGCGCAAGTCAGAGTCTGCCTCGATCAGTCGGCGCCGCAGAACTCGTGCCGTCCCGCGGTCGACGCTCTTTTTGGTTCCATCGCGGAAGTGTACGGCGGCGCGGTCATCGCCGTGATTCTTACCGGCATGGGACAGGACGGCTTGCGTGGCGCGCGCATGCTGAAAACCAAAGGCGCCACCGTACTGGCGCAGGATGAAGCCAGTAGCGTGGTTTGGGGAATGCCGGGAGCGATCGCCAATGCCGGTCTCGCCGATAACGTCCTGCCGCTACAGCAGGTAGTGCCCGAAATCATCCGTCGCGCGGCGAGGAACTAAGGAAGCGCATGCCACTCGAGACAACCGAAAACGGAATCGGCGCGGACCACTACAAGTTTCTGCAGACTTTCGTGTACTCGCAGTCTGGAATCGTCATCGGCGACGATAAGCACTATCTGCTGCAAACCCGCCTTGCGCCCATTACGCGCCAGCTTGGCCTGGGTTCGATCGGAGAGTTGTGCGGGGTGTTGGCCACGGGGCGCGAGACTGCGGTGCGGCGGCAAGTGGTTGAGGCCATGACCACCAATGAGACTTACTTCTTCCGCGACCCGTCGCACTATGACGCGCTGAAGACGAGCTTGCTTCCGGAACTCCGCGAGCAACGCAAGCTCACCCGCAAACTCAGCTTCTGGTCGGCGGCGGCGTCCACGGGACAGGAGATCTACAGTCTCGCCATGCAATTGTCGGAACTCGGCCTGGGAGATTGGAACCTGCAACTGCTGGGCACCGACTTTTCCACCCAGGTCCTGGAACGCGCCCGCGCCGCCAAATACCTGCAGATTGAAGTGAATCGCGGCTTGCCCACGCCCATGCTCGTGAAGTATTTCCAACGCCAGGGGTTGGAGTGGCAGCTGAAAGACACCATCAGGCGCCTGGTGCGCTTCGAGCAGATCGACCTGCGGGCGCCCATGCGCGCGCTCGGCCCGTTCGATGCGGTTTTCTGCCGCAACGTGCTGATCTATTTCGACGCCGCGACGCGCCGCAAAATTCTCGAGGAAATGCACGGCACTCTCTTCCGCGGCGGCTGGCTGCTGTTGGGAACGGCCGAATTACCCACCGGCCTCGAAAGGCTGTTTGAACGGAAAATGGTCGGCGCCGCCACCGTTTACGTTGCACGCTGAAAGGATGAACCGATGATTCAAGACGAACTGACCATCTCCGCGGACCTGCTGGAACAGACCGTCGGCCCGATCTTCGAAACCATGATGAGCATGCAGGTAACCCAGACGAACGACCCGTGGATGGAAGACCCCGACCGCGTGACCGCCAGCGTGCAGCTTGCCGGCGGTTGGAATGGCGTCATCCTGCTCGAGGTGAATTCGTTCCAGGCCTGCTACTTCGCCGGCCGATTCATGGCGATGGATCCCCCGGAAGCTCTCGACAACGATGTTCGTGATGTGCTGGGCGAGCTGGCGAACATGATCGGCGGCAATCTGAAGAGCGCCCTGGTTCCCGATGCCCATCTGTCGATTCCCGAGGTCGTAGATGGAGTCGATGTCAGCCTGCGCATGTGCGGCTGCACCGTGGCGCTCCGGCAAGGCTTCGGGTGCGAAGCCGGAGTTTTTTGGATTTCGCTGGTTCAGCCGCGCGCGGATCGCGTCTGACTGGGGCGAGGTGCATGATGAATGTTTTGATTGTCGACGACAGCAAGGCCATGCGGTGCATCATCGCCCGCGCGCTCAGAGAAATGGGGGTGCCATCGCCATACCTGGAAGCGGAGAACGGCAGGGCGGCTCTCGAAACCATAGCTGCTTCCGGCCCGGATTTCGTGATCTCCGACCTGAACATGCCCGAAATGTCGGGCATGCAGCTCTTGCAGACCCTGCGCGAATCCGGCGACGCGACGCCGTTCGGGTTCGTTACCTCCGAAGCATCGCCGCAATTACGCCAGGAAGCCGCCGAAGCGGGAGCCTCGTTTGTGGTCACCAAGCCGTTCACCGCCGCAAACCTCAGCCTGACGCTGGGACCGCTCCTCGCGGCCATCGGTTGCCGCACCGAACGGCTGGAGGCGGACGGCGGCGATTGCTGCCTGGACGCCGCGGGCGGGCTTCCCAAAGCCGCGCAAATGGCGCTCGCTCTTTCGGAGCTGTTGCGCCGGAACGTCGTGGCAACGGCGTGCCCCCCGCCGCTGCTCGCGCCCAATCTTCGAATCGTGGCGGAGTACCGCGAGGCGCAGGACGATCTGCTGCAAGGTTGCGCTGTCTGCGATTTTGGCTTCGGAGTGCGCGCCAGCGCGGCGCTCACGGTGATTCCCGCCGGCGCCGCGGAGGAGGCTATCCGCTCCCGCCAGATCGTGGAAACGCTGGCCGACAATCTGCACGAAGTGCTCAATGTCATGACCCGCTTCTTTCATACCGGCGCCAGGTCGCACGTTCGGCTGGGCACGATCCACCGTGGCGAGAAACCGGATGCCCGTTTGGCATTGGCCATGGCGAAACCCTCCGCGCGGGTGGACTTTGTCGTGGAAATCGGGGGGTATGGAAAGGGTAATCTTTCCTTGCTTTCCTTGCGGCCAGGCCGCTGATCGCGTCGATCGCTCCGAGCGGCGTCTACCCTCGCCGTCCTTCGCTCCAGCGGATAGCCAGATAGAACACCAGGGCCATCGCCAAGGCCGCCCCCAGCAAAGGCCACGCATTGCGCTCCAGGTAGGCCTCGGCGTGCGGTCCGAGATGCAATCCCAGCCACGCTTCGCCGAAATATCGGATCACGCGCGCCACCAGCACCACCAGCAGAAACCTGCTCAGGTGTGTGCGAAGCATCCCGGCGGAGACGACAAAAACCTTCAGCGGGAACGGAATCACCGGGGTCACGCAAGGGATAAAAACCGTCGCCAGGCCGTAGCGGTGAAACCAGTCGTGGAATTTTTGCGCGCGCGGCGAGGGGGTGACATCCTTGATGAGCCACCGCGTGCCATGGCGCGCGGCCAGGAACAGAAAGAGATTCCCCGCCGTAGACCCGAGCACGGCCATCAGTGCCGCAAAATAGGCGCGCTGCGGCTCCTTCACCGAGAGTGTCAGCACCAGGACGTCCACGCCCGCGGGGAGCGGAATTGCCGTCGAGTCGAGCAGGGAAACCAGCAGGATGCCGAACGGTCCCACGGCGAGTAAGGCGGCGGTAAGTTTCTGGCGCAATGGCGGGTGCCCTAGATCATGTCCGCGAAGGACTTCCTCAGTTTGTAGAACCAGGCGTGGCCGAGCACAAACACCAGAATAGCCAATAACGACAGTTTCCACAGAGGGTCGAACGCGGGCGGGCGGTTGGCCAGGAAAATCTCCCGGTAAGCGTGTACCAGCACGTAGATCGGGTTCTTGGTCATGAACGGGAAGCGAACCAGCAATTGGCGCTCGGGGTAGCAGATGGGTGTAATGAAAAACCAGACCGTCAACAGGAAACCGATGATCTGTCCCAGATCGCGAACGAACGCGCCCAATCCGGCGAGAAACCAACTGATGCCCATGGTAAAGAGAACCTGGGGAACAATCACCACGGGCAGCCAGAGGATGGTCAGCGGGATGGTGTGGCGGATGGCCAGCAGGAAACCGCAATACAGGATCACCGCGAAGAGTTCCGTTACCAGCCCCGCGAACACCAGGTTCACGGGAAGCGTTTCCACCGCGAAAACCAGCTTCTTGACGAAATTCCGGTGCTCCAGAACCACGCCGGGCGCCCGTCCGGCGGCCTCGCTGAAGGGGAGCCAAGGCAGCATCCCGGCGAGGAAATAGAGCGCGAATTCCGACCGGGAGAGCGCGGGGTCGCGGATCACCACCCCGAACACGAAGAAGTACGTGAGCATCAGCAGCAGCGGATTGATGAACGTCCAGCAAGACCCCGCGAACGATCCTCGGTATCGGCCGAGAATATCCCGCCGCACCATCACCCGGATCAGGCTGCGGTTGCGCCAGATGCTGAGCACGGGATACACGAACGCCCGCCCGACGGCGCGCAGTTCGCGCTCGCGCCGCACTTTTTCGCGGTCCGTCACGCGCAGGCGGCCGAACTGCGCCACGCTCTCGTGGACGTGCGCATCGATCGCCAGAAAGTCCCACCCCTTGTCGTAATACCAGCAGACGTTTTCGCGCATGGGCGAAAACCGCACCTGGTAGTGGCCGGCCTCCGGCGGCAGTTCGAGATCGAGCGCCACGTGCATCGATTCGCCGGGCGCGATGTCGCAGCCCGGATGGACGCGCGCGCCATCTACCAGCAGCGTGCCGCTGTCGGCGTCGAACAGGTGGTGGCCCACGCCAAACCCGTCGGCGGCGCGCCATGCCTCTCCGCTGTCGTTGCGAACGTCGAATTCGACGTGGACTGCGCGCCCGTCCGTTTTCACTCGCTCGTTGCTGTAGGCCGCGTTCATGAATAAAGCCAGCCGGGATACCGCTCGCGCACCGAACCGGTCTTACGCCCCACGGCGTAGATGCCGTCGCCGCGGAGTTCTGTCTCCAGACGATAACGCCGCAGAAGGTGCATCACCCAGCCGAATTCCGGATGCGGCAGGTCCCGGAATTCGCCGGTTTCCAGCAGCGCCACGTCAAACCCCGAAGTCTCCAGCAGCTTGTGGATTTCGCGCGGAGTGTATTCGCGATTGTGCCGTGCGTCCACTTCACCGGAGCCCTCGGCGGGCTTGATGTAGGCGTGGAAGAACCCCGGATGGTACCCCAGCAGGATGGCCGAGATGCCGCGCAGTGCGGCCACGTTCGGGGTGGTCAGCACCAGGTGCCCGCCCGGCTTCAGAATGCGGTTCACTTCGGCCATGAGATGCATGGGATCTTCGAACAGGTGCTCGATCAGCTCGCCGCACACCACCGTCGAGAAGTACTCGTCGTCGTAAGGAAAGCGATCCTTTTCGGCGTCGAAGTGGTCGATGTCGCAGGTGAACGTTTCGCCTCCGGATGAGGTGACAGTCCGGTGGTCGATGCGGCCCTGCGGCCCGTAATAACAGCCCCGGACCTCGCCATAGCCGAGCTTGCTGCGAAGCGCCGGAGTGATTTGCAGGTAGGCGCCCATTTCCAGAATGCGGTCGTCCGGGCCGCCCGGCGGGATGATTTCGAGCGTCTTCACCAGCCGCGTCTGGTGGGTATCGAGGTATGTGCCGGCTTCCTCGCTGACCGCCCATCCACGCAGATAAGTTTCGAGCGCCGGTTCATCCTCTGCTTGCAGGAGGGGCGCCGGCGCCGCGATCTCTTCGGCCGCCGGACCGGTCCAGTCTTTGCCCGCGTTCACCGCTTCCGCGAATTCGGCATACTGGCGCGCCACCGCCGCCCAGTTGCACTTCTGCGCCACATGATCGCGCGCGCGCTCCCCCAGCGCCTGCGCGACTTCCGGGCGCGAAATCAGCAGATTGAGATACTCGAAGATCAAGTCCTCTTCGCCCGGCCCCACCGGCACCTTCAGGCAGACGTCGTCGGGAAACTCCGCGAAAGAGCCGATTTCCGATACCAGCACCGCCTTCCCTAATCCCAGCGAGCGCAGCAGCGTGCCGGAACTCTCGCCCACCGTGGGGTAGCGCAGGTTGAGCACGATATCGCAAGCCCCCAGATAACCCACGAAATCTTCGATCGGCGTGAAACCGAGAACGCGGACGTGGGCCGTGAGCCCCATCGTACGGATCATCGGCTCAATGGGAAATTCGGGATGCGGTTCGCCCACCAGGATCATGCGCGCATTCGGCACCAGCCGGACCAGGCGCCGGAACGCGCGCAGCGATTCGGCGATGCGCTTGTACGGTTTCAAATAACCGAAGATGCCGGCCAAGGGGGTGACTTCGTCGAGTCCCAGCTTGCGGCGCCAACCATTGCGGTCGGCCTCGGGAATCCACGCCCCGTGCGGAATCACCGCGACAGGGCCCTTAAATCCGGCGGCGCGGATTTCCGCCTCCATGAAATGGCTGTGGACAATAACCCCGCGCGCCGATTCCAGCAGGCGGCGGGTGAGCGGCAACCCTTCGTAATCCGGGCCGACTTCCAGCTTGCGCACCCGTTCGGCGTAGGCCCGCGCAGCCTCACCGCCGTTGTAGGCGCATTCGCTGACATAGGCGTCCCAATTGTCGCGGCGGATGGTGATGTCGGAAATCAGGTGGTGCAGGTTCGATTCGTGCATCACCACGATGCCGGGATGCCGCAGCGCCGTCTCATACACGAAATCGTGATAGCCGTTGTTGCCGACCTGGTAAACCACCGCGTCGAAACCTGCCGGGTCGAATGCCTGCGCCGCGCTGGAAAAGACTTCCACATCCGCCAGGTAACGCAAAGAGCCAAGTAACGCTTCGGAGTAGTCCGCAATGCCGCTGCGTGCCGGCGGCATTGGAGAGAAAAAGGCTAAACGCATTTCAACGCACTAGTTCCATCGTAAAGGTTCCCACCGCTTGTGGGATTTTGACGAGGAGCGGTGTGCGCGCGGCGTCGCGAGCGTAAAAAACTTCGACGGTGAATTCCGACTTCGGTCCTTTGATGTTATAGACCAGGTGATCGCTCACTTCCGGCTTCTTATCGGCCAAAGTAATGTTCTGCGCGCCGGTGTAAGACTGCGTCACGGTGTACGGCGCCCCGAAATAGACCACCTGCGGCGGCGGCACCCTTCCCTGGCCCAGTTCCTTGCGCGAGAAGTAGAGGAACGTGATGGCGTCGCGGGCGCACGGACCGGTGCTCAGGTCCGAATAGCCGCCGTCATTCGGAAACTCCGTCTGGCGGCGGGCAATGTGCTTTTCCTGGTCGAACGTGGTTTTCTCTTTCGCGCTCTTCCCGCCGTGCATGGTGTCGCGCTCGAATTCCGTGGAGCAATACGTGCCAACCATGGACGAAGTGAACTTGTCCTTCAAGTTATAGCCTGCGACGGCGGCATCCAGCGTCACCGTGAAATCCCAGCCGTTGGCCGTCTTTTGAGCGGACAGATTGGCATCCCCCAGGCTCAAGCCGCTGGCGTAGTTGATGGTGTAATGCAGGGATTCGTTGGTGAACGGAAACCCGGTCTGGGCGGGCGCGGTGGCGCCAAAGCAGAGCAATGGCAGGACTGCGAAGAGATAAGCGCTGTTACGGTTCATCGATGGGTCATGACCTGAGAAGCCAGGCGCCCGACTGCGGAGCGCGGCTCCTCCACTACCTGATGGAACGCTTCCAAGGTTTTTTGGGCCGTCTTTTGCCAGCTGAAATGCGCGGCTCGCTGGATGCCCAGGCGCTCCATGCGTCCCCGCAGCTCCGCGTCCAGCAGCACGTCCGCGATGGCGCGCACCATTTCATCGATGGCGTAGGGATCGAAGAGGATGGCTGCGCCGTCCACCACTTCCGGCAGCGCGGACGCGTCGGAACAGATCACCGCCCGGCCGCATGCCATGGCCTCCAGCGCGGGGAACCCGAAACCTTCGTAAAAAGAGGGGAAGACCAGGCAATCGCAGGCATTATAGAGCTGTAACAGGTCGGCGTCCGAAACGAAACCAAAAAACTGGATGCGGTCCAGGATCCCGCTCTCCCGGGCAGCCTCCTGCACTCTGGGTGAGAACCACGTCGGCTTCCCCACTAACACCAGGTTTTGGGTAAGTTGCGGGTAAGCCCGGACCAGGCGGGCAAACGCCCGAATCAGCCCGATGTGGTTCTTGCGCGGCTGCATATCGCCGACCGAGAGGATAAAGGGTTTGCCGATGGAGAAGTGCTCGCGCACAGCGACCGTGGCGGCGTCCCGCGAAACGGGGCGGAACTCCGGGGCTGCGGCCAGCGGTACTACGGTCACTTTTTCCTCTTCTAAATCAGGATAGACGCGCAAAATCGCATTCCGTGCATGCTCAGTTCCGGTGAGAATTCGCGCCGCGCGCCGGACCGTGCGCCCCACGGTGATCCGCAGTTGGAGTGCGCGATCGCGCGTAAAGTACTCAGGATGTTCGAGGTAGCTGACATCGTGTACCGTCGTCACCATCGGGACGCTAGACCCGATCGGACCGGTATATTGCACGTGCAGGACGTCCGGACGGTCCTTGCGGATGCGATGGGCAAGGTCGAATCCCAACCGTAAGAAAGGGTTAGCGGCGACACGGCGAACCTGGATGTGCGGTGGCACCCACGCACAGGCTTCCACACCGGACACATAGGCCAGGATGTCGCGGTCCTGGTTATGGACCGCAAAAGCGTTCAGAAGACTTCGAACGTAAACCTCATTTCCGGTGAGGTGTCTGCCGATGGCGTGGGCATCAATGGCGATGAGCATTGACTGTTCCAGTATAGCGGACCATAATGACCCTCCGGTGTGTCAAAAGTCCAATTTCGAACCTTACTCACTTCTTGTAAACTCCTCAGCGCCAATAACCTGCCAGCTTGGCGCCGATCGGCCCGTGTGCGGGGATGCACGCCGGTGGCCGCGCCGGGAATCACTCCGCTGGCGACGAACCAGCCCCTTGTCCGATCCACTCGCATGGACGGCAAAGATGGTGAGATGGTTTCGAGGGTCGACCGGGATCCCCGTCAGTCGCCTGCCGTTCGCATTGACGATGGCGACGCGCATGATTGGTACTAGTATATCGGCAACTTTCCAGGCCGGACTCTTTACAAGTCCAATTTCTTCCACGCCGCTTCCCAGGTAAATTCCTGAATCAGCAACCGTCTCCCAGCCTCGGCCAGTCGAGCCCGCAGATCGCGATCTTCCAGCAGCCGGGTGACGGCGGAGGCGAACCGCACTGCGCCATCCGCCAGCAGCAGATTTTCGCCATCGCGGGCAGGCAATCCTTCGGCCCCCACAGTGGTGGAGACCACTGGCAATCCGGCCGCCCAGGCCTCCAGAATCTTGAAACGCGTCCCGCTGCCGGCCAGGAGCGGGACCACAGCCACCCGCGCGCGCGCCAGTTCGCGAACCGCATCGTCCATTTCACCGATGGCTTCGATTCGCGGATCGCCCGACGTAAAGCGGCTGACCGCCGCGGGATTCTTCCCCACCAGCCTCCATACCAGGCGGGGCCAACGCTGCCGCAGCAACGGCCAGATTTCGCCGCGGAAGAATCGCACCGCGCTGATGTTGGGGTGGTACTCCATATTGCCGGAGAATGCGACCACTTCCTCGTCGCCCGCTCTCGGTTCGGGAACCGCGGGCATGGCGTTCGGATAGACCGTGACGCGCGCGGCTGGTACGATGGCCGCGATCGCCGCGGCATCGGCGGCCGACGTCGCGAGCACTCGCGAGAACCTGGGCAGCCACTCGCGTTCCAGGGCCAGCGAGGCATCGCGAAAAATGCGATGCGCGAACGCCGTGGCGGGGCCTTCGACTTCGGCGCAGCGGGCATGCAGGGTAGATTCGATATTGTGCAGATCGAGGACGGTTCGTTGGCAGGCCGGGGCAATTTGCTCCCAGTACGGCGCACACCAGGAGTGCTCCGTGAGTCCGATCTCGTAGCGCGCATTGCCGATGGCGTTCGCCACTTCGCGCTGGAAGCCGGCGAAGCGATCGACCAGCGGCGGCACGTGGCGCAGCATGCGGGCGGTGTTGCGCAAGGCCCGGGCGAGCTCGCCGCGTCCGGTAGCTGGCAATTGAATTACCGAGGCGCGCCTCACGAGTCCGGAGGGAATGAGTGCCGCCGGGTCGGGCGCTCCGGGTTGGCGGAACAGGATGAGATCCACCGGGCGCGTGCGGGCGAGATAGTGGAGCAGCGAAGCCGTGCGCAAAGCGCCGCCGCCGGCAAGGGGGTAAGGGGCTTCAGGCGCGAGAATGAGGGCGGATTTCCTCCCGCCTTCCGGGTCCTGGTTTCCGGCTTCTGCTTTAATTCCCAAAACGCCTCCTGGCTTCCAGATAAACGTCGCGGGTCCGGCGGGCAGTAGTTTCCCAGGAAAACTCGTGCGCGCGGGCGAGCGAGAGCGCGCTCCGTTCTTCGGACCATCCCGGCTCCTCCAGCGCCTTCAACATGGAGCGCCTGAGGGATTCGGTATCGTCGGCGTAAACCGCGGCATCGCCTCCCGCCTCCGCTACAGCGCTCGACGCGATCACCGGAGTTCCGCACTGCATGGCTTCCACCACCGGCAATCCAAACCCTTCGTAGAGCGAAGGGTAGACCAGCGCCAGAGCACCGGAGTACCACTCCGCCAGCTTCTCGTCGGGTATCTCGCCGATCGCGTACAGTCCGGTTTCCTCCGCCAGGCTCGGGGCATCGGCGCGCTTGCGCCCGGCCAGAATCAGGTCCACCGAATGGCTCCGGCGCACTTCGCGCCAGGCATCCACGAGCATCGTCAGGTTCTTGCGCGGTTCGAGCGTGCCCACGAACAGAAAATACGGGTCCGGCCGCGGAGGCGGAGCCACCCGCCGCAGCCAGGGTGCCGGCGCTTCCGGAACCGCCACTACGCGATCGGGCTGCAAATGGAACCGTTCGATCGCTTGCCGCCGCACCGTATCGCCCGGTGTGATGACCATGGTGGCGATTCCTAAATCGAGCAGGAGCGGCGTGCGATGGCGTACCCGTTTCGCGGCATGGTGCCAGCGCGGGTCCATCCACGGCGAGAGGTCGTGCAGAGTGAGCACGCTGGGCCGGCGGGGGATATAGGGCACCGAGAAATCGGGACCGTGCACGATGTCGATGCCGAGCCGTCGCATCTCGCGTTCCATCCCCCAGATCCACCAGCGGCGTTCGGCGGCATTGCGCGGACCGCCTCCGCGTTTCAGGTTGGCGGGTGCGCTCTCGGGCATGCGGAAGGGCTGATCGGAGAGGAGGAAAAATTCGTCGTCCGGAAAACACCCGGCGAGCGCCATGCTGAGCTCGCTGGTGTAACGCGCCAGGCCTCCGCTCGAGAGCCCGAGCGAGGCGGCTTCGATGGCCACTCGCATCCCGTAAGTTTAACCGCTTACCTGAGCGCGATTGCCATAATTCTTTTCGTAGTAAGTCCGATAGGCTCCGCTGCGCACCCGCGCCACCCAAGCCGCATTGGCGCGATACCACTCGATGGTGCGCGCCAGGCCGGTCTCGAAATCCATTTGCGGCTTCCAGGAGGTTTCGCGCATCAGCTTGGCGCTCGAGAGCGCATACCGCCGGTCGTGGCCCGGCCGGTCGGTGACGTACTGAATCAGGCTCTCAGGCTTGCCCGTCAGAGCGAGCACTTGGCGTACGACATCGAGATTCGGCAGCGAGCGGTTGCCGCCGATGTTATAAATTTCGCCGTCGCGCCCGCCGCGCAGCACGGCGAGGATTCCCCGGCAATGATCCTCCACATACAGCCAGTCCCGCACCTGTTGGCCATCGCCATAGACAGGCAGCGGCCGGTCTTCGAAGGCGTTGGCAATCATCAGGGGAATCAATTTCTCGGGAAAGTGATAAGGGCCGTAGTTATTCGACGCGCGCGTAATCAGCACCGGCAGCTTGTAAGTGACGAAATAAGACCGCGCCAGCAGGTCCGATCCGGCTTTTGACGCCGAGTAAGGGCTGGAGGGATTCAACGGGTAGTTTTCGTCTGCCTCCAGCGGCGATTCCAGACTGCCGTAAACCTCGTCCGTAGAGACGTGAACAAAGCGCTTGATGCCGTGCTTGCGGGCGCCTTCGAGGAGCGTGAATGTCCCTCGCAGATTGGTTTGAATCACCGGTTCGGGCGAAAGGATGCTGCGGTCCACGTGCGATTCGGCCGCGAAGTGCACGATGGCGTCGGGCTTTTCATCGGCCAGCAGCGATTCGACCAGACCACCGTCGCAGATATCGCCTTCGACGAATCGATAGCGCGGGTCGTGTTCGATCGTGGTCAGGTTCTCCAGATTGCCGGCGTATGTCAGTTTGTCGAGGTTGACCACGCGCAGGTCGGTGCCGCCGATCGCCATGCGAACGAACGCCGATCCGATGAACCCCGCTCCGCCTGTTACTAGAACCTTCACATCCGCTCCTTAATGGTAATGAGCCGCGGCCGTGTGGGAGCCGTGCCGGTGTCGAAAAGCACCGCTCCCGTGCGGCCGCGGCTCAATGATGGAATCGTTTATTTCTTCTGCGTTTCCCAATCGTAATTGATGGAGGGATCGTCCCACGGCAGTCGGCCCTCGTCCTTGGGATTATAGAACTGGTCCGTCATATAGACTAGCAGGGCGTCCTGATTGCCGATGATTTTGTAGCCGTGAGCCACTCCCGGCGGAATCAGCACCTGCCAGGGGCGCATCGGTCCGAGATAGAGCGTGTTGCGCAAGCCGAACGTCGCCGACCCGAGACGCAGATCCGCCAGCACCACTTGAAACAGCCCCGAAACCGGTGTCCAGCAATCGGTCTGGTGCAAATGGAAGTGAAACGCTTTGATCGTGCCGCGATAATTCATGGCCGCCGACACTTGGCTTCGTTCCGGCGGAAATCCCGCCGCCAGTCCGTGGCCGATGCGCTGTACTTCGAGGAAATATCCGCGATCGTCGGGGTAGACGGAGAACGGCTGCGCGCGCACACCGGCAATCAGATCGGGTGAATCGGCGCGCCCGATGACGGAACCGATGCCTTTCGCGTTTTCCGGATAGGCCAGTTGCAGATCGCCGTGGGAAGCGATGATCCGCGCGGTGTTGGAAGATGCGGATTGTGCCTGCATCAGACGCCCACCGTGCGATCTTTGACGACAGCCGATTGCGCCACCATGTTGGTCGCGCGCAGCAGGGATTCGAACGTGCCGGCGTCCGTCCACCATCCTTGCAGGTAGGAAAACGTCATCGAGCCCTCTTCGATGTACGCGTTGTTCACGTCCGTGATCTCGAGCTCGCCGCGGTGCGAGGGCACCAGCGTGCGAATCTTATCGAATACCGTGGCGTCGTACATATAAATGCCCGTCACCGCCAGGTTGGATTTCGGCCGCTTGGGTTTTTCCTCGATGCCGATCACTTTGCCGCCGGAAACTTCGGCCACGCCGAAGCGCTCGGCGTCCGAGACTTCCTTGAGCAGGATGTGAGCACCCGACTCCTGTGCCTGAAACTTGTCGGCGGCCGCGCGAATATCGCGCTCGATGATGTTATCGCCAAGGACCACACAGATTTTTTGCCCGTCGGCAAAGTGTTCGGCGAGGCCCAAAGCGTCGGCAATGCCGCCTTCGCCTTCCTGATAGGTGTAATTCAGGTGCTTGAGCCCGAATTCCTTGCCGTTGGCCAGCAGCCGCAGGAAATCCCCCGAGTTTCTACCCCCGGTGACGATCATAATATCCCGGATCCCGGCGTCCACCAGAGTTTGAATCGGGTAGTAAATCATCGGCCGGTCATAAATGGGCAATAGATGTTTGTTGGTGATTTTAGTCAGCGGAAACAGCCTGCTTCCGGTCCCGCCCGCGAGCACGATGCCCTTCATAAGCCTTCATCATACAATACGCCTTCGAAGAGCCGTCGAAAACGGCTAAAATACCTGTACCATGACGCACTACGAATGGAACCAATTGGCGCCCGAACCACTCAATGCGCGCATTACTCGTAAGGCCATCCACAGCGGAAACATGACCGTCGCCCGCCTGGAATTGCTCCAGGGCGCGACCGTCGCCGAACATAGTCACCACAACGAGCAGATCACCATGGTGGAGCGGGGCGCGGTCGAGTTCGCCATCGAGGGCGGCCGGAAAGTGGTGCGTTCGGGCGAGACTCTGGTGATCCCGCCGAACGTTTCGCACGGCGTGGTGGCGCTCGAAGACACCGTGGTGTTCGACATTTTCGCCCCCTCCCGCGACGATTGGCCTCGCTGACGATGAACACCTTGATCCGCGGTTTCAAAGCGCTGTCGCTGGCGACGTTGTTCGCGGCGATGGCGGTTGCCCAGGCCGGAGCGCCCGATGTCGCCAACCGCCTCGACGCGGTCGAGAAGGCCGCGCGGGCCGCGCAGATGTCCGGCGATAACGCCTGGATGCTCACCAGTTCGGCTCTCGTGTTGATGATGACCGCGCCCGGACTGGCGCTCTTCTATTGCGGTCTGGTGCGGCGCAAGAATGTGCTCGCCACCATGATGCACGGTTTCGTCCTGATGGGCGTCGTGACCATTCTGTGGGCAGTGGTGGGATACAGCCTGGCGTTTTCCGATGGCTCCCCGTTTATCGGCGGATTCCGGTATCTTCTGCTCCACGGGGTCGGAGCCGGTCCTAACGCCGATTACGCGGCCACCATTCCCCAACAGACCTTCATGGTGTACCAGTTGATGTTCGCCATCATCACCCCGGCCCTGATTTGCGGCGCTTTCGCCGAGCGCATGCGCTTTTCCGCCATGCTGCTGTTCATGACCCTCTGGATGTTCCTGGTCTATTTCCCAATGGCGCACATGGTATGGGGAAAGGGCGGATTGCTCAACGGCTCTCTGGGCGGGCAGTTCCCGGCGTGGGATTTCGCCGGTGGTACGGTGGTCCACATCACGTCCGGGGTTTCGGCTCTGGTGTGCGCGCTCTACCTGGGGAAGCGCGCCGGCTATCCCAACGAATCCATGCGGCCGCACAACCTGGTGCTGAGCGTCATCGGCGCCGGAATGCTCTGGGTCGGCTGGTTCGGCTTCAATGCAGGCAGCGCTCTCAGCGCCGGTTCGCTGGCGTCGAGCGCGTTCGTGGCAACGCATTTCGCCGCCGCGGCGGCGGCGCTCGCCTGGATGTTTGTGGAGTGGATTGTGACCGGGAAGCCGAGTGTCCTCGGCGCGATTTCCGGCGCGGTCGCGGGATTGGTGGCAATTACACCGGCTTCCGGTTTCGTCGAGCCGTTCCCCGCCATTCTCATCGGCGCCGCTGCCGGCGTGGCCTGCTACACCATGGTCAGCCGCATCAAACAAAAATTCGGCTATGACGACTCGCTCGATGCTTTCGGCGTCCACGGAGTGGGCGGGACGCTGGGCGCATTGCTGACCGGAGTGTTCGCCACCAGGGCGGTGAACGACCTGCGGTCCGGCAAGCCGATGGGGTGGTTGGACGGCGACGGCGGGCAGGTGCTGAATCAATTGATCGCGATCCTGATTTCGTGGGCGCTGGCAGTAATCGGAACGCTGATCATCCTGAAAGTCTGCGACGCGCTCATCGGCGTCCGCGTGGATGCTCAGGAGGAGACCGAAGGGCTGGATCTCAGCCAGCACGGCGAAGAAGGATACAACCTCGAGGGTTAAGTTACTGCCTGTATCGGGCAACCCCCTTCCCAGTGGTGCCTGCCAAAAAATTTAACAGAAATCGCTTTGTCATCGATTGCGGTTGATGTAGAATCCTCTAAAACCCCATAGGAAAAAGGGTATCGAACCGCGACCGCAACAACGGAGGGGCCGTGTTGCGTGGGACGGGTTGCCGGTTCGCGAAATGGGCGATTGAAATTTTCCAAAAAGACGACAGGGAGGGGTGTGTGTCTAGGATTCTCTTTTCTACGTGCCTGAGCGCACTAATTGCAGTCATTCTGGGTACCGGTCCGGCCGCCTTGGCCCAGACCACCACCGCCGGGAAAGTTACCGGCACGGTCACCGACGCCAGCGGCGCTGTCGTGCCAAAAGCCGAAGTTCAGCTGGTAAACGTCGATACCGGCACGGTTCTGAGCACGGTTTCGGACGGTACCGGCGGATTCCTTTTCCCCGTGGTGAATGCCGGCAAATATCGGCTTTCAGTCAAAGCCACAGGCTTCCGCGCCGCATTGGTCCAGGACATCACCGTGGACGCCGAAAAGACCAGCACTTGGCCGGTGAAACTCGAAGTCGGGGGCGACACGGAAGTAGTGGAAGTGCGCGCCACCGCCGTGGCGCAGTTGCAGACCACCGACGCGCAGATCGGCAACACTCTCGAAACCGATAACATCCTGCGCCTGCCCGCCTTGCAGCGCAATGCTATCGAATTGGTGTCTCTCCAGCCCGGTGTGGTCACTGGGGGTGCCGGTCTTACCATGCGCGTGAGCGGCGCGATCGACGATCAGAACACCGTCACCGTGGACGGCATCGACATCACGCAGAATGTCATCGCAACCGGCACCTCGATTCCCACGCCGGACGATAGCGTGGAAGAGTTCCGCGTCAATGTGGCCAATCCGAGCGCCACCCTGATGCGCGCTTCGGGAGCGCAGGTCACGCTCATCGGCCGCCGGGGCAATAACGATTTGCACGGCGCGCTCTATGAATACGTGCAGAACAACGATTTCAACGCCAACACCTGGGATAACAATCGCGCCCACCTGCCCAAGGCGATTATCCACGATAACCGCCTCGGCGCCCGCGCCGGCGGCCCGATCAAAAAGAATAAGACGTTCATTTTCGGCAATTATGAGGCGCGCCGGTTCGACAGCGTGGCGCAGGTAACGCGCACCGTTCCCACGGCGCTTCTGCGGCAGGGAATTATCCAGTTCCAGGGGCCGGGCGGGGTGGAACAGTTCAACGTGAAGACCGCGGCCATCTGCAACGCCCCGTCCGGCTCTGTCGGCACCACCGCCTGCGATCCCCGCGGCTTGGGCGTGAGCCCTTCGGTAGCCGCCCAATTCGCCGACATGCCTTTACCGAACCTGGCCGGTGGCGATGGCCTGAACACCGGAAGTTTTTTCGCCAATCTTCCCACCCCGGTTTCCACCGACTACGGCGTGATCCGGCTGGATCACATGTTTAACGAGAAGCTCACTCTGAACGCCACTTTCACCTATTTCCGCAGCGACCAGGTAGCGTCCGGCGACATCTCGATTCTCGACGGCAATGCCACGTCCGCCGAAACCACGCCGCAGCGGGGTATCGTGCCCAGCCTGCAGGCCACCTGGCAGATCAGCCCCACGCTGGTGAATGTGGCCCGAATCGGGTGGGTGCGCGATACCAGCCAGACGAACGCAACGTCGCCGACGAAGGCCGCCGGCATCCTGAACATTCCCGGATCGCAGACCAGCGACGGTCCCATCGCCCTGACCATCGGCAGCGGCGTCAGCAGCTTCATCGATTCACCCATCGACATGGACACCCAGCGCGCGCGCTTTCAGGCCGCCTGGAGCCAGGACGGGCAGATTTACGATGACGTGACCAAGGTCTGGGGCAAGCACAACCTGCAGTTCGGCGCGCAGTTCAACAAAATCGATTTCACGCACGCGCGGGCCGACAAAGTGCTGGGATCCATTACCTCCCTGGTAGCCCAGATAGACGGCGATCAGACCTACCTCACCATTCCCACCGTGAACGAGCCCGCCGTATGCGGCGGCAGTATCGCTTCCAGTTGCGTTCCTTCCAGCCAGCTCGGAAACTGGGACCGCTATTACGCGTCGCTTCTCGGCCTGGTGGACAATGTGGGGGTGCTCGCGGTCCGCAACCAGAATTTACAGCCGCAGCCGTTGGGGACGTTTCTCCGCGATGTCACCAACCAATACGCAACTTACTTCTACGCGCAGGATTCGTTCCGCATCAAGCCCAGCCTGACCCTGTACTATGGCCTGTCCTACGGCTGGCAGACGCCGCCAACCGAGCAGCACAACCTGCAAACCATCATGATCGACTCGGCCGACGGATCGTTGGTCACGGAGAGCTTCCTGCAACAAAAAATGCAGGCGGCGCTGAAGGGGCAGATTGATAATCCGACCTTTGGGTTCGAAACCGTCAGCACCGCCCACCGGCCGGTTTATGACACCGATTGGGGCGATGTAGCGCCGCGCCTGGCGCTCGCCTGGAATCCCTCCGCCCCGAGCGGTGTCTGGCAGAGCATTCTGGGGCAGAATAAGACTGTGATCCGGGGCGGGTTCGGCATGGTGTACGACCGTTCCAATACCGTGCAGAGCGTCGAGATTCCCATGCTCGGCATCGGCTTCGACCAGAACATCTTCGTTGCCACCCCGGCTTGCAACGCCACCGGGCCCGGTGGCGCCGGCTGCAATCCAGCCGGCGGCGTAGCGGCCAATCCGGGACTTGCCAGTTTCCGCGTGGGAACCGATGGAACATTGCCGCTGCCGACCGCCACTGCCGCGACGTCCCCCATCATCCCCGGAGTCGGACAGGAGACGCTCTCGTTCCAGGTGGACCCGAACACCAAAATCGGCCGCAGTTACAATTTCGACTTTTCTCTCCAGCGGGAATTGCCGGGCCAAGTCGTGATGGAAGTCGCGTATATCGGCCGGGAAGCGCGCGACCTGCCGCAAGCCGTCAACGTGAATTCGGCGCCCTACATGTTTGTGGATTCGGCCTCCCAGCAATCCTTCGCGCAAGCCTACGACCTGATTGCCGACGCGCTGCGCGCCGGGCAGGCCGCTCCGGTGGAACCTTTCTTCGAGAACCAGTTCCCCGGCCTGGCGGCCCTCAAGCACACCGCCAGCGCGACGGCCTACATCGTGAGCGCCAACAAGTCTTTGTTCACCGCGGGCAGCGTGGGCAACCTGTTCCTCAATCTGGACAGCTATCGCCGCCTCATCGGCCTTCCCGCCTATGACAGCGATCAGGCGCAGGTGGAATTCCTGCGGACCTACATCGGCTATTCCAACTACAACGCCGGCGCCATCACCTTCACCAAGCGCATGTCGCGCGGTTTCAGCATCAGCGGCAATTACACCTATGCCAAGGCTTTGGATGACGGCTTGTCCAACCAGAACAACGCCGGATTCTTTTCCAACAGCTTCGACCCCGGCGTGCAGTACGGTCCTTCCGCCTACGACCGGCGCCACGTAGTGAATGCCTATTACGAATACGACGCTCCGCTCGGCAAGGGGCACTTGCTCGATGGCGGTAAGGCGTTCAATTGGTTGCTGGGCGGCTGGTACACTTCGGGAATTTTCTCGGCGTGGACCGGCCTCCCGGTCAAGGTTACGGAAGGCAGCCAGGTATGGGGCGGCGGTACCTCCGTGATCGGCGGCACCGACTATGCAGTTCCGGTGGGCCCGCTGCCGGGGACAGGCTTGAACCACAACGTGGCCAACACCACCAGCTGTTCCACCAGCTTCTTCAACGGAACCGTCGGAGCCAACGTGGGCGGCGCGTCGGGCACCAACATGGACCTGTTCAGCAATCCGGGGGCGGCCTTCTGCGACTTCAACTACGTCCAGCTTTCGTCCGACGGGCGCACCGGAAGCGCCAACCCCATGTACGGGCTTCCGTTCTGGAATCTCGATATGCGGCTCGCCAAGAACACCAAAATCTCGGAGCGGTTCAACACCGTGCTCTCGGCGGACTTCTTCAATGTCTTCAACCACGAGAATTTCAACAATCCGTCCTTGAGCCTCAGCAGCCCGGCAACCTTCGGCGTGATTACCAGCACTTTCACGCCGGCCAATCGTACCAACAGCGCGCGTTGGATCGAAATGAGCCTGCGGCTGGAGTTCTGATTTCGCTCAGAACTCCCAGGGCCGGAAGCGATGCTGGTGCTCCGCCATATCCACGCGCTTGCCGCAAAAGCGCACGCCCTCCATTTCGAGGCGCGTGCGCTGCTCCATTCCCGCCTCGTATTTCAACTTGATTTCCCCGCCCGCGCCGACCACGCGCTGCCAGGGAAGCGTGCCGCCCGCGCCCCGCAATAATTGCGCTACCTGGCGATGGTAGAGCGGATAGCCTGCCGCCGCCGCGACCTGTGAGTAAGTCGCCACCTTGCCGCGCGGAATCGAGCGGATGGTCTTGCGGATCGCGGCGTCGCGCGCGCCACTCTTGGGCGCGCGCGTGAGGCGCCGCGCCGCTTCCCGCGCCGTCAGCCCGCGCCTCACCGGCACTCCGCGTGGCGGAAGCATTCCGCATCGTGATCGTTCACCATTCCGACCGCCTGCATGAATGCGTAGCAGATAGTGGACCCGGTGAACCGGAATCCGCGGCGTGCGAGATCTTTGCTCATGGCGTCGGATTGCGCGGTGCGCGCCGGAATCGGGTCGGCCGCGCGGCGGCAGTTCACCACTGGCTTGCCGTCCACGAACTGCCAGATGTAACGGTCGAAGCTGCCGAACTCCTTTTGGACCGCGAGAAACGCCTTGGCATTCGTAATCGACGCGGCGATTTTGAGGCGATTGCGCACAATCCCCTCGTTGGCCAAAAGCGCCGCTACCTTTGCATCGCGATAGCCAGCCACCTTGCGCGGGTCGAAGCCGTCGAACGCCTTACGATAAGCGGGCCGCTTCTTGAGGATGGTGATCCAGCTCAGCCCGGCTTGCGCGCCTTCCAGAATCAGGAATTCGAACAGCGTGCGATCGTCATGAACCGGCACGCCCCATTCCTGGTCGTGATAGGCCTCGTTGAGTTCGCCTGTCGCCCAACGGCAGCGGATTTTATTGGCAGGGTCCGGCATGGAGGAGCTCCTTTTCGAGCTTGAGCGCATAGCAGCCCGGCGTCTTCACGTTTTCGATCGTGAGTCCGTTCCACAGCAGGTCGCCGGGAATCCACTCCGGCGGCAGCGTGACATTCATTTCCGTGATGGCCCGGCTGATGAGCACGATCTGATGATAATCGGGCATGTACTCAGCCTTCACCCGCGCGGTGACTACCGGATCGCGATGTGGCACCACGATGCGGGTTTCCACCCTCATGCGATCCTTGCCGCGCCGCACCATCACCACCGCGTAGCGCGTGGACTCGGTTTTTTCGAGAATCTGCATCAACTGGCGGGCGTTGTCGATGGGTTTGCCATCGAGCGCCTCCAGCCGGTCGCCCGCTTTGAGCGGACCATCGTATTTTAGGGGCAGGAACGCGACCGTGACGCCCGGTCCGGGATCGTCGGCGCGGTAGCCGAACCCTCCCAGATCGAGCTTCGTGCCGGAATCGCCGGGGATGAGCGTCATGGGCAGCACGTCGTTGCGCTCGGCGGGATCGAACTTTTGAGGCTGCACCCAAAAGCAACTGGCGAACGCCGGCGAGTTGGTCTCGCAGTCGGCCGTCAGCGGATGCTCGGCGCGAACGTGCGCGGCCAGCCAGTCGAGCACGGCGCGGTTGTTCAGACCGGTGGACGATCGCCATTCGATATTCAAACCGGCGAGTTTCAGCCGTTCGGCGTAATCGGAATCGTTCGCGCCATTACTGGCCCACAGCACCGGTGTAGCCGTGAAATTGACGGCGAAAATGCGATTGGTATCGATCGCGCCCTTGGGCGATCCGCCCAGCGCGACTCCGGCGGTCCAACGGTCCGGCATGCGCGAGATATCGTAAAACACGAATGGCGCGGCATCGCCGCGGCCGGCGAGGTAAATCCGGCTGGCGTCCGCCGCGCCGGCCTTCACGGATTCCGCCACCTTGGCGGCGAGAGCCTGCAAGCGCTGGTCGATGTTGGTGTTGGCATCCGCCGGCCCGGCGATCAGTTGCCAGCCCGCGCTTTCCACCAGGCTCTGCCATTGCGGCGCGTCCGCCGGGTCTACCAGGGCGATCGCGGGGACCGCCTTCTTCGGGTGCGGCGCTTGCGGCCATGCAAGGCCGGCGCTCAGAAGGCTAGTGGCGTAGACGGTCGCGAATCTTCTTGGCCAATTTTTGAATCTCATCCGTTTTCTTGAGGGTGTCCATGGAGAGCACGTTGCGGTCGCCCTTCTCCAGATCGCTCTTGAGCGATGCCGCCATTTCCACCAGCTTTCCGGCATCCCGGATATTCTCCTCCCGCTCTGCCTTGAGGATTGCATCCAATTGCGATTTGCCGTTGGGCAGTTTGCGATCTTCCAGAGCCTGGTCAGGCTGCTGATCCTGCTGGGACACTGCCGGTACGGCCGCCAGAAACAAAAGGAACGCGCGGCGGAACAGGCTGGGCTTCATGGCTGGACCTGCTGCTATCATACCGATTACTTCACGCCCCTTACTTGACGATCAGGGCGAAATCGGCCTGAATCACCAGCGCGTCGTCCGTCACGCGGATCGCCGGCACCTGGAAATCGCGCAGTTCCCGCTGGTAGCCGGGTTGCCCGCTGGTGTCCTCCAGGATGCGCTTGGCTTCCGCCGAAAGCGGATATTTAAAATCGCGCTCCAGGCTGGCGCCCAGAATGCCGCAGACTTTGCGAATGTAAATGCCCGTCTTGCCCTCGCTCGCGGCGGCGACGTGGGTCAGCACGATGTTTCCGTTGCGATACTCCGGCGTGGCCATCACCACCACCGTGAAGGCGTCGCCCAGGCCGACGCACTGGCCGATGACATTCAGCGCCGACCTGCCGGTGAACCTCGCGCGGATGCGCAGGCGGCCGCCCGCGCCCTGTATTTGCGGCTTTTCCAAATAGGCGAAGTTGCATTTGTTGCGTTTATCGTTGTGCACGTAGCGGCGTCCGTCCTGCGTGAAGACGGTTTCGGCGATCATGCGCTCCAGAGCGCCGAATTGCAGGTGCAGTTCGACGGCGCGCGCGGAGGACAGGCACAGAACGAGGAGGACAAGCCGGTTAGCGCATCGCATCGCGGGCTTCGAAATAAAGCGAAAACTGGCTGAGCACGGGGCTCGCGGAGGCCTCGGTCACGCGCAGGCGAATCCGCGATGCGGTTGGCGGAGTGTCGTCCAGACGTATGTATTTGCGCGGCCCTATGCTGGTCCCGGTGGCCATTTGCTCCCAGTCCCCGCCCTTCCACTGCTCTACTGTGAAGGCGTCCACGCGCTGTCCGTAGCGGATGTCCTCTTTAATCGCGATCACGCTGAAGGTAACCGGCCGCTTGAATTCGAACACCACGCTGGCGATGCGCGTGCCGTCGTCGGTGGCCCATGCGGTATCCGGCCGCCCGTCGATGAGATTGGCGGCGTCCCAGGCCAGGTCTTTCCCGCGGACATTGGAGGCCGTCACCTTGGCGCCGCGGGCGAAATCGTCGGCAAACGTCCCTCCCAGGTAGCTCTGAAGGCCTCGCATCGAATTCACGTCTTCCGGTTCCAGAACGCCCAGGCGATTGGGAGGGACATTCAGCAGCAGATTGGCGCCGCGCCCCACCGATTTGTAGTACAGGTCGATCAATTGCGCCGGAGTCTTGACGCGCGAGTTCTCGCTCTCGTGCCAGAACCAGCCGGGACGGATGGAAACGTCGCACTCCGCCGGCAGCCAGTGCGAACCGTGCCGGGTGCCGCTGGGAGACTCGCGCTCGCGCACATCGCCGGGCGAAGCCGGACCGCCATCGGCGCCCACCGGGTCGTAGCAGGCCCAGCAAGGGTCGCCCGCGATCCCGCGTTCGTTCCCCACCCAGCGGATATCGGGGCCGACGTCGCTGAAGATGACCGCCTCGGGCTGTAAGGAGCGCACCAGGTCCCATGTCTTGGGCCAATCGTAGTAGGTGCGCTTGTCGATGGTGCGCTTCTCCCGCGCTCCTCCGTAATAACCGTCGCCGCCGTTGGCGCCGTCGTGCCAGACTTCGAAGATGGGGCCGTATTGCGTCAGCAGTTCGGTGAGCTGCTGGCGGTAAATTTCGATATAGCGTGGCGTTCCGTAGGTCGGGTTGTTGCGGTCCCACGGCGAAAGGTAGACGCCGAATTTGAGCCCGGCGCGTTCCGCTGCGCCGGAGAGATCGCGAACCAAGTCGCCCCGGCCGTTGTTCCAGGAACTCGCCCGAATGGAATGATCGGTCGTCTTGGTGGGCCAAAGGCAAAAGCCGTCGTGATGCTTGCAGGTGAGAATAAATCCCGCCACGCCGGCCGATTTGAGGTCGGCGGCGATCGCGTCGGCATTGAAACGGGATGGCTGAAATATGTTGGGGTCTTCGTCCCCGTAGCCCCATTCCTTGTCGGTGAAAGTGTTGACGGTGAAGTGGAGGAACGCCGTGAATTCGAGTTCGTGCCAGGCGATTTGGCGGGCCGATGGAACCGCGCCGTACGCCGGGGGCGGCGGAGTTTTCCGCGCCGCGCTGGCTGCCATCGCCGCCGGCGCCGCGGCCAGAAAGGTGCGCCTGCTGATCATGCCGGCAGCCGCTACTTCTTGCTCTTGGCCTTGGCCTTCGGCTTGGCTTTGGTTTTTGCCTCGGCTTTCGCCGGCGGAGCCTCTTCCACAGCGGCCATTTCCACGCCTTCGGTTTCCGGCTCGCCTAGGCTTTCAGCGTCCGTCTCCATCTCGACGTCCGGTGTATCCTCGGCGTCCTCCGCTGCGGCCGCACCATCGGGTGAAACCTTCTTGAGCACTTCGCTGAATAGGGCGGCCTTGCGGGAATCGACTTTCGGCGGGGGCGCCTGTTCGTGGCGATAGTCATGATCGCTATGGCACGTCCGGCAACGTACCTTGGCCGGCGCTCCGGCAATCACCGATACCACGGCGTGGTTCATGATGCGCTTGCAGCGCACGCAAAAGTCGTCAATATCATCGCCCAGGCGGATGTCGCGCATAAAGCCTCCTAAATGACGGCCGATTCGGAGGGTCCCGCTGCGGCTTCCGGTTCGGCGGTGTGCTTGGGTTCGGGCAGCACCCACTGGGCGGGTTCGAACCCCACATATTTGCAGATGCGCAACTGGCCGTCCTCCGTCTCCAGCAGATCGCCCACCGCGATCGGCTCCACGGTATCCCGCAACAGCTGCCACGCTTCGTATTCGTGCCGCGCCTCGACTTCGCCACGCGCCTCGTACTCCCTCGGCTTGAGAGATGCGCACCCGGAAAGATGGGGGGCCCAGCGGAACTGCTGCCGTGGCGAATCCTTCATGCGATAGATCCGATAATGCGGCATAGCATAGCCATTGTAATCGATGTACCGCGGCGAAGGTTGTAACACACAGGCGTCAGCCGCGAGCTTCGATCCGCTTCTCGATCGCGCCGATGCCAACCAGCAGTCCGGCGAGCGCCAGGGGAAACAGAAACGCCAGCGGCCCGACCACCGCAAACCGCCAGAAGCGGCTGCCGATCGCGCTCCATGCCCAGAAACAGAATCCGCCCCACAAGGCGAACAGGGAACAGGCGCCGAAGATGCGTAACAGGCAAGCCAATACCGCAACCAGAGCGTCGAACAGTCCCAGGTCCGGCTTGAACGAATGAGGCGTCGCCAGGCATGCGAACCGCGACCGGCGTCCGGGTGCTTGAGGCGGCGTACTGTCGGTCTCAGTCATCTTCTAGCCTTCATTTTCGCATTCGCGCCGCATCGCCGCCCGAGTTTCGTATCCGAGCTGTCACAAATGTGTTATTCAGGCGTAACACCCGTCCCGTAGACTCTTGATTTCGCTCAAAAAGGAGAGGCTATGGAGTTTCTCGGGCAACAACTTTCCGTTACCACATTCATGTTTCTATTGCTGGCGCTGGGCTTGGCGCTAAGCTTCGAATTCGTCAACGGGTTCCATGACACGGCCAACGCTGTGGCAACCGTTATTTACACCCACAGTTTGAAACCGGTTTATGCCGTGGTCTGGTCGGGATGCTGGAACCTGATCGGAGTGCTAAGCTCCGCCGGGACCGTAGCCTTTACCACCGTCGCGCTGCTGCCGGTGGAACTGGTGATCCATGTCGGTTCGGCCGCCGGGTTCGCCATGGTTTTCTCGCTGCTGATTTCGGCGATCATCTGGAATGTGGGCACGTGGTACTTCGGTTTACCCGCCTCCAGTTCGCATACCCTGATCGGGTCCATCATGGGGGTCGGTTTCGCGAACTCGATGATGTCCAAGGGGCACGCTTTCGGGGAAGGCGTCAATTGGGCCAAGGCTTCGGAGGTTTTCACCACGCTGCTGGTTTCCCCAATCGTAGGGTTCGTCTGCGCGGCGCTGCTGTTGATGCTCTTCAAGCTGCTGATCAAGCGCAAAGATCTGTACCAGGCCCCGAAAAAGGACGCCCCGCCCCCGATGTGGATTCGTGGACTGCTGATGCTGACGTGTACCGGTGTGAGCTTCGCTCACGGCTCCAACGACGGCCAAAAAGGCATGGGCCTGATCATGCTGATCCTGATCGGCGTCCTGCCGGCTACCTACGCCGTCAACCTGGATACCACCCACTCCGCCGTGGAGGAGATCTCGCAAAGCGCCGTGGCGATCACGGCGCAGATGGGCCACCATTCGCCCGGGACAGCGCTGGCCGGCGGGCAGACCTCGTCCAATGAGCTCTCGCAGTATCTGAAGACCACCGGCGTTTCATCCGATCTGACCTATGCGGCCATCAAGAACAAGTGCTTCGAGATCTCGCAGGAACTGGAAGGCAAGAACACCCTTGCGGATTTGAACCCGGCGCAGCGCCGGACGCTTCGCACGGATCTGTACCTGGTGTCGGAGTCCTTGGGCAAGCTGATGAAACAGCACAAACTGGACGCAGACGAAACCGGGGAAGCCGCGGCGCTGAAGAGCCGGATGGACAAGGTCACCAAGTTCATCCCCATCTGGGTCAAGGTAGCCGTTGCCTTCGCTTTGGGCCTCGGCACCATGATCGGTTGGAAGCGGATCGTGGTCACGGTGGGAGAAAAGATCGGCAAGGAGCACCTGACCTACGCGCAGGGTGCTTCGGCGGAACTGGTGGCGATGGGCACGATTCTGGCTGCCGATAATTATGGCCTGCCGGTGAGTACCACGCACGTGCTTTCCTCGGGAATCGCCGGAACCATGGCGGCCAATCGCTCGGGGCTGCAGATGGACACCCTTCGTAACGTGCTTCTGGCCTGGGTCTTGACGCTGCCGGTGAGCGTCCTCCTGGGCGCCGGGATTTTTGCTTTCGGCTTGAACCTGGTGCTCAGGCTCGGACTGAAATAGGCAATTTCGCGTTTTACATTTCGACCAGAGCCGGCACCAGCAGCCCTTTCTCTTTCAGGCCCGACAACGCCAGCCCATAGCGCCCGCGGATGCCGGTCTTTTCGAAGATGTGTTTCAGATGAATCTTGACGGTGCCCGTGCGGATGCCCAGGTTCTCGGCAATATCTTTATTCTTCATGCCGCGCTCCACCAGTTCCATCACCTGTAGTTCGCGCGCGGTCAGCCCGCTGTAAGTCCGGCGGGGGAGTCGATCGGGATCGCGCTCGGCATCTTCCATCCAGGTCGCGCCGCGAGCCACGGCGCGCAGGCAGGCGAGCAGGATATCCAGCCGGGCGGTCTTGCGGAGCACGCCCGCGGCGCCCGCTTGCAGGAAACCAAGCGCTTCCGCTTCCGGAAAGGACGCCCCCCAGACGATGATCGCGGTCCCGCAATCCGCCTTCCGCAAAGCGGCCGGACAATCCATTACTGCATGTGGCCCAAAGGCCTTATCCAGCAGAAGAATGGCCGGGCGAAGCTGCTTTACGGCATCCACACCGCCGGCTAGTGTGGTTTCCGTGGATACGACGCACAAACCTTCGGCGTGCTCTAAAAGGCTTCGTAATCCTTCAATAGCAATGGGCTCAGTGGCGCAAACTGCGATGGTATCCACACGTTCACCCGCTGGCAAGCTCCACATAGGGGCCTCCCCTCTCTTATCGGCTGAATGTTTCGAACACCTTAGTGCGAGCCTTGAGAGTGAGATCTCAGGATTTCACCACGCTGCCGCCCAGCGAATACTCGGCCAGATCAATCCATGAGTTCCCGAGGCTGTTTTGGACGAATGTGGCGTGATCGGCCTGAAAACTACGCGGGCCTGCATATTCCTGCCACAAATAGCGCGCCAATGCGCACGTTTCCGCCACTTTATCGCGTGGAAGCTCCTGGGCAAGCGTGATGTGCGGATGATATACGAAGGGCTCCTGGAATTCCAACGGACCGGTATTCATGGCCTGGTGTACCTTGCGCAGTTCGGCCGCTCCACCGCCCACTTCGAGGTAAATCACGTCCGTAACCGCAAATATCTCGACGCTCGTTAGCTCGATCTCGAACGGTACCCAGTCCCTCAGAACGCCTGCCACCTGGTCCGATGCGACCGCCCACTCCACCGCCAGCGGCCGGGGAGGAAGCAGGCTGACGTGCGCATGCGGATTGCAGCCCGGGACCAGTCTCCGCCGCAGATCGTCGAGAAACCGGCCGAGGGGGTCGGCAATGTAGATTACCAGGGCGAAAACGTTCAGCCGTTCTTCGGGGGGAATATGGACCGCCCGGCCGGTCAAGTTCGAACCCATTTCTACTCTATGGTACTATCGCGAACAATCTCCGCGTACTGCCTTTCCCCCGGCCTGCCCCCGGCAGGCTGCCGCGGATTCCTTACCCATTCGCTCTTCCCCGCGGAAAGACACCAGTCCCTCCGTTCCTGTCGGCCCTGCTGGTACCCTGGTATGGAGAATGTCCAGCCCCGATACCGCGAACCCCCTCCTTCACGAGGAATTTCGAATCCCGTTCGACCGCATTCGCGCGGCCCACGTAGCCCCCGCTACCGCCGAACTGCTTTCGCAGGCACGCAGTCGCCTGGACGCCGTCGCTAACATGGCCGGCGAACGCACGTATCAGAACACCATGCATGCCCTCGACCGGCTGACCGAGCCGCTGGACTATGCGATGGGCGTGGTCCGCCATCTCGAATCGGTAGCCACCTACCCCGAACTGCGCGCGGCCTTCAACGCCGTGCAGCCGGAGGTCAGCGCGTTTTACTCGGGTATTCCGCTCCACCACGAATTGTGGGAGGGAATCAAAGCCTATGCCGCCACTCCCGAGGGCCGCGCGGCCGGGGGCGAACGAAGACGTTTTCTCCACAAGACCATCGATACGTTCCGGCGCCACGGTGCGGATTTGGACGCTGCCGGAAAGAAACGGCTGGAAGAGATCGATGTCGAACTCACGCAAATCACCACCAAATTCGGCGAAAACGTCCTCGATTCGACCAACGCGTTCGAACTGGTCATTGCCGACGAATCCCAAATGGCCGGCCTCCCCCCCACGGCTGTCGCCGCCGCCCGCGAAAGCGCCGAGCGCAAGAGTGTAGAAGGTTGGCGTTTCACGCTCCAGGCGCCGGATTACCTGGCGGTAATGACGTACCTGGACAACGCCGCCACACGCCGCCATTTTTACGAGGCGTACAGCGTGCGCGCCACCGAGGACGGCCGCGACAATCGCTCCCTGATCGGCCGCATCCTGGAATTGCGGCGAGAGAAGGCTCGCCTGCTGGGTTTCGCCGATTTCGCCGACCTGGTGCTCGAGGACCGCATGGCCCACAATGGAGCCCGCGCGCTGGCATTCCTGGAAGATCTCAAAGCCAAAACCGAGCGCCGCTTCCGCGAAGAAAATCGCGAGTTGCTGGAGTTCCGGCGCTCCATCGAAGGTCCGCAAGCTCCCGAACTCGAACCCTGGGATGTCGCTTACTATGCCGAAAAACAGCGCGCCGCGCGCTACGATTTCGACGAGGAGACCCTCCGGCCCTACTTCCCCCTGGAAAAAGTGGTGGCGGGAATGTTCGACCTGGTGCACCGGCTTTACGGCATCAACGTTGCCGCGGAGAGCGGCGTTCCGGTGTGGGATCCGCAGGTCTGCTACTACGACGTTCGCGACGAGAACGGCCAATTCATCGGCGGATTTTACGCCGACTGGTATCCGCGCGAGAACAAGCGCGGCGGCGCCTGGATGGATGCGCTCATCACCGGTGGCCCCGCGGATGGCGCTTTCCAGCCGCATCTCGGCTTGATCTGCGGCAATCTCAGCAAACCCATCGGCGGCAAACCGGCGCTACTGACCCATCGCGACGTGGAGACCATCTTCCACGAATTCGGCCATCTGCTGCACCACCTCTTGAGCCAGGTGAAGACGCGGTCCCTCGCCGGGACCAGCGTGGCGTGGGATTTCGTCGAACTGCCTTCGCAGATCATGGAGAACTGGTGTTGGGAGCGGCCCTCGCTGGATCTCTTCGCGCGCCATTGGGAGACCGGCGAGCCGGTCCCCGAGGATCTCTTCCAGAAAATGAAGCGGGCTCGCACGTTCCGCGCGGCCAACGCGCAGATGCGGCAATTGGGGTTCGGTTTCGTCGACCTGATGCTGCATACGCGCTACTCTCCCGAACGCGACGGCGATCCGGTGGCTTATTCGCGGCGCGTGCTGCAGGAATATAGTCCGGCTCCGCTTCCACCGAACCACGCCATGATCGCGGCTTTCACGCACTTGTTCTCGAGCCCGGTGGGATACGCCGCGGCCTATTATTCCTACAAGTGGGCCGAGGTGCTGGATGCCGATGCCTTCACGCGTTTCCGCGACTTCGGTATCTTTAGCCGCGAAGTTGGCGGCGAATTTCGCGAAAAAATCCTCTCCCGCGGAGATAGCGAGGACCCGGCCGATTTATACCGCGGCTTTATGGGCCGCGACCCCGATCCCATGGCCCTGCTGGTGCGGTCGGGGTTGGCATAGGGAATCGGAAACAAAGCCCGGCAGGCGGCGCAAGCCACCCGCCGCTACGGCGTAACAGAAGCCGTCCAAAATCAGACGGAACGTAGCCCGATCGAACCACCGGGGCGGCTATTCCACCGGGGCCTCCGCCGGGCCCAACACCTCTTGAATCCGTTGCACCAGGCGCCGCAACACAATCGGCTTGGTCTCGTAGCCGGCGCAGCCGTGCTCCACGGCTTCCGCCACGTCGGAGGGTTCGGCGTGCGCGGTCAGCACGATAATCGGAATCTTGAAGGTGTGAGGATCGCTCCTGAGCGCGCGCATGGCACTGCGGCCGTCGAGTATCGGCATGTCCAGATCCATGATGATCAGGTCGGGACGATGCTGGCGCGCCGCCAGGATCGCCTCGCGCCCGTCGGCCGCGGCGATCATCTCGAACCCCTGGCGCTCCAGGCGCCGCATCATCATGTCACGGCTGAATTCGTCGTCTTCGGCTAACAGCAGTTTCACGTGTCCTCACCAATCCGCGCCGGCAAGCGCATTTCGAAATTCGAGCCTTTACCCGGTTCGCTCTCCACCGAAATATCTCCTCCCAGCAGCCGGCACATCTTGCGGCTGATGGCCAGCCCCAGGCCCGTTCCACCATATTTGCGGGTAGTGGACGAATCGGCCTGCATGAAGGCGTGAAATAACTTCGCCTGCTGCTCCGGGCTGATACCGATGCCGGTGTCCCTTACGTTCACCACCAGCCAGTCCACCGGGTCGCGGCGCTCGCGCCGCACCGCGACCGAGACCTCCCCTTGGCGGGTGAACTTGCAGGCGTTGGCCACCAGGTTCAACAGACTCTGGCGAAAACGCGTCAGATCCGTGTGTACCTGGCCGTCGTCCAGGCCGAGATCCGTGGAGAGGCGATTGCCATTTTGAGCGGCCATCGGCTGCACCGTGTCGATGATGTCCCGCAAAACATCGTCGATCGAAAATGTCTCCGGATGTAAAAGGATTTCATTGGCCTCGGCTTTGGAGAAATCGAGCACCTGGTTCACGATCTGGAGGAGCATTTCACCGGACTTTTCGATGCGCCGCAAATCGTTCCGGCGACTTTCGAGGTCGTCCTCCCCGCAGGTCTCCTGCAGCAGCTGACTGTATCCGATCACGGCATTGAGCGGCGTTCGCAATTCGTGGCTCATGGTGGCCAGGAACCGGGTCTTGGCGGCATTGGCGGCTTCCGCAGCTTCCTTGGAAACCAGTGTCGCGCCGAGTTTTTCCACCATCGCATTGAATGCCTCCGTGAGCCGGCCCACTTCATCCGGCCGCGTGACCTCCGCGCGGCTGCTCAAATCGCCGGCGGCCACCCGGCGCGTGAAGATGGTGAGAGATTGCATGGGGCGCAGCAGCGCACGCAATTCGAACGTCTGCACGAAGGCCGCGATAAGCAGGCTGCCAATGGCGATGGCCGCCGTGATTTCGGCAAAGTGCAGCCGCGCGCTGCGTTCCGGCGCGGTGGAAAAGCCTAGCCGGACCGCGCCCAGTTGACGTGCGTTATCCGGCGCGGAAGCTTCGGCTCCCCAGGCGGATTCTGTCGCCGGACGCAGCACCGGATACCGCGCCTCGATGATGGGCTCGCCAGCCGCCCAGGCCGGACGGCGCGCCATAGTTGGAGCGCCGCTCTCGTAGTCGTCGAGTTCCACCAGTACGACCTCATCACCCGCGACCGCATTCGACGCGATCCGCTCCAGTTCGGCGCGATCGCCCACCAGCATCGCGAACTGGCTTTGGCCTGCCAGAAAACGGGCCAGGGCACTGGCCCGTCCGGCAAGCTGACGGTCGAGATCGCGGTTGTAAGTCCAAAGGAAAACGGCGCTCAGGCTGCAAACCACCAGGGTCGCGAAGGCCATGTTCCCGGCCAGCATGCGCAGACCGAGGCTGTGGCGCAAGGCGCGGATCATCGGTACACCTCCGCTCCCACCGCATCGGGCCGGAATTCCACGCCCAACAGACGCACTACCCGCTCATTCACGGCAATGCGAACCTTGCGGGGGCTTTCTTTTTCCGTGGCCCGGTCTTCGCCGCGCACCAGCCGCAGCGCCCACTCGGCCGATTGGCGTCCCACATCGGCATAGTCGGGGAAGATACCGGCCGCCGCCCCCGCTCGCACGAAAGCCGGCGAGAAACCCACCAGCGGCAAGCGGTCTTCGAGCGATGCCAGCACCAACGGCTTGATGGTGACCGCGTTGTAAAGCTCGGGATCGGGAAAACAGAGCACGAAATCGACCTTTCCTTTGAACTCCGCGAAGGACTTCAGCAGCCGCGCCGGACCTTCGCAATCGATCACGACTACTGAATATCCTTCCTTCCGGACCAGGGCCTCGAGCGCGGCAGCCGCGAGCCGCGACTGCGCCGGATTGCGAATGATACCGGCTCGCGTTCGCCCCGGCCAGAGAGCTCTCATCGCCGCCAGTTGGGCCGGCAGATGAATATCCGGCTCGACCCGCCGCGCGCCGGGTTCTTCGCTGCCGCTCAGGACCATGGCTGAAATCACCGTCCCCGCGGGATGATGCGCCCTCACTCCGGCCAGAGCGCGGCTCCCCACGGCGATTACCACCCGCGAATCGTCTTCTTCCAAAGCGCCGCTCAAATCCCGATCGAACGTTTTGGCAGCGGCGTCGATCACACGGAACGTGCCCGCGGGCAGCACCGAAGTGATGCCCCCGAGGGCATCGTGATAAGCCTCCACGCCCGATTCCGAAACCACCAGCACCGAGATTCGCGATGCCGCCAGCATAACCGAGGCAAAAATGGCGGGCACCACCATCATGGTCACTCCCACGCGAGGCATACCAACCTCAGAAAAGCCGACCGCCCGTCGCCGGTAATCCGGTCTACATCCAGGTAGACAGGGTCCTCGTAGCGCTTATCGAAAGCGTTGCGCACTCCCGCCTGAAGATCGAAACGGCGGCTGAGGTGCGCCGTCACGGTAAAATCGGCCACGGCAGCTCCGCCCAGTGGCGCTCCCGTCCAGGTGTAGCGGCTCGAAAAGTATTGCAGGCTGCCGGCGAGGAACCCACGTCCTTGGCCGTTTCCGAGGGGAACACCCGCTCGCGCCTTGGAAATTATTGCCGGTGAATTGGGCAATCTCTCTGCCGGCGCGCCTGCGTGGGCCTCACCGAACGAACTGCTGCCGGAAATGTCCACGCGGCCCCAAAGCTTGTCGGCAAGGGTGAATTCGGCGCCCCGGGTGGTGACGTTTCCCGTGTTCTGATATTGCTGCGCGCCGCTCGCCAGGGTGACGGCATCGATCACGCGTCCGATCCGGTAGTGATAACCGCGCACGACCATCGTCCAATTCCCGCCGATCCGCCGCTCCACAGAAGCTTCCAGGGTGTCGGCGATTTCCGGCCGCAGCGACGGCGCGGGCGCGTAGGAAAGGCCCCCATCGTTATAAAACTGCTCGAAGGCGCTGGGATTGCGAAACGGCCGGCCGTACACCAATTTGTACGTAGTGCGCGCCGATGGCCGGTAGACCAGCGCCGCGCGAGGCGACAGCGCCCGCCCGTAGTAACGGTTATCGTCCCATCGCACGCCGCCATAGAATTGCCATTTGGGCGAAAGCTTCCACTCCTGCTGGGCAAAAAATGCCGCTCCGCGCTGCGGATGGTTGCTGTAGTTGAGGCGCGCGCCGTCCACCAGGTTGTATTGCTCCGCCCGCAAATCCCAGGAGCCCGATACACCCACGGTGAGCGGCCCCGTGCTACCCAGAGGCAGGTCGTAGGTGACTTGCAAGTCCAGCCAGTCGCCCTGGTTGATGTCGTGTTCGGCGTCGATTCCATCGCCGGGCCCGGGATAATCGAAACGGTCGCGATATCGATAGCTGTCATACGAGGTCTGCCATTGGAGTTCGCCCGGGCCGGCTGAGCGGCGATAGACCGCGCTGACGAAATTCCGGCTGTCGATCACGGATTGGCCGGGGTCGTACATCAGGCTGCTGCCGACGCCTAAGGGTGCCTGCTTGTCGCGCGAATTGAAATATCCGGTGAAACTCCAGTTGTGCCAGATGAGCTGCGCGAAGGTATGATACCCGCGCTCGCCATCGGCAATCCCGACACCCGTATTGTTGAAGACCGACGCCGACACCAGCAGGTTCGCTCCATGCCCCAGGTACACGCCCGAACGCAACGCCAGTTTGCGCTCCCCGCCGGTATCGGTCTCGGCCGAAACCTGCAGCTTTTGGGCGTCCACCGGAGATCGCGTCACCACATTGATATTCGCCAGGATTCCGTTCGAGCCATAGAGCGCCGAGGTGGGACCGCGGATGATCTCGATGCGCTCCACCAAGTCCATATCCAAGCCGAAATCCTGTCCGAAAAAGCCGTTCGAGTTGTAAATGTTGTCGGTGAGCGGGTGGCCGTTCAGCATCACCAGGAAGCGCGTGTTGAAGTCGCCGGGCAGCGATATGCCGCTGACGCCGACGTAGTGGTACTGTTGATCGTACGTGACGTAGAAACCCGCCACGGACGCCAGCGCCTCCGCCAGCGTGCGATAGCCGTACTCGCGGATATCGGCCGCGGTAATCACGGTAACGTTGGCCGGCGCTTCGGCCAGCGTCTGCGCATGCAGCGATACGGCTTCCACCGAAGGCAAATCGCCGAAAAGCGCTTTCTCATCCCCGGCATTTTGCGCCGCCACCGTCGCGGCGCACGCGAGCGCGGCGAGGATCGTTTTTTGGAATGGCATGGCGTTCCCGTGTCGCTGGAACCCGTCCAACAGACACCTTATCGGCCGAAAAACCGGGTTCCGCAGCCGCTCTCCATCCGTAGGGACAAAAGCCAAAAGCTGGTATGCTGAAGACTTGATTCCCCAAGTCTTGCCCCGTTTTATTCTGCTGCTCTCCGCCACCAGTCTCGCGGTAGCTCAAACTCCCGTCCTCCTCGACGCAATGTCCCAGGAACTGGACCGCAATTTCACCGCCCTGAAGTCCAAAGCCGACCCGCCGCCGTACTTCTTGAGCTACGAAGTCACGCAGGAAGAAGAGCACTCTCTTTCCGCCACCCTGGGCGCGCTCGAATCGGACAACCGGCTCACCACGCGCAATCTCGACACTTCCGTGCGCGTGGGATCTCCCAAGCTCGATAACTATCACCGTGTCCGCACCGCCAACGGCGCGTCCTCGGGACGATTCGCCGCCGGCATCGCGCTGCCGATCGAGGACGACGTGAATTCCCTCAAGCGCTTCCTCTGGCTCGATACCGACCGCGCCTATCAGGCCGCCGCGGAGCGCCTGATCCGCATCAAGACCAACACCCAGGTCCTTGTGGCTGAGTCCGACGACTCCGGCGATTTTTCGAGCGAGCCCTCCGTGGTCTCCATCGCCCCGCCCCCGAAAATGCAATTCGATGCCGATGCCTGGCGCGACCGCGTGCGCAAGCTTTCGGCCCGCTTTCAGAATTACCCCAGCGTCTTGACCTCGCACGTTTCCGTCTCGGCGCAGAACGAAACCAAGTACTTCGTCAATACCGAGGGCACCCGCATCGTCCAGGGACGCGGCTTTGCGCGCGTCGTCATCTCCGCCTCCGCCAAAGCTACCGACGGCACCGACCTCGAGACGTTCGAAACCTTCGAAGCCGTCCAGCCAGGCGGCCTGCCCGACGATCAAACGCTGTTCGCGGCCATCGACAAGGTGGCCAACGACGCTTCCAAGTTGCTCAAAGCGCCCGAGGCCGAGCCGTTCGTCGGCCCCGCGATCTTCTCCGGCCGCGCATCCGGCGTCTTCTTTCATGAGATCTTCGGCCATCGCATCGAGGGCCAGCGGCAAAAAGATGAGAGCGAAGGCCAGACCTTCACCAAAAGTGTCGGCACCAAGGTGCTGCCCGATTTCCTCTCCGTTCTGTTCGACCCCACCCGCCGCAAAATCGATGGCATCGACCTGAACGGCTGGTACGATTACGACGACGAAGGCGTAAAGGGACAGCCGGTTCTCGCGGTCGATAAAGGCGTGCTCAAAACGTTCCTGATGTCGCGCTCGCCCATTAAGGGCGTGGACCATTCCAACGGCCACGGGCGCCGGCAGCCGGGGCGGGAACCGGAATCGCGGCAGTCGAACCTGATCGTGGAGTCGTCGAATGCCGTTTCCAACGCGAAATTGCGCCAGATGCTCATCGATGAGGTGAAGCGGCAGAACAAGCCTTATGGGCTCTACTTCGAAGACATCACCGGCGGCTTCACCACCACCGAGCGCAGCGGATTGCAGGCTTTCAAAGTGATTCCGGTGATCGTATACCGGGTCTATCCCGACGGCCGCCCGGACGAACTCGTGCGTGGCGCGGATATCGTCGGTACGCCGCTGGCAAGTTTCGCCAAGATTCTGGCGACTTCCGACCAGACCGAAGTGTTTAACGGTTATTGCGGCGCCGAATCCGGATATGTGCCGGTTTCCGCGGTCTCGCCGGCCATCCTGGTATCGGAAATCGAAATCGAAAAAAAGGCCAAGTCGAACGACCGGCCGCCCATCCTGTCCGAACCCACCAGCATGGAAGGCAAAGGAGCAGCGCGATGAGAATCCTGTTTGTAGCGGGCGCCGCAGCCGCCGCGGCGGTCCTCGCGCTGTGCGCCGAAACACCCCCGCCCGATCCGATCCTCCAGGCGATGCGCGACGAAGCCGCCCGGTCGGTGAAACTCAATTTGCCCGACCTCGACGCGCCTTATTTCGTGCAGTACCTGCTCGACCAGTCGGACAGCTTTACGGTCTCCGCGAGCCTGGGGGCCCTGGTTGCCCGCGGCCGCGACCGTTTCCGCGTTCCCGAAATCTTCGTGCGCGTGGGCGATTACAAGTTCGATAACACCAATTTCGCCGGTGCCGGCGGCGGCGGATCGCGCTACGACCTGGGAAGTTTTCCGCTGGACGACGACTACAACGTTTTGCGCCGCTATCTCTGGCTGGGGACGGACTCCATTTACAAGAGCGCCGTCGAGGCAATTTCCCGCAAGCGCGCCGCCATGCGAAACATCAACCAGAGCGAGCAGCTCGACGATTTCGCCAAAGCCGTGCCGGTGCACCTGGTAGAGCCCTTTCAAAAACTCGCCGTGGACGAAAAGGCATGGGAGGACAATACCCGGTCCCTTTCGGCGGTTTTTCTGAAATATCCCGATGTGAAGACGTCGGAGGTGGAACTGCACGCCGACAACGGCGGATATTACGTGGTGAACTCCGAAGGCACGGAGGTGCGGGCGCCGGAAAACGTGGCTTTCCTACGGGCGCGCGCCACCGCGCAGGCCCCCGACGGAATGCCGCTGCACGACACCGTGACCTTCCACGCCTTCGACGTGGGCCATCTGCCTTCCGAAGCGGACATGACTCGCGATCTGAACCAGATGGCGGAAAACCTGGTCGCCATGGCGAAAGCCCCCGTCGGCGAGGATTACAGCGGGCCGGTGCTGTTCGAGGGCGATGCCGGACCGCAAATTTTCGCCGAGATCCTGGCCAAGAATCTGGCCTTGTCGCGGGCGGCGGTGGGTGCGCGCGGCGGCGCGCCGGAAAGCGAGTTCGAAGGCCGCATGGGCTCGCGGATTCTCCCCGATAGCTTCCAGGTTGTGGACGACCCCACGCAGAAGGAATGGCGCGGCAGGCAGCTGTTCGGCTCATACGACGTCGATCGCGAGGGCGTAGTTCCCCTGCCGTTGCACCTGGTGGAGAAAGGCACGCTCAAGGGGTTTCTGCTCACGCGCGAACCGGTGCGCGGGTTCGAGGGGTCGAACGGGCGCGCGCGGCTGCCCGGCCGGTCGGCGGGCGTGGCCGATATCAGCAATCTGTTCGTCACTTCGAGCGACACCGTCCCCGCCGCCGACCTGAAGAAGAAGCTCATCGAGCTGATTCAGGCGCGCAATAAGCCATACGGCATTATCGTCCGCAAAATGGATTTCCCCTCCACCGCCGGGCTGGGAGAAGTACGGCGCATGCTCCAGAACGCACAGGGAGAGGCGCATCCCGTCAGCATGCCGCTGCTGGTCTATAAAGTATTCCCCGACGGGCACGAAGAACCCGTGCGCGGCATGCGCTTCCGCGGATTCAACGCCCGGTCTCTGAAGGATATCGTGGCCGCCGGAGACCACGCCACGGTTTTCGATTTCATGGATAGCACCGGGCCGTTCGCCCTGGTGGGTTTTGCCGAATACACCACCGAGGCTTGCGTGATAGCGCCCTCGATCATCATTGACGACCTGGAACTCCATCCCGTAGACGACGAGTTCCCGAAGCTGCCGGTGGCGCCGGCTCCGGAGTTCGTGAAGTAAGGACCGGCAGTGCGCCTCCTCGGCCGATACGTTCTCCGCGAGATCCTGACCAGTTCCCTGCTGGGCACGGCGCTGGCTACGTTTGTCATTTTCCTGGATAAGGCCGACGCCCTGTTCAAGCTGCTGGTCGGCACTAGCCCGCCGCCCGCGACGGTCGCCACGCTGCTGATGCTCGCCCTGCCGCCGGTGCTGCCGTTCACCATCCCGTTCGGAGTGCTGATCGGGATTTTGATCGGCCTCGGTCGCATGTCGGCGGACGGCGAAATCATCGCCATGCGGGCCGCGGGGGTTTCCAGCCGCAAGGTCATCGCCCCCGTTTTGACATTCGCCATTCTCGGCATGGGTCTGGCCGCGTCGGCATCGCTGCGCCTGACGCCGTACTCGATTCGCCAGAGCGCCCGGATCGTGAACGAGCTGACCGCGAACCGGTCTTCGGCCGACGTTCAGGAGCGGGTATTCATCGAAGATTTCCCCAACAACATTCTTTACGTGGATTCCGTGGGACCGCATCCTCCCGGCGCGCCCGTGCCGTGGAGCCGCATCTTCCTCGCCGACGTCACCCCGCCGGCCGAGCGCAAGAAGGGCCTCGCGGAGAAGGCCGACGGCCCGATCATCACCACCGCCAAATACGCCATCGCCACTTCCGATCCCAAGAACAACCGCATCCAGCTCGAACTGCACGACTCCTTCACCCACGAAATGGGCAAGGACCTGATTTCGCATGACACTGCTGCGTCGCTGGTTCACCAGGCCCTGCAAGTCAAACCGCCGGAACAAAGCAGCCAGCGGCCCAATGCAATGAACACCCGCTCTCTGATGCATTACGCCGGGTCCGACTTTCTGGAAGCCGCCATCGAGCTCCAGCACCGCTTTGCCTTTCCGGTGGCTTGCGTGATGCTCGCCCTGGTTGGCATCCCGCTCGGAATCGCCACGCGAAAAGGCGGCAAGTCGGCGGCGTATTTGATCGCGCTGTTCCTGGGGTTTTTCTGCTATTACCTTTCCTCCATGACGCTACAAAACGTCGCCAGGCAGAAGACCTTGCCGGTACCGGTGGCCATCTGGCTGCCGAACGCGATTTTCGGCATCGCCGGCGTCTTTTTCCTCACCCGCATGGAAAAGCCCGGCGACCGCGACATCGTCTCCGCGCTTCAGGCCATGGTCGCGGTTCCCATCGGGTGGTTCAAGCCCACGGCGCGCAAACCAAAGGAAGCCTCCAGCCTGCCGCGTTGGCGGATTCCCCTGCTTCCGCAAATTATCGACACTTATGTGCTGTCGAATTTCCTGTTCTACTTCGTGGTGATTCTGGCGACGTTCGTTTTCATGTTCCTGATCTTCAATTTCTTCGATCTGACCGGGGACATGATCCGGAATCATATCTCGCTGCGCACCATGTTCCGCTACCTGTTCTTCCTGACGCCGTACTCGATCTACGATATGGCGCCGATCTGCGTGCTGGTAGCGGTGCTGGCGAACCTGGGGGTGTTGAGCAAGCAGAATGAAGTGACGGCGTTCCGGGCCTGCGGCGTCAGCCTGTTCCGGCTCGCCATGCCCATACTGGTGGCCAGTTTGATCTTCAGCGGGGCCCTGTTCGCGTTCGATTTTTACTACTTGCCGGCCGCCAACCGGCAGCAGGACAAGCTCCGCGACCAGATCAAAAACAAACCGACGCAAACCTACTACCGGGCCGACCGCAAGTGGACTCTGGGGCGGGATTTCCGCATCTACTATTACGCCTACTTCGATCCCAAGATTCAGGAAATGGCCGACGCCAACGTCTACGAACTGGACCCGCGTACCTTCCAGGTGGAAAAGCAGATCCGCGCCAACCGCGCCCATTGGAGCCCGTCGAACCGCACCTGGGTGTTCGAGGACGGTTGGCTGAACGATATCCGCGGCGGCACATCGCATCGCGCGGATTTCCAGGCCCAGACGTTTCCGGAGTTGACCGAGACCCCGAACTATTTCCTGCAGGAATATCATCTTTCGACGCAGATGAACTTTCTGGAATTGCGCCAGCACATCAACGATTTGCGCGACAGCGGCTACGGATACGACACGGTCGAGCTGGAAATACAGCTTTACCGGAAATTCGCGGCGCCGCTATTCGCCCTGATTATGGCGATGATCGGCATACCGTTCGCGTTTTTTGTCGGCAATCGCGGCGCCCTGACCGGCATCGGCATCAGCATCGCCATCGCCCTCTCGTACTGGGCGACGTCCAAGTTGTTCGAGAAGGTGGGCGAGATTAACGAGCTCACGCCGGCCATCGCCGCATGGGGGCCGGACGTAATTTTCGGCCTCGCGGGGCTGTACTTCCTGCTGAGGATGAAGAGCTGAGCGGCAGGGCCGGGCCTGCTTCCCCACGCGCTGGCGCGTCGAGCAAAGGCCGGCCGTAGAGGGCGTCCAAGACAGCCTGTCTCGAAAACCAAGGTCGTCGTCAATAGAATCAATATCTTATCGAAAGCTTCCAAGACAGCCTGTCTTAAGAAGCAATCATTGCGTGACTTTCAGGTTCGCGAAGTAGCCTTCTGTGCCCGGCCCTACCCATAGCGCGACGGCCCCCTCCGAATCGCCCAACTTCATGTCGTCGACAACCAGGCAGGGCTGCGCGGCGTCGTGCACAAACAGCCGAGCCGTGGTTCCTTCGACGACGATCCGGTACCTCGTCCACACACCGGGTTCCAAGTCGACATACGATTCGTATTTCTCGGGCGACTCTTTCCGGAGGCGATCGTAATCGAATTCCGGATACGCGCCGTACTGCACCGAATGATTGCGCCGTACCTGGTCGTCCGCGCGCCCATTGGTCGGGCGGAGATAGACGTACTCGTAGCGGTTGTCGCGCATGCGGAAAGCCATCCCGATGAACCCGCGCGCGCCGGCCATCGCCCCCGACGCGGGCTTCCCGGCAAGTTCGACCTCGATCGTCCCGTTATGGAAACGGCTTCCTTTCAAAATCGCGTAGGACCCGCCATTGCCGGCGGTGGGCAGCGCGTCTACACGCACGGCCGCTTTCCGCTGGTAGAGAGCCCTCGAGAGGGTTACGCCGTGACCCTCCAGTTGCTCCAGTGTCTGCGCGCACAAGGGCGCCGCCGCCAACAGGACAAGCAGAGCTTTCATCGACCATTTAGACGGACGCGGCTCCCGAAAGTCCCGCCCGCTCTATTGCCCGCCCCGGCCCGGTCCTCCGCGAGTTGCGTCGCCACTTTCCAGCCCGATCCTGCCGTTCGACTGCCAGTGGAACAGCAGCGGCCACAAAGGCACCGTGGTGGTGGAATACGGGTTTTTCGGCGACCGTATATCATTGGGTTAGCGATGACCGATCCGCGCGAGGCTTACACCCGATTGCTCGACGAGCGCCGCGCCACGATCGCCGAATGCCAACTGCGCCATCGCAAACTGGGGTACGCGCGGCTGGCGGTGGTGCTCGCCGCCGCAGCCATCGCGGTGCTGGCGCTGGGATGGCAGGCGATCAACATTCTGTGGATGCTCGTGCCCGGGGCCATCTTCGCCGGTCTCATGGTGGCCCACGATCGCGTGCTCAAGGATCTGGAACGGCGGCGCCGCGCGGCGGCGTTTTTCGAAAAGTCCATCGCCCGCCTGGACGGCAAATGGCCCGGCGCCGGCGAACCGGGCGACCGCTATCTCACCGCCGACCACCCCTATGCCGCCGACCTCGACATCTTCGGCAAAGGCTCGCTCTTCGAACTGCTTTCCACCGCCCGCACGCATATCGGCGAGGAAACCCTGGCGCGCTGGCTGATGTCGCCCGCGGAGCCCGAAGCCGTGCGCGCGCGCAATCGGGCCGTGGACGAAGTGCGTCCGCGAATCGACCTTCGCGAAGATCTCGCCGTGGCCGGGGAAGAAGCGCGCACCGGCGTGGATCCCATCTCGCTCGCGGAGTGGGGTGAGGCTCCCGCCGCCATGGCGAATCCGAATCTCCGGCTCATCATGTGGCTGTTCACGGTTCTGGGCATGCTGGGGTTTACCGCGCTGGCCATATGGGTCGTCGCCATCGGAGGGTTCCTCCACCTGAGCCCCGGGCTCGAGCATGCGGCGCGCGACATTGCCCTCGCCGTTCTGCTCGTCAACCTACTCTTTCAGCATCGCCACAGACCCGCGGCCATGGCGGTGATTGCCGCCGTGGAAGAGGCCGCGCACGAACTGGAATTGCTTTCCGAAGTGCTCTACCGGCTGGAACGGGAGCACTTCCAATCGCCGCTGCTGGCGAAGCTTCGCCATTCGCTCGACTCTGCGGGCGAGCCGCCGTCGCGGCATATCGCCCGCCTGAACCAACTGGTCGAGCGCCTCGATTCGCGCGACAACGTGGCTGTCCGCGTTCTCGATCCATTCATTCTGTGGACCATGCACACGGCCGCCGGAGTCGAAAACTGGCGGCGCCGTTCCGGTCCGGCGGTGCGCCGCTGGTTGACGGCCACGGGCGAAATCGAGGCTCTCTGCTCGCTGGCGGGTTATGCCTTCGATCACCCCGGCGATCCGTTTCCCGAGTTTCTCGAGGGCAGCGTGGCAGTGGAGGCCGAAGGCATCTGCCATCCGTTTCTGGCGCCGGACCACGCCGTCCGCAACGACGTGCATCTCGGCGGCGCGCCGCAGGTGCTGATCGTGAGCGGCTCGAACATGTCGGGCAAGAGCACGCTCTTGCGGACGCTGGGCGTGAACGCGGTGCTCGCGCAGGCCGGCGCTCCCGTGCGCGCCCGGCGATTCCGCCTCACTCCGCTCGCCATCGGCGCCTCCATCAAACTGAGCGATTCTCTGCAAGGCGGCGTCTCGCGCTTCTACGCGGAGATTCTGCGCATTCGCCAGATCCTCACCCTCACGTCCGGCGCGCTCCCCGTGCTTTTCCTGATCGACGAATTTCTGGCCGGCACCAACTCGCACGATCGCCGCATCGGCGCGAGCGCCCTCGTGCGCGGGTTGGTGGAGCGCGGCGCGATCGGGCTGGTCACCACGCACGACCTGGCGCTCGCCGACATCGTGGAAGCGCTGGGCGAACGCGCCGCCAACGTCCACTTCGAAGATCGCGTGGAAGGCGGCAAGATTCTCTTCGATTACGTGATGCGCCCGGGCGTGGTGCGCAAGAGCAACGCCCTCGAGCTGATGCGCTCCGTGGGGCTGGAGATTTGACCGGCGACGAAGTGCGCGCGCTGGCGCGCGAATGCGGATTCGAACTGGCCGGCGTGGCGCGCGCCGGCCCGGCGGAAGACATGGCGCGTTATCGCGAGTGGCTGGCAGGCGGCAACGCCGGCGAAATGCGTTACCTCGTCGACCAGCGCGCCGAAATCCGCGAAGATGCCCGGCGGCTGCTGCCCTCGGCTCGATCCATCATCTGCGTTGGCAAGCTGTACCAGACGCCGTGGCCACACACCACCGAATTCCGCGACGAAGACCGCGCGTGGATCTCGCGCTACGCCTGGGGCGACGATTATCACGACGTCCTGCGCCGCGGTCTGGAACAACTGGCGGCGCGAATCGCTCAAAGCACGGGCCCATTGGAGTCGAAAATCTGCGTCGATACCGCGCCGCTCCTGGAGCGCTCCTACGCGCGCCTGGCCGGCCTTGGCTGGATCGGCAGGAATACCTGCCTCATCAATCAGCAGAGCGGCTCGTGGTTCTTTCTCGGCGAGCTTCTCGTCTCGCTCGATCTGGCGCCTGACTCGCCGCCGCCCGACCGCTGCGGCACCTGCCGCCGCTGTATCGATGCCTGCCCGACCGCGGCGATCGTTCCGCAGGGCTCGGGATTCACCCTGGATTCGCGCCTCTGCATCTCCTATTTCACCATCGAGCAGCGCGGCGCCATTCCGCGGGAGATGCGAGCAGGCATCGGCGGGCACGTCTTCGGCTGCGATATCTGCCAGGACGTCTGCCCCTGGAACCGCCGCGCGCCCACGACTGCCGGTCCGGCCTTCGCGCCGCGCCTTTTCGCTCCCCCGCTGGCCCAAATGGCGGCGCTCACCGAACCCGAATTCCGCGCCATATTTCGCGGCACGCCCGTCACTCGCGCCCGCTATACGGGATTCCTGCGCAACGTGGCTGTCGCCATGGGCAATCGCGCGCGCCCGGAATTTCGCGCTCCGCTCGAGAAGCTTGCGGCGTCGGACGACCCCGTGGTGGCGGAGCATGCGCGCTGGGCGTTAGACCGATGTCAGCTTGCGCGCCCCAGCAATCCGTTGACGATGCCCGGCCCCCAGTAATAGCGCACGAAATAGTAAGTTCCCACCAGCACCACCAGGGTTGCGACGTTCAGCGCCATCGCCGCGGAGATGCGCAACGCCGGATGTCCCGGTATTTCCCGCGCGCGCAGATACCATTCGGCCAGCGCCAGATTCGGCACGTAAAAGAAGAACGCCATCACGATATCGAAAGGCCCGCGGAATTTGTGGGTGTGCCCCAGCCCGTGCGCGGCGAGGAGCCAGAATCCGTAATCCATGCGATAGAGCCACGATCCGATGGCCAGCGCGAACAGCCGGACGGCCCACCGGCGATGCTTGTCGAACCGCCGGGCGCGGGCGTGCCGGTACGTTTCAGCCGCTCCAATCACCATGAGCGCCCCGTAAAGACCGAAACCCACATCCATTGGGGCGCCGCCGATGGTGCCGCTGCTGGCGATGAAGCCCAATCCGCCGAAGCCCGCCAGCGCCGCGGTGAAGACGTAAACCCGCCCGAGCCAGCGATGCAGCGCCGGCCAGCGCCTGCGGACGGCGGCGATCAACTGTATGGGCCCGAGCAGGAGAATGATCGCGCCGGCACCGAGGTGGGCAGCCATCGCGGCGAGGGCCGCGAGATTGCCCCTGGTGTACAGCCCCGGCAAGTTCTCGTTCCACTGTTCCAGGTGTCCCGCCGGAAGCGCGCCCAAATAGAAGGCCAGAATGTACAGTCCGAAACAACCCGCGCTGGCCCAACTTGCCGCCACCAGGCCGCCGCCAGACCAACCCAAGATCTCCCTTCGCGATTCCAACGCGGTCTAAGCCTCTGGCAGCAGCTGCCGGCAGTAATCCGCCGCTTCCGGCGATCCTTCCGCGGGCGCCCACGGGGCAAATTCCTTGTCGTTCGCCGGGTCCCACGGGCCCGGTTTTACTTCGAAGCACACCGCCCGGTCGGTCCGCGGAAGCACCGTATGCCAGACGCCCGGCGGGAGATCCACGCCCCACACGCGTCCCCCGGCCGTATCGACGCCCAGCGTGTGGCGAGCCGCGATGGCGCCGGCGTCGTCGAACAGGATCGCCTCCGCCACGCCCTCCAGCAGCAGGAACGTCTCGGACTTCGGCGGCGTCAGGTGCCGGTGCGGCCGGATGTAGGTCCCTCGCAGCAGCACGTTGAGGAAGCGGTGTGGATTGTCGCTCGAACCAAGGTGCAAATTCAGATTCATTCGGCGTCGCGGCGAAGCGGCTGCCAGCTCTGCGATGCCATCGAACAAACCCGCTGAAATCAGCTTCACGTCACCCATGCCCTCAGCTTACGCTATGATGGCACTCGCATGACCACCGGCTCCAAACGTCCCGGCAAGAAGGCCTATCTCCTCATCACCCTGTTCGCCCTCCTGCTGGTTCTCTTCCCGTTTCTGTTCTGGTATTACACCTGGTTCGGCCGGCCCCTGACGGCCCGCGACCTCGACCGATACTTCGCCGATAAGTCCCAGCCGCGGCACGCCCAGCACGCGCTGGTGCAGCTCAGCGATCACCTGGCGCGCCATGAGAACGTCTCGCGCTGGTATCCCAGCGTGGTCGAGCAGGCCTCGAGCCGCAACCTGGAATTGCGCGAAACCGCCGCCTGGGTGATGGGCCAGGACCCCGCGTACGCCCCGTTTCACGATGCCCTCCTCAAGCTGATCCACGACCCCGAGCCGATGGTTCGCCGCAACGCCGCCCCGGCGCTGGCCGTCTTTGGCGACCCGGCGGGGCGACCCGAATTGGACCGGATGCTCCAGCCGTCCACCCTGCCCGCACCCCTGGCGGGAAAACTGAAATACCGCCTCAAGCTCGGCGATTATGTGAACCCCGGAACGCTGGTTGGCCACATAGGAGATTCCGAGGTCCGCGCCGACCTTCCGGGCGAAGTGCGGGCGCTGGATCACGAGAATGGCGATATGGTTAAACCCGGTGATGCGCTGGTGGAACTCTCGCCTGACCCTAACCACGTCTGGGAGGCTTTGCGCGCGCTGTATCTTATCGGTGAAACGCCGGATCTCGAATTTGTGGAGCGCTTCACTCGTCCGGTGCCCGGCATGCCGGAAAAAGTCGAGCGCCAGGCGGAGTTGACCGCCGAGGCCATCCAGAAGCGCGCCGCCCATTGATGCGGGCGTTCAGGCTGCACCCCCCGGGCCTCCCGAAGCATCTCTTTTCATGAGATATTAGTAAATGAGCAGTTCAGGTTAGTCTGCGAGGTTCATTGAAGACGTTTTCAGTTGTTTGCGCCGTTTTTCTATCTCTTTTTCAGGCCAGCAGTTCACCTCTAGCACTTATAGTTCTCGATACAGCATCGTGGGACGCGGGACGCGTTCCCATGGACTGGCAGGTAAAAGTGAACCATGGCCGGCCCCAGTTTGGTGTCTGCCAGGACAGTTCGGTGGCGTGCCTGCACCTGAAGAGTGCCGCCGCGTCGTATGGTCTGGAACATAAAGTGGATGTGCAGCCTTCCCGGTTGCCTTATCTGACCTGGCGTTGGAAGGTCACCCGCCTCCCCGCCGGCGGCGATTTCCGCCATGCCACCACCGACGATCAAGCCGCTCAGATTCTGGTGGCTTTCGATGACAACCGCGTGCTCACGTACATTTGGGACAGCACCGCGCCTAAGGGCACCGCCGCACCGGCCCAATCCTTCCCATTTGTGCGGATCTTCGCGGTGGTCTGCGAGTCCGGCGACGCGTCGGCCAACCAGTGGCTTTCGGAGACCCGCAACATCGCCGACGACTTCCAGCGAGCTTTTGGCCGTCCCGCCCCGCGCGTGAAGGGGCTTCGCCTCCAGATCAACTCTCAGCACACCGGCACGCTGGCCGAGAGTTATTTTGGAGAGGTGGCTTTCCGAAGCACGCCCGAATAAATGATTCTGGTTACCGGGTCTACCGGCTTTGTCGGTAGCCATCTCGTAGAGAAACTGCGCCAGCGCGGCGAGCCGGTGCGTTGCCTGGTGCGGCCCTCCACCAATGCCGGCCGCCTGCCCGCGGGAGTGGAAACCGCCGCGGCCGATCTCGCCACGGGCGAAGGAATCGAGCGCGCACTCGAAGGCGTCGATGCGGTGATCCACGCGGCGGGTGTCACCAAAGGGTTAACTCCGCAGGATTACTTTGCCGGAAACGCCCGCCCTACGGGAACCCTCGCGCGGGCAATCGCCGGCCGTTCCATTCGTTTCGTGTATGTCAGCAGCCTCGCGGCCGTGGGACCAAGCGCGGATGGCTGTCCGGTGGATGAGAACACGCTCCCGCATCCGGTCAGCACCTACGGGAGGTCCAAGCTCGAAGGGGAGAGGGCCGCACGCTCGGCCGTCCCCGATACGGTGATCATCAGGCCGCCGGTGGTCTATGGACCGCGCGACACCGGTGTGTTTCAGATTCTCAAAGCGGCGGCCCAAGGGCTGCTCCTGGAGATCTCCGGCGGCGACCGGTGGATCAGCGCCATCTATGTGGAGGATCTGGCGGAAGGATTGTGCGCCGCGGTCCGAGCCCCGCAAAGCGCCGGGCGAACCTATTTTATGGCTCACCGCGATTGTGTTTCCTGGCGGCAACTCGGCGCGTCCGCCGCGAAAATCATGGGCCGCAAACCGCGCAGCATACGGGTCCCGATTTTTGCAGCCAATGCGATCGCCTTTTTGAATGAAATTTGGTCGCTTCTCTCGCGGAATCCTGCTATCATCTCGCGAGAGAAGGTCGCGGAAGCCTGTTGCCGATTTTGGACCTGTAATCCGGCGCGCGCTGCCGCGGACTTCGGCTTCGAAGCGCCAACGCCGCTCGACGCCGGCTTGGCCAAAACCCTGGCTTGGTACAAGGAGGCCGGTTGGCTCAAATACTAGCGGTTTGCGGAGGCGCTTCTGAGCCGCGCGCTTCGGCAACTGGTTACGGAATGGCTGCAAGTGCCTCCAAATCGGATATCCAGTCTGGTCGCCGTCCATGAGGTCCACAGACACACGTTTCTGGGCCATCGATAAAGTCATTCTGGGCTATTTTTTGCTCACGGGCCTGCTGGTGCTTGGCTGGTGGAAGACACTTCCGCAAGCACCGGGATTGCTGATCTGGCACATCCTCGGGTCGGCCCTAATCGTATTCGAAGTAAAGCGGCCCAACGTCACATCCTGGCTTTTTCGGAACTGGTATCCCCTTCCATACGTTGGATACTTTTACAAAGAAATGGCCCTCCTCATTCCAGCAGTCCGCCAGGAGGATATTTCGCGGAAACTCTCCGACCGCTGGCTGGCCTCGCTCGATCACCATATTTGGGGCGTCAATCCGTGCGTCTGGCTGGAGCGAATTCAATTTCCCGCGCTGGTGGAATGGGAACAGTTGCTGTACACGTTATTTCTGCCGGCGGTGATTCTGGTGGCGCTGCTACTCTGGCGAAAGGGCCGTTTCGTAGAGTTCCAATATTATGCGTTTTTAATTGGCGTGGGGTACCTGGTTTCCTACATCGGGTACATCTTTGTGCCCGCGCGGGGACCGCGATATTGGCTCAACAGCTTGCAGCACATACCGTTGCAGGGATTGTGGCTGTTCCGGAGCATGCAGGACGGGCTGGACAAGCTGGAATCGTACCATTACGACTGCTTTCCCAGCGGCCATACCGAATTAACCCTGTTGGCCTGCTGGAGCAGCCGGATCGTATCGAAGCGGTGGTTCAAGGTCTATTTGGCTTACACTCCGTTCCTCATTTTTGCTACAGTTTATCTTCGATACCATTACACGGTTGACTTGGCGGCAGGCGCCATGGCGGCATTCGTGTTGGCCGCGGCCGGTCCGTCATTGTACAAGAAGTTGTCTTAGGGAGTGAGAATTTGGCAAGCGGCAAAATCGCGGTCGACAACCCGAAAACGTCCCTTCAATTTCCCGGGGCCTTCGACCGTGCATGCCGATATGATCCGCAGGCCGCCGAATCCAGGGTGGCGGCCATCGCCGATAAGGCGCATAATCGATTTCATCCGGAGAGTGCCGATCTCGGGTTGTTCGAGTTCGGGAACGACCATGTCGTCGCCGCCGCACTCCCCCAGCGTACCAGTGGCTGGGTGTTCGACCGGGGCGCCTCGTTCCTGCGCGGGCCGGTAATTCCTTCTTCTAACGCTGACGCCTGCGGGTTCGTGGCAGGCTTCGATTCCGACCCCATGGTGAGGATGCCCCACAGCCCGGCCAACGTCAATAAGCTCACTATTCGTCCGATCCATTTTAGGAATTTCAACGCGGATGTGGAACGCGTCTGGGAGGTTTACAATTCGGCCGGGGGGCGAAACTGGGGATTCATTTCCATGCGGGAAGAAGAATTCCAGCTACGGGTCAGGAAAATGAATCGGATTCTGAAGCCGGAACTGGTGCTCATCGCCGAGGTGAGGGGCTGCGTGGTGGGATTCGCGCTCGCCGTTCCCGATATTCGCCAGGCGGTTCACTCTGCCCAGGGAAAATTAGTTCCCACAGGCCTCATCAAAATCCTGTATTATCAACGTTTGGTCAAAAATGTCCGATTGTTCGCACTGGGGGTGGTGGAGGAGTACCGGGCATGCGATCTTGCGGCGGGCCGGTATCGAGCCTGGCTCCGCAATGCCACGAAGCTCGGTTATGGCGACTGCGAGATGTCCTGGATACTGGATGACGATGTACTGATGAATCGCTCCCCGGAGGCCACGGGGGCAAGGCGGTACAAAACCTACGGAATTTATGAATGGAACTGAGGACCATGCGCTTATCGACTACTAGCGACATCACCGGCAAGAAAAAGGGCAGCGCATCCAACGACATTTTTGAAAAATGCCGTAATTTCACTCGTCCGAGTGATCTCCAGGCCGCTGGGCTCTACATGTACTTCGAGGTTTTCGGGGAGCGTGAAGGGTGCGGCCCCGGCGAAGTCCGCATGGACAATCGCAAGGTGCTCATGTTCGGCTCGAATGACTATCTCGACCTCATCAACCACCCCAAGGTCAAAGAGGCAGCCACCACAGCCATCAAGAAATACGGAAGCGGGTGCAGCGGATCGCGCCTGCTCAACGGCACTCTCGACATCCACGTCAAGCTCGAGCAGGAACTCGCGGCGTTTGTACACAAAGAAGCCGCCATTATTTTCGGTACCGGTTTCCAGGCCAATTACGCCACCCTTTCGGCCCTCACCGAAAAGGGCGACGTCATGATTTGCGACCACAACCTGCATGCCAGCCTGGTGGAAGGCGCGCTGCGGTCTCCAGCGCGCACCATGCGGTTCCGCCATAACGACCTGGACCATTTCGAACGCTGCCTGGAGAACTGCCCGCCCGAAGATAAAATTTTCATCGTCTCCGAAGGCGTGTTCAGCATGGAAGGCGACATTGCCGACCTGCCGGCAATTCTCAAACTCGCCAAGCCCTACGGCGCCAGGGTGTATGTCGATGAAGCGCACGGCATCGGCGTGCTGGGAGCCACCGGCGCCGGCGCCGCGGAACACCTCGGCGTGCTGGACGATGTCGATATCGTAATGGGCACGTTCAGCAAATCGCTCGCATCGGTGGGCGGATTCATTGCCGCGGAACGCGCCGTAGTGGATTATTTGAAGCACACGGCCCGGCCATTCGTGTTTTCCGCCAGCCTTCCCGCCGCCTCTGTCGCGGCGGTGGCCGCGGCCCTCCAGATCATGAGAAAGGAACCGCAGCGGCGCACACACCTGCTGCGTGTCGCCGGCCTTCTGCGCGAAGAACTGCGCACCCGCGGGTTTGACGTCCTGCCCGGCGAAACCGCGATCGTCCCCGTGGTGATCGAAAAAGAGCTGGACCTTTGCCGGCTCTGCAAAGAGCTTCTGCACGAGGGCATCTACATCAACCCGGTGCTCCGACCCGCCGCCGCGCAGAACCTCTTGCGCATCTCCGTGACCGCGGCGCACACGGAATCTCACGTGGACCGGCTGGTGAAAACACTCGTCCGGGTCGCCGATTCGCTGGGAATCGAGAGATAGCTTCGCAGCCCAGTCTCGCCGCAAATTTTTTCTGCGTGAAACAGTCCCTGGCAGCAAGCTGTTCGCGAAAGCTTTCGTACCGTGGAAGCGCGTTTGCACCTTTTCAGGCACGCCAGATTTGGCGATTCGCTTGGTAAATGAGAGTAATCGCAGCGAAACATTTCTTGATGGCGGGCCTTTTCGCGGCATTCGTCACAACCGGGAGCGCTCAGGAGTTTCCTCATTTCGCGTTCGACGCCGGTGCGGGATTTACCACACCGGCCGGCAACACCGGCAGCAGCCTCGACACGGGTTATAACATTCGCGCGGGCGTAGGTTATAACTTCGTGCCCTGGGTTGGCGCCATGCTGGATTTCGGTTTCGATAACATGGGTATCAATTCCACCACGCTGGGAAGTTACGGCGTCGGCGGCGGCACCGTGAGAGTATTCTCACTCACGCTCGACCCCATCGTTCACCTGACACCTAAGAGCCGTGTGGATCTCTATGTGACCGGCGGCGGAGGGTACTTCCACGAGCAGACACAATTCACCAATCCGACTCTGGTGACTGGGACGTTCGGCAACCCATTCTTCGGTTTTTATCCCGGCGTGTACAGCGCCAACGTGGTTGTCGGTAGTTATTCGGTCAATAAGCCCGGCATCGATGCCGGTGCCGGAATTGCTTTCGGCAGTAAGTGGGGCGGCCGGTTCTTCGCCGAGGCCACTACTACGTCCGAATTAACAGCGGCGCCGGCTATCACACCGATTACCTGCCGGTAACGTTCGGATTCCGCAGGTAATAAAGGATTCCGTGGGGCAGACTTCACTCTGCCCCGCGGCATTGGCGGGTATCCTGGAGTGTATGCCCGCTTCCGCCTCGGATCTCCAGATTCTCGCTCAATACGATACTCCCACCATCTCCAACGTCATCGAGCTCTTTCAGGTTCGCCCGCGCAACAGCGGATACATGGACGCCCGCATTCGCGCCTGTTTTCCCGAGATGCCGCCTGTCGTGGGCTATGCTTCGACGGCCACGATGCGCACCGCCTGGCCCCGCGCGGAGGGCGATGTTTACAGCGGCCTCGATGAACAGATTGCCCGCTTTGCCGAACTCCCGGGACCGGCGATCGTGGTTTTTCAGGACTTGGACGACCCGGCCGTAGGCGCCACATTCGGCGAAGTCATGTGCGCCAGTTACCGGTGCTTCGGCGCCGCGGCTATCGTCACCAGCGGTCCGGCGCGGGATCTCGATCAGGTTCGCCGGCTGGGATTCGCCGCCTTCAGCAATGGGGTGGTCTGCTCGCACGCCTACAGTCACATCACGTCTGTCCATCATCCTGTGCGCGTGGGCGGCCTCGAAGTCCGTCCCGCCGATCTCCTGCATGCCGACGCCAACGGCGTCTGCTCGATTCCCGATTCCATTGCCGGAGAAGTGGCTCAAGCGGCCGCCGAATTCGTCGCTTGCGAGGCGGTCTGCATCGAGTGCGCGATGTCCGGCGCGCGCGACGTGAACGCATATTCGCAAGCCCGCCGGGAAATGCTTCACCGCATCGAAGAATTAGGAAAGCGGCTGCGCAAATGATACCCGCATGCGCCCGGCGCCGATTTGCAATACCATCGTGCACAGCAATCCAATGAGAGTATCCGTACTTCTCGCCGCCCTGATATGGCCGGCCGCGGCACAAGAGACCAAACCGGTCGAAGAGTGGATCGCCAGCCACGCGGTCCCGCTCACCACCCCCGCAGCCGGGCACGGATTCAAAGATATGGAACCGCTAAAGCAGGCGGTCGGCAACGCCCGCATCGTCTCGCTTGGCGAGGCCACTCACGGCACGCGCGAGTTTTTCCAACTCAAGCACCGCATGCTCGAGTTCCTCGCCACGGAAATGGGCTTCTCGATCTTTTCCATCGAAGCCAATATGCCGGAAGCGTACCGGCTGAACGATTTCGTCCTGAACGGCAAGGGCGATCCCGCCGCCCTGATTCACGGCATGTACTTCTGGACCTGGGATACCAAGGAGGTCCTCGACATGGTCTTATGGATGCGCCAGTTCAATCAGTCGGGCAAGGGGCGCATCCAGTTCACCGGCTTCGACATGCAGACGCCGGACGTCGCCAACACGATCGTCCGTGATTTCGTCGCCAAAGCCGATTCCGGCTACGCTTCCGTCCTGGCTCACGCGTCCGAGTTGGCGCGCGCGCCGGCGGCGGCGCAATCGGCTCCCTTCGGCACCGCGAACGGCACGTTTCCAGTCGCGAAAGCCGCCGGCAAGACCATCCGGTTCAGCGGCTATATCAAGACGGAAAATGTTTTGCAGTACGCCGGTTTCTGGTGGCGGGCTGATGGCGACAAAGGGCCGCTGGCATTCAAAGATCTCGCGGCCGCCGCGCCCAAAGGCACTACGGATTGGACGCCCTATGACCTGACCATTTCGATTCCCGAGCAAACCAGGGCCATCTACTTCGGAACACTTCTGGCAGGCTCGGGTACGGCGTGGTTCGACGACTTGAAAATCGAAATCGATGGCCAGCCATATCCCGGCGACGAGTTCGATTTCAGCTTCGAAGGGCCTAAGCTGAAGGGCCTCTATCCCGCCGTCCCAGCGTATGCCACGGGCCTCGACGATCAGGCGGCGCATGGCGGAAAGCAAAGTCTGCGGATCTCTTCGCGCGCTACTCCGGCCGCCGCGAACGCCGTGGATCCCAAGGTGGCCGCGGCCGAGTGGGCCGAAGTGCTAGAACACCTCAAAGGGTCGCGGGAGCAGTACGCGGCGCACGGCTCGGCGAAGGCGGATATTGAATGGGCTATTCAGAACGCGCGTGTGGTTTTAGAGTGCATGCAGATGCGCGCCGGCCAGGTGACGCGCGACGACAGCATGGCGGCCAACATAAGGTGGATTCTCGATCAATTGCCCGACGCCAGGATGGTCATCTGGGCGCACAACGGCCACGTGGAGACCTCCCCGGGCAGCATGGGATCCGCGCTTCGCCGGATGTACGGAAGCCAGATGGCGATCTTCGGATTCGCTTTCAACCAGGGCTCCTTCCGGGCGGTGGAGCGGTCAGCCGGTTTGAAGAATTTCACCGTTCCACCCGCGCCCGCCGGCAGCCTGGACGCCACCCTCGCTTCCGCCGGCATCCCGCTGTTTGCTCTCGATCTGCGGGCACTGCCAAAATCCGGACCGGTAGCGGATTGGTTCCACGCCACGCACGCGACTCGCAGTATCGGCGCGATCTTCTCTGACGATACGGCAGCTTCCTATCTCGTACCGCAGGTCGTGCCGGATCTCGCGGACGGAATACTCTTCGTGGAAAAGACCACCGCCGCGATGGCAAATCCCCCTCTCCAGGCTTCTGGCGAAACATTCGACTTTAAAGCCGCTGCGGCCGGCGGGAACGGGCCAGTCGAATTCAAAGATCCCGAATTCGCCGTCTCCGTCGCCGTGCCACCGCGCTGGAAGGTGGGCAGAGCGTTTCGTTGGGGCGACCACGAAACCACTGCCCAAGTGTTCGACGACCAGAGTACCCGCGCCGGCTCGCTGTACTTCCGCATCGCCGCCAGCGCAACGCACTCCGAAGAAGCCGCCTACCGTCTGTTGCTCACGAAGGCCGACGACAAGGCCGCCCAGCGCATCGCGGCAGGGTGGACGGATTACCAGATCAGGCCCGGCAGCGTAGTCCGCCGCAAGGTGGGCGGAAGGCCGGCGGTGAGCTGCATCGCCGATTACACCCTCGAAGACGCGAAATGGGTCGAGTACTTAACCTGGGTGAGTGGGGATAATGCTTCCGCGCTGGTTTTCATCCAGGCGCCGAAATCCGAATTGGACACGGTACGCCGCCGTCTCGACCCCATCATCGACACCCTGAAACTCCCTTGAATCTGTTTGACCGCGCCAGGCGTTCCAGACCCCGTTGCCTCGCATGGCGAGATTCGCTACGTGGCCCGCCCGCGACGACCCGGCCGTGGGCGCCACATTCGGCGAAGTCATGTGCGCCAGTTACCGGTGCTTCGGCGCGGCGGCTATCGTCACCAGCGGTCCGGCGCGGGATCTCGAAGAGGTTCGCCGGCTGGGATTCGCCGCCTTCAGCAATGGCGTGGTCTGCTCGCACGCCTACAGTCACATCACCTCCGTGCATCAACCGGTGCGCGTGGGCGGCCTCGAAGTCCGCCCCGGCAATCTCCTGCACGCCGATGCCAACGGTGTCTGCTCGATTCCCGCTTCCATTGCCGGGGAGGTGGCTCAGGCGGCCGCCGAATTCGTCGCTTGCGAGGCGGTCTGCATCGAGTGCGCGATGTCCGGCGCGCGCGACGTGAACGCATATTCGCAAGCCCGCCGGGAAATGCTTCACCGCATCGAAGAATTAGGAAAGCGGGTCCGGAAGGCGCGATCGATCTCCCAGGCGCCACCAGCGTAGAGGAAGGGGCGCATGTTCATGCTCTAGCGGATCGAAAAGCTTCCCGTTAGGCTTGTTGGATCAGGTTCGCCATCCTCATTTTCGTGGCAACTGCAGGCGCCTCGCAAACGCCAGGCGTATGGACTCCGCCGCTGGACTCCTGTCAAGGGCCGTGCGTAGTCTTGCACGACGGTCGGCTTTTCCAGACGGGCGGCCAAACGAAGATATACGATCCTGCCAGCGGCGCCTGGTCCCCCGCCGCCCCCATGCGTGAGCGGCGCGATGGACACACCGCCACGCTCCTTCCTGACGGCCGCGTGCTGATTGCCGGAGGAGGCACGCGCTCCCTCGAGATCTACGACCCCGGCCGGGACGCCTGGGCTCCAGTCTCCGGCCAACTATCCGAAATCCGCTCGCACCACGCCGCGGCTCTGCTGGACACCGGCCTCGTCCTGCTCTGCGGTGGTTGGGACGGAGTGGAAGCACTGAATTCGGCAGACTTATTCGATCCCGCCACCGGCGACGTTCACCCCGCCGGTTTTCTCACCGTTCCCCGTTTCGATCACACCGCCACCAAATTACTAGATGGCAACGTGCTGATCGCCGGCGGCCGCGGACTCACTTCTATGGAGGTGTACGATCCGGAACAGCAGTCCTTTACGCCCGCGGGCAACTTGATCCGGCAACTCAGCGGACACATCGCGGTTCTTTTGCCGGACAACAACGAGGTGCTATTTGCCGATCGATCGTCAACCGAAATCTACACTCCCTGGACCGGGCAGACCCGGATGGCGCCTCCAGTCGGCAAAGGCGAAACATTTCAGTTCCCGACGTTAGAATTCCGCCAGAACGCCACGGTCCCGACTGTGGCAGGCGCCGGCTGGCAGCCCGGCGAAAGGGTCCGCATCGCCGCTGAACCGGAGGTCGAAGCTACCGCCGATAACGACGGCAAATTCGTGCAGGAATTACCCACTAACGAGCGCCCCCCTTTTTACGTCACTGCCCGCGCGCGATCATGGGAGGCGCGTATCGGCGCCAAGGCAGATACCACAATTTCCTTTAACGACTTCGATGCAAGCTTGATATATGGCGGAGCTACCAAGGCGACGATTTCTGTAACAGGCGGGGCATTCACACCAGCCGGCACTGTCACGATCTACTGCAATTCCAGCCCGTTCGCGAGTGGAACCCTCACGAGCGGGACGATCTCTTTTACTTTGGCGCTCCCGCCCGGAACCGACACGATAACCGCGGGCTACTCCGGCGATGCTTTCCACAATCCAAGCACCACCCAATCGAGCTACGCAGTTCAGATAGCTCAAGACGGTCCCAGTGTGAAGGTCTTTTCATCGCCCAACCCCGCAGTCTACGGGCAACCTTTGTCTTTGACCGGCAGCGTCACTTGGAGTGGTTCCGGCACGATGGTGGGTTTGGCGCCGACCGGCACGGTGTACTTCTATGCCGACGGTCCGACCATCGCGACGGGCACGTTGCTCAATGGAGTCGCCACCGCCAGTCCCGCGCCCGTCTTTGACGTGGGCACCTATTTCCTAAGCAACTTATATGCCGGTGACACAAACTACTTACCTGTTGCCAGCACCGATGCCATTGTCCAGGTGGTAAACCAGGCGAGCAGCGCGGTGAACCTTTCGGTCACACCCAATCCCGCATATTATGGGCAGCAGGTGACCGTTCGGTATACCTTCACTGCAGTAGCGCCCAGCCTCGCGGTGCTATCCGGTAGTTGCACGCTGACGATAGATGGCTCCAACGCCGGCTGTGGGCCGCTGGCTAACGGCGCGGGCTCCAATGTCTATGGGAACGGCCTGGCGGTGGGCAGCCGGACCATAGCTGTCACTTACCCCGGCAACTCGAATATCAGCGGCATCAGCGGCTCTACCACCCTCACCGTGAACAAAGATACACCTACCGTCAAGCTCATCAGTTCGGCGAACCCATCCGTCGCCAGGCAATCAATCACCTTCACCGCCTCCGTAGTTCCAACCAATATTGCATTGGTGACTACGGGAATGGTCGCATTCGCCGATGGCTCCAACCCGCTGGGTTCCGTCACCCTCAACGCAAACGGTATCGCTACCCTCGCCACATCGGCGCTGGCGGCCGGAAGTCACACCATTACCGCGGCATATAGTGGCGACGGCAATTTTAACGCTAACTCCGGCTCTCTTGTGCAATCGGTTGGCGCCGCAATAGCGCCCTGCGACCTGAATGGCGACGGGTCGATCAACGTCCAGGACATGCAGCGAATCATTACAGAAGTTCTCGGCGCCTTCCCACTCAGCGACGATCTGAATGGTGACGGCCGGATCAACGTGGTAGATATTCAAATTGAATCCAACGCAATCCTGGGAAAAGGGTGCGCGAGTTGAATCCCGTCCGCTACGCGTTCCAAACGCCATTGCCGCGCATGGCAAGGTTCGCCACGTGCCCGGCGCGCGCGGCCGACACTCCGACTTCAATCGGGGCGTTGGGAGTATTGCGCGAGGCCATGCAGTCCAGGAAGTTCTTCATGTGCGTGACCGTGCCATCGCCGGTGGCCTTCACAGCCATGATCGGGTCCGCGGGCTGCGGATCTTCGCTGTAGCGCGGAAATTCCTGGTACACCGAAAATCCGCCGCGCCACAGCCGCATAGCGGCTTTGGTGCCGCGAATCATCAACCCGCCGCCTTCGATATAACCGAGCAGCGCGCAATCGAATTCCACGATCCCGTGGCCCGGATACGATAGCGCCGCGCTCATGGTGTCCGGCGTCTGCCGCTGCTTGAGCACCGCCGTGAGCCCGTTCGCCGACGCACGCGAAGGCATATCGACCCCCATGATCCAGTGCGCCACGTCCACCCAATGGACAAACAGATCGGTCATGGCGCCGCTGCCGAAATCCCAATACCAGCGCCAGTTGGCGTACTGATCGGCATCGAAGGGCCGGTCGGCGGCATTCCCCAGAAATCGCTTCCAATCGAGCTTGCTCTCGTCGAAATTGCCGGCGCGCGCCGCGTTCAGATGATTCTGATACCAATACGTGCGGATGAACGTCACCTGCCCCAATCGTCCGTTGTTGATTTCGTCGCGCGCCTGCGCGAAATGGTCCCAGCTTCGCTGCTGCAATCCGATCTGTACCACGCGTTTGGAGTCGCGTACCGCCGCGATGATGGGATCGCCCTCTTCCAGGGTGTGGGTCACCGGCTTTTCGCAGTACGCATCTTTGCCCGCCTGAACGGCGTCGGTCAGAATCCGCACGTGCCAGTGATCGGGCGTGGCGATGATGACGCCGTCCACATCTTTACGGTCGAGCACCGCGCGATGGTCGCCGTATTCATCGGCATTCGGCGCGTGCGCCGCCTTGGTGGTGACGAGGTGCGGCTGGTACACGTCGCAAATGGCCACGATATCGGCCGATGCCGCCTGATTCAGGGCGTTCAGAAGAAACTGGCCGCGCGATCCGGTCCCGATCGCGCCGATGCGGACGCGCTCGTTGGCTCCCAGAATCCGGTTATACGATGCCGCCGTGGCGATAGTCGCGCCGACAAATCGACGGCGGTTGACTGAGTTGGTGAAAGGCATTCTGTCCGCAGTATATTACGAATCGCACGCGGAAGCCCCTTGTCTAGGGCCGGGGAACGCGGCAGCCTGAAGCATGGCAATTTGGGATGGCGACAGCCGTTATGCGCTGCGCCTGATGCGCTCACCGCCGTGGCGGGGGCGTCGCTGGCGCTGGGTGTCGGCCTCCATACGGCCATCTTCAGCCTGGAACCAGCTTCTGCTGTGGCCGGTTCCGGCGCGCGGCGGGCGTCCCTGGTGCATGTTGCCGGCGGGAGAGCCGGTTCTTATCCGTTCTAGCGCCAATACCGCGACCGCAACAGTGTATTCAGCGGACTCATCGCCAGCAGCTATCCGCAGATCTGCGGGCTGCGACCAGAAGGCGCTTCGGCAGCCGAAGCGGGACACACGGCGTATGTCACCGCGAACTACTTTCTTCTCGGAACCGGCGCGGCGGTGGGACGGCTTATCACCCGGCGGACGATGATCACGCCGGTGGATCGCCGGTGGTGGTGCTTTCCTCGCCTACTGGCAGCGGCGTTTCGCCGGCGACGTCAAGGCGATCGGCCACTCGAGATCGTGGGAGTGACGGCAAAGCAGTTTGACGGCATCTTTCGCGGCCAACCCGCCGACACGTACGCCCCGGTCACCATGCACCCGGCCGCCAATCCATCGCTGCGATCACTCTTCGCGCAGCGCCTCGATGGCATCGAGCGACGCGGCGCGCGACGCGGGTATCCACGACGCTATGGCCGCGACCGCGAAGAAAATCGCCGCCATCGCCGCGAAGGTGAGCGGATCGCCCGCCTTCACTCCCACCAGCATCGAGGCGATCAGCCGCGTCAGGGCAAGTGCCGCCGCTAATCCCAAGGCCAGGCCGGCGAGCGTGAGCCGCAGTCCGTGGCCCACCACCATTTGGAAAATTCCCGCGGGCGTCGCGCCTAGCGCTACGCGCACGCCGATCTCCGCCGTTCGCTGGCGCACCGCCGTCGCGAGCACTCCATAGAGTCCGACGGCTGCCAACAGGAGGCCGATTGCCGCGAACCCCGCCATCAGAAACAGCGACAGCCGCGTGCTGGACTGATCCTGCGCCACCAGCGCATCCATGGTCTGCACTTTTGTCATCACCAGACCGCGATCGACTTTCGTCAACTCGCGGCGCACCGTCCCGGCATATCGCGCCGGATCGCCGCCGGTCCGCAAAATCCAGTAGCGCGAAACTCCGACGCCCCAAAAGCCGTCCGAAAAATAGACCGTGGCGCGGCCGCGATCGGCCAGCGACGCCAGCCGCTGATGGCCCACCACCCCGATGATTTCGACCCACGGATGCTCCGGATCCGGCGTTCGGATTCGCCGTCCGATAGGAGAGACGCCAGGGAACGCGCTTTCCGCGAACAGTTCGTCGATTACCACGAGGTTTCTTCCGGGAGCGTTGTCGGCCTCGGTAAAGGTCCGCCCGGCGAGCAACGGCGTGCGTAGCGTTTCGAAGTAGCCCGGCATTACCTGCTGGTTATCGGCGTCCCCGGTGTCCGGCGCGTCCGGCCCGGGAGTCGTAGCCGATGCCTTTGGCCTCGGACCGCCGGCGAGGGGCAGCGCGAGCGCCGCGGTGGCGCCGCGGACTCCGGCTATGGCCGCGAGCCGCGCCTGTATTTCACGCAGCAGTTCGAGGCGCCCTTCCTGCTTGTCGATCGGCCACTCCCGGGTGAGGAAAAACGTGAGCAGGCCGTGGGAATCGTACCCCGGATCCACGTGCCGCAGTGCCACGAACGTGCGCAACAGCAGACCGGAACCCGCCAGCAGCACGAACGACAGCGTTACCTCCACTATGACGGCGCCCGACCGCAGCCAGTGGCCGCCAGCCAGCCGCGAATTGTGCCCGCTGCCGCGGAGCGCTTGCATGAGATCGGGCCGGGTGGCGCCGAGCGCCGGCAGCACGCCGAAAATTGCCGCGGAAGCCAATCCCGCGGCGGCCGCGAACATGAGCACGCGCCAATCGACGCCTGCCGATTCGACACGCGGTAAGTTCACTGGCGCGATAGCCAGGAATCCGCGCGTGCCCGCCCAAGCCAACGCAATGCCCGCCAGCGTGCCCAGCCCTGAAAACAGCAGCGCCTCCGCCAGCATCTGGCCGGCGAGCCGCCGCCGGCTTCCGCCGAGCGCCGCCCGTACCGCCAGCTCCCGTGAGCGCAGCGAGGATCGCACCATCAGCAGGTTCGCCACGTTCGCGCAGGCAATCAGCAGCAGCAGGCATA